>DATAKM010000189.1:0-63404 GCA_036261665.1 Chloroflexia bacterium
AGTCGAAGACTTGCGTAAGCGCCTGGAAGAGTTCATTGACTACTTTAATCGAGTCTGTGCGAAACCCTTTCGTTGGACTTACAAAGGCCGTCCTTTACAAGCTTAGCTATCCCTTGAACCTTTTTCACAAACCTGTACTAGATTGTTGAAACCCCCAAAGACCACTCTCTCGACCAGGTTACCGGAAGCGTGCGTACTGACAGCCTGTAGGTTGGTGCGCGCGCCGCCCGGATGGGCGCTTACACTGATGGTCTGGTACCCCTCTGCTTCCAGGCGGCGTTGTAACTCAAAGGTGAAGAGCACATTGGCGAATTTGCTCTGTCCATAAGCCTTCCAGCGCCCGTAGTTCTGTCGCAACTGCGGGTCATCGAAATGAAATCGCCCGTATACGTGCGCTCCACTGGTTGTATTAACCACCCGGCTACCTTCCGTTTTTAACAGGAGATCTAATAACAGCCCGGTCAGGGCGAAATGGCCCAGGTGATTAGTCCCAAGCTGCATTTCAAAGCCGTCCGCAGTTTCGCGGCGCGGAATACCCATTACCCCGGCATTATTAAGGAGCAAATCCAGGCGACCATAACGCTCCTTGAAAGAGCTGGCAAATTCGTGTACGGCGGCGAGACTGGCCAGGTCAAGCCGGATAAACTCTATTTTTGCCCCCGGCACTTGCTCTTTCAGCGTATTTACTGCTTTCTGGGCTTTAGCCTGGTCTCGGCTCGCAACCACTACCTGCGCCCCTTTGCGGGCTAAAGCCAGGGCACTTTCGTAACCCAGCCCAACATTTGCCCCGGTCACTATCGCTACTCGCCCGGTCTGGTCCGGCATATCTTTCGCGGTCCATTTATCTGGCATTGAATTTCTCCTTAATATACAATCGAATGAATAATCATTCAATAACGATCAAAAAAAGAAAATTAACCTGCCCGTACCGAACGGCATACTGCATCGGCAACCTTTTGGAGGGTTTTATCATCCAGTGCAGTTGCCCCGGCTATCTGCTGTTTGGCCAGAGACATGGCTACTCCGAAGGTCAGGTTATATAAAACGTCAAAGGGTAGGTCGGTTATTTTGCCTTCAGCGATGGCTTGTACGACTTTTTGGATCAGGGGTTTCCATTTTTCCTCAGACTCACTCTCATCGAGCTTGTAAAAGGGAGAATTTTTATATTGTTCCAGGAAAAGGGCTTCGACAGGGTGAGCCACATAAAAAGCATAAAGATCGAGCCAGGCTTGCCTCAATAGCTCTAACCCTTCCAAATTGTCTAATTTATCGCCAAGCAGGGCCTGTGAAAGTTGTGCGTCAATTTCCAGGTAGATCTGGTTGATTAAATCTTCCTTGTTCTCGAAATAGTGATATATAATGCCAGCGCTAACCCCGGCCTCTCTGGCAATAAGAGACATTGGCGTATTGTGAAAGCCATTTTCCACCAGTAATTTGAGAGCGGCGTTAACGATAGCGCTTTGTTTGTCGATAACTTTAGCCATATTTCCTCGATTGAATGTTCATTCAATTTGATTATAGCATCTAATCTTGCTCTGTCAATAGCTGTCCAGATTGAAAAGCTAGATTCAATGTAATCCACTATAATGACCGGGAAGTATGAAAGCTCAAGATAAGGAGCTTTTCAGAATAAGACCGGTAAGAATAAGATCGCTAATATGAAGGTTGTTTAGGGAGAAATTGGATGGAATATACAAAACTGGGAAAAAGCGGACTGAAGGTTTCCAGAATCTGCCTGGGAACCATGACCTATGGCACTTCTAAATGGCGCGACTGGGTGCTGGATGAGGAAGAGAGCCGCCCTTTTATCAAGCGAGCGCTGGAACTGGGCATCAACTTTTTCGATACTGCTGATGTCTATTCTGTGGGCGCCAGCGAGGAAGTTTTGGGCCGCGCCCTGCGCGACTTTGCAAAGCGTGACGAAGTGGTAATTGCCACTAAAGTCTATAATCCCATGGGGCCAGGGCCTAATGACCGGGGCTTATCCCGTAAACACATTATGCAGTCAATTGACGCCTCGTTACGCCGCCTGGATACCGATTACGTGGATCTCTACCAGACCCACCGCTGGGATAACGAAACGCCTATCGAGGAGACCCTGGAAGCTCTGCATGATGTGGTAAAAGCGGGCAAAGCCCTTTACATCGGGGCTTCCAGCATGCATGCATGGCAATTTGCCAAAGCCCTTTACCTGGCCGATTTACACGGCTGGACTCGGTTTGCTTCGATGCAAAATCACTATAATCTGGTCTACCGGGAAGAAGAACGTGAAATGTTATCTCTATGCCAGGAGGAAGGGGTCGGTGTAATACCCTGGAGTCCGCTGGCGCGCGGTTTTCTGGCTGGCAATCGGAAACCGGGCAATACCGGAGATACTACGCGCTCCAAAAGCGATGCTTTCGCTCATTCGATGTACTATCAGGAGAGCGATTTCAAAATTGTAGATCGTGTTGCCGAGGTTGCAAAGGCTCACGGAGTCAGCCCCGCTCAGATTGCTACTGCCTGGATATTGCACCAGCCTGCTGTAACCGCTCCCATTATAGGAGCCAGTAAACCCTACCAGTTGGAAGAGGCGGTAGAAGCTCTTTCGATCAAGCTCTCGCCAGAGGACCTTAAAAAACTGGAAGAACTCTACCAGCCACATCCTGTACTCGGATTTTAAGTTACTCGGCCAGCTCTTTTCGCGAGGCGCTGGCTAAGACACAAAGAAAGCCGGAATGGTCAAAAAACCGTTCCGGCTTTCTTAAACAGAAATTACCTGCTTTTTGCCTGCTCAACCTCTGGCGAAGCGGACGGTTTGCTGACATTCCAGTCTATGGTGTAGCTATGTATCCACTCAAACATACTCTTCCCAAACAGCGGCATTATTATACTGATGAAGCGGTTACGTAACCAGGTTGCAAAGGGGCTGGCCTCTTTCTTGTCCTGATTGCTGCGGTTCGCCTGCTTATTAATCTTTTCTACCCGGCCACGTCGTCCCTGCTCAAAGCTAGTAAAAATTTGTTCCGGCTGGTCGGACGACTGAGCCAGTAATTTTGCCAGGTACATAGCATCTTCCAGGGCCATGGACGCTCCCTGCCCGGAGGTTGGGCTCAAAGCGTGCGCGGCGTCGCCGATCAGGATTACACGCCGGTTGTGCCAGGTGGGTAAAGACGGCATTGTGTAAATGGCAGTTTTAACTATCGCCTGTTCCTGTTTTAGCATAGTTTCTACCGGTTCGGCCCAACCGCTGTAACGGCTCAACAATTTGCGACGAATTTCCTCGTTTGTGAGAGAGGGTAATTCTTTTTGGTTGGTTTCTTCAGGACTTTCAAAATTAACCCACCACATCATTTCTTGATTAGCTCCACCATAACCGAAAAAGCCACTCGGGCCAAAAACCATATGCAAATTATCCTGTTCAGCAGGGGTCATGCCCAGGGAACGCACAGTTGATCGTGGCACAAAACCTCCGAGACCCAGGAACCCGGTGTAAACCGGTGCCGGGCTGTCTGGCAGGATTAGCTGACGAGTGATTGAGCGGATTCCGTCCGCGCCGACCAGGATGTCTCCTTCGGCGGTGGTACCATCTTCGAAATGCGCCTGCACTTTTTTATCATCAGGATAGCTGATTTTACTTAGCCGTTTTTGATATTCGAGCCGAATACCCTGCTTTTCAGCTTCCCGGGTGAGGATACGGTGAAAGGTATTGCGGGCGATGCTTACGGCAGGCTGGCCAACTTTTTCAAAGTTCCCGTTTTTCAGGCTGGCCAACCGTTTACCGTGGTGGTCGTAAAAGCGAAATTCACTTGATACAGAGCCGTTCGCGATTACTTCTTTGGCCAGCCCCAGCGCAGCCATTACCTTCATACCATTAGGGGCGATTTGTAGGGCACCCCCGATATTTTCTAACTGAGGATAGGCTTCATAAATAGTTGAGGTGATACCGGCCTTTTTAAGAAAAAGAGCCAGGGCCGGGCCGGCCAGACCGCCACCAATAATCAGCACGTGCATAAGAGTTAGTCCTTTCGTTATTTTTACAGGTCTACATTTACTCTAACACTGTTAGGTTTTATCTAACAGTGTTAGAGTATCACGCTTATGCTATACTGTCAAGGATTAATTTTTAGAGAAAAGAGCAAAGAGGAGCATCAATTTGAAAGCGTCACGACGCAAAGCAGGAGGACTTAATCAGGAAGATAACCCGGCGCGGGAGCCGGTTGACCGGGAAAAGCTGATTCAGGTTGCGCTCGACTTGCTGGACGAGGATGGCCTGGATAAGCTAAGTATGCGCCGGTTAGCTGAGCGACTGGGCATTAAGGCCGCTTCTCTTTACTGGCACTTGCATGATAAAGCTGATCTCCTGGCTTTATTATCAGATGAACTTTGCGCCGGTATGCAGGCGCCTGATCCTTCCTTACCGTGGCGCGAACAGCTAGAGGCGATGATGCGTGAAGTCCGGCGAGTCTTATTGAGCCACCGGGATGCCGCTCTGGTAATGATAATTACCCCTCCAAACGGCCCTAACCGGATACGCTTGATTGAACTGGTTTGTAGTATCCTTCTTAAGGCCGGGTTTGATCCTGAAGAAACTATCAACGCCGGCTTTTTATTGAATGATTATTGCACTAACTTCGCGGCTGAAGAGAACCGAATTGCCAATGCTGCCACCGAGCTAAATATGAGTAGCGAGCAACTGGCAAAGGATACGGCTAATTTATTTCAGAGTTTACCACCCGATAAATATCCTGCCATCCTGGCAGTTGCTCCGCATGTAAGCGCTACTTCGAACGAAGACCGTTTTTCTTTCGGCTTGAACGTCTTACTGGATGGGTTGGAAGACCATTTGAAGGCTCACAAGAAGGCTTAATAAAAAAGGCCAGGTTAAAATAAGCAAGTTAACTCTCCTCCGGCTACTGCTCCTGTAGCATGGTTGTTATTTCTAACTGAGAAAACTAATTTCTTGTTATCTATTACCTCCTTTTAACCTGTTTCTACCTTGATTTGTACCCTTGATTGGTATTGTGAAAATAGATAGCTTTTTCTTAATACTCCCGGGCTCTTCCGAGGTACTTTTCTTTTAAGAAGTAAGGAGGTCAGTTATGAATCCCGAAGAGTTAAAAGCTCTGGTACGCCTCTTCTATGAAGATATCTGGAATAAGGGAAATGTTGCTGCCCTGGATGTCTTTCTTGAACCCGATTTCGTTTTCCACAATCCTGTTTTCCCGGTGGGCAATAACGGTATTGAAGGATACCGGCGGATAGTGAACACCATGCACCTGGGTTTCCCGGACCAGCATTGGGTTCTGGAAGATGTGCTGGTGGACAATGATAAAGTGGTTACTCGCTGGAAAATGTATGGCACTCATACCGGTCCTTATCTTGGGATTGCCCCTACCGGCAAAGAAGTTACGATCTCAGGCATGAGCATTGAGCGCTTCGTGGGCAGCAAGATTGCCGAACAGTGGGTAATTTCGGATGCTCTGGGCTTCCTGTTGCAGGAAGGCTTTACTCCGTCGCGTCCTGTGCCTGAACCGGCTGGTTTCTAAGAAAAACCTGTTTGCCGGTGTAACCCACGTTCTCAACCTTACAGCCAATTTAACTTAACATAAGAACAGATCAGGGGGTCGGCACAAATGAGGATCGGTATTCCAAGAGAAACGATGCCGGGTGAAACTCGCGTAGCATGCACTCCCGCTATAGTTTCCGAACTCAAGAAAGATAATCACGAATTGCTGGTGGAGAGCGGGGCTGGCCTCGGTGCGAGCTTCAGCGACGCTCAATACCGGCAGGCGGGCGCCAGAATTATAGAAGATTCTTCGAGCCTTTACGCCCAGGCGGATATAGTTCTCAAGGTACAACCTCCCTGTACTATCCTCACCGGCGATCAGCCGGAGATAGGGATGTTGCGCCAGGGAACCAGTTATATCGGTTTGCTATCGCCCTATAACAACCTCGCTTTAATTGAGACTCTTGCCCGCAACAAAGTTAATTGCTACGCAATGGAATTTATTCCCAGGCTGGCTCGCACCCAGAATATGGACGCCTTAAGTTCGATGGCTACTATTGCCGGATACAAAGCCGTGCTGATAGCGGCGGCCAGGTCGGGTAAGCTTTTCCCCCTCATGATGACTGCCGCCGGGACAATCTATCCTGCCACCGTCCTGGTGCTGGGCGCGGGAGTGGCAGGCTTGCAGGCTATCGCTACCGCCCACCGTTTAGGGGCGAAAGTGGCAGCTTTTGACCCGCGCCCGGTCGTAAAAGAACAGGTAAATAGCCTGGGAGCTTCTTTTATCGAAATGCCGCTTTCCGCTGAGGTTGAAACTAAAGGCGGTTACGCCGCCGAGCAGTCTGCTGCCTTTCTCAAAGCAGAAATGGATACTATTAGCGCGCACCTGCCAAAGGTAGATGTGGTAATAACGACTGCTCAGGTATTCGGGAAAGCGGCCCCTCGTTTGATCAGCGCCGGGATGGTCGAACTAATGCCACCGGGAGCCATTATTGTGGACCTGGCGGCTGAACAGGGCGGCAATTGCGAGCTTACGCAACCCGGCCAAACGATAGAGTATCACGGAGTTACTATTATAGGCGCTACCAATCTTCCGGCTACTGTCCCGGTGGATGCCAGCCAGTTATATGCCCGCAATGTTTTCAACCTGTTTCGCTACCTTTTCCCGCCTGGTAAACCTGTCCCGGATTTGAGCGATGAGATTGTAAGCGCAACCTGCGTTACTTTTGATGGCGCAGTGGTAAACGAAAATCTGAAAGAACTGGTTCGGCAAGGAGTAACGGCATGAATATTCCACTGATCGAATCGATTTACATCCTTGTGCTGGCCGGATTTCTGGGTTTTGAAGTTATCCGGCGAGTCCCGCCGTTGCTGCACACTCCCCTGATGTCAGCCACCAATGCCATTTCGGGTATCTCGCTGATTGGATCATTGATTGCAGCGGGCAGTAACAGCGGAGAAGTCAGTACTATCCTGGGTTTTATCGCGGTCACTTCGGCGACTATTAACGTAGTAGGCGGCTTTATGATAACCGACCGAATGCTGAAGATGTTTAGGCGAAAGGACAAAGCGGGATAATGAGCGACTATTTACTGGAAGCGGCCTACCTGCTGGCTTCTGTTTTATTTATCGTTGGCCTTAAAGGCCTGAGTTCTCCGGAAACCGCCCGCCGGGGAATGAACTTTGCCGCTGCCGGGATGTTCGTAGCAGTGGTGGGTACTTTGCTCCGGCGTGAAATAGTCAGCTACGAGTGGATTATTGTCGGTTTTATCATCGGCTCTTTAATCGGCGGGGCGATGGCTATTTTCATGCCAATGACCGCTATGCCCCAACGAATTGCCCTTTCACATTCCTTTGGAGCGCTGGCGGCTACAATGGTCGGTATTGTCAAATATCACGAGCACTTCCCTAACTTTGATACTGGCCTGATGGTCGCGCTCGGTTTTGAAATACTGTTTGGTTCCCTGACCATTACCGGGAGCCTGATGGCCTTTTCCAAACTACAGGAGTTGATTAAGGCTGCCCCGATCACCTATCGCTTCCAGAACGTTTCCAACATCGCGATGTTCTTCTGCGCTGTTGGTTTCTACATCTTTCTGATCTTTAAGCCCGACCTGAGCTGGCTTTTCTTTGGCCTGGTCGCGCTGGGATTGGTGTTGGGTGTCCTGATGGTTTTGCCAATAGGCGGCGCCGATATGCCGGTAGTTCTGGCTTTGCTTAACTCATATGCCGGGCTGGCTTCGGCGGCAACCGGTTTCGCCATTGACAACAAAGTGCTGATTATCGCAGGTGCTCTGGATGGCGCTTCCGGCTTCTTCTTATCCATAATGATGAGCCGGAGTATGAATCGCTCTTTCCTGAACGTGCTGTTTGGAGCCGTGGGCGCTGTTAAAACCGAGAGTGGTAAAGCTGAAGAAAAAACGGTTATTCGCTACACCGTGGAAGACGTGAAGTTTATCCTTGATAACGCCCAGTCCGTCATTATTGTGCCGGGGTATGGCATGGCGGTAGCCCAGGCCCAGCACCTGGTATATGAAGTGGCTAACATGTTGATACAGCGGGGAGTGAAGGTACGTTTCGCCATTCACCCGGTGGCGGGCCGCATGCCGGGACATATGAACGTGCTGCTGGCTGAGGCCAATGTTCCCTACGACCTGTTGTGCGAGCCAGGCCAGATCAACGATGACTTCCAGAATACGGATGTAGTGCTGGTAGTGGGCGCTAATGATGTAGTAAACCCGGCTGCTCGCTACAAAAAGGATAGCCCTCTTTATGGTATGCCTATTCTGGATGTGGACAAAGCCAGAACGGTAGTCTTCTTCAAACGCAGCCTGAATCCCGGTTTTGCCAACGAGGATAATGAGCTATTCTACGACCAGAAAACAATGATGGTGTTGGGCGATGCTAAAACGAGTCTGACCTCGCTGGCCCAACTGTTGAAAGCGGAAAGCGGTGCTAAGCCTGCTTTAGCCGGCGCTTAGGTTTCTGGTAAACTTTTATCTTCTGACTATAGACGCGAAGGGCCGGTATAACTACTCAAGCTATACCGGCCCTTTTACAACATGTACTGGTATTTACCAGCTACTACCACCTCCGTTATCGCCAAAGTCCGAACCGCCGCTCCAGTCGGTACCACTACCGATGTCGAAGTTACCGCTGCTGCCAAAATCGCCGCCGCCATTTCCCCAGTCGTTATTACCCCAGTCGCTGCCGCCACCAACGTCTCCACCGTTGTTCCAGTCATTACCGTTGTAACCGCCCTGCCATCTATTATCGTTTTCGCCCGCCTCACGGCCTAAGCCATAGCCAAAAAGGCCACCGAGGGCTCCGCCAAGCAGGCCACTTCCCAGGCCGCCGCCAAATCTGCCGCGACCGTATCCAGGGCCATACCCATATCCTCCGCCCATAAAGCCACGGCCGTATCCCGGACCGTACCAGCGGTTATTATAGCGATTATTGTAGTAGCCGTTATAGTAACGCCTGCCGCCAAAAAACATTCTAAAGAGCCAGCCAATTATTCTGAAAATCATTTATTTGCACTCCTTTGCGTAAACAGCTTTCATTAATCTGTTACTACTATCTCTACGTAAATCTAAAGAGCAGGTTTCAGACCAGGCTTTTCAGGCCCTATCCAGCTTAGCTCTTGACCCTCCAGTTTCCGTAGGCCAACTAAAGTCGTTGCCTTTTTCGCACCCTCTTCCTGTTAATTGTTCCCCGTCTAACATCTCAACTTTAATGTATCTTGGTGAGGTAGTATGAGTGGGATTGATACTTTTCTGGACATGTATGGTCTCCCAGCTATCTTTGGACTGATGCTGGTAAAAGCGGCGGGTGTACCTGTGCCTGTTCCCGGTGACTTTGTACTGCTGGCTACTGCCGCCAGGGCTTCTTCAGGTAAATTTCCGCTCTGGCTGGCTTTTGTGGCCTTACTTGCGGCGCTGGTAGCCGGAGGAACAGTCCAGTATTTGATAGCGCGAGGTCCGGGTAGAAAGTTTTTATACCGCTTTGGCCGCTACACCGGCCTGACCAGGGCTCGCCTGGATGGCGCTTCGTCGAAGGTCAGAAAGAGTAGCCCGCTGGGTTATAGCCTTTTGATCTTAACTCCCGGTGTGCGTTCGCTCGCAATACCGGCTGGAGGCCTTGCCGGTATGGCTCTAAGCACTTTTTTAACCGGCGTTGTCCTGGGCAGCTTTCTGGATCTCAGCCTGCACTTCTTTATAGGTTATTTTGGTGCAAGTATCCTGGGGAATTTCCTGTTGCCGGTACTGGTCCTGTTGCTTGTGACCGGCTTTGCAGGCTGGTATCTGCTTAAACGTCGCCATTCAGCACACAGTCCGCACAGTGAAGTGCTGGCAGAAACGGTCGTGCGCTGGTCGGAGGCAGCCTGTCCTGTCTGTTTAGGTCTTGGAGCAATTTCGAAGTTTTCGCCTGAACGTGAGGTTGTGGCGCTTGAACAGGTTTAAACTAGTTCTGGTCTTCTTGCCGGTTTCGTCCTTTATCTGTTAAAGTTTATAAAAAAGATAAAGCGGTGGATCAGCTAGCTGTTCTCACCGCTTTATCCTGGTTATTTTCTGTAGCCTACAGGGCTAAACCCTGTAAACTACACTTACTTGTTTTTGGGCTGGTGTACCCGGTTAACAACATTATCAATGCGCTTGGTGGCTGCCTGGTAAGCTTTATCGGCCTGTTGCTGGGTCAGCTTACCATTTTTGACGGCTTGATCAAGGCTAGTTTTGATACTGGCCAGCATAGCATCCTTCACCTTTGTCAGATCTACATTTTTTGATTTAGCTACATCGGCGATGGATTTACCGGCTTTCAACTGCGCTTTAAGATCACTGGAAGTAGTGCCAATGGCCTGGGCGGCAGCATCGAGCGCCGGTTTAGTAAAGTTAGCTGCTCGCTGTTTAGCCTTCGGGCGGCCATTTTTACCATTCAAGGCAAACGCACCACCCTTAAAGCCATTCTGGGCAGCCTTGTTAATTTTATCAGCCTGCGCCTGGGTCAGCTTGCCGTCCTTAACAGCCTGATCCACCGTGCTACCGACGGCGTTAGTATAAGCCGAATTTAACTTGTTCTCATCCACATTCAATTGTGCCGCGAAGTTCTTAACAAAAGCATCTCGCAGTTGCGCTTTTTCATTCTTTTTCGCGCTGGCGGCTGGAGTTGTGGTGGTAGGGGCAGGTGTAGAGGTAGTAGTATCCGCCGCTTTAGCGGTACTCTGGCCCAGCGCCGTAATTGCTACTCCGGCACCCAGGGCCAGCGCTACCAATCCCATTACCAACCCGGCAATAAATTTTCGAGTCCTAGTCATTTTAGTTCCTTCAAATTGGTTCAAAAAGTAAATCCCGCAGCCATTTAATAGGCTTCAGAAGTAAGAGTTTTTGTAAAACTAAATAGGCATTTCTCTTACTGTCCTCATAATAGCAAACAATTGTTACACAAAAGTTAGCAGAAGAGGGCGAATACAAAATTTGTGTTATTTCTAATTTAGAAGTGTAAAATGCATGTAAAAACAGATGTGGTCAAATATACAGGAAACCAGATAAAGATATAACTAAAAAAAGCCCTTTTCCTGATGAGGGGAAAAGGGCCGCAAGAACGAAGTTTTTTACCGACCGCTGGTAGCGTTAGCGCGCCGCAGCAAGGCATCGGCGGTGACTGCCAGCAACAGTACCAGACCTTCAACGATGTACTTAACGTCCTGACCCTGGCTGAGTAGGTTCAGGCCGTTCTCGATGCTACCGATAACCAGCGCACCAAGCACGACAGCCCAGACCGAGCCGCGTCCACCGAAGAGGCTGACACCACCGATAACGGCGGCGGCAATCGAGTTCAGCAGGAGGGTCGGGTTGACGGCGGCATCAGCGGCGCCGGCGCGGGAGAGTTGCAGAATACCGCCGATGGCAGCCAGGGTGGATGCCAGGGCGAATACCGCTATACGCACTCCACCGACATTGATACCTGCCCGGCGGGAGGCTTCGGCGTTGCCACCGACAGCATAGACGTGGCGGCCAAAACTGGTGAACTTCAGGACCATCCAGACAATCAGGATCAGGCCAATCCAGATAGCTGTGGACTGCGGAACGCCTTTACCGGATACGCCAGGACTGGTTTCAATATGGAAACCGATCAACACCAGGGCTGTTACCAGGATGATCGCTCCAAACTTCAACCCCAGGTTTGTCACGGACGCCACCCTTAACCCGGTCCTGGCTCGTCTTTGCCGGTTAAGCATTGTCAGTGCAATGTAAATAGCGACAATTGCTATCGGCAATCCGATACCTAAAACAGGACTGAGATAAGTGGTTGAGAGAGAGCTAACCCAGGGATCGCGTACCTGGAGGGTAGTCTGTGGTAGCAATACGGTCAAAAGCAAACCGGCGTAAGCCAGCGAACCGGAAAGGGTTACAATGAAGGAGGGAATGCGCAGAGTCGAGATAAAGAAGCCGTTGGCCAGACCAATAATGGTTCCGATCAAAATGGCTAAAATTACACCCAACCATGCCGGTAAGCCCTGCCGGACAATTAAAACACCGCAGATCGCGGCACAGGCTTGCGAAACAGCCGCCAGTGACAGGTCAATTTCACCCAGTAACAGTACCAGTACAGCGGCAATACCAAGAGTACCGATGGTTACAATTTGCAAAGCCAGGTTTGATAGGTTGGTAGGAGCCAGGAAGACGCCTGCGCTTGCAAACTGAAAATAAATAGCGACTATAATCAGCGTTATAAGTACCGGGGCAAAGCCCAGGTCGCCTTTCAGGTAGCCGCGGATACCTCTTTTGGTTATAAGACGCTCGTCGGTTGCCAGAGCGCTACTGGCGGAAGGTTGCGCCGCATCTACAGTCGGCGCTGTCGCCCTACCACCCGGCTCTTCATTCATCGCGTTACTCACTTTTATTCCCTCCTATACCGTAGCCGGTTCATCACCGAATTCAGCACCGGTAATCGCAGCGATCACTTTTTCCGGAGTGGTAGATTTAATATCAAAAGTACCTGCCCTTTTACCCAGGCGCATAACTGCTACGCGGTCCACTACTTCAAAGACATCATGTAGGTTGTGTGAAATTACAATCACTGCCAGACCTTGCTCACGCAAGCGTTTAATCAGATTCAATACCTGCCGGGTTTGCGCCACACCTAAAGCAGCGGTTGGTTCATCGAGCAGTACGACTTTCGGATTACGTA
This sequence comes from Chloroflexia bacterium, assembly GCA_036261665.1. Taxonomy (GTDB): domain Bacteria; phylum Chloroflexota; class Chloroflexia; order Chloroheliales; family Chloroheliaceae; genus 54-19. The sequence continues at coordinate 12,680 of DATAKM010000189.1, forward strand.
GAATGGTACGCGCAACCGCCACACACTGGCGCTGCCCACCGGAAAGTGAGGCTACTGGTATGCGAACCGAGGGGATTTTTACATCCAGCACCCTGAGCACTTCCAGAGTGCGGCGTTCCATTTCTACTTCTTTGAGTGGCCTGATTATTCCAGGAATGAGCGTTTGACGATCCTCGCGTCCCAGGTACATATTTGAGACAACATCCAGGTTATCGCAAAGAGCTAAATCCTGGTATACAGTTTCAATCCCCAGGTGGGTTGCATCCTGCGGGCCGCCAATATGTACTTTTTGGCCGTCCATGAAAATTTCGCCTTCGTCTGCCAGATAGGTTCCCGCAATAATTTTAATTAAGGTGGATTTTCCCGCTCCGTTATCGCCTACAAGACCAACGACCTCTCCATCAAAGACATTAAAATCTACATTGCTCAGCGCTCTCACTGCGCCAAATGTTTTACTGATCCCTTTCAGTTCCAGGCGAGGTTTTATGGCAGTTGGGGTTTGCCTCGCCGTGTTTGCTCCATCAGACATGCACTACTCCTCTTAGAGTTAGAGATAAAAGCCTGAATTGTAGTAAAGGGATAGAGATTGGAGCCGCACCCCCAATCTCTACCCCTTAGTTACTCCCTGACTTTAAATTAGCCGCTTGGCTAAATTAGCAGGAGTCTTTTTTAACTTATCCGCAGACGGTCTTTACAATAGCAGTGGCAGCATCAGGCAGACCACTGGTCGGCAGACCTTTGCAAAGATCAGCTTTGGTGACGAAGTTGTCAGCAATAACGGTAGTAGCGACATTGTTGATGTCTACAGCCACCGGAACTGCCAGGGCAGAGAGGATCTGGCCGCCGGCCTTGGTCTTGGTCTGACCGTTGATCAGGCCAGAAGGCAGGTTGCCATTGACCAGAGCGCCCACCAGGGCCGCAGTAGCATCGGCTTCCTTGGTGATCGCTTTGTAAACGGTCATGCCCTGGTCGCCGATCAGGATGTTCTGAATACCGGAAACGGTAGCATCCTGTCCGGTTACCAGCACTTTGCCGTTCAGCTTCTGAGCTTTAAGAGCCTGAATGGCGGAGTTAGCCATACCGTCGTTGGCGACGTAGGCAATCTGGATGTCATTCTTGGTCTGGGTCAGAGCCGCTTCCATTTCGGATTGAGCGGTCGGGTTGCTCCAGTCCGGGGTCCAGGTGTCGTAGACTTTGGTCAGTTCGCCACTGTCGAACAGCGGCTGAAGCTTGTTCAAGGCACCCTGCTTGAAGAGCAGAGCGTTGTTGTCAGTCTGAGAACCGTTGATCATCGAGACTTTGTCACCTTTTTTGTGGTGGTCAACGATGTACTGGCCCTGGAGTTCGCCCACTTTCACGTTGTCAAACGACACATAGAAAGCGAGGTCATTGTCCTGGATCAAGCGGTCATAAGCGATAACCGGTACTTTGCTGGCTTTGGCTTTCTGAACGATAGCCGAAGCCTTGTCGCTATCCTTAGCACCAACTACCAGAATACAGGCGCCTTTGGTCAAAGCCGCTTCAGCCTGGTTCTGCTGAGTATCGGCGTTGTTGTTGGCGTTGGCATACTGAACGGTTACACCCGGAACAGCCTTCTTAATGGCTGCCTCCAACAGCGGGTGATCCTGAGCTTCCCAGCGGGCAGAAGAGTCGGTTTCGGGCAGTAATACGGCTACGTTCTTGCAGCCTTTAGCCGCATCAAAACCTGCGGGAATACTGGCATTTACAGCTCCTCCACTACTGGCAGCAGTAGTAGCGGCAGCGGTAGTGGCGGCCGCTGTCGTAGCGGCGGCGGTAGTGGCAGCGGCAGTTGTCGCAGCGGCTGTTGTCGCGGCAGCAGTTGTCGCAGCGGCTGTTGTCGCAGCAGCGGTTGTTGCGGCAGCAGTAGTAGCGGCAGCGGTAGTGGCAGCAGCAGTCGTCGCAGCAGGTGCCGAAGTGGCGGTGTTATCGCCGCAGGCAGCCAGTACAGATAACATTAGCAAAGTCACTATCATCATGCCAAGCTTTTTCGAATGCTTGAACATTATTGAACCTCCTCCTTGAAGGTTTTATACAGGAATGTCATCACTGAGATTAGAGGTCAAGCGTAACTAACAATCAGTACTCCACAAGGCGTTAAACGACAAACCAAATTTCGAGGAAATTTGACGCTAATTTTTCGCTTGTGTATTGTGCGGGTAAAGTACTATTGTAGCTTTTTCCGTTATATCACAAAATGCTAAAAAGGGAAAGCGTTTTCGCGAATGATGAACAAAATTGAGACAATTAATTTTTCGAGGTATCTAACTTACGCAGAAATGACTGCTGCTCTGAAAAGTCTGGCAGAATCTTACCCTGATTTGGCCAGGCTGGAGTCGATTGGTAAAAGTCATGAAGGTCGTGATTTGTGGCTGATGACCGTCACTAATTTCCTGACCGGTCATGACGCCGATAAACCGGCTTACTGGATCGACGCTAATATTCACGCCGCCGAGTTGACGGGTTCGGCTACGGCCCTTTACACCATCCAGTATCTGCTTGAAAACTATGGCCGTGATGCCGAAGCTCATTCAGACCGCTCAATCGCCCTGGTCAATCACCTGCTGGATACTCGCGTATTCTATATAATGCCCCGCCATACTCCTGATGGCGCTGAGAGAGTCCTGACTACCCCCAACCGTCTTCGCAGCAGCACCAGACCTTACCCGCTGGATGAAGATAAAGATGGGCTAGTTGCGCAAGATCTGGACGATGATGGTGTTATTCGCCAGATGCGCATCAAAGACCCCGCCGGAGATTGGAAGGTCAGCAAGCTTGACCCGCGCCTTCTGATAAAACGCCTTCCGGAAGATGTTGGAGAGGATTACTACCGTGTGTATACGGAAGGGGTAGTACGTAACTATGACGGCTATATTCTAAAAGTCCCTCCCACAAAAGAAGGCCTGGATCTCAACCGCAATTACCCCTACGACTGGGCACCGGAAGACCAGCAGTCGGGTGCCGGTCCTTTCCCGCTTTCCGAGCCGGAAACTCGCGCCGTGGTGGAATTCTGGGCGACTCACCGCAACATAACCGGTTCCCAGAGCTACCATACCTTTAGCGGCGTTATTCTGCGCCCGTACAGCGGCAAGCCGGATGAAGCTTTCCCACTGGCTGATTTGAATTTTTATAAAATGCTGGGTAAACGCGGAACGGAATACACCGGCTATCCTTCGGCCAGTATTTACCATGATTTCCGCTATAACCCTAAAACGGTTCTGCACGGCGCTTTTCTCGATTGGGCTTACGAGCATCATGGTGTTTTCGCTATCAGTACCGAGTTATGGGATATTATTAAGTTAGCCGGTATCGAACAGCGTGACTTTATCGAATTTATGAACAAGGAGCGCAGTGAAGAGGACGAGTACAAGATTTACCAGTGGCTCGATGCTAACATTCCCGGCAGCTTCAAGAACTGGACCGCGCTGGACCATCCTCAACTGGGTCCGGTAGAAGTAGGTGGGTGGGACTTTGTCTACTCCTGGCAAAATCCTCCGGCCGAATCGCAACTCCTGAAGGACACCATGCACGCCAACATGCTTTTCTCGCTGGCCTGCTGCGCGATGTCGCCGCTGCTGAATGTCCCGGTGCTAGATGTAGAGAGCATCGGCGAAAACCTCTACAAAGTAACAGCGGTGGTGGAGAATACCGGTTTCCTGCCCACTTACATCAGCCAGAAAGCGCTGGAGCGCAAGTTTCTACAACCGGTCAAGGCCAAACTGGTAGTAGTGGAAGGGGTTGAGATCGTTTCAGGCCAGGAGGAAGCAGAACTGTCTCACCTGGAAGGACGTTCTAACAAGCAGAGCGTCTCACCATTTCAGAACGGCTATGCCAGCGATTACCGGGCCAAAGTAGAGTGGGTGGTAAAGGCTAATCCCGGCACAAAAATTACGGTGGAAGCTTATGCCGAGCGGGCGGGCCGGGCTCGGCGGGAGTTAGCTGTGATTTAACACTGTTCTAGAATAATCCACTAATAGTAGGTAAGACCCCGAAAGGGGTCTTTTATTTTGCCTTTTGTAATAGCTTATTTATAACTAAATAATAATGGCACGTTCTTTGCATATGTCCTTTATGTGACGTTAATTGTTTATCCAATTAGCAGGTGCTGATAAAGAAGTTGTAACCTGATTTTGACCGGTAAAAAACTAAACTTGAGTTACAATAGTATCAAACAGGAAATGCAATAAAGGAGATAAATCGGCATGAGGACCATTCTAGGGCTGCTAGGCGTAGCGGTGATAGCCGTTCTAGCTGTGCTTGGCTGGAACTGGTGGCAGGCAAATTCCGCTCAATTACAAATTACCAATCCTACTGATGGCGCAACTTTAACCGGAAATACTGTGGCAGTTCGCTTGCAGGCAGATCCAACTCTTACCAATCGTCTCAATCAACCGGATAGCACTGTGCGGATTGTGACTTATTTAGACGGGAAAGAAGTAAACCGGGGCACCAGTCTTCAGTTTAACCTGGTAGGGGTTGCGCCCGGTCAGCATCGGATGGAAGTAGGAGTGGTCGAGCAATCGAGCACCCAGAATGGTGTCAGCCTGAATATAATGCCCAGGCCGGTCAATTTCACCCTGGCAGGCGGCGCCGGCGCGAATCAGAACAGCCAGATACCCGGTGTCTCAAGCGCCCAGAACAACCCTGACTATTCAATCGATCAAACTGCACCTACTCCGACCGCAGCGCCTGCTGTACCGGTAGTTCCGCCTACTCCTGAAAATGTACGGTCCCTGCCATCCTCCGGTATGGGCGGCGGGCAAAACCTGGCGGCTGTCGCGCCTCCTGCGGTAAACCAGGCTGTAGCAGCCGCTTCGGATAACAGCAGCAGCGCCACCCAGGCCATTGTAGTGGATGGTAGCCGCTCCCAGTTGCGCGTTTCGCCCACCAGGGTTAATCCTGATGCCATCCAGGCGGCCGAAGTAGCCCAGCAACGAGGCTCTCAGGACAATGGTATGCAAACTTTCTTCAGAGTGATGGGCGCATTTTATGTGGCCGGTTTTATTGTAGCTTTAGGGGCCATGTTCGCATTCAGCCGCAGACGCCGAGTCAAGTAAAGTTAACCTGAACTTTTAGCGCGTGGTACTATCAGATCAAATATCGAAAGAAAACCCTCCGTATAGTTGGCCGGAGGGTTTTCTTGTACTCATAATAAATGGCGGGTTTTACTTCTATTTAACGAGCCAGCCGCTGATAACCTCTAGCGGTTCACCGTGCTGTTCGGAAACCAGCTTAAATTCCAGACTGGCCGGAATAAGCAAAGTATCGCCTTTACGGAGGGCTTCACTTTCCCACTTTCCCCGAGGATCATTAAGTTGGCCCTGGCCTTCTATCACTGATAGCAGCATAAAGCTGTCCGGGGAGGCTTTGAGAGAGGCTTCCCGGTCAATTCTAAGCAACTCCGATTGAAAGAAAGGAGACTCGATTAGCTGAGCCCTGGCATAGCCGTTGTCAGCCTTTAATTCAGGGTGAGTGACCTGCATATTGTGGTACTCAAGATTGATGGCTTTGAGGCCCTTTTCGATGTGAATTTCCCGGCCTACTCGCCCCCAGTCGTACAGGCGGTAAGTAATGTCAGAATCCTGCTGTAACTCATAAACTACAATCCCTTTGGTCAGGGCATGCACCGTACCCGCCGGAATGTAAACCACATCTCCGGCTTTAACAGGTGAGCGTTGCAGATAGCGCAGCAAGTCTTTCTCGGCCAGGGCTTGCCCCAGTTGTTCCCGGCTGGTTGCGGAGTCGTTCAGGCCATAACAAATTTCCGCGCCTGGTTCCGCTGCCATCACATACCAGAACTCGGTCTTGCCCAGCGGGTAATTTTCCAGTTCCTGGGCCAGGGCATTATCGGGATGCACCTGTACTGAAAGGTTATCTTTGGCATCTATGAACTTGACTAGCAGCGGGAATTTGGGATAATTCATAGCCGCCGTACCAAAAAAAGCCCCGCCATATTCGTCAAAAAGCTCGTTCAACTGGCGGCCGTTCAGACTGCCATTGTTAATCAGGCTTTTGGAGTAAGCTTCCCAGCTTTCTCCCAGGGGAGCATCAGGTTTGCCCGGCCGTCCCAGAACTTCTGCCAGCCAGCGACCGCCCCAGACTATCTCTTTGACCTGTGGCTCTAATCTCAAAGGGTACAAATCCATAGTGCTAAAGCAATCCTTTCCTTGTTCTTTCTTGTTTACTGTCTGAGTAAATTATACCGTTTCAAGCTAATTATACTCCATTAATTTGGTCGGAATGTTCTCTATACGTGCTTAGTAAGCAATTCATTTTTGACTTAGCATCTCGCTTGACGAAGGGTAGATTGCTTGTTATTCTTTGCCAACCCCTCTAGCATCACCTTTTAAAAGCGGCACAGTCTGTTTCAGGTAGCGGTAAGTCAATAAATGGAAAGGAACAATCCAGTTGGCCACTCCTAATTTCAACAGTGTAATCAGGAAAGTCAGGGATGAGGATTACGACGCTTTTGCTAATCTTATCGCAAATGCTTACCCAGGCATAAAGCTTTTTTCGGAGGAAGCCAGAGAACGGTATAAGCAACGCATGAAGGAATGGGAAAGTGATCCTAAACTGGCTACCTACGGCCTCTTCCGGGATGACCAACTGGTGGGCGGCATGCGTTTCTTTGACTTCACCATGAAAATTCTCTCGACTAAAGGGCTCGCCGGTGGCATCGGCATGGTAGCGGTAGACTTGCTGCATAAAAAAGAAAAGGTAGCATATGAACTGCTATCCTACTTCCTGAAGCATTACCGGGAACGCGGAGCTACTATGGCCCTGCTCTATCCCTTCCGGCCTGACTTTTATCACAAAATGGGCTTTGGACTGGGAGCGAAAATCAGCCAGTACCGGGCCAAGCCGTCCAGCTTACCCTCTAGCGGTAACAGGCAAAATGTCTACTTCTTGACCAAAACGGACGAACAGGCTTTATTGGACTGTTATAACCGCTGCCTGGAGCGTTCTAATGGTCTGGTAGAAAAATTGCAGTACGAGCTGAACGCTTTCTTTGATAATCCCGAAATGAGGGTAGTAGGCTACCGGCCTGAAGGAGAAAATGGACCGGTTACGGGCTATATTGCTTTCTCTTTCAAGCAGGTTAACCCGGATAGTTTCGTACTCAATAACATTATTTGCCGGGAAGTAATGCACGAGTCGAGCGAGGCTTTGCTGGGTTTGCTGGCTTTTCTGCAATCCCAGGCGGACCAGATCAAGGAGATAGTGTTTAATATTCAGGACGACTATTTCCACCATATCCTGCTCGATCCGCGCAACAACACTGATAATATGATTCCTTCGGTCTACCACGAAAGTAATACCCAGGGCGTTGGTATCATGTACCGGGTACTTGATACCAGGGGTTTTTTCCGGCTACTCAGCCAGCACAACTTTAACGGGCAATCCTGCAAGCTGAAATTAACCGTACGCGATAGCTTTTTCCCGGCTAATAATGGCAGCCTGATAGTTCACTTCAAAGAAGGATTGGCCGAACTAGAGCCAGAAGATAGCTCCGCTTACGAGGTGGAAATAGCCCTGGATGTAGCGGAATTCTCTTCACTGGTAATGGGAGCGGTGGACTTCAAGCAGCTCTATCGCTACGGGTTAGTAACTCTTTCAGACCCGGGCTACGTTTCCACGCTGCATCGCCTCTTCCAGACCGAGGAAAGACCGGTATGTACCACTCCGTTCTAACAGGGGCTTAAAAGCGTGGCAGAGGGGTTTTTGCGAAGGGATTGTACTACCTTAAAAACCTGGATTGTCTCTGTTCAAGCCATTTAATTGTCTGCTACAATCAAGTATTATTGGCTTACTTAGGAAATTATCGAAGTAATTAACTGAGACAACAAAAGGAGTGCTTAAGGTTACTATGCCACAATATAATTACTTTTTGGTAGACGTGTTTACCGAGCAAGCTTTCGGTGGTAATCAACTGGCAGTCTTTACCGATGCAAAAGGCCTTGATAGCGCTACTATGCAGGCGCTGGCCAAAGAATTGAATCTTTCGGAAACTACCTTTGTCCTGCCGCCAAAGAATCCCGGCCACGCTTACTGGGTGCGAATTTTCACGCCTGCCAGCGAAATGCCCATGGCCGGACACCCTACTGTCGGTACAAGTTTTGTGCTTGCTCGCCTGAAGATGCTGGACCTGCAAGGCGAACAGCTTAACGTCAATTTAGAAGAGGGCGTAGGCACTATCCCGGTCAGTATTAAACTGGTAAATGGGCTGCCCGGCTTGATTCAGATGACCCAGCCTTTACCTGCTTTTGGCGCTGAGTTTACTGATCGCGAGACAATCGCCCGGATGCTTTCGCTTGAAACAGAGGATTTAATCGAAAACCTGCCCGTGCAGGTAGTCTCGACCGGCGTACCGTTTTTATACGTGCCTCTCAAAAACCTGCAAGCCGTGAAGAAGGCCCGGTTGCGCCAGGATATCTGGCAGACAGCTTTGCAGAATTTTGATAGCCAGCATGTCTTTATTTTCGCCCCGGAAGTGGAAACGGAGCGCGGTACGGTTCACAGCCGCATGTTCGCTCCGGCCCTCGGCATTGCTGAAGACCCCGCCACCGGAGCCGCCAGCGGACCACTGGGTTGTTATCTGGTGCAGTATGGAGTGGTGCCGCAGCAAGCAGGAGCGACACATATTGTTAGCGAACAGGGTTTTGAAATTGGTCGCCCCAGCATTATCGAAATTGAAATAGAGAAAGAAGGGGACCAGTTTAAAGCGGTGCGGATAGGCGGCTATTGCCACTATATGGGATCAGGTTCTTTTGAACTGGAATAAGTTGACATAATAAAAAGCGCAAAGCAGAATACCTGCTTTGCGCTTTTTATTGTTAGAGAGTCTTACATAAACAAAAATTACAATGGTGCCGGTTCTAGCCAAGCAAATTTATGTTAAAAAGGCTCAGGACCTGATCAACCAGGTAGAAAATTGATAACAGACTGACGATGGTAGCAAGGCTGTAGGCCAGAATATTATAGATTTTGCCGTTGGTATATTTACCCATCACGTTCCGGTCGTTAACCAGTTTCAGGGCGGCAAAAAGCACAATCGGTAGCAGCAAGCCGTTCAGTAAATAAAGATTTACCAGGATGTCCACTACGGGAAGACCCGGAATGGTGGCGATTATCACACCGATTACAATCAGGACTGTAAACATAGTCCAGAAAGCGGGCGCTTCTTTCCAGCTTTTGCTAACCCCGTTTTCCAGCCCCAGCGCTTCCGTGACGGAATAACAGGTGGTCAGGGGCAGCACACCCGCCGCCAGGAAGGAAGCCCCCAGCAGACCCAGCGCAAATACATACTTGGCAAAGTCACCCAGGAACGGGGCGAGGGCCTGGGCTGCGTCCGCCGCTGAGCCGAGTGCTTTTCCCTGCCCGCCCGTACCGGCGAAAATGGTTGCTCCGGTAGCTACAATAATGAAGTAAGCAATGCCAATCGAGAAGGCCGAGCCCGAATAGACATCTATGCGCTGGTACTTATAGTCGCGCATGGTCACGCCTCGTTCAACTACCGCGCTCTGCACGTAGATTTGCATATAAGGGCTAATAGTTGTACCGACCGCCGCGATCACCAGGGAAATAAAACCGCTGTTGAACTGGAATGTCGGTACGAAGCTATTTTTAACCACATCTATCCAGTCGGGTTTCGCCATAAAGGCGGCCACAATATAGGCAAAAAAAGCGATAGTCAGGGCCAGGAAGACCTTTTCTACCCGGCTATATGAACCTCTGGCAATCAGTAACCAGACCAACAGCCCGGCGACAGGAGCGCCTAACCACTGTGGAATGCCAAAAATATCCAGGGCGGAGGCAATACCGATAAATTCGGAGACGATAACTCCCCCGTTTGCTACCAGGAAAGCCAGCATTACAAAGGCGGTCAGGCGAATCGGAAAGTTTTCGCGTATTAAATCGCTCAGGCCCTTGCCGGTAGCGGCGCCCATCCTGGCGCACATTTCCTGTACAATCGCTACGCCCAGTCCGACAATCACCATTACCCAGAGCATCTGGAAGCCGAACTGTGCCCCCATAGTGCTGTAAGTGGCAATACCACCGGCATCATTCCCGGCATTAGCCGCAATCAGGCCCGGACCCAGAATGCTCAGGTAGAAAAGAAGGCCGCGCCTGGTTTTTTTCCGCTCCTCCCGGTCGGGTTCCATTTCGCCAGGAAGGGAAACTGGTACAACGGGTGATTCAACGATATCCAATTTTTCGGAGGCTTTATCTGCCATTTTTCACCTTTTCCATCTTTCCAACCTTTTCAATCGGCGGCGGTAACGGCAACAGGAGGTTTACTGCGATAGTGGAAGATTTTTGGAACCCGTCTACGCAAATCTTCAGGCAGAATCAGGTCCAGGGCGTCATCGAAGGTGATTATACCCTGAATCTCATCATTTTCATTGGTAACCGGCAGCGATCTAAACCCGTAATCGGCCAGGAGCGCGGCGGCATCTTCGGCAGAAGTCTTGGTATGTACCGTCACGATATCGCGTATCATTAATTCACTGAGTGTCAGGGTACGCGGCTGGCAGAAAACCGCATCACGTAAGGCTACGACCCCGATTAATCTTTCCGTACCGGGTTCAACTACATAGATATAGTCCACGAATTCGGGCTGTTCTTCCATACCCCGAATCTGGCGCAGGGCTTCCGCCGCTCCCAGGTGCGCGGGCAACATCAGGAAATCATTAGTCATTATACCGCCTGCCGTATCCTCTTCATAAGCCAGCAGTTCGCGCACTTCCTGCGAATCCTCGACTTCCATTTTGTCCAGCAAGGCTTGCGCTTTATCTTCGTCCAGGTCCGCAATCACGTCGGCGGCATCATCTGGCTGCATCTCTTCCAGAATGTCGGCCGCTCGCTCTTCGTTCAGGCCTTCCAGAATGTCGGCGGCGTAATCCGGCGTCATTTCTTCCAGGGCATCGGCGGCCGTTTCGTCGTCGAGGGCATTCACAATCTCAGCGCCCTGTACGTAAGATAACTCGTCCAGCAAGCGAGCAATATCTACCGGGTGTAATTTTGCCAGGCGCTCGTGCGAAACATTCAGTCGCACCGTGGGGGCGCTGGAGGCAAAGTACTCTACATCAGCCCAGTCCAGCAGGTTTTCTTTCCGGCTGACCTGGCGGGCCTGGAGTTGCTTGCCAAAAGAAAAGACCCGGCGAAGAATAGCGGCAAATGAAATGTCCACCGCCAGCAGGCGCAAAGCTGTTTCAAAAGGAGTATTACCCATGGCCAGATCGTTCACCCGGATCACCCGGCGGCCTTCCACGTCTACTAACTGCTTATCCAACACATCTTTGCCCAGTAGAATTTCACCATCGCGCCGTTCATAGCGCTCCAGGCTTACAGAAGCGGAAAAAAGTTTGGCCCCGTTTATATCAAAGGATTCTACCTGATTTACAGGAATCCAGAATTCTCGACCAGAAGTATGCGCTAATAACCCGGCTAGCGGGGGATACTTTTCTTCACTGCGGCCTACCACCGGATTGATTCTAACAATCAAGTCCTTCAGGCTGGCAATTTTCTCACCGTTTTTGTCCAGGACCGCCTTACCTACTAACTGGCTGTAAAAAAGTAACGGCATTTTGGTTGTCTCCTGAAATCTTAGCTCTAATTACTCACAACACAACCTTAACACGCCTATGTACCGCAGGCCAATCTAACACTGGCCCGTTGAAAGCACCGGCGCGTAACAATCAGGCAAGCTTAAACGCTTACCTACGCTGCCGCCAAAAGAAACCGCAGTTTTTTACTACTGCTTCTGGCATGACAGCACAAAATAGACCTTTTAAACTAAGATTGAAAGTAATAACCGGGAAGACAACCCGAGGATTAGCTGAAGAAAGCCGGGGTATATAAATGCGCAGAGCGCGCAGTCTTGCAGAGGTGGAATAGTAAAGGGATTAGAAATTCTTTACTAAAGACGCCGCACTAGACTTTCTTCAAGTGTTCGGTTGCTTCCCGAACTACTACCATCCATTAATAATGCTCCTTCGCTCAACCACCGGCGCCGACCCTGTAAGGCCTTTCCAGGCTACGAAGTAACCACAAATACTTGTATGACTTCGCGGGCGCAGGGTCCCGAACGGACCCTGGCGCTGGCAGTTTTTCCTAATTGCAGGTTTAACCCACCTGATTTTAACACTCTATAGCTAAAAGTCAACCATAAAGTACTAATCGTTAACTTCCGGCAACTCCACTGTCTCGCCCTCGGCAAGCTCCAGTGAAGAAAAGTGTTTCGCCGTTACTTCCGGCCCGATTTTACAATTGCGCCCGATTTTTATTCCGGCAGGCAACTCGGCTCGTTTACCGATAACCGTAATGCCGGACATGAGGTTATCCGGTTCATCCTGGTTGGGAGTCGAGCTATCGCCCTGTCCAATTATACTGTCGGGTCCGATAGTAACATTTTTATCTATTATGGCCCGGTCTACCACGCTGTTTTTACCGATAACAGTGTTAAGCATGATAATCGAGTCGCGCACTACTGCTCCTTCCTCGACAACCACACCCGGCGATAGCACGCTATGCTCAACCCGACCTTTGATCTGGCAACCATGCGAAATCATACTGCGTTCGACTTTAGCTTCAGCGCTCAGGATAGCCGGGGGTCGTTCTTCGCTGCGGGTATAGATAACCCAGTCGCGAGAATAAAGATCAAGTTCGGGCTGGTCTTCCAGTAATGCCATGTTGGCATTCCAGTAGGCTTGCACCGTCCCGGCATCCTGCCAGTATCCTTTATAGGTGTAGGAATAGACTCTGTCACCCCTTTCAACCATTTTTGGCAGGATATTGCGTCCGAAATCATGGCGGCTTTGCGGATTTTCCGAGTCTTCGAGCAGACGGTCAATCAGGGCTTCCTTATTAAAAACATAAATGCCCATGGAAACCAGGTTGCCCTCAGGGCGCTCCGGCTTTTCCTGGAACTGTACGACTCGCCCGGTCTCATCGGTCTGAACAATTCCAAAGCGCTGGCTGTCTTCCAGGGACATCTGGATGACCCCTATCGTTACATCCGCTTCTCTCTCCCGGTGCAATCTCAACATGGGCTGGTAGTCCATTTTATAAATGTGGTCGCCGCCCAGGATAAGCACATTATCGGCTGGAATTTCGGTTATTTGCTCTATGTTCCTGTATACCGCGTCCGCCGTACCACGTTCCCATCCGCCCTGTTTTCCGCGCAGGTAGGGAGATACTACCGTAACGCCACCATGCAGGCGATCAAGATCCCAGGGTCGCCCATTCCCGATGTGATCTCGCAAAGAGAGGGGGCGATACTGAGTTAGCACCAGAATATTGTATAGTCCTGAATTTACACAATTGCTCAAAGTGAAATCAATAATGCGATATTTTCCAGCGAACGGCACAGAAGGAACCGCGCGCTGCTCAGAAAGAATACTCAGGCGGTCTCCGCCGCCACCCGCAAGGATAATAGTTGCTACCTCTTCGTTCGGCCTTCTCATGCGGTAATAGCCTCCTCGCTTTTGAATTTCACAACCTTAAACCTGCTCTTTTAAGCCCGCCCTCAAACTCCCTGAATGCGGCTTTTAATTTAGATTTTGTGCTAAATGCAACTTAACAGACCTGCTTATTTTTTGCAATAAGTTCACGGTATAACCATCCCCTTGTTAGCTTTGTCCGGTCTTCTTTTATCTAACGCGGGAAGGCTTCTTTGACACCGCCGTCCACCGGCAACATCGCCCCGGTGGTTTTGCCGGAACGGTTGCTGGCCAGGAATAAGGCTGCTTCGGCTACATCGGCTGAGGTTACTTCCGCTTTGAGCAGATTTCGTTTGCGGTAAAAGTCCGGTAACTCTTCGACATTCAGGCCGTAAGCCTGGGCTCTCTGCTGCCGCAGTTCCTCGCTCCATAACTGCGAACCTTCAAAAATAGCATCTGGATTGAGCATGTTGGCGCGAATGCCAAAGTCTGCTGCTTCAATCGCCACTATCCGGCAGAGTTGCGCTTCCGCTGCTTTTGAAACACTGTAGGCCCCGAAATCCTTACCAGGAGCCGTAACATTTTTGGTGGCATTGAAGACGATACTGCCACCGGTTCCCTGGGCCTTCATAATCTCAAGGGCCGCTCTAACCACCAGGAAATGCCCGGTAGTATTCACCGCCAGACTTTTCTCCCACTGTTCCAGGTCAAGCTGGTCAATCGCTCCCACAAAAGCTACCCCGGCGTTACTGACCAGAATGTCCAGACCACCGTATGCCCGGCAGGTTGCGGCCAAAGCTTCAGCCACGCTGGCCGGACTGGTTACATTAAGCTCAAGGCCTGTCGCTCGATTTAGCCCCTGTTTCTGGCAAATCTCCTGGGCTACCGCTCGGGCCCCTTCGACATTTAAATCGGTTACTACTACATGAGCGCCTTCTTCCGCAAAGCGGAGAGCAATAGCTCGCCCGATGCCGCTGGCTGCTCCCGTAACCAGGGCTACTTTGCGAGCTAGGTCTTTTTCTTTAGGCAGCAGGGTCAGTTTGTAGAGTTCGAGCGGCCAGTACTCGCCCTCAAAAGCATCCTTATCATTAAGGGTAGCGTACCCTCCCAGCACTTCGGCATCAGAAATAATCTTCATGGTGTGGCGGTAGATATCGGCTACAACCTGGGCCGCCCGCGCATCTTTCCCGGCCGTCCACATCCCTACCCCTGGAACCAGAACCACGCGAGGCTTTGACTCCAGCATTTTCTCACCTGGTAGAGCGTATTTCTCAAAATAAGACCGGTAGTCCATCGCGTATTGTTCAAGGGCAACACGAATAGCTTCGCGCTGGGCCGCTTTAGGTAAACCCGCTTCGATGTTTACCACCAGCGGAAAACGTTTGGTATGGAGTAAATGGTCGGGAGTGGCCGCTCCAATTTGAGTCAGGCGGGCAATGTCACGCCGCCCCAGGAAACCAAGCGTTTCGGGACTATCATCATAGCGCAGCACTACCTGCTTTTCCTGTCCCAGCAATCCCCGCAGCACGGGGGCAATGGCCGCCGCCCGGTTATGGCGTTCGTGAACGATTCCTTCTGTCTGGTCTTGAACTGCTGTCCGCGCTGCCGGTTGGATGGTGCGCTGCTGTTTGATAAACTCCTCGGCCCGGGTAACTAGCTCAATATGTTTTTCATAGGCCGCCTGGGGCGTGTCTCCCCAGGTTATCAACCCGTGATTCATCAAAATCAGGCCTTCAGCTTCAGGCTGTCGGCGGGCCAGCAGTCCTACCTGGCGGCTCAATTCAAAGCCCGGTCGCAGGTAAGGTACCAGCACTACATTATTGCCAAAACAATCCCTGACCGTTCTCTCGCGCCCCTGGTTATTGGTAATTGCCAGAATCGCATCGGCGTGAGTGTGCAGGACTGCCCGGTGTGGCAGAAAGGCGTGCAAAAGAGTTTCAATAGATGGCCGCGGGCTGGTCGGGTCCATCAGGCAGCGCGCCAGGTAAGCCACCATTTCATCGTCACTCATGGCGGAGCGTTCCTGCAAAGGCAGTACATAATCCAACCGCACAGCAGGATATTCTCCGGCCAGAATACTCTTCATGTCGCTACCACTGCCTTTTATGTACATTACCGGTAGAGGTTGGCCCAGCGGATCACTGCCCATCTCTTTAATGCTGTTATTGCCGCCTCCCCACAATACCAGTGCGTCTTCCGCGCCCACCAGACGTGACTGGTAGACCAGTTGTTCCAGCGGACTTTTACCTTCTACAGCCTCGTTCTGCCACCTGTATAACAATTTCTAACTCTCCCCGATGTCCTTTTAAACTTGCTATCAAATTGAAGAATTTTTGAACGTCTTAAACCGCCGTTATTATAGCCTAATTAAACATGAGTTGTATAAACTCTTTTCCCTGTTATTTACAAAATTTTAATACCAGTATGCTATAATGCAAAAGCAATGTTGCATACCGGAGTAGCTAATTGCGCCGCATATGGCATGAAAACTCAGATCAGATCTAAGCTGGCTGCGAGCGCCTATACCTCAGAAGTTAAGTTTGAACTATGTATAATCCTTTAATTGAGAGACTCGACCGCGGAATATTACTGGCCGATGGCGCAATGGGAACAGCTTTATTTGCCAAAGGCATACCTTACTCGGTCTGCTACGAAGAGTTGAATATCAGCCGTCCTGAATTGGTTGCCGATATTCATCGCAGTTATATTCAGGCCGGGGCTGAAATAATCGAAACCAATACCTTTGGCGCAAACCGTTACCGCCTGGCCAAATACGGCCTGGGTGATAAGGTCCGCGAATTTAACCTTAAAGCAGCCAAACTGGCGCGTGAAGTGCGCGACATTTCAGGCGAACCGGTCCTGGTAGGAGGTTCTGTCGGCCCTTTAGGCCAGCCTAGCGGCCAGGGCGGGGTGCAACCTGATGCTATCCGAGCGGCTTTTCGGGAGCAAATCGAAGCTCTCATGGAGGGTGGCGTTGATTTTATTCTCCTGGAAACTTTCTATGATTACCAGCAGATGGTGCATGCCCTCAGCGTAGCCAAGTCTATTACGGACCTGCCGGTAGTAGCCCAGATGACCTTTAGCGAGGATGGCCATACTTTTTCCGGCCATACTCCTGCCGAAGCCTTGAATATGTTGCGGGCGCGTGGGGCAGATGTTATTGGCCTTAACTGCCATGTTGGTCCGCAGGGCTCGCTTTCGGTCCTGGAACAAATGGCCTCCGCCCAGCCCCATTTTCCCTACCTTTCGATTATGCCTAACGCCGGTACCCCGGAGCGGATTGAAGGCCGCATGTTTTACCATGCTTCGCCTGACTATTTCGCTTCCTATGTCTCGCGTTTTGTAGAATCCGGTGCCCGCCTTTTAGGAGGTTGTTGCGGTACTACTCCGGCCCATATCGCTGCTATGCGCGAAGCCCTGAAGGCAATCCGGCCTGAAAGCGCCAATGCTCGCCAGTTCCAACCCGGCGCTCCCGAAATTATTTTTGGTCCGCCTCACTCTGAGGTTAGCGCTAACAACCTGGAAAAAACTCTTGAAAAAGTGACCCAGGTTGAACCCACTCAAATGGCCCAGAAGCTGTCTCGTCAGGAATTTGTGGTCAGTGTCGAAATGAACCCACCCGCCGGTATCAACCCGACCAAGATGCTTAAAGCCGCCAGCAAAATGGCCGAACTGGGCGCGGATGCGGTTAACATTACCGATAACGCTATGGCAAAGGTCCGCATGGGCAGCATGGGCTGCGCCATGCTTATCCAGCAGTCGGTGGGCATCGAAGCGATAATTCACTACACCAGCCGTGACCGCAATCTTATGGCTTTGCAAAGCGACCTGCTAGGGGCGCACGCCAATGGCATTCGCAATGTCCTGGCTCTTACCGGTGATCCGCCCCGCCTGGGTAACTACCCGGGAGCCAGCGGTATCTGGGACGTAGACAGTATTGGACTGGTTGAAATGCTCCAGCATCTCAATCACGGGACCGATTGGAACGGCACTAATATTGGCATAGCGGCTAATTTCCATATTGGCGCAGCTTTTAATCCGACTGCCACCGATCTACCTACTGAAATTGAGCGTCTACGCAAGAAACTGGCTGCCGGCGCCCAGTTCATCATGACCCAACCGGTTTTTGACCCTGTTATTCTCCGTGAAACGCTGGCCCAGGTAGGTGAGGTTAATGTACCTGTGCTGGCCGGTATCATGCTGTTGCACAACTACAAGCACGCCGAGTACATGTACCACGAAGTGCCCGGTATCGTGGTTCCGGAGAGCGTGCTAAAACGCATGCAGGATGCCGGTGAGAAGGGCATGCAGGAAGGCTTGAAGATTGGAGTTGAAGTAGTCAACGAGATTCACAGCCTGATCCAGGGCGTCTACATTATGCCTTCTCACGGTAAGTACGAAGCCAGTGGAGAACTGGTTAAGATGCTGAAAGGCTAGTCGAACTAGCAATAAAAAAGGGCCTCTTCGCGTGAGGCCCTTTTTTATTTCCTTTCTAGCTGAACGAGGTTGGCCGGCCCAGACTATTGAGCCGGCCAGGTAGTTACTAATGAACAGCCTCAAGCTCTTTTTTGTGCTCGGCGATAATCTGGTCCGCAATATTTGCGGGGCAGACTTCGTAGTGCGACATCTCCATAGTGAAGAGGCCGCGACCCTGGGTCATGCTGCGCAGATCTGTCGAGTAGCGCTGAACTTCAGCCAGCGGGGCTTGCGCTTCGATGGTTGTAAAGCCGTTGCCAAGTTGGTCCATTCCAAGCACTCGACCGCGCCGGACGCTTGTCAGGTCGCCCATGACATCACCCACGAAGCTATCCGGTACGGTAATCTTCATACTGGCAATCGGTTCGAGCAGTACCGGCTTGGCCTCCAACGCTCCTTTGCGGAAGGCTTGCTGGGCGGCTATTTTGAAGGCCATTTCTGAGCTATCAACCGGGTGGTAGCTGCCATCATATAGATTAACCTTGACGTGGGTAACCGGGAAGCCCGCCAAGGGCCCTTCTACCAGCGCCTCGCGAATACCTTTTTCGACCGCCGGGATATAGTTCTTGGGAACTGTACCGCCCACGATTGACTCGGTAAACTCGAAATCACCTTCGTCAATATGCATAACCTCAATCAGCACATGCCCGTACTGGCCGTGACCACCGGTTTGTTTTTTGTGCTTGTACTCGGCTTTGCTTGAAGCCATGATACTTTCACGATAAGGTACTTTAGGCAGTTCTATCGTTACATCTACGCCGAACTTGCGGTGGAGCTTTTCGGCGGCAATCTGTACATGGCTTTCGCCCATGCCGCTCGCGATAGTCTCACCTGTCGCCGCGTCACGCTGCACCGTAATGGTGGGGTCTTCCTCTACCAGGCGGTTCAGCGCTACGCCCATTTTTTCCAGGTCAGCCTTGGTTTTGGCTTTAACGGCAGCCCGGAAGAGCGGTTGCGGGAAGTCAATTCCTTTAAGACGCGGAGTACTTTCGCTACTACCCAGGGTATCACCGGTCTGCGTTGCCTGTAATTTGGCTACCGCCCCGATATCGCCAGCTTCAATTGCGGGTACCGCAATTTGTTCCTTGCCGCGAAGGTTGTATAGCTGGCCAACCCGCTCAGATACCCCCTTGCTAACGTTATAAATAGTGCCGTCACCCTTCATGGTGCCGCTGTAGACCTTGAAGTAGGTTAACTTGCCCACGTAAGGGTCTGCGGTAGTCTTAAAGACCAGGGCCGCCAGCGGTGCATCCTTATCGGGTTTAAGGCTTTCTTCAGCGGGCGCCTGGAGAGGATTGGGCGCGGCCATTGCCAGCACATCCAGGAGTTGATTAATACCGATGTTTTGCGTGGCGCTGCCGCACAGCACCGGGAAGATAGAATCGTTTGCTACGGCTTTATCAAGGGTGGCAATCAATTCTTCGGATTGAATAGTATCTCCATCCAGGTAGCGCATCATCAATTCATCATCCGCCTCTACGATGCGTTCTACCAGCTTTTCGCGGGCAGTAGCGGCGCTGGCAGTCATGTCCGCCGGGATGGGGCCTTCTTCAAATTTGCCATCATGGCTATCGTTGTAGAGGTAGGCTTTCTGGTTGATAAGGTCAACTATACCTCGGAAGCCACTCTCTTTACCGATTGGCAATTGCAAGGGGACCACATTTGGGCCAAAAGCGGTTTGAGCCGCTTCGAGGGCGCTATTAAAATTAGCGTTCTCACGGTCGAGTTTGTTGATGAAAAGGAAACGAGGGATATTGCGTTCGGAAGCGTACTGCCAGACCTGGTCGGTGCCTACTTCAACACCGCCGGTGGCGTCCAGGAGGATAAGGGCGCTGTCGGCCACGCGCATGGCTGACTTAGTCTCACCGATAAAGTCAGCGTAGCCAGGCGCGTCAATCAGGTTAATCTTGACGTCCTTCCACTCGCACGGCGCAACGGAGGTGTTTACACTGATATGCCGTTTGACCTCATCCGGGTCAAAGTCGGAAACAGTGTTACCCTCGTCCACGCGACCCAGGCGATTGATCGCCTTGCTCGTGAACAGCATGGCTTCCGTCAAGGAAGTTTTGCCCGCTCCGCCGTGCGAAAATAGGCCTACGTTCCGAATCTGTTCCGTTCTATAGCTTTTCATAAGAGAACCTCCTCCCCGGTACATCCGTGTACCGGATCGTTCAGCTATATGGTTATTAAAATGTATCCCGGTTCCCGCTTATAATCGACAGCGAAACCGCGTTTCCTGTCCGGAAACCGCTAATGTTAGTCTAACCAATCGGACCAAGAATTGAGAGGCGCAAATGAATAGTAACTACTTCGAGGTGTGCCAGTAGTTTAGTAGTTGATAACGCTTAAAGTGAACGTATTATACTACTTCTTAACAAAAAGACAACAAAAAAGGCCTGTTTAAGACAGGCCACGAGTCGGATAGTAATTATTTCAAGGTGAATGATAAGAAAAACGAATAGTTTTAAGCTGCGCCGGAGTTCAGATTATGAAAATGAATCCACTCACCGGGTCGTATCGCTCTGATAGCCGTACCGATAACACGCCCATAATTGATTACAGGTTGACCGGGAGCCAGGGGTTTAATGGCTATTTTATAACCCGCCACCATATCTTCGGCGGCAATTTCAATCTGACCTCCCAGTAACCTGACCGCTTCACCGGCTTTAACATTACTCAGTAAAAGAGCGACGTTGTCTTCCTTACCGACCATCAAAGCTCTAACAGGCGCTTTTATTTGTCTCTCACCAATGTCATCTATCTTCATAGTTACAAAGCTCCTTCGCTTTTCCTATCACTTCTCGCTCCACCGAGAATACCCGCAATACCGATTAAGACTTAGTATACTAACATGGCTCAAAGAGAGTTGGAAACTGATCCACGATCCAGGCGTGAAGGCAACCGTCCGTTAACAATAACATTTATACTACAACTTAGCTGTAATTTTCAGAAAATATAGGATGGCTACAACTTACACTCATTAAGCTCTAAGAATGAGCAAGTACAACACTCTTTTCTTTATACTTTGAATATAAGGGTAGTTAAGCGCTTTGTCAAGTTTATTCACTATATGAATTTCTAATAATCACATCTTCCTTACTTAAAACTAATTATTAACGATATGATAATTGTTTCTTAACAGAACTTGAAAAAATTATAGATTCTTTCTGTGAGTATTTTCAGAAAAGTTTACATTTTAATCTCTTTTTTGCTGTAACCTTTTAACTAATATTACTGCTTCTTTTGGATCAATCCCTTTCAACTGATTTATATACAAACCGTGCCAGAGGATTACCTCTCACCGGATTGACTGACACGAGAATGCCCTCAGGGCGCAGGGCCTGCCGTACCTGACCGAGCGAGTAAGAACCGATAACATCAAATATCATGCCATACTCGCCTTTTTTGTGCCTGAAATCGTCGCGAGTATAGTCAATTACCTCGTCTGCTCCCAGATTTCTGACCAGTCCTATGTTACTGGCACTGCAAACTGCTGTAACATGTGCTCCGGATGCCTTGGCATTCTGAACGGCAAACGAACCTACTCCTCCCGAAGCGCTATATACCAGTACTCTCTCTCCGGCTTGAACCTGGGCTTTATTGCGGAGGGCCTGCAAAGCGGTCAGGGCCGCCAGCGGCACGGCAGCAGCTTCAGCCAGGGTAAGGTTAGCAGGAACATGGGCAATTTTATTCTCATCGAAAGCAACATATGAAAAGCCTCGACTGGAAAAAAGGCGCTCAGCTACTTTTAATATAAGCTCTCTTGTCTCGTTAACAGGTAAGCCATTTATCACATTGGTTCCAATTTTTATTTACCTACAATTTGGTAGAGTTATTCTAAACTGGTGTTAAAGTCAGTAGAACTGGAGCCTTTAGAGAAGAATTTAATGGTATTATCCGGCTTTGTTAACTTCACATAAATTCTGCCCGGCCTACTATAATGGCTTCACTCCCAGGCCAGTTGCGCCAGGACCGGGAGATGATCAGACCTGACATATTCACCAAGCCAGGCTGAGAGCGGTTTTATTTGAGGAGAAACCCAGATATAGTCTACTCGCATGAATGGAAAGGTTTGTAACCAGCCTACTCTGGCCGGTAAGGTATGTCCTCGGCCCTTCCCCACTTCCATAAACACATCCTTTAACCCCGCTCGTTTCAGGTGAGAATGCCGGCGATCCCAGTTAAGCATATTGAAATCGCCCATCAGCACAGTCGGCTCACCCGAAGTTGCCAGTTCGGTCAGGGTATGTACATGATGGTGGGTGGCCTCGGTGTAGGAAAAGCCGCGCCGGTGCAAGCGGGGAGGAATAGGATGGGCCACAATCACTCGCAATGGTTTTCCGTGGATCTCGATAAGTCCAAAAAGGTCGGGGCGGTGAGGGTAGATGTGAAGTTGCTCGGTTTCGAGGATAGGATAGCGACTGAGGAGGCCTTTGCCCGGTATGCCTGCGCCGTGAAGCTGCCGGTAGGGAAAAAGATCACTTAAGGTCTTCTCAATAGCTTCTGCTTGCTGAACCGTCAGTTCTTGCAGACCGACTATTTCCGCCCCGCAATTTAGCAGCCAGCCGGTAAGTTTTTCCGGCTCGGTCCTGACATTCCCCACGTTAAAGGTCATAATTGTAAAGTCTGTTTTAGCCATAATTTCCACCCGGTAAAGCTGTACTGCAATGTCGTTTCAGGTATACACTAAGACTGCTTCAGCCAGCCTATTAAGGATTACTACACCTGTCCGGTTCCAGTTCACATCAAAAAGATTATCAGAAGGTAGTAAGGGCGGTCGATACCAGAAAAACCGGTGTGACCGCCCCTATATTCGTGATCTCCACGCTTTCCAGAAAAACTCCTGCCATGTAACCCTTCAGACCTTTTAGCCGCTATAGCTCAAGGCTTCTTCCTGTACAAAGCTATCTACCACCGGCTTTACCAGGTTAACATAGTCAGAGTAGCGCATACTGATGGTATCAACGTGACTTCCAGCCTGGAAGTAGATGATATCATTACTGGTGAGCGACATATCTACATAGACCGGCAGGTGGTAAAGATTACCAAAGGGCGGCATGGCACCAAGCTCGCAATCCGGGAAAACCTCGCCAAATTCAGCCTCCTCAGCTAACTGCACTTTTTTAACGCCGATAATATGCGAAATTTCCTTTAAGTTTACATCGGCAAAGGCGGGCAGCACCAGCATCACCAGTTTCTCATCGGCGAGTGCCATCACCACTTTGGCCATCGCTCTATTTGAGATGTGCATGCTGTTTGCTACTCCTTGCGCTGTAAAGCTTTCGGGATGATGCTGTAGCTGATAATAAACCCGATTTTCGCGCAGGAACTTTTCTAACCTTTCTTTGCAGTTCATTTTGGAACCTCCTCGTTCTAAACAAACTGTTGTTTCTCCCAATAACAGAGGCTTAACACCCTATTCGGCTGCAAAACTGCTCAAAGTGAGCATTTGCAGTATTTCTGAAGCTTATCCCTGGTAATCAGGTGGCTCGGTGAAAATATTCAAAATCGTCTGCAAAAACTGTTTCTACTACCGGATGGCATAAGGTAATTTACCCCTGTTATTAATTATGCCGTATAGGGGTAAAAAGGGCGGTTGAGCCTTCTTAATGATTGGTAAAAAGCTCGGACCACCAGAAAGATTTGCTCAAGTACGATTTTAATTCTTGCAATAGTTTCCCAATTTTTACTCAAAATGACCTTGCTTTTCACATTGGGCTGTTAAGCTGAAAGAAAAGGACTGAGGTAGGTGATGTTCCTCAGGTTTGTTGCACATGGCAAACCCCTTGAAGCTAAAAGGGAAAACCAGGGTCAAAATTGGAGGGCAGCATGAAGATATCTGATCAGCGAATAGCAGAGGGTATCCTTTTCACCGACCAGTACCAGTTAACAATGGCCCAGCTTTATTTTCGCCTGGGCCTGCACGAGCGCCTCGCCCAGTTCGATCATTTCTTCCGGCACTATCCTGATTACGGCAAACATCAGGCCGGTTACTGCATCAGTGCCGGTCTGGAATGGTTGCTGGACTGGATGCAAAACAGCCGGTTCCACCCTGATGAAATTAATTTACTGCGTACCCAGAAAGGCCGGACCGGTACACCACTTTTTAGCGAAGATTTTTTGAAATGGTTGCTGGCAAACGGAAATTTTGAAGGCATAAATCTGAAAGCTATCCCGGAAGGCCGGGCTGTCCATCCCCAGGTTCCTCTCACTGTCGTGCAAGGCCCCCTGGCTATGGCTCAAATTCTGGAGTCAGCTTTACTCAATCAGCTTAATTTCCAGACTCTAATTGCCACTAAAGCTGCTCGGATTCGCCAGACCGCCGGAAACCAGATCTTTTTGGAATTCGGTATGCGCCGGGGACAGAGCACCGGAGCGAACGCCGCCATTCGGGCCGCCCTTATCGGTGGGGCCAACTATAGTTCCGCAGTAGGCATCTCTCATGTGCTGGGTTACCAGCCAAAAGGTACACACGCACACAGCATGGTCCAGCTTTTTCTGGCGCAAGGTTCAGGGGAATTAGAGGCTTTCCGGACTTTTGCTGAGGTTTACCCGGACGATTGTATCCTGCTGGTAGATACTATCAATACGCTGGAAAGCGGTCTCCCTAACGCCATCCGAGTCTTCGAGGAACTGCGCCGTGGTGGGCATAGACCGGTGGGTGTGCGGCTTGACTCAGGTGACCTGGCCTATCTAAGCGTACAGGCTGCTCGTATACTGGATCAGGCCGGCTTTTCTGATACTACAATTGTGCTTTCAAGCGAATTGGATGAACTGGTTATCTGGCAGATTCAGAGTCAGATCAGAGCCGAAGCCCCGCGCTACGGGGTGGAGCCAGAAGCTTTGTTACGCCGCTTAACCTACGGAGTAGGCACTCACCTCATAACTTCTAAAGGTGAACCGGCTTTAGGCGGAGTTTATAAGCTGGTTGCCGTAAAGAATGACACTCAGTGGTTGCCGGCGCTCAAAGTTTCCGATAGCAGGGATAAAATACCCAATCCCGGTAACAAAGAGGTCTGGCGCATATACGATAAAAGAGGCAAGGCTACCGCCGATTTACTGGGTCTGGCCGAGGAAAATCCTCTCCTGATGCCGCAAATAAAAGCTTACCATCCTTTCGACACCTCAAAAACCCGGTTAATTGATCGCGGTGAAATTGAAGCTATCGAACCCCTTTTAGTAGAGATTATGCGAGAAGGGAATATAGTCTACGATTTGCCGTCTTTAGAAGAGATAAGAGCCCAACGAGAGCGTGACCTTGAACGCCTGGATGAAGGGGTAAAGCGCCTGGTCAATCCGCATATTTATCACGTTTCTTTGACTCCTACCCTGTGGCAGCTAAAAGAGGAGCTAATAGAAAAAGCCCTCTCTTCATCCAACCACACTATGAAAAGTTGAAAGGGATTTTTAATATACGTGTACAATTTTAGAAAATAAGCTTGAGTTTCTAGCGAGAATTCCTAAAGAAGGAGTAACCCTATGCAAACACTGGCTAAAGATGAAATGAAGGCCCTGCTGGAAGGGCCATTAGATGTGGGCTTATCATTCTACTTTTCGGCTGAACGTCCGGGTATGGAAAGCAGACAGGATAAAACCAGTTTCAAAAACTTAGTGCACCAGGCCGAAAAAAGCCTGGCTGAAGTGGGCTTTGCTCAGCCCGGCAGTACTGCTCTTCTGGAACCGGTCACGCGGTTGTTGGGAACCGAGAGGTCCTGGCATGGTGTCTCTAAGAGCCTGGCTGTTTTTAGCACAGAAGGTTTTTCTTGCTCTTACCACCTGCCGTTCGAGGTTCCGGATAAGATCATGGTTGGAAAGCGCTTCTATCTTAAGCCGTTATTACCTTTTATCAGTAAAAATACCAGGTTCTATATCCTGGCTTTAAGCCAGAACAGAGTAAGGCTTTTGCACGCTACCCAATATACAGTCCATGAAGTAGAATTACCGGATGGGGTGCCCTCTTCGCTGGCTGAAGCAACTAAATACAATG
Organism: Chloroflexia bacterium; assembly: GCA_036261665.1. Lineage (GTDB taxonomy): Bacteria > Chloroflexota > Chloroflexia > Chloroheliales > Chloroheliaceae > 54-19. The sequence goes on from DATAKM010000189.1 coordinate 38,603, forward strand.
ACACTGAGATCAGTTTGCAATTTCGCCCTGGTCTTTCTACTGTCAGTGGTCAGAGGCCCGGCGTTATTCGCTACGGTCAGGGAAGCGATACTGATATCAAGAAAGAAAACTTAAAACTTTTCTTCTACCAGGTCAATGACGGCTTGCATGATCTGCTGACCCGCGAACAGGTTCCGGTGGTGCTGGCCGGGGTAAGCTATCTCTTCCAGATATACCACCAGGCCAATACCTACCCTGATCTTTTGCAGACCGGGGTAGAGGGAAATGCTGATGACCTGAACGCCCAGGAGTTGCAGGTTAAAGCCTGGCCGCTGGTTCAGCCCATTTTTTCCAACCTGGAACATTCCTCCATGGAGGAGTTTCAGGCCAGGGCAGGTACAGGCCAGACTTCCAGCCAGCTAGAAGAAATTATCCCTGCTGCGTTACATGGCCGAGTAAAAACTCTCTTTGTAGCGCTTGATAAAGATCAGTTCGGGTATTATCTCGAAGATGGCCAGGAAGTTTATATCCACCTGCAACCCGCTGCCGGCGATGAGGATCTGTTAAATCTGGCTGCGCTCTATACTTTGAGAAATGGAGGGACGGTCTTTGCTCTTCCCGCTCAGGAAATACCGGGAGGTACTTTCGCGGCGGCAATCTTGCGCTATTAAGAGCAGCTAAAAGTAATTTAGATTCAGCCGCGTAGCTAAAAAGACGGGTAGTTGAGGATTGAAGTTTATTCGAGGCAAGTTAAGTTACCGGACGCCGGTTACAGGCAGTGAAGCTTCATGCGGCTGAAGCCGCGAAAAATTGAAGGTTGTGGCGGATGCACCGTGCGCTGGATTTTCTGGACACGGAACCCGCCACAACTATTTCAGCCGGCTAGCGATTGCCCACCGGTAGGTAAGTCCGGCTCTTATAAGCGCGCAGCTTTGGTACAGGTAATTTAAACGAATCAGGCTGACTCCTCGTTAACCTGGTAAATCATTTCTAAGAGAGTAAGCAATACATTTTTGACACTTTCACGCTCTTTGGCTACGCAGGGCAGCACCGGAATGTAGTCAGGTAGACCCAGGCGGTAGCGAATATACTCTACAGGCAAACAGGTAGGGTCATCCTGTTTATTGGCTACTACCACGAATGGTACATCAATCATGCTGGTGAAAAAGCGGATGACGTTAGCGGCTTCTCGCAACTGGGCCGGGCGAGTGCTATCAACCATCACCAGGTAACCGATACAACCCACCGAAAGAATCTCCCACATGAAATCGAAGCGTTCCTGTCCGGGCGTGCCGAACAGGTAAAGAGCGACCTCCGGGTTGATAGTGATTCTTCCGAAATCAAGCGCTACCGTGGTCTGATTTTTAATCTCAAGCTCTTCGGTATGTTGCACTTCTGCCTCAGTGCTGACTACCTCTATCTCGCTGATACTCTGAATAAACCGGGTTTTACCGGAGGCATAGGCCCCGGTAACCACTATTTTCAGAATGTCCATTTCCTGCACACCTTCCGGGCTTTGCTTATAGGCTCCTGATTTTTGCCATTATACCGGCCAGGAGGCCGCGCTGTCCTTTGGGGGCCGCATGGGGGGCCGGGCCGCCCACAGGAACCAGATTGCCATGCGCTGCCAGGTGAGGTGGAGTCTGTATAACGCGCGCGGGCGGCACTGCTGCCAGGGCCGGAGGGGTCCCCGGAAAGCGGTTGAACATCTCTCCTGCCGTTGCCGTGCGGTTGGCCGGCTGTCCGAATCCTGTTCCCTGGAAATCAGGTTGAAGCGGTTTAGTAGTTTTATTCCTGGCATTTTCAGCGTTGGAATAGGCGGCGGAACCGACCGGTCCAGCATGTAGATCGAGTACAATCAGGCCTTTCTTCTCCAGTTTCTCGGCAATTGCCAGAATGGATAATGGTTCTTGCCGGATGTTGTCGGCTATCTCTTTGATGCTTAATTGCCCGTTAATCATGTACAAAATGCGCCATTCCTCCAGGTCAAGCGTAATTTCGGCCTGCACCGGCGGATTGGGTACCAGGCGAGGCCGGGCTGTAATCAGGCCGTTAAGGCGCTGCATTTGTTCTTTCTCGTCTTTGCGGCGGCAATGTTCCAGAATCAAATAGTCCAACTGGTGTTTTACATTTTCGACAGGTGGCAGAGTGCTGGTCAATTCAAATGTAAATTGTCCATCCGGCCAGCCTAACAGATCATAGAGGGCATCTTCGCCCTGTTTATAAATGGGTTTTTCGCTGCCATTGGCGTGATGCACATAGGCCGAATAAATTCTTGATTTTGTAAAAGCGACCTGCGCCTGGGAAAAATCACGGTTGAGCGACAATATGCCGGTCTTATTTTGCAGGGTAAGCACCTGCACTAAATCAATTAAAGGTAAATCAATCAGGTTTCCTTGGAGGGCCATACAACCACCTATCCTCTTATCTTTGCCGAAATAAAACACAATTTGACAGAATAGTTTGCTGAATAGAATGATAGAAACTCGTTTTTAATTTAATCTAAGTTATGAAGAGATGTATGCTCGTGCCTGGCGGCTGTCAATAAAAGGTTTATGCCTTTACGAAAGTATGAGGAGGCAGGTTTGAGCGGGTAAAGGCCCTACCTGATCTCGCCTGCCTGCTCCTAAAATACCTAGAGTTGCTCCAGTTCGTAGACGCAGTGCGCCCCGCCGCAGGCTACGCATTCAGTCTCGGTTGGGCTGAAGCGTTTCTTGCTGATTACCTCCAGGGCCCCGACAAAGACGCCCATAGTATAGGCGCAGTTCGGCTGGCTGGTTTTCATCCCGGTACTGCACGCGCTCTCGCTGATTTCTACCCGGTAACCTTTGTCCGTCTTGGTAATTGCGTTTACCAGGCAAAGGCGGGTGCCCTCTTTGCCCAGTATGGTATTTAATCTACTGGTAATTTCGGCCTCATCGCTCTCGCCCAGACCGGTCAGGTAGTCGGTAAGTGAAATTCCGCGTTGTTTGCCAGCCTGGACAATCAAACCGCGCCCGGCAGTCTCTTCGGCATACTGTCTTAGATACCGGAAACACTCAGCACTCATGTATTGTCCAAGTTCCGTACGTGCTACTTCTGACATATATAAAAAACCTCCAGATATAGTATGGTGAATAAGTAAGTTAGATCACTAAACTGGCGAAGGTCGGATTGCTATAGACTTCCTCGCTGATCCAGCTTTATGCTGAAGTTTCGATTAGCTGAATGAGAAGCCGGGTTTGCTGATGAACGCGTACATATTATTAAAAAATAACAGGCCAGGCCGAAACTAATACTAACGAGTCATTGCGTCTTTAACGCAAGGAGAGAAATTGTTATTCGAGGTGAATTGGCTGGTTATCAGGTTGGCTTATTACGCCATAACCATGTTGATTTTAGCTGAAGCATCATTTGCTTCCAGGCGGGTCATACCTAGATTTCCACCTTTGCGGATGTTTACGGCTAACAGGCACTTATCGTTAACCGGGATAACCAGGAAGAAACCGCCTTCGCATTGGATAATTGTCTCATTGGAATTGCCGAGAGAGAGGTCTTTGGCTACCCGGCGGCTAATGCCCAGGGTGGTTGCCGCAATCGCTCCTACGCGATCCACGTTAACTCCACTCGAAAAACGGGCAGCGTAGATAATACCATCTGTGCTTACCACGGCTGAACCGTTGACATCCCCGCTAAGACTAACTGCCAGGTTGTCCAGAATATCATTTAAGAGATCCGTTTTTGAAACCGTAGCTGACATTACAATTCTCCTTGACTAAAATGTAAGTAAGACATCACGAATATAACCAATAAAGTTAGCTTTGTTGCTTAATAGGCAACATAAAGCCTCCTGGCTATTTAGAAGCCGAATACGGATCAGAGCGGGTTATAGAAAAACGCTTTAACTGGTTTTGAGAGAATAAGCTAAACGCCCGGCCAGGAATGCCTTAAAACTACCCTTTCACATACATTAAGTAATGTCCGGTCTGGAGAACCGGCAAAGAGAATGGACGCTAAGCTTTTGTATAAGGTTTAATAAAGATAAGGATTAGAGAATGTCTAAAGCCGAGCCTGATAACCGGCCCAGCCTGGACTGCGAAAGATTTTGTGCGAAGATTTGGTTCAACCTGTTGCAGATAGTAACAGACAAACATTACGGTAAACATTACAGCCGCACTAAATGATTTTAAGCGCATGCAAAAGAATATATTCCTGAATTAAGAAAATGTATAATAATTGTACAATTCTCATTAAAAATTTTTCTTGTTCATAGAAAATAAAACCGTTAAGTAACTATCAACAAAGATTATACAAGATTTTGCATTAAACTATTTTAAAACTAGCCAAAAATCCTGTCTAAATATTATTAAAATATTATCAATAAAGCTCTATATGCACCAATTGAGAACAATCTGGAGAGATATATTAAGAAACTTCTATATTTATTGTACAATAGATAACATATATAAATATTATCGAGAATTTAATCAAACTTTGTGCAATTCTTCATTGTATTTCCTCAAAATTAAGGTACAATAATTGTATAGTGTATCTTAGCCTGTCCGCCATAGCGAAGCTATCTGGTACTAAAAAGTTGAACAAATTCTCTTTTTTGGCACATTAAGTCAGCTCGCTTTATTTAACAGGCTCTGTTGTTCGCCTGACTGGAAAGATTATGTTAAAACCCAGCCAGTTTCTTACTACAAACTTACTGATTCCATCAGTACTATTTCCACAGGTAAACCGCCCACGCTTATATGAGCTTTTCAACTTCTGCTCGAAGATAAGCCCTCCGGGTTTGATTTCTTTGTTGCCAGGCGCAAGAAAACTTCCTGACAAGTTTTACTGAATTTGTTCTTGAATCTAAATTGGTTAATGGGTAGCAATCAACCACGTACTTACATGGTGTATATAGCAAACGTAGCTGGCGGTCTTGCACCATCCAGATAGTTATTAGCAGATAGATCAACAATTAGAAGCTGATCAAGGACTAACTTTACCCCCTTAAAAAGACACCTGTTAAGTTAAAGACTAAACTTAACTTGATCCATAATGTGGAAGGCTATCTGAAAAAGCCGGTGAGTGTTGTAGCAAGCAAAGTAGAAGCTATAGAAATGGGAAATAAAGATATGCAGAACCTGTTAAACCAGGGGTGTGAAGACCCCGTGAGTCTGGAAAACCGGCTCTATCAAGCTGAAGCCAGCCTCAGACTGCTCGAACAGGCTATAGATTTTACTTCCTGGGGAGTATTGATCAGTGACGCTACTCAGTCCGACCATCCGGTTATCTACGCCAGCAAGGCAATTGAACAAATCACCGGCTACAGCCCGGAAGAATTGCTGGGCAAAAATACCTGTTTTTTGCTGGGGAGCGACACCGGTCGACCAGAACTGGAAGAGATACGCTCGGCCCTTCGAGAGAGGCGTTCTACTTCGGTTGTTTTACGTAATTACCGGAAAGATCAATCACTCTTTTTTAATGAATTGAAAGTTTTTCCTATCCTTGGCGCTCTTGACCAGGTAACCCATTTTGTCAGCTTCTATAACGACATTACCAGCCAGCTTAAAACAGAGGAAGGGCTGATAACCAACCAGAGCAACCTCGCTGGAATTATTGGTGCTACCACTGATGCCATTATCTCGCTGGACGAGAATCACCACATTACTCTTTTCAATTCTATTGCCGAAGAGATGTTCGGCTATCCGGCCAGCGCAATGCTTGGCCAGACTCTTGACCGTCTTATTCCTCCTCCCTTGCGCGAAAAACATCGCGAGCATATTGAAACTTTCAAGAGGACCGGTGTCATCAATCGCTCTACTGAACACGGACTTTACACTAACCTGGTCGGGTTAAGAGCGGATGGTACTGAATTTCCGATTGAAACCTCTATTTCTCAGGTGGAAATAGCCGGGCGCAAACACTTTACCGCAATGGTGCGGGATGTAAGCCAGAAAAAACAGGCCGAAGCGGAATTACTGGCCAGCCAGCGTTTTATTGCCAGTATTGCCGATGCCACTCCCAATTTGATCCTTTATGTCTATGATCTGGTCGAGCAGCGTAATGTCTACAGCAACCGTGAAATCAGCAGTCTGCTGGGCTACACTGCCCAGGAAATCCAGGCCATGGGTTCAACTTTTATACCTTCGCTGGTGCATCCTGATGACCTGGCTAGAGTGCTGAGTAATCTGGCACATTTCAAAGAGAGTAAGCGGGACGGATTTGTTGAACATGAGTACCGTATGCGCCACCGTAATGGGGAATGGCGCTGGTTCTTAAGCCGGGAGACTGTCTTTGCGCGGGATGCGGCGGACCGGCCAACCCAGATTCTCGGTACGGCTGAAGATATTACTCAGCAAAAAGTTACCGCCCTGGCCCTCCAAGAGAGCGAAGCCCGCTTCCGGTTGCTGGCTGAAAACTCCACTGATATGATTTCTCGTTATTCCCTGGACGGCAGGCTCCTTTATGTCTCTCCCGCCTCTTTTGCTTTATGTGGCTACCGGCCTGAAGAACTGGTAGGTCGCCAGGTCATTAATTTTTTGCATCCTGATGATTTACCTCTTGTAGAGGCTAAAGCCTGTTCTCTAAAACAAGCGGGTGATTCTTGCACCCTTATCTACCGTCGCAAACATAGAGAGGGGCATTATCTGTGGGTTGAAGCGGTTACCAGGCTGGTACACGACCCTTTGACCGGTAACATGGAGTATCAGAGCACAATCCACGACATTACGGCTCGCCAGGAAGCCGAGGCGCGACTGTTTCAAATGGAGGTCGAACTCCGCCAGTCCCAAAAAATGGAAGCGCTCGGTACTCTGGCGGGTGGCGTAGCTCACGATTTCAATAATTTACTCACGGCAATCCTGGGTAATGCCGAATTAGCCCTCTTCAGTTTACACGAGGATGACCCGTTACGGGTTGAACTGGAAGAAATCAAAAGTAACGTGGATCGGGCCAGCAAACTTACCCGCCAGTTGCTGGCTTTCAGCCGCCGCCAGCCCACCGACTGTAAGTTGCTTGATCTGAATGAAGTAGTCAGCGGCCTGGAGAAGCTCTTGCGCCGCTTGATTCGCGAGGATGTGGAGCTTTATACCCATCTCTCCCCGGATACCGGTCAAATAATGGCCGATCACGGCCAGTTGGAACAGGTGCTGGTGAACCTGGCGATTAATGCCCGTGATGCTATGCCGGAAGGAGGCAAGTTAACTATTGAGACTTCCAACATAGAGCTGGATGCCGCTTATATACAAACTCACCTACCTTCGACCGAACCGGGAAAGTACGTATTGCTGTCAGTTTCGGACACCGGGGAGGGAATTCCGCCTGAAATTAGAAGCCGTATCTTTGAGCCTTTTTTTACTACCAAAGGTTCAGATAGAGGAACCGGCCTGGGTCTTTCCACAGTTTATGGCATTGTAAAACAGAACCGGGGCTATATCGAGGTTTATAGTGAAGTTGGACTCGGTACTACTTTCAAAATTTACCTGCCGGTGGTCCAGCAAAAAGAACTTTTTCCGGTTAGTTCGGAAGTATCAGAGAATAACCCTATCCCAACTCAGCCTGACCAGTTACAGGCAACGGTGCTGGTAGTGGAAGATAACGAAGCCGTGCAGGAAATTACGGCCAAGATTCTTGAAAGGAGCGGATACCGCGTACTGGTAGCCCGCCGCCCGGAAGCGGCCCTGTCTATCTTCCAGAGTAATCAGGGTCAAATTGATCTGGTAGTAACTGATATGGTTATGCCGGGCATGAATGGCCACGCTATGGGAGCGCAGTTATGCCGGATCAATCCGAACCTGAAGATTATTTATATTTCCGGCTATACTGAGGCCGCTATTTCTCAAAACCAGCAATTGCAGATGGAGCGAGGTGCAAGTTTTATCCACAAACCTTTCACTCCTGCTGCTCTTTTGAATAAGGTACGGCAGGTATTAGAGAGCAAATCGTAAAAAAAAGCTGTGAAGTTACCGGGTATGCTAGAGCGAAGCATCTTACCCGGACCCAGTTTGGCTTTTTTAATCGAAAAGCTGAATTCTATTTACTATAAGTTATATATGTCCCTTGATTAAGCTATAATACAATCTTAACAACTTACCATTAGTATGTTAAGAGATGTACCTTAAGTAAGATTGAGTGTGCTTGCTCACCAGTAGTAAAGAGAGATACAGATATGTCCAGGCCATTAATTAATTCAAGTGCCCTTGAACAGGTTAATACCGTTTTTGAAAACCTCCGAAAATTCACCAAAGAACTGGAACTTCATTCCATAGTCCTTCAAAATATGGCAGAAGGGGTCTGTTTGATCCGGGTCAGTGATGGTCTTATTCTCTATGCCAATCCCAAGTTCGAGCAAATGTTTGGCTACGGGCCGGGTGAATTGAACGGCCAACCCGTACATATTATTAACTACAATGGAGATGACCCGGAGGTTCAAAAACGCGTTTTTGAAATAATGGATGAGATCAAACGCAATGGCGAAGCTACCTATGAAATTCAAAATATTAAAAAAGATGGCACGCCCTTCTGGTGTCAGGCTACTACCTGTTTGTTCGAGCATCCCGAATACGGCACTATCTTTTTAGGGGTACAACAGGATATTGACCAGCGCAAAGCCGCGGAGGACGCTCTGCGTAAAAGCGAAGAACGTTTTTCGCGTATTTTCCATTCTATGCCGGTGCCCGTTTTGCTAAGCCGCCTCCGTGACTCCTGCTGTTTGAATGCTAACGATAAGTTCCTGGAACTCACCGGGTTCACTCGTGAGGAGATCATCGGTAAGAACGGCGTGGAAATACTTGGGCTGGACCAGGCGGAAAGTAGAGAACGTAGAAAAGCTCTGCTAGGACAGGGTTCTATAAATAATATTGAAATCGAACTGACCAATAAAAAGGGAGAACTGCGCTGGGTAATAGCTTCGCTGGAGTTGGTGGAAATTGAAAATGAAAATTGTGCTCTGACCAGCTTCTACGATATTACCGAACGGCGTATCCTCGAAGAGAAGGTCAGGCAGAGCGAACTGCTTTACCGTGCACTCGCCCGCCACCTGCCGGATAGCGCTGTAATGCTTTTCGATAAAGATATGCGCTTTTTATTGGGTGAAGGAACCGCCCTTACCCAGAGCGGCTTTGACCCGGTTTTGATGGAGGGTAAGATTATTACGGAAGTCCTGCCGCCTGAAAGCATTGCCCGGATACTGCCTTACTACCAGGCGGCCCTGGCAGGTCTTGAACATACTTTTGAAGATTATTACAACGGCAAAGTTTATCTGGTGCACGCGCTACCGGTAAAGAATGAGCAGGGCCAGATTTTCGCCGGAATGATGGTTTCGCAAGAAATTACCGCGCTCAAAGAAGCCGAAATGGATGTGGCAGCCGAAAAGGAGCGCCTGGACGTCACGCTTCGTTCCATCGGGGACGGCATAATTACCACCGATATGAACGGTAACATTACTCTGCTCAACCGGGTGGCCGAGGAACTGACCGGGTGGCCTCTTAATGACGCGGTAGGCCTGCCGGTAGATACTGTATTGCGCTTGATTAGCGAGAATAGCAGGCAGCCTGTGCCAAATTTAATTAGTGAAGTGCTGGTGATGGGCCAGGTCGTAGAAATGAAACGCCCCACTCTATTAATCGCCCGTAATGGTAATGAACTGAGAATTGATGACAGCGCCGCGCCAATTCGCGACCAGAACGGAAACATAATCGGTACGGTGCTGGTTTTCAGAGATATCACCGAGCAGCAAAGAACCACCGAAGAAATGCTGAAAACCAGTAAATTAGAGGCCCTGGGAGTATTAGCAGGAGGAATTGCCCATGATTTCAATAATCTGCTAACGGGTATCCTGGGTAACTTATCGCTGGCCAGGTTGAATTTAGAGGAAACAGCCGATGCTGAAACTCTGGAGTTTCTGGAAGAAGCCGAGCAGGCTGCCCTGCGTTCGAGAGATCTGACCCAGAAGCTGCTTACTTTTGCCAGGGGTGGCACTCCGGTCAAGAAGACTACTCAGCTTGCTCAGATTATCGAGGACGCTGCCAAATTTGCCCTGCATGGAGCCACCGTAAATTGCGAGTTTAACTTTGCTCCTGACCTCTGGACGGTAGAAGTAGATGCCGGGCAGGTAAGCCAGGTTATTCAAAATCTGGTCCTGAACGCTGTTCAGGCCATGCCAAAGGCCGGTAAACTTGAAATTAAAGGTGAGAATATAGAAGTAACAGAGGGCTCGAACCCGGTAGCTTCGCTGGTCCCTGGTAAATATGTCAGGCTGTCAATTAAGGATGAAGGAGTAGGAATACCTTCCGAAAACTTAGCTAAAATTTTTGACCCCTATTTCACCACCCGAGTTCAGGGTAGCGGATTAGGTCTGGCGGTTTGTTATTCCATTGTCAAAAAGCATGATGGCCAGATCATTGTAGAAAGCGATGTGAACAAGGGAAGCACTTTCCAGGTTTACCTGCCTATCTCATTCACTTCGAAAGTGGAAAAACTTCCTGTTAAAGAGGCCAATAGCACCGGGCATGGAAGGGTACTGGTAATGGATGACGAACCGGCCCTGCGCCAGGTAGCCGACAACCTGCTCAGCCACCTCGGCTATGAAGTAGAAGTAGCCAGGGATGGAGAGGAAGCTATTACTTATTATCGGCAGGCCATGAGGCAGGGAAATCCTTTTGGGGTAGTATTACTGGATCTGGTGGTTCCCAATGGACTGGGTGGTAAGCAAACACTTTCCGGCCTGTTGGAAATTGATAAAGATGTTAAAGCAATAGTTTGTAGCGGTTATTCGAATGACCCTGTAATGGCTAATTACCGGCAGCATGGTTTTAAGGGCGTGCTGGTCAAGCCTTACCGGCTGCAAGAACTGAGTAGCCTGGTTCAAGAGGTAATCTCCAACTAGCAGTAAAAGCCATTCTAAAGCACGCCTCGATTATTCAGGCTTATTCCTCAATAGCCCCCCCGGTAGCTCGCAGGTAATCGCGAAAGCTCAGGGAAGGAGATTGCTGGCGCTGCGCAAGATAGCGGCTAAATTGCATCTGGTTGCGCAGAGAGTGCCCGGTCCGCACCTTTTCAGCCTGGCGCCGCTCGGTATCCCGGATGGTCTCCGCAATAGTAAAAAGCTCAGCGGCGCCGTTTGCCGGCACAAAGAGTACGCCATCGTCATCACCCACTACCAGATTTTCCCTGTTCACTCTCCACTCCCCGACATCGGCGGCTTCTAAGGCGTCCTGGGGACGTATGTCGAGGCGTTGCGGGCCGGTTGGAATTGCGCCCAGGCTGAAGACCGGCATACCAATTGCTCGTATTTCGGCAGTATCGCGATGCAGCCCCCAGATCACGATTCCCTCCAACCCGGCAGCCTGCGCCTCTAAAGCCATCAGGTCGCCGACACAACTTTCATCGAGTCGCCCGCAGTTATCTACAACTAATACATCCCCCACCTGGGCTTCTTCGAGCGCTTCAAGGAAGATATCAACGCTGCCAACGTGACGGGCAGGCGCGACTCGTCCTGCCAGGCGACTGCCGGGTATAACAGGGCGCAAAGAGGCAGGCGCGCACCTTACCTGAACCTGAGCGCGAATGCAGGCATCAGCCAGGTGGGCAGTAGTCAGGGCCGCAAAGCGAGACTGAAGCTCATGATGATCCATAATATTATTCCTCTAGCCGGGTAAGCAAGATTTCATTTAGCAGGATAAGATGAAAATCAGTAAGATCGTATTAAAAGGGCAAAGGCCTGTCAAGGGTCAATTAGAGTATTGGTAGGGAGACAATTGCCGCTCAAGCACCTGAGAAGTTCTTTCTCATGCCCACTCTGCCCATCATCGGCGACTGTGGGTTATCTTAATCGAAGACTTCGCGGTGACGGTTCTGTTTGGCTGTCTCGCTGACTTGAGCATAAATGCGCGTAGTAGCCGGGTTGGCATGACCCAGCAAATCCTGGGTAATAGCCAGGTCGCCGGTGCGCGAAAGCATCCGGGTGGCGAACCAGTGCCGGAATTTGTGCGGAGTTATGTGGGCTTCCAGCCCGCTCTCTTCTACCAATCCCCACAATATTTTCCTGATCGCGTCGGTAGTGAGAGGTTTGACAACCTTCCAGCCTGCTCCCCGGTGATGCGCGGCAAAGACCGGTTGCTGGTTCAGTTCACCGCTCCTGGCGCGGGCCGCTCCTTTTCTTTTCCTTGTGTCCGACTGAACCAGGCTACCTCCGCTCTCCATGTCTGCCGCTTCTGAAGCGGAAGCCTGTCCCAGCATGATCTTGCCTCTCTCCCGCAGATATTCCTGGACTGCTTCCCAGGCGGCCTGGCTGAAGTAAATCCAGCGTTCCTTGCTGCCCTTTCCTACCACTCGCGCTCGCCGGTTAGTTGCATCCAGGTCGCCCCTGGTCAGGCTGACAATTTCGCTTACCCGCGCTCCGGTCGATTTCAAGGTTTCCAGCAAGGCAATATTGCGCAGCCTGATCAGGGTATGGCGCAGGCGGTCTTGCTCGGCCAGTTTGGCCTTATCTCCTCGGTATCGGTTCTTGCTACTGGCGTTTTCAGCCTCAGTTTCCTTGCCCTGTTCTCCGGTTTTCCCATCCTCTACTGGCCCGGCTTTGCGCTGGCTATCCTCTAGAATATCACTAACAGAGCTATTTATTGTGCCGGAATCCCTGGCAGCCTGGAGCAGGGCGGCAATTACATCATCTCCGGGCACTTTATCCAGGATAGTGCGAGATATTTTACCCCGTAAATCTTTAAAACGCAGAGTCATGCGCTCGTATTCGTCCGAGGGTAAGCTGATTAGCCTTTCCAGGGCGCACCATTTATAGAAACGGCTGAACCCGGCGACATAGGTAGCGATGGTAGTTTTGGGAGTTTTCACTCTGGCGCTATTGCTATCAATAGCACCGTTGTGCGTTCCATTTTCGTGGCCGCTGGCCTTTTTTGCAGGCTGGCCGTTAGAAATCCAGCGCACGCAGTCAATCGCCCACTGCGGGTCGAGCTGGTTCGCCTGGCATGTCGCGGGATCAATTTCCAGGTAGTCTTTGAGATAGAGACAGAGACGGCCAAGCGCTACCCGGTAAGTGCGCACGGTAGCAGGAGAGTGACCGGCTCCGATATCAGCCAGGAACTTATCTATTGCCTGCTCGATAGTGATTGCTTCAACATGTTTTGCGGTTACGGCCGGTACGGTTTCAGGCTGGCTCATCCCGTTAAATCTCCCTGGTTCTCCGGGTCTCCTCGCGTTGTTCGCTTGGGAGGCTCCGCTTTATTTGTCAGTCTTACCTCTTATTATACTATTGATAAGCTAATTAACCTATCAAAGACAGCTTTTCAGCTAACTGAATCTTCAGGCTCGTCACTACTGCTTTCTTAAACTAAAAAGGGCGCTTTCTGAACGGCAAGCGCCCTCTGATCCTTCAGATTATTATTTCTATAATAACTATTCCATTTTCACAACCCCTAAAGGCATTTCCACCACTTCCAGTTCTTCCTCCCGGTCGGCCTGCTCGGGGGCCGCAGGGCAGTACTCATGCCAGCCCTCCTGTTGTTCGCTGGCTAACAACCGGGTGGCTGTGGTGATAGCCTGATCTGCGCTCCAGGTATAATGCTCCTGGCCCAGGCTCTCTACCAGCCCTGCGCGTTCGAAAAGTTTGCGTACCTGGGGCTGCAAGCCACTGATGAAGAGTAGTCCGCCGCTTTTTTGTTGAAGATGGTAAATATGCTCAATCGCGTGAAGGCCTGAAGCGTCTATTACCGGTACGCCTCGCATCGAAAGGATAGTTACCCGGCAGAGGCCCACTCTTTCGAGGGTTTCCATAAACTGGCCGGCCGCTCCGAAGAAAAGCGAGCCGCTGATGTAAATTACTCGCATATCAGGCACTTCTTGCGAAAATACATGCCCGGCCGCTCTTAACCTTTGCCAGTCGACTTCGGTGGGCACAATATCCAGTCGCGAGACCTGGTTGATAAAAAGGAACAGGCTTAAGACCACTCCAATAATAATGGCCTGGGTCAGGTCAAGGGCAGCAGTCGCCACCAGGGTTACCAGCATCACAAAGGTGGGGCTTTTGAGGCGGCGCTTGAGATAAAACCTGATAATATGCCATTCATTCATGCGCCAGGCCGTGACCATCAGCACCCCTGCTAGCCCCGCCAGCGGAATCCGCCCGATGTAACTGCCTAGAAACAGCCCGCACAGGAGCAAGCTCAGGGAATGAATCAGGCTAACCAGTCTGGTCATTCCTCCGGCCTTGACCCCCACACTGATGCGGGCAATCGCGGCAGTGGCCGGTACGCCGCCAAAGAAAGGCAATACCAGATTGCCCACGCCCTGCGCGATTAGCTCCTGGTTCCCGTTCAGCTTGATACCGGTCATGCGCCCGGCCACTACCCCGGCCAGTAAACTCTCAATCCCGCCCAGCATGGCGATAGCGACTGCCGGGCCGATCAGATCACCGGCCAGCTTTAAGTCGCTGAAGTCTAAATGGTAACGATCTTCCAGGATAATTGAGCTGGGAATTGTACCGATCTGGGCGACCGGCCAGTTCATTAACCAGCTCAGAACTGTTACCAGGGTTATACCGGCCAGGGCTGCCGGAATAGAGGCGGTATACTTCAGGCGCGGTAGGGTAAGCATGGTGGCAATTACCAGGACCGCGCAAATAACAGACTGCCAGTTGATCGCCGGTAAAGGATGGGTAAAGTAGCCCACCAGTTTGAGGATACTGCTATCTGCTGCGGGCGTCTTGATGCCGAAAAAATTGTCCACCTGGCCGGTAAAAATGATCACGGCTATTCCACTGGTAAAGCCGGTAATTACCGGGGCCGGAATAAAGTTGATCACCCGGCCAAGCTTGAATAATCCCAGGAGTAGAATAATAAAACCGGCCATCAGACCGGCTATCCAGAGACCTTTTAAACCATATTTCTGCACTATTACTACCAGCACTGCTGACATTGCGCCCGTGGGACCGCTCACCTGGTAAGGCGCCCCACTTAAAGCCCCGATTACAAAGCCGCTAATAATAGCTGTCACCAGGCCTGCCGCAGCGGTAGCGCTGCTGGCGACACCAAAGGCTAGCGCCAGGGGCAGAGCTACCGCTGCTACCGTCAGGCCCGCTACCAGATCTCGCCGGGCATGGGCCATAGAATAGCCCTTAAATTCTCGCTGCCATAACTTGAACAGAGCAAAATTCTTAACCATGTCACCTCATAGCATGTTACTAAGATAATTAAGAGAGTAGTTGCAAAAAAGTATTAACAAGCTCTAAAGCCGGATATTCGTTATAACTGTTTCGGATAGCTATAACAAACAGCTAAAAAAGTCACTTTTTTTCTTTATCGGAGTCGTCATCGACTTCGAGCTGGCTCAATAAGTCCCTGGTATCTATTAACTGCTGGTTGAAGATGGCGCGCGCCACATCCAGCAGATCAAAAAGGAGGGGATCTTTTACAGTGTAAAAGACATTGGTTTTGGTTTTACTGGCTACAATTAAACCTTTAGCCCGGAGCACACTAAGCTGCTGGCTAACACTACTCTGGTCCAGCCCGAGAATAGTTTGAAGCTCTGATACATTTTTTTGACCCGAGCGTAAAGCCTCGATAATCTTAATGCGAATAGGGTGGCTAAGCGCTTTGAAAAACTCAGCCTTGAAATTTTGAAGTGAGTCTGGCATAAAAACCTTATATTCAAATATTTAAATATTACGTTTATTATAGATTACCCTGAGACAGGCTGTCAATAGAAAAGAACTTTCTCCGATTCTTACAGCAAATTTATAGTGGTTGAATGATTCGACAACATGCCATTATTATTAGAGGGAGATTTAGCAGGTCTTTAGAACTGGCATATTTTTCTTTTGGACTGTACAAGGAGATCAAGTGTGAGAGCCGTAATGTACCGAGAGTTCGCTCAACCCTTATTTATCGAGAACCTGCCCGACCCCACTCCACCTCCCCACGGAGTAGTGGTAGGAGTCAGAGCGACCGGGCTATGCCGCAGCGACTGGCACGGTTGGATGGGCCATGACCCGGATATAACCCTGCCGCATGTGCCCGGTCATGAACTGGCGGGAGTGGTGGAAGCGGTGGGCAAAGAAGTGACTCGCTGGAAGGTAGGCGACAGAGTTACCATGCCCTTCGTTTGTGGCTGCGGTACCTGCCCGCAATGCCTCTCCGGCAATCACCAGGTTTGTGACCACCAGTTTCAGCCCGGCTTTACCCACTGGGGTTCTTTCGCCCGCTACGTGGCGATTCACTACGCCGATATAAACCTGGTTCGGTTGCCTGAGGAACTGGATTACGTGACTGCCGCCAGCCTGGGCTGTCGTTTTGCCACTTCTTTCCGGGCAGTGGTTGACCAGGGCAAAGTTTCCGGCGGACAGTGGGTGGCGGTACATGGCTGCGGCGGGGTGGGCCTTTCGGCTATTATGATTGCGAGTGCCCTGGGAGCTAATGTGGTAGCAGTTGACATAACTGAGGAGAAGCTGGGGTTTGCCCGGTCAAACGGGGCGATAGCAACCGTAAATTCGGCCACGACCCCGGATGTTGTCCAGGCGGTAAAGGAGATTACTCAGGGAGGGGCGCACGTCTCGATTGACGCGCTGGGTCATCCTGTTATCTGTTTTAATTCTATCGCCAACCTGCGCAAACGCGGCAAACACGTCCAGGTTGGGTTGATGGTGGCGGAGCAGCGCCACCCTACTATACCAATGGATCGCGTGATTGCTAACGAACTTGAAATTCTGGGTAGCCACGGTATGCAGGCCTACCGTTATCCGGCTATGCTTCAGATGATCCAGGCCGGAAAGCTGCATCCTGAAAAACTGGTAGGCAAAACCATCACCCTGGACCAGGCGGTTAGTGAGCTTCCCGACCTGAACAACTTTAGAGGAACCGGGGTTACTGTTATAGACCGCTTTTGAAATCAGTCCTGGCTGTGACTGAAGCGGGCCAGCAACGGTTTTACCTGCGCCCGGTAGACCTCAGGGTGATCGGATTGGAGCCAGTGCAAGGGAGCCAGCAGCATAGGCGGTAACCCCAGTTGCAAAGCTTTTTCGATAGCCGCTTCTGCCGCCTGGGGTTGCTCTACATAGTAGCAGACCAGGCCTTTCCAGAAGTAAGCGTCCCACCGGTCGCCGTCCCTGGTAATAGCTTTATCAAATTCCAGCAGAGCGTCCATTCTGCGCCTACTGGAGAAAAGCCCCAGCCCTTTGCATACCAGCGTCAAATAGTGATTGGGCTCTAACCGGGCGATTTTTTCGAGCCGGCTGCGCAGTTCCATTGAATCGAGCAGGTATTGCACGCCGAGCCATTCTACCAGCCAGGCTGCTTCAATATCATAGTGTTGCAGGACCTGCGCCTGGCGGTAGGAGAGTTGCGCGGCATGCCGGTTATTGAGCCACATCGAGGCCAATCCCCGGTTGTGGTAAACCGCTAACAGGGCAGGATCAAGGCCAACTGCTTTGTTGAAATCAGCCAGGGCTTCCTGGTAGCGTTTCAACTGCAAGAAAATTTCACCACGCGCATTGAAGTAAGGCGCCGATTTATATTCGGTCAGCTCCAGCGTTCGGTTGTAATCAGCCAGCGCTTCTTCGTAGCGTTCCAGTTTCCGATTGAGTTCAGCGCGGGCGGAAAAAGCTGTCAGGGTGGCCGGTTCCAGGCGAATAAGTTGAGTATAGTCCCCGGCCGCCTCGGGATACTTTTTAAGCATGGTGTAAATTTTGGCCCGGTTATTGTAAGCGGCGGCCATATCAGGATTCAGCTCAAGTGCCTGGCTGTAATCGGCCAGCGCCTCCATATAGTGACCTAACTGGTAATGTGCGAGGCCTCGCCCGTTATAGGCAGTGCTGTAAGCCGGGTTTAGTTGCACGGCCCGGTTATAATCCTCAATAGCCTCGATATAATTTTGCATATCATAGTGGGTATTGCCGCGATGGTTGAAGGCGCTGGTATAGTTTGGATTTAAGCTGATGGCCTGGTTGTAATTCTCAAGGGCCTCATGGTAACGCTTCATTTCGGCGAAGACATTGCCCCGCTGGTCGTAAGCTGTTGCCAGTTCTGGTGAAAGCTCAATCACGCGATCATAATCGAGCAGGGCCAGGGTATACTGCTTGAGTTTGCGGTGGGCATTACCCCGATTGTTATAGTCGATGATGCTATCCGGGTCGATGTCGAGCGCCTGGGTGTAATTCTCAATTGCCTTTTCGTACTGGCCAAGCGAAAAATAAGCGTTGCCGCGACCACTGTAGGCTGTCATGTAGTAGGTGTTTAGCTCGATAGCCCGGGTAAAATCCTGGATAGCCTGTTCATATTTTTTATAATCGAAGTAAGCCAGCCCTCGCACGTAGTAAGCGGCAGAATCTTCCGGTGTTAATTCCAGGGCTATGTCGAAATCTTTAATAGCCGCAGGATATTGTTTCAGCTCATGATAGGCTAATCCTCGGTGATTGTAGGTATAGGCGTCCGACGGATCGAGGCGAATAGCCTGGTCGTAGTCGCTGATGGCTTTCTTATACTCTTTAAGATCAAAATGGGCGTTGCCTCGCACGTAGTAAGCGTAGTTATATTCACTATCCAGTTCAATCGCCCGGTCAAAGTCTTCCATAGCCAGGGATAGCTGACCCTGTTTCTTGTAAGCCATGCCGCGCTCAATATAAACATCCGGGTCATCCGGTTTCTCTTCAATAGCGGCAGTCAGGCTTGAAATTTCTGCTAGCATTTGCTTATTGCGGTAGAGCCGGTAAGATTTACGTACTTTTGGAAGCTTTTTCGGTGGCAAGGGCGGACTGGTAATATCATCCGAACGCAGCAGAGGTGCAGTCGTAACGGGCCGGGAAAGATACTCATCCAGTGGCCCCAGGTTATCAGTCTGTTCGGCCTCCATTTCCTCGATCTTCCTGAACAGGTCAGGCGGTAAACTGACATTTGCAGTTTGTGGTGGGGATGTCTCTTCCGAGTTGGCTTTACTCAATTTTTCGGTGATTCTTGCAACCGGTTTATGCTCTGGCAAGTTTTTCTGAGTTACCGGGAATTCGCCAGTGGCAGGCGCCG
This sequence comes from Chloroflexia bacterium, assembly GCA_036261665.1. Lineage (GTDB taxonomy): Bacteria > Chloroflexota > Chloroflexia > Chloroheliales > Chloroheliaceae > 54-19. The sequence goes on from DATAKM010000189.1 coordinate 57,577, forward strand.
CAACAGTTTTGGGCGCGGCCAGTTTCGGCAGCTCAGGTTCAGCCTTTTTCTTGCTAATTCCGGTTATATTTTTCGGTTGGCCGGTTCTGGCGGGTGCCGCGGGCGGCCTTGCCGGGGTGGCGGGTTTTACCGGGACAGCCTGGTTCGGCGTGAGCGGCTTCATGGTAAAAGTCTTTTTTGGAGCAGGCGCGGTTTCTGAGGGTGTTACTACCGCTTTAGCGACCGGCGACTTTTTCTTAACAGGCGGTTGTGGAACCGCTGGGGTAGCGGATTCTTCCGTTTGGGTGGCAGGCCCGGCAAAACTGCAATCAAGGTCTTCAGGTGAAAGGTTTTCCAGGGCCTCGTGGAAGGCAGCCAGCATATCAGCCGCGCTCGGGTAACGGTTCTCAGGTCGTTTTTCCAGGGCGCGAATAAAAAAGCGTACCATACTGCGCGGAATAATAGCGTCGCGCAGGTTAACGGCCTCTTTGGCCTGCCGGATGCCGATCTGACGAGAAGAGCTTCCGGTAAAGGGGACTGTACCGGTGAGTAACCAGTAGAGCAGTACGGCAGCGGCGTACAGATCGCTGCGTGGTTCGGCCTTAGCGTTGAATTGTTCGGGCGCTTTGTATTCAGGCGAAGCCGCCAGCGAGGTGAGCGATTTTAGCCCGGATTGAAAGCGCCCATTCAAAATGGTCGCCAGGCCAAAATCGGTCAGGAAGGGTTGACTCTCTTCATCGAAAAGAATATTAGCCGGTTTCAGGTCACCATGTATATGCCCCTGACTGTGCGCACTATCCAGGTTTTCCAGAATAGCTTCGAAAAGCTCGAAGGCAGCAGATCGCGGCAACGGATTATTCTTTTGAAGGTCAGCCAGGTTACCACCGGACAGGTAAGGCATGACCAGGTAATACTGGTCGTAGTCGCTGCCGGTATCTACCACCGGCAAAATAGCCGGACCACCCAGGCGAGTTAACCGGGCAGCTTCCTGGTTAAAAGCGGCAATAAAAGCAGCCTTGTCTTTTTCGGTGGGGGCCGCTAGCAGTTTAAGGGCTAACTGGCTATCATTACTGTTATGCCGGGCGAGCCATACTTCGGCCATCTGGCCTTTGCCGATCAATGAAATGAGTTCATACTCATTCAGTTGTGAATTAACCTGCTCCATTGCTTTAACCCTTTTCAATCAAAAGGAGGTAATTGGACCACTAAACCCTCAGGGCTGAGCCTAAGCCGAAAAGAAAGAGATAAAGAATTTGTTAAATCGTATAATAGTTGTTGTGACTAACTTTTGATTTAACGTTGTTAATTAAGCTGGGAGAAGCCCACTGAAGGAGTGAGTGTGAGAAAAGGCCTGCTTCCCGGTTGCCGGTTAGTGCAGAAGATTAAGAAATCCTGGAGTATAATCTAGCCACAAAATCTACTTTCCATAGTACTATCAGCTTTGTTCTAACTCCTTACTATAGTACTATAGAGTATATAACAGGATTATAGCATACTTTGTTTGATTTAAACCAAGAAAAATAACAAATTTTTAATGAATTTTTTTATAATAACTTACAAAAACCCAGGGCATAACCAGTTAAATTTTGGCTACACCCCGAAAGGAACAGGATTAAAAGATTTTGGGAAGATATCCGCTAATTTCCCCACTTTTTAATCAGGAACAATTGGAGTTGGTAGCAGTAGCGAAGTCAGATTTGAAGGTAAAAATACACTTTACAGTTGTGTTTAGGCCTATCGCACCGCTTATTTGAGAGGTGGCAACGTTAATCCTGGGGGTATTACTGGAGGCGCTAATGGCAATACTTCCGCCGCTGATAGTACTGTTCTGGATTGTCAGCGTTCCCGCAGCGCTGGATGCAATAATACCTCCCGATGCCCCTTTCAGGGTGCTGTTAAGGATAGTCGGTGCAGTACCCCCATTGAAAGTGACTGCTGTGCTTCCTCCGCTGCCACTACCCAGCGCCAGGAAAGTACTATCCATTACCAGGGGTGAAGCATTAGTGATAGCCATACCTACTCCAAACCCTGCACCGCTGCCGTTAGAAGCATTGGCAGTTACGTGTGTGAGGTGGGAGGCGCTGTTTACATTCTGGCTGTAAATCGCTGCTGCGGTAGTGTTAAGTCCAGCCTGATTATCAACTGTCAGATAGCGTACCTCACTGTTACTGGCCATCACCAGTAAGCCGCTATTTACAGGGACTGCCGTACTTGTTACTACTCCGCTGATGGTAGTAATCCCTTCGCCGCTTCCTTCCAAGTCTACAAACTGTTTCATGACAAGGCTACTGTTACCCAGATCATATACACCCGGCTCAAGTTTAATCAGGTAAGCATCTGCCACTCCTGTTGGATTCACCGAGGCCATAGCCGCCTGTAGGTTAGCGCCATTTACGGACGGCGTGTTATTGGCGCTAACTAGCAGGGTATTGGCATAACTGGACAGATTGAGGCTTTTTTCCTGGGCTGTACAACCTGTGGAGTCTACCCGCAGCAAGGTGCTGGGAGGAAGGGGACGCTCACCCATTTTAATTTGCACTCTAGAACTGGAGGGAGTGGCCCCTACACAGGCATTGATCGTTCCGGCAGTTACGTTAGCTCCGCTTGCCAGTCCATAAGCCGAGGTTAGATTACCGGCCAGAAACCCAAACAGGACAAAGATAAGACCAAAAAGACCAAGAGATAACCTTTTGAGCATAGCTCAACTTCCTTTCTTCTGTGGGGAACTAAAGAGAAACTTAAACGAGAACGCGCTTGTTTAACCTGCTAATATACATGGTGTAACAGGAACATAACTGAATTGAACTACAGGCCTGCTGAAGAGCTAGCTGGCAGCCAGGCTTTTTTAGTAAAGCCGGTTGAATTACCTTGCTTCATGCAACAAGAGGCAAGCTGTTTTTAGCTGCTCAAGTTATGGATCTGATTTAATAAGCTAGTAATGCTCAACCCGTGCGTCACTGACCAATTTGTGAGTTTTTTCCAGGGTCCAGGGCTAAATCAAATATCATTATAAACATAAATCCAATCCAAGTCATTACTAAGCCTGAAACTTCCATCCGAATAACCTGGACTCTGACACGTCCTGTCATTTATACTGCTGGAAAGGACGAGTATCGGTTTCTGCTAAATCTCTTGAGCGGTCTAAGTACCGGAAAACTTAAAATGTTCCGGTACTTAGAATCGGTCGTATCTTCAATTTTCCCCAGTACCTGCTTTTTTAGCACTACAAAGATCGAGCGTTAAAAATATAGCTCCCTTTATTAACCCAATCTAAACCGTCTCAAGGGAATTTGATGCTAATATTTTTAATGCTAGTGCTTGCTCCAACTTTTAATAAAGAGTTGTCAGGATAAGTTGCTAGAAAGAAAGGAGAATTTAAGATTGACTGCTATTTACAGGCCCCTGATGTTACTTTCAGCCCTGATACTGGCTTTATCGGTTGTAACCGGAGCCTCAGCCGCAGGCCCTCGCCCCACCTCATATATTTTGCCGGGCTCACAGGTTTTTCCAGAAGGAGTAGCTTACCAGCAAGGAACCGATTATTTTTATGTCAGCAGTAATGCCGACGGTACTATTTTCAGGGGAAATCTAAAGCAAGCGGAAACCCAGGTCTTTTTGCCAGGCGGTACTGATGGTCGTACTACAGCCACCGGTATGAAGGTAGATAAGGAAGGTCGCCTCTACGTTTCGGGCGCGAGTTCTGGCCTGGTCTTCGTCTACGATACCAGGACCGGTAACCTGCTCTTTAAAGCCAGCGATGGGCAAACCGCTACTTTTGTCAACGATGTTGCCCTGACCAAAGCCGGGGATGCCTACTTTACAGACTCTGTCTCGCCCTTTATTTACCGGGTTTCGAGTAACGGCCATAACTCATTTACCTTTGAGAAATGGCTTGATTTGACCGGATCGCCCGTAGTGTACCAGCCCGGGTTTAACCTGAACGGCATAGATGCTACTCCTGATGGCAAGTATCTTATTACTGTTCAATCCAATACCGGTAAGCTTTTTAGAATTAACCTTCATACTCGACAGGTTACAGAGATAGATCTGGGGGGTGCCACCGTCACTAACGGAGATGGCATTCTGCTTAAAGGACACACCCTTTACGTAATGCGTAATGCCAATGCTCTGCTGGTGAAGATCAAGTTATCCGGCGACTATAGCAGCGGTAAGATTATTTCCAGCACTACCGATCCTTCCTTTGCCTACCCTACCACTATTGCGGAGGCGAAAGGGCGACTGCTGGTAGTAAATTCGCAATTCAACAAACGCGGCCCCAATCTTACTCCGCAACTGCCCTTTACCGTCTCCAGCATCAAAAAACCCTGATTTGTAATTTAAGAAGGACCAGTTGAGTATCAAAACTCAACTGGTCTATTTTCATTATTGGCTACAATTCTGGATATACTTAAAGCGCCGTGTTTATCCGGACCGGCTGAAGCTAAAACTGGCCCTAAACCTCGTCTTCTTCGCCGTCCGCGTTATAGACGGCTTCGCCCTGGCCGATAGTCCATCGCAGGTAGGCTTCGATAAACGGTTCGATTTCGCCATTTAAGACCGCGGTGGTATCGCTGGTTTCGTAGCCTGTGCGGTGATCCTTTACCATATTGTAAGGATGTAAAACGTAGCTACGTATCTGGCTGCCCCAGCCTGTCGCGCGGTGTTCGCCCTTCAGGCGGGCCTGTTCTTCTTCGCGCCGTTGAATTTCACGCTCCAGCAGGCGGGCTCGCAAAATCTTGAAAGCCGACTCCCTGTTTTGAATCTGGCTGCGTTCGTTCTGGCAGGTGACAACTATACCGGTCGGAATATGGGTCAGGCGAACCGCGCTATCGGTTTTGTTAATATGCTGGCCACCTGCCCCGGTTGAGCGGTAAGTATCCACCCGCACATCCTCGTCCTTGATCTCAATTTCAATAGCATCATTCACTTCCGGCAACACTTCCACCAGGGCGAAAGAAGTATGCCGGCGGTGACTGGCATCGAAAGGCGAGAGGCGTACCAGGCGATGCTGTCCGGCCTCACTCTTGGCCTGGCCGTAAGCCTTGCGCCCGGAAATTTCAAGCGTAGCGCTTTTGATGCCGGCTTCGTTTCCCGGCTCGCTATCGAGCACCTGCACCTTGAACTTCTGGCTTTCGGCCCAGCGCAAGTACATACGCATCAGCATTTCGGCCCAGTCCTGGCTGTCTGTACCCCCTTCGCGGGCATTGATCGAAAGCAGAGCGGGCCGGTCATCATAGGGGCCGCTGAACATCAAATCAAGTTCGCGAGCCGCCAGTTCTGACACGAATTTCTGGTAGTCGTTATTCAGCTCGGCGAGGGTGTTTTCATCGTCCTCATCTTCGGTCAGTTCCAGTAATTCCTGGTCGTCCTGGATACGGCTCTTCAAATTATTCCAGAAATCCAGTTCTTCCTGAAGCTCGGTCAACCGTCTCATTACATTTTGAGCGGCCTGGGGGTTTTCCCAGAAGTTGTCGGCAGCGCTTTCGATCTGTAAGCGGTTTAATTCTTTTTGCTTACCGGGTAAGTCAAAGACGCACCCCAATCTCGTTGGCGCGTTCTTTTAGCGTCTTAAGTTCCGTTTTTAACTCGTCATAGTTCATCGGTTATCAAACACCCTTCGTAAATGAAAATTCAGTAATAAAATAGAATATCCCGGCTTTATTGCCAGAATTTTACCATATTTAAGCCTTAAAAGGGGACCAGGGTTTAAAGCCTCTGTAAATGAGGCTGTGAACGGCTCAAAAAGGTAGAAATGCTATCAAGCGGGTTGAAAAAGGCTTTCGTTGAGCCAGGGCGGTTCATTGGCTTTACATTCTTCTTCCGCACAGAGTCGAGGGGTCGAACGTGTG
>DATAKM010000190.1:0-22223 GCA_036261665.1 Chloroflexia bacterium
AGTCATCAACCTCATATACTCAACCTACTAGTCCACAACTACAGGTCCACACTAAACAATAGCCAGCCGTGACCAAGAGGCTGGCTTTTCTTATTCCCTTTTTTTTTCTCGAAATACTAACTTATTTCCAAAACCTGAAAACCGCCCATTGGGCGGTCTTCATAATATAGCTATAACGCTTTTACCATTACCTCAAGCAGCTATGGCTCCAGTACACCTTCCGATTGCCCTTCGATGGTAATCTTAACGGTCTTGATATTGGAGAACTGGGTAAGGGTTTGAGTGATCTGGTCGCGAATCAGGTTAACTCTGAGCGAGCCTCCGCCGTAAGCTTTCAATTCTTGCGAGAAGTCGGCGGTTGCCATGCCATTATCAATGTTAAGACTGCGCAGCAGCACTCTTGCTCCCCAGCTTGCCGTGCGGCCCGGATAACTCAGAACTTCGTTAGGGGTCGGTAGCGCTGTGCTGAAACCGATGTTAGTCGGCGCGGGTGGCCCCCATAGCAACTCCTGAAGAGCGGTAAAGGGAGCATTAGTAGTTTTTAGAACGTGAGTCTTGAGTGGCTGCACGCCCACCGTGTCAGTGGTTACTACCCAGTAAAGCAGCATTTCCTGGGTGGCGGGATCATTGGGGCTAAAAACTTTCAGCGGTTGCTGGGCCAGCAGAACCCCGCCCTGATTACGAATTTCGAGGGTAGCCGCCTGGGTAGGTGGTTCGCTGGGTGGCATCGCACCCCAATCAAGGTTGCCGATTAAGAGTCCCTTGCCGTCTTCACCCTTGATGACACTCATCACGCGGGTAAGTTGAGTATTATCGGCCCAGCGCAATGTCACGCGCATTTGCTCGCCGGGCTGGCCTAATCGAGCCAGGATGTGCACCGGGACAGTTACATTAGCATCGAAGACAGGAATCTGGATTTGCTGAGGCCATTGTATTGACTGGTAAGCATCTGTCCCGATGTTACCGCGCTCTATCTGCCATTCGGGCGGATTCAACGGGTCGTAGGTTAGCACCGAGCGCTCAAAAGCCTGGGTCAAAATAGTCCGGTGCATGCCAAACTTAATAGTCTCGACTGAAAAAGCATTGGTCATGGGTAGGCCGATATCGTGTAACCAGCCACCCGGAAAGAGATCGCTGCGGTTCATATAGTTCCAGAAGTAAGCCGGTACGATGTAACCGCGCTCAGCACGCAAGTAGGAATCAAAGGGAATAAAGAAGCCGTCACCGGTTTTCATCACGCCGCCGGTATAGCCCGGAGGAGGTACCTGGCGTAATCCCGGGTCAGTAGCCTTCTTCAAATCGGCGTAGGTCATTGAGGTGGAGTTAACGCTACTCTGAATATTATTCTCCATCAGCTCCGCGCTCAAACGCCCGTACATAAATTTCCAGGCGGGATTTGAAACTTCTTTGCTGTGATCTTCAATCCGGCCCTTCTCAAAAAACTGGCTATCATAACCGTTTACCTGTATCAGGCCGCTTAGAGGATAACCCAGCACTCGGATACCTTGATGGTTGTTGTAGTAGTCTCTAAATGGAGGGGCTACTTCCTGGGCTGCTTTCACAGGAGTAACATCCAGAACAGCCAGGCCGATAGTCATCAAAAGTAAAGTTACAATAAAAAAAGGTAAGCCAAGGTTAATCTTGCGCATACCGCTTCCCCCTTTCTTGCCATGTTGTTCCTTATAATAATTATACTTTTTGAAGGTAAAATATCCGGTAAATGTGGGATAGCGAGGCGTAAAATAGTCTCTTACTTTTTGAGCACTAACTAAAAAGGGCTTGTCCTTGACCGGACAAACCCTTTTAACTTGAACTACTTTATCTTCTGGAGTGTAAGACTAACCCTGAGAAGTCGGGTAGTCTCCGCCTCGCGGCTGATCGTAATAGCCCTGCGAACCGTTGGCGGGATAATTACCCTGGGTGTTGCCGTAGGTACCACCCTGAGGATAGTTGCCCTGGGTATTATCGTAGGTGCCACCCTGAGGATAATTGTTACCTGCCTGGTAACCGCCCGCCGGGTAGGTGTAACCCTGGTTGCCGCTGGCAGGCTGGTTATAGTCCTGCGGAGATGCGGCGTAGCCGTAACCGGGATTAGTTTGCGGGTTGTTATAAGTCTGGGTAGCCGGCAACTGGTCAGGCTGCCGTTTATTCTGCTGAGCTTTCTGCTTGATAGCATTACTCATCCTGGGTAGGTTCTGTTGAGTTTTGTCGTAGGCGTTTTCCAGCATGCGCGAGGCTACATCACGTCCGCCCAGGCCAAAGGCTAAACCAAGCGCCAGGGCCAGGGCCGCAATCGTACCAATCCAGAGGGTATCAATAATGGTAGTCGCCACGCCAATCTGGCTCAAGGCGGCCACCACCGCTACGTAAAGGATGGCGTAACGAGCGATATTGGCAATCACACCGGAATTGCCAAAACCACCTTCGCGAAGCGCTCCACGCAGAAAGTCGGCTACAAAATTGGCAATCAGGCCGCCGATCAGGATCAGTACCACGGCAATCGCCAGGTTCGGAATGAAGTTCAGGATACCGATCAGGGCCGCCGTAAGGGCCGGCAGTTGTAAGACACTGAAAGCGGCCACCAGTGCGATTACCCGGAAGAACCACTTTACAATCTCACCCAGGACGCCGCTGGCATCGGTCTTAACGCCTGCCGCCTGGATAAAGCGTGACATACCGGCTTTATCTGCCGCCTGGTTGAAATGTATCCGGCGTAGTACATCGGTTACCAGGCGCGCTAACAGCCCGGCTACAATCCAACCGATCCAGAGAATAAGTAAAGCGCCGATTAGGTCCGGCAAGAAGCTGAAAAACTTGCTAAGCGCGTCACCAATCGCGCTGAGGAAGGCCTCTCCCCAGTCAGTTATTGTTCTCATAACTTTGATTTCCTCTCATACTCAACAGCGGAACTTAAAACAAAACCTTAAACCTGACGACCAGGACAGGTCAGACTCACCAAAAGTTAGACAAAAATTATTTAACATCATTAATTGAATTAGCACATAATATGCCAAGTAAGAATAGACCATTTCCACATACAAAAATATTAGTTGATAATGAAGCTTATGGGGCGGCTAATCCTGCTCTTTTATAAACTTTCTTTACATTTTGAATAAGGTATAATTGCGAAGGATTTAACTCAAAAATTACTGATGCAATAATGGTTCGCCGGTTATAGTAGTTAATGACAGGCTTTCAGAGCCGATTAATATGCCCTGGTGAAAGGAGCTCAGGAAACATGGCTAATATGTCCAAGATTGTACTGGTTGGAACCGGAATGGTAGGTGCCACCTTTGCCTACCGCCTGGTTGCTACAGGCATTGCCAGTGAGCTGGTCTTAATTGATGTTGACAGAAATCGCGCGGAAGGCGAAATGATGGACCTTAATCATGCCCTGCCCTTCGAGCGCACCTGCCGGATTAGCGTAGGTGATTATTCCGCGGCTAAAGATGCCGGGCTGGTAGTGATTACCGCCGGAGCGGCTCAAAAACCGGGTGAAACTCGCCTTGACCTGGTTGGCCGGAATGTTGCAATTTTCCGCCAGATTATCCCGGAAATAGTTAAGTACGCCCCGGATTGCATGTTCCTGATCGCTTCAAACCCGGTTGATATCATGACTTATATTGTGCTGAAACTTTCCGGCTTCCCCCGCAATCGGGTTATCGGTAGCGGCACAGTGCTGGATACGTCTCGGTTCCGCTATATGCTGGGCGACTATTACAAAGTAGACTCGCGTTCTGTTCACGCTTATATTCTTGGTGAGCATGGTGATAGTGAAGTGCCGGTCTGGAGTACGGCCAATATTGCCGGGGTGAGCCTGGAAGACTACAGTCATTTGCTGGATAAACCTTACAGCCAGCAGGATATGGATAACATCTTTGAAGAAGTCCGTACTGCCGCTTACAAGATTATCGAGCGTAAGAAAGCTACTTACTATGCTATCGGAAGCGGCCTGGTACGTTTGGTGGAGTCTATCCTGCGCGACCAGGATACTGTCTATTCGGTCAGTTCCCTTTTAACGGGCCAGTACGGTATTGAGGATATCTGTCTCAGCCTTCCGGCAGTCCTCGGGCGCGACGGAGTAGGTCGCATTATTGAAATTCCGCTTGACGAGAAAGAGGTGGAAGGCTTACGCCGCTCCGCCACCGTTTTAAAGGATCTTGCTTCTAAAGTTTTATAACTACTTCGGTTTCTCGATAACTAAAAAGGTCTGCCATAATCGGGCAGACCTTTTTGAATTGTAGCCTGTTTAAGAGCGCGGAGGCCAGGTGAGGGGTTGCCAGTCCGGTGCTAAATATTCAGGGTAACTCCAGTAACGGCTCGGCATTTTTTCCAGGCCATAATATAAATAGTTAACAAGACCCTCGCCCAGGCTGGGACTTTGAATCAGCTTTACTACTTCTTCAAAAGGCACCCAGCGCACCGCTTTTACAGCCATGTCAGTACCCTGGCTGACTTCCGGCTCGCTTTCTCCGCTATGCAACAGGTCGAGTTTAAAGACACAGGTGATAAAGTGGCGCAGGTCGTGGCTGCTGCGAGCGTCCATAACATAGAGAAATTCTTTCGCGACTACTTCCAGGCCCGTTTCCTCTCGTACCTCGCGCTCAACCGCAGTCAGAAGTTGTTCGCCCGGCTCGATTCGACCGCCGGGCAGCGACCAGGTTAACTCCGGGCCACCGTAGTCGTTGCCGACCAGCAGAACTTTCTGGCCAAAAATGACCACACCCTGCACTACGTTATAGGTCTTCCAGGCTTTTTCCGGCGTATGATCCTGTATATCACTCATTGTTAGTCCATCAATTTTTTACAAAGACTGGCCTGAGCTACTAACTCAGCCAGTCTTTAATGGTACTGCTCATCTGATTCAGGCTGTTATGCCGGGTAGTCAGCGGCGGCAGCGAATTCAGGAAAAGTGAACCATAACTTTTAGAAGTCAGGCGGCTATCCAGCATCACCACCGCGCCGCGCTCGGGTTGTCCGGCCAGCAGGCGTTCAAAAGTCTGGCGGAAGCGCAGGATAGTACGCGGCAAACCGTACTGCTCAAAAGGTCTTTCAAATAATTTGCTTTCCACTCGGGCCGCGAAGACCGGGTCGCTGGGCGGGTCAAAAGGTAACTTGGTAATCACCAGCAGGTTGAAGAGGCCCTCTTCTGCGCCGGACTCGTCCTCAGAACCGGGACTGTTCTGCAACTCGGTGGTATCCCAGTAGTTGAGGGTGGTAAGCATAACGGCCCGGGGCGTGCTTCTGAAGCGTCCCATCATACTGCGGCGGCTACCGTCCAGGCCCTGGCCTAACACCAGGATATTCTGGCTTTCGAGTGAGCGCTGCACCGCTTTGTAGGTCAGGCGCAAAGCGCTGTTCGAGGAGAAAATAACTACCATGCGGCCTTCGGTCAGGCGGGCCAGTTCCATAATGTGCTGGTCAACACCCTTCTGGTAGCCGGGCTGGTTGGGTTCCGGCATATCTCCCGGTAAGAAGAGCAGGGTGGAACTGTAATCACGCGCCGGGGTGAGGCGCACTTCCCTTGAATTGGAATGTTCCAACCCCAGGCGGTCTTTGATAAAGTTAAAATCGTTTTCGGTGGTAAGGGTAGAACTTACCAGGGCCACGCTCTTTTTAGGGTTGAAAAGGCGCTGCTCCAGCACCGGGGCCACTTCCAGGGGAGCGCTGTAGATACTGACCCCCGCTCGTTCCGCCAGGGGTGCTCCTTCCGCTTCCGGGGCGACCGCTACGGCGGCGCTGCTATTTGCGTGCAGGCGCGTGGCCGCCATCCAGAATATCTGGCCGTTCTCGCCGCTCTCAAATGCGGATGTCAGCTTATTCAGCAGGTAGTTGCACTGGTTGACATAATAACTGATATCTACCAGGAACTCTTTACTATGGCTGAGGCTGGTTTGAACAGCCTGGGCTTCATCCCGCAGTTCGGCCAGGCGGTAATAAAGTTCTTCCCACTGGTGATGAAAAACTTCCCACAGGCCTACCGACTCAGCCCAGACCGGGCCATGCCGGAAGCGGGCATCCAACCGCACGCGTCCATCGGCCTGTCCGGTCTCCTGGTTGTGTTGCAGCAGAATATTACTTAATTCTCTCAGGAAATTTCCGGCGGCATCCCGGCTCAGGTCCACCTGATGAGAGGTTTCTTCGGCCACCTGCTCCAGTAAAGTCTTTACCTCGTCTCCGGTATCCTTTTTATAGTAATTGGCCAGGCTATGCAGGAAACCGTTCCGTTCCTGGTTGGCGCCCGCCTTCCAGGTAATCGGGCGGCTTAACCAGTCCAGGAAATTGAAAAGGCTGTAGGGGCTGATTACCGTGCCGAACTGGCGGCTGGCCTCGTCTTCTAACTGGTGCGCGTCATCCAGGATTATATAATCGCTGTGAGGCAGAGTTCCGGCCTGTCCTACCAGGTCAGCCATTACCAGCGACTGATCCACCAGTGCCACATGTGAAGCCTGGGCGCGTTCTCGAGCGCGATAATAAAAACAGCGCGGCTGGTCGTCCCGGTCGCAAAATTCCGGCAGGCATAAGCCTTTCTGGCTGTTGATGCGCGACCAGAGCCTTTCGCTATTGCCGATGCGTAACTCGCTGCTATCGCCTTCGGTCGTATTGGGCAACCAGATCAGCACCTTGATCAGCAACTTGAGCTCATCGTCGGTTAAAGATTCGGTTTTGCGAAAATTCTCCCAGCGGCGCAAACACAGGTAATTGGTCTGGTTCTTAACCACCGCCACTTTAAAAGGTTTTTCAACTTCCTGGCGGCGTTTGCGGCTACCTCCGTGCGCTACCGGGTTTTCCAGGGCGCTCAGTTTCTCTTGCAACTCAGGCACAATCTGATTGATCATGCGTTCACGCTTGGTGTCACCGCTGGTGCCCAGTATCACGCTCTGTCCGGTCCGGCGAGCCTGTTCAACCGCTGCCACCAGCATTCCGTAAGCTCGTTCATGCTCGCTGCCGCTTTGCCCGCCCGGTACTTCCAGCAGCAGCGGGCGATTTTCTGAAAAGGCTTCTCGGATTGGCACAGTCACTCGATTTTCGATAGCGCTCAAATGGTCCGGGTGAATCGGATGGCTTTGCAACTCGGGCTGTTTTTCTTCTTCCACCAGGAAAAGAAAGCCCAGGTCGTCGGATTTGGTAGCTGGGCTGCTTTGTTCCAGCTTTAATTTAAGGAGTGCTCCGAGGTTGCTGACTGCTCCGACCGAATCTTCCTCCTCTTTCTGGACCTCTATGGCATCGCGGAAAACAGTATGCAGCGACCATTCACCCAGTAACTGGCTGGCGGCGCGATCCACTTCTCGTAAAATTTCCGGTGGTAATTGTTCTACCCGGCCTACCAGCGAAGAAAAGACTTCCATGGTCATGCGGGCGTCGGCCATAGCGCGGTGAGCCGTATCGGCCTGTACATCGAGGGCTTCGGCTACCGCTTTGAGACTGTAGTTACCGTGCTGCGGCATGACCAGGGTAGCCAGTTCGTAGGTATCGAGGGCCGGGTTTTGCACCTCAAACTGGTGACGGCGTAGAAAGCCGATGTCACTTTCTACCGAATGCCCGATAATAGGATAATTACCCAGGAACTGGCGCAGCCTTTCCCTGATCTGGTTAAAACTGGGAGCGTGTTCGACATCAGACTGGCGAATGCCGGTCAGGTTGGTAATCTTGTAGGGTATGGGATTCTGAGGGCGGACGAAAGTTTGCCATTCTTCGAGAACACGGGCTCTGCCGCCCTTTTCAAGGCGGAAGCGCAGTGCGGCTACCTCAATAATCTCGCCCGTATCGGCCTCTACGCCCGTGCTTTCGATATCGATAGCAACGTAAATTCGACCCTTCGGCTGTTGTTCTCGCCGCTGTCCCTCAGCTTTATGGCGCGGGTTCGCTTCGATCTTACCTCCAGCGAAACTACGCCGGTTATCCACACCCATTCAAAAATCCTTCTAGCGCCTATCGCGATCTTTGCCGGGTCTGCCCGGCCCAATTACCTGTGGACAAATTGCCCTACCTGCTATTTACATCCTCTAAAAACTCTACCGTTTCGAGTAGAGTTGAGATACGGCGAACCGGTTTTCCTAACTTCAGGTTGAGACTAGCTTCATCATATAATGGTTGTTCTTCAGGACGCACCAACCAGAGCGCATTGATACCCAGTTCAGTAGCTCCTCCTACATCTGCGCTTAAACTATCCCCTACATGCAGCGCTTCGTCCGGCCTGATTTCCAGGGTTTGAAGAGCATATTCAAAAATTTTAGGGTTAGGTTTGGGATAGCCGACTCGCGCGGAAGTAAAGATTTGACTAAAAAAAGGAGTCAGGCCCATTGCGTTACATAGTTCGGGTAAATGCCAGCTCCAATTACTGATAATAGCCAGTTTATAACCGGATTTTTGTAACTTTTCGAGGGTCGGAACCGTATCATGGTAAAGCGCGTAGCTGTCTGGATTTTCAAACGCCTTGATGATCTCCCAGAAAAGTTCTTCCCGAACCGCTGGATGAATATTAAGCCGTTCCATTACACGCTCTTCGATTTCGCGTTGCCAGGCCCGGTTCCCTTCGAGGGTGGTGATGTATTCGGCTGTAGCGTCCTGAGTGGAGACAATTCCCCAGCTATAGCTAACGGCCTCTTCTACCTCGCCGATGGGAAGATCAAGGCCCGCGCGCTGGAAAACTTGATGGTAAATACCTTGCCAGCTAGGGTTTAGTCCTGCAAGCGTGTTGCCCATATCAAAAAAAACGGTGGTGATTCCTCCGTTGAAATTTGTAAGATTATTTGTACTATCGTGAGGCAAGCAGGAGAAGCTCCGCTTCTAGGTTCTAAGAACGAGCACTTGTCCAAAGGAGATTTCCATCAAGCTTGAAGCATGATAACGCAAATGCCAGAGTGAGTCAACGCCAGAATATTCACAGCGCTCATTGACTTTTCTGGCAAGCTTTTTGCAACAGAACAGGCGGATATCTCTTTTATTAAGAATATCGTTAGAGTTTTGTTGCAATTTCCCTACATTTCAGGGAAAGATTGGTTTTTTAGTCTGCTATTTGTTATAATTTAGAGGCTATTACGCTAAAAGTAGACTCGAGTAATATCGGCTCTCTTGATAGATTAAACAGATACTTCCAGTGCCAGGAACCCGGGCCTTTAAGGAAGTAGTCTCGGAGGTTATTTTATGGGTGATAATAAATGGTTAAGAAACAGCTTCGTCTATCTAATCATTATGATAGCCGTGCTGTTACTTTTCTTCACCATTCTGGGAGGGAATCGAAACGACTCCGCCAACACCATTCCAATCAGCCAGGTGTTGAAGGATGCCGCTGCTCGGCCTTCTCCTGTTAAAGAGATTACGCTCACTAACGATAGTGATGTAGTCCACGTCAAGTATAATGACGGCTCCGACAAAATTTCACGGCGTGAGACGGCTACCACCGACTTCACTACCCAGTTGAAAAATGCCGGTTACGATTTCAGCACCGGTAGTGTTTCAATTAAAGTCAACGAGTCGTCTCAGTTTGGCGGGTTCCTGAATATATTGACTTTCTTGTTGCCGACCTTGCTCTTTATTGGTGTACTGGTCTTTATGATGCGCCAGGCCCAGGGCAGCAACAATCAGGCTCTTAATTTTGGTAAGAGCCGCGCTCGTATGTTCATGGGGAATAAGCCAACCGTTACATTCAATGACGTTGCGGGTGTAGAAGAATCGAAACAGGAACTGGCTGAAGTAGTTGAGTTCCTTAAATATCCTGACAAGTTTGCCGCGTTAGGCGCTCGTATCCCGAAAGGCGTCTTGCTGATTGGCCCTCCGGGTACAGGTAAGACTCTGCTTTCCAAGGCTGTTGCCGGTGAAGCGGGTGTACCTTTCTTCAGCATCAGTGGTTCTGAATTTGTCGAAATGTTCGTCGGTGTAGGTGCTAGCCGCGTCCGCGACCTGTTCGATCAGGCCAAGCGCAACTCGCCCTGTATCATCTTCATTGACGAAATTGACGCTGTTGGCCGCCAGCGCGGCGCCGGTCTTGGCGGTAGCCACGACGAGCGCGAGCAGACCCTCAACCAGATCCTGGTCGAGATGGACGGCTTCGATAGCAATACCAACGTTATCGTGATTGCCGCCACCAACCGCCCCGACGTGCTCGACCCGGCGCTGTTGCGTCCCGGTCGTTTCGACCGCCAGGTCATCCTGGATCGCCCCGACATTCGCGGTCGTATCGCGGTCCTGGAAGTACACGCCAAGGGCAAGCCATTAGAAAAAGACGTTTCGCTGGAAACCCTGGCGAAGCAGACTCCCGGTTTCAGCGGTGCTGACCTGGAAAACCTGGTGAACGAAGCCGCTATTCTGGCCGCTCGCCGCAACCGCAAGACCATCTCCATGAACGAGCTGGAAGAAGCGATTGACCGCGTAATCGCCGGACCGGAGCGCAAGAGCCGCTTGATCACCGAAAAGGAAAAGACCATTACGGCTTATCACGAAGTCGGTCACGCCCTGGTAGCGCGTATGCTGCCTAACGTTGACCCGGTTCACAAGATCTCGATCATCCCGCGCGGTATGGCGGGCGGTTACACCCGTATCCTGCCGAGCGAAGATCGCTTCCTGGGAACCAAGAGCCAGTTCGAGGACCAGATTGCCTGGGGTCTCGGTGGCCGCGCAGCCGAGGAAATTATCTTTAACGAGATTTCCAGCGGCGCCTCCGATGACATCGAAAAGGCTACTAACATGGCCCGCCAGATGGTTACCCGCTACGGTATGAGCAAGAAGCTCGGCCCGATGGCTTTCGGCAAGCAGGAAGAGATGGTCTTCCTGGGCCGCGAGATCAGCGAGCAGCGCAACTACTCGGACGAAGTGGCTTACGAAATTGACAAGGAAGTTCGCGCGATCATTGACATGGGCTACGCCCGCGCCAAGAAGATCCTGTCGGACAACCGCGACAAGCTGATCCAGATTTCCGAGATGTTGATCACCAAGGAAACCCTGGAAGGCGAAGAGTTCGAGCAACTCTTTGACGTGGAGCGCCCGCAGCCGAAGCCGTTTATCCGGCCCAGCATGCCAGATCGCACGATTTCTGACCAGGAAGCGGCGACTCGCCTGCGTGATCCGAATAGCGGCCAGCAGCCCGGCGGTTTCCGCCCGGCAGCCGGACCGGCCTAAGGTCAGTCAGCTAGAATGATAAAAGGAGCCTTGCAAAAGGCTCCTTTTTCTTTGTCCCTAAAATATCTAAAGGGATTTGTTTTTTTAAGCCACAGAAGATGGACTTTTTTCGAAATGAACACCGGCTTTGCTCATCAGTTTAAGCTTTTTAAGCATCCTCAGAGTGGAATGCCAGTAGTTAGCCCGGTAGGTCCAGAGCCAGCTAATGCCGGTTGGGAGCGGTTCGCGCGGGATGAGAGTTACACCGGGTAACAGGATTAGCCGTACAATGGCGTAAAGTAGTATTAACAGGAAAAAGACTTTTGGATTGGTCAGAACCATTAACAACGAGAACAACTTAACCACTCCTACAACTGACTAATTATTTATTCTATAGTTTCCGTTGCGTCCCATGCCAGATTTACCTGTGGTATTTGTACCATTTTTCACATTCGGTTACATCGGCTGAATAGATCAAAGGAGATAGTAAAGAAGTATCTTTTGCCCGTAGGTCTAAAGGCTTAAACTGACTGTAAGGGCGGTCTTCTTTCTAAAAAAGGGGCAAAGTGGTAAAATAGATCAAAATAATTATAAATACTGAGGTAAAACTGGCTCTATTTTCTCTATATAACCTGATTGGCCGGTAAAATCTCGCTTATTATAGAGACGAAAGGTAGCGTTTATGGCTGCTAAAGGTGTTGATCACCATAACCATGATAATAAAGAAGGCGAAACCAAGGTATCTCCGCTGGTTGAGGAATACCTTGAGTCTATATTAAATTTAACCGCCGAAGGTAAACCGGCCATTGGAGCGCGTTTAGCCGAGCGCATGAATGTCAAGCCCGCCACAGTCGTAGGAGCGGTTGAACGTCTTCAGAGGGACGGCTATGTGCGAGTTGACGAGCGAAGCAAAGAAATAAACCTGACCGAGAGCGGGCGTAAAGTGGCTATTTCGCTGGCCCGCCGCCACCGCCTGGCCGAGCGCTTGCTGGTAGATGTGCTGGGTCTGAACTGGGCCGAAGCCCATGATGAAGCCTGCGAACTGGAACACGCTATTTCGCCGCGAGTGGAGCAAGCCTTAACCGCCTTCCTGGGCAATCCCCAGACCTGCCCTCATGGCAATCCTATCCCGGGCAGCGGCGCGGTGGTGAATCCCAACAGCAAGCCCTTAAAGCAGGTTCCAATCGGCACTGCCGTATCAGTCGCTTTTATCAGCGAAGAAGCCGAGCATGAACCGGGCTTGCTCCAGTACTTGCAGGAACACGGCCTGATTCCGGGGGCAAAACTAAAAGTCAAAGCGGTAGCCCCTTTTGATGAAACCATTACTGCCGAACACACCGATGGCCGCGAAGTAGTACTTGGTCAAAAAACTGCTCAAAGAATCTGGGTAATCCCGGAATAATAGTAGCTGGAATTTAAAAAGTCGGTTTGGAAGTTATTCCCGGCCCAGGCCACACTGATGCGCCGGGCCGTTTTCTGTTATACGTCTTTCTTAGAATAACAAATACAAGGGGAAAAAGATGATTAACGAAACCCGTTTGCGTGACCTCTTAATAGCTCTATGCAGTATCCCCAGCGAGTCACGCGAGGAACGCGAAGTTGCGCTCAAATTAAAAGAAACCATGGAAGCCATCGGCGCAACGGTCGAAGTAGACGGAGCGGGTGAGGCGGTTGGTGGTAATACCGGCAATGTAATTTGTCGCATTCCGGCTACCGATCCTTCCGCTCCGCCGATTTTCCTGGCTGCTCATATGGATACGGTCGTACCCGGCAAAGATGTAGGCCCGGTGCTGGATGGTAATATTTTGCGAAGCAACGGCAAGACCGTCTTAGGTGGCGACGACAAGAGCGGTTGCGCCATTATTGCCGAAGTCTGTACCGTAATGCAGGAACAGAACTTACCGCACGGTGGCATCGAAGCAGTCTTTACGATATGTGAAGAAGTCGGCCTCTTAGGCGCAAAACACCTTGATATAAGCCGGCTAAAGTCGAAATATGGTTTAGTGCTCGATAGCGATGATATCGGTTTCCTGTTCACCCAGGCGCCCGCTTCCGAAAAGATGGAATGGACTATTTACGGCCTGGAAGCGCACGCCGCGATGGCGCCCGAAAAGGGTATCAGCGCCATTAAAGTAGCCGCCGACGCCATTTCGCGTATGAAGCTCGGCAAGGTTGATAGCGAAACTGTGGCTAATATCGGTACTATTCGCGGCGGAGAGCGCGATAATATCGTGCCTAATAAGGTAGTCGTTACCGCCGAGGCTCGCAGCCTGAAGATCGCTAAACTGGATGCCCAGACTCGCCATATGGATGAATGTTTCCGGGAAGCCGCGGCGCAATATGAAGTTAACGTGGACGGCAAGCTGGTAAAGGCCAGGGTTGAATCGAAAATGCACCGCGAATACGACCAGATGGATGTTTCGGCGGATAGCCCGATTGTGCAACTGGTTTTGCAGGCGGCCAATAATCTCCACCATAAGGTAGAGCCGATGCCGATGATGGGCGGTTGCGATGCCAATGTGTTAAACCAGAAGGGCCTGGTATCGGCCAACCTGGGAACCGGTATGCGCGCTATTCATACCGTAAATGAATGGCTGGACCTGCGCGATCTTAACCAGGCGGCGGCGATTGTGCTGGAGATTGTGAAGCTGAACGGCCAGAGTAAGCTCAACAGCTAGTCTTTTAACAAACCCTTCAAAAATTAGAAAACGGCCAAAAATGGTAACTCTTGACGATATTCAGTTAGCTAAAGAACGTATCAAAGGGGTGGCGGTTCGCACACCCCTCCTGCCCTGCCCTCAGCAGGAGACAGCCCAGAAGCTCTACTTCAAACCGGAAAACTTTCAGCCGATTGGCGCTTTCAAGCTGCGCGGAGCCTACAACAAGATCGCCTCGCTCAGCGCTGCCGAAAAGGAGCGCGGGGTTATCACCTATTCGAGCGGTAACCATGCCCAGGGAGTGGCATACGCCGCCCGCGCTCTCGGTGTCCGCGCTCTGATCGTGATGCCGGGCAACGCCCCTAAAATCAAGCTGGAAAATACCCGCGCCCTGGGCGCTCAAATCGTCCTGGTGGGTAACGGTGGCGAAGAACGGCGCATCAAGGCCGAAGAACTGGCCGCCGAACACGGCTACGTGATTGTGCCTCCCTATAACGATGAAACCCTGATAGCCGGGCAGGGTACTGTCGGCCTGGAAATCCTGGAAGATTTGCCTGAAGTCGAAACCGTGCTGGTTCCTATCGGCGGCGGCGGGCTTATCAGCGGGACCGCCGCCGCTCTTAAACTGGCTAAACGCGGGGTACGCGTTATCGGGGTTGAACCGGAACTGGCGGCGGATGCCCAGGCCAGTCTGCGGAGTGGTCACATGGTCGAATTTCCGCCTGAAAAAACTGTGCTGACGATTGCGGACGGCTTACGCGCCCAGCACCTGGGCGATATTACCTTCGCCCATATCCAGGCTTTCGTGGACGATATTGTAACGGTTAGCGAAGAGGAAATCCGCGAGGCGGTACGCCGGTTGGCCATGAAAGCTAAACTGGTGGTTGAACCAAGTGGCGCGGTCACTTTTGCGGCTTACCTGTTCCACCGCAACGAATTCCCGCAAACCGATAATACGGTAGCGATAATTAGCGGTGGCAATATCGAGCCCGCTATGCTGGCCGAAATCCTGACCGAAAAGTCGGCTTAAGAGGCTAAAGCGGCGTTAAGCTGTAGCAAAACTAACACCGCATTAGCTGCTAAAAGGTTAAAATAGGTCTAAGTTTGAAATGCTACTCAAAATCTTTTAGCAAATTTAGAGCAGGATAAGTAATATGCAGAGCCAGCCGTCCAGTTTTACTTTCAAAGAAAATATTTTGATACGCTGTTTTGTCAGCCTGTTATTCGGGATAGCGGCTATCGTTATCGCGGTTGCCACTTTTTTGAAGGTATCCAGCGGGATTGCCTGGTTGATTCCGGCCCTGGCGGCGGTGCTGCTGGCGCTGGCTCTGTTCTATTTTGTAGTTGTTTCCATTCGTACCCGGCAGATCGTTAGCGTCTCGCCGCAAGGGATTATTAGCCGGAGTAGGGCCCACCCGGAAGAGCGCATCGCCTGGTACGAAGTAACTGACATTCGAGAAGTCCAAAACCGGGTCGAAAAGATGCGGGCTACCATGCCGCTCTTTGAGGTAATGCTTTCGCTTTATCTCAACCTGCCTTTTCTGGCCGGGATAGAGCGGCGCGCTTTGCTGGTATTCGAGGCCGGAGAGCGTCAAATAGCCCTGCGCCAGCATTTGATTTACCCGCATCGCCTGGACGAACTGCGCCATGCGATCAGCCGGTTCGCGCCTTCTCGCAACCCGGCAAATCTCTTTCTCGATGTCAACGCTAGAAATTAACCTTTAATGATCTGGATTATCGGCTTTCGGACTATCATCAAGCCTCTCTGGCGCGGCCAGCTTACTTGCCGGCGCTGCCTGCGTAATAGCTTCCATGAATTGCTTTTGAAAACGGATTGGGGCACCCTCTTTTTTGTCCCGCTTGTCCCTCTCAGGCGTGAACGCCAGTTAACCTGTCACAATTGCGGCTTTACCTCTAATCTTTCCAGCGCTGAAGCTCAAAATCTACTCTCTCAACATCCTAATTCTCTCTATTAGCGCATAACTATTTCGTTTCTCACGCTTTTTATATATAGAGGGTAACCAGGTAAGGTAAGAAGCGAAAGCGCAAATATCAATGATATTGAGACTTGGAAAATCTTGTTATATATTGGCCGGGCTAATCCTGGCCTTAAATTTGTTGCTGGCAGCCTGTGGCGACAGCACCACTCCATCTCCGGCTATAACCGCTGTCCAGGGGGAGCTTGTGCCGGGTATTACTGCCGGTCCTGGCGTTACTAACCCATCTAGCCCTACCGGGATGCCGGTCACTTCTACGGTTGCGCCTACAACTACCACGTCAGTTCCTTCGACCAGCGTGCCCCCTACAACTGAAGCCGCGCCCACCGCTACCCCTTTACCGGCACTGCAGCGCTATAACCCGGCCTTTGCCGCTTATAAGGAAGCGCCGTTAAGTAACGCCACGCCGGCCTTTAAGAGTTATACGGTAGCTCCCGACCTCTCCAATATTGCCAATCTCAAGAATTTTGAACTTACCGCTGAGCAGAAGAAACTGCTGGCGCAAAATTACTTTGTGGTAGAACCGGCCCAATTCAAGCAAATTTACAGCGCTTATGAACGGATTGACTACTCTACCATACCCCTCTTCGTGACCACCGATAGCGTCGCGCACGTCTACCACCTCTTATTTGATAAAGCTTTGCGCGACACTGAACGCCAGTTCTTGATTAAAGATATGCGTTCGCTTAACCTGGCTCTATTTGAGGCTACTACCGCTCAGTACGCGAAACTAAAAGGGAGTCCGCTGGAGAAGGCGGCCATAAAAGCGGTCGCTTACGTCAGCGTGGCGCGGAAACTGGCCAATCCGAAGGATAACTTTGCTGTACCCGCCTATGCCTCAAGCCTGGTAGAGGCCGAGCTTAAACTGATAAACGAGACTGCCGGCATTAATTATTCGCCCATAATGGGTAACGGCTACCAGGAGGATTACAGCCAGTACAAGCCTCGCGGTCACTATACCCTGAGCGAAGACCTCCAGAACTATTTCAAGGGGATGATGTGGTATGGCCGCATAACTTTCCGGCTGAACCAGGAAGAAGATACCCTGGCCGCTCTGCTGCTTACCCAGGCTAGCCAGACCGGGCAGGCCGATAATCGCAAAGCGGCGCTGCTATGGCAGCTTATTTACGAGCCAACAGCTTTCTTTGTTGGCAATTCTGATGATATAACTTATCTCGATTATGCTAACCTGGCTAAAGCTACTTACGGGGATGCAGC
The DNA here is from genome assembly GCA_036261665.1 of Chloroflexia bacterium. Classification (GTDB taxonomy): domain Bacteria; phylum Chloroflexota; class Chloroflexia; order Chloroheliales; family Chloroheliaceae; genus 54-19. The sequence goes on from DATAKM010000190.1 coordinate 16,970, forward strand.
GACTACCGACCCTACCGTCTTTAACGATACGGCTAAGCTGGCAGTTTTCCGCAAAGCGGCTGAACAACTGGCTGCGCCCCGGATCAGTAATCTTGTAACTGGCTCTACCGAGGCTAAGCCGGAAGAACGCGAACAGTCCAACAAGGGCTTGCGCCTGATGGGCCAGCGCTTCACCTTCGATAGTTACATCCACCAGAACCTGATTTCACCCTATGTCGGTACACCCGACCAGGCTCGCACCTTGCCTAAAGGGCTGGATATTTTCGCCGCTTTTGGCTCCAGTCAGGCCTTTAAGCTGCTGGGCCAGCAGAGTGAAACCAAATACGCTAACTACAGCGCCCAGATGGATAAAATGAAAGCGCAGGTCAGCAACATTAACACCGATACCTGGACTTCCAATCTTTACTGGGGCTGGCTTTATAGCCTCAAGACGCTGGCCCAGCCTAAAAGCGAAGGCTATCCGAAGTTTATGCAAAACGAAGGGTGGACCAACAAGCAACTTAATACCGGGCTGGCAAGCTGGACCGAACTGCGCCACGACACTATTTTGTATGCCAAGCAGGTCTTTGGCCTGGGTGGGGGCGGCGGCCCGGAAGAACTACCCTACGGTTTTGTTGAACCGGAACCGCTCTACTATGCGCGGCTGGCAGCCCTGGCCCAGATGACCCGGCAAGGCCTGGAAGTACGCGGGTTAATTGACACTAAATTATCGGATAGCCTCAAAAAGTTTGAGGATGCCGCCTTACTCTTAAAGACCATTTCCGAAAAGGAGCTTTCTAATCAGCCGCTCAACGACCAGGAGAAAGAGGCTATCGCTTACTGGGGAGGCCGTCTGCGCAACCTGACTGATATGGCAGCCGACTCGGATGAAAAGGGCGGGGCTATCCTGCTTGACCAGCAAGACGCGGCCCTGGCGGCGGATGTGGCATCCTCTGCTGATGGAGTGCTGGAAGAAGCAACCGGGCGGTTCAATTATATCTACGTGGCGGTGTTGATCAACGGCAAGGTCAGCCTGACGCAGGGGGTGGTCTACAGCCAGTATGAGTTTAAAGTACCGCTCTCCGGTCGTTTGACCGACCAGGCCTGGCAGCAACAACTGGATGCCGGTAAAGCTCCCAACCAGGAGGCCTGGAAACGGTCAATTATGGCCCCGGGCGTGCCAAAGCAGAACCAGCCCTGAGCTAAAAACCTTACTCGATACCGAGATCGAACCAGCGTTCATCCACCTGGCGCTTTATACCGGTGGAGCTTTCCGCCTGGATGGGCTGAACGCTGGCATTCTTTTTCTCTCCCGCTAGCGGACGGGTAGCATCCAGCCCCACTTTTGAACCGAAGTTATGGTTCTGCGCCACCAGATCGGAGGCGGCGAGCGGACCTTTCGCAAAGGTGAGAGCTCTTTCGGGGTCGAGCAGCGCCAGGGCTGTGCTTACCACTGCCGAGGGATTATGAATATCACAGCCGGTATCTACCACCAGGATATGTTTTAAGAATTTCAGTTCCTCACGGCCCCACAGCCCGTACATAACTTTCTGCGCCTGCCCGGCATAGCTCTTATTGATCGCCACAATCGCCAGGTTATAAATAGTGCCCTCAAGCGGCAGGCACCAGTCGGTAATTTCCGGTGCTGTCGCCTTTAGCAAAGGCAAAAGCAGGCGCTCTGAACCTTTCAGCAGGGCCAGTTCCTCGTGAGGGGGCGGCCCTATAACGGAAGCGACAAAAAGAGCCTCTTTGCGGTGAGTAAGGGCTCTGGGTACGAAGCGCCATGAGCCCACCGCGGGTCCATAGTAGCCGTTCGCCTGTACCAGTTGCAGCGAAGGAGCTTCCGGCACAGCTTCTAGCATACCTTCCAGGATTATTTCGGCATTTGCCGGAACTTCTAGCTCCACCTCTCGCGCTCGCACCATTTCTAAACGGTGGCGGGCTAACGCTCCGGTCAGGCTTAACCGATCAATCTCAGGCAGGAAAGGAGCGCGGGCTACAAAGGAAAAAGAGGGCTCTCCGCCAATAACGAGCGCGGCTGGAAAAGACCGCTGCTTACTGGCTGGTATTCCGCTGATAAAATAATCCTGTCCGGCTTTTATTACGTCAACGCACCCTACCTGGGCATTTTCATCTGAATCGGGCCGGTATATGATGGGTACCGACCGCAAGGCCGGTCCGCTCTCTCCAGGCCAGGCGGTTAAGATGGGAAGCTGGTCCAGGGTAGCCGTAGCGGTACTGACCACTTCCTGCGCAGGAGCGCTCCGCACCAGCCTGGGAGCAAACCGATTCTGACTGGAAGTTTCGCCGATGCGCATCAGGCGATCCAGTAAATCTGCCGAGCCATAGGCGTTGTAGTACTGGGGAAGGACACTTTCGAGTTCTTTAAGGCTGTTTAAACTGAGGCTCCAGGCCAACCGCTGCGGAGAAGCTACCAGGTTGGTTAAAACCGCAAAAGGGCTTTCAGTAGCAGAGTTTGAGAAACTCTCGAACCATAGCGCCGGACCGCCTCCCGGTAAGTGCGCGGCTCGGCTCGTTATCTCAGCTATCTCGTGAACCGGGCTTACAGCCGCGCTAATATGCCTGATAACCCCACGTTTTTCCAGATAGGAAAGGTACTCACGCAAATCCTTGAAAGCGGTCCCGGCCATTCTTTCTCTCCACAATTATTGATAGGTCCAGTCAGGGACAAATTAACAGACCCATCAGTTTTTTGCAAACCTGAATAGCCGAATCAAATAGCCGGATGCCTCTCCTGTGATAATTAAAGAGAGGCAAATCCGGCTATCGAAACAGGCTTGCTTTTTATTATTATGCGGATAGCGCCAGGGGCTCTTTGGTCTCTTCCATCACATCGTTTCGGACCGGCTGCTTTGTAGCTGCTAGTTGCTCTAATAGCTGGACTGCCCGTACAGGGCCGGAATATGCCGCAAATTCCGCTTTAAAGCTCTGTGCCTTTGCCCGGTAGGCCGGTTCGGCCAGCAATTTTTCTACAGCCGCCCGAATTTGTGCCGGTTTCGGTGTAGCGGTCTTTAAATTGATGCCCACTCCCGACCAGGCAATTCGGCTGGCTACTTCCGGTTTGTCCTCGGTAGCCCCGGCGGCGACCAGGGGTACTCCATGAGAAAGGGCTATCTGCACTCCACCATACCCGGCGTTAGTGACCATTACATCCACAAAGGGTAACAGCCTGGAGTGCGGAATAAATTTTTCCAGCCGGAGATTAGCCGGATGTTCTTTTAGCGTAACTGTTTCGAGGGGATGGCCCCCGGTAGTGGCTACTACCAGGAGATCCATACCAGCCAGGGCTTCAATCGTGGGGATAATTAATTCTTTTGGATCGGCGGCGAGCGTACCCTGGGTTACGTGTACTACCGGACGGCCGCCCGCTTCTAATTCCGGCCACCACTCCGGCAGCTTGCTTTCCGAGAGGGCATCAAGCGGTAAAAACGGCCCTACAAAGTGTACCTGGGAGGGCAGATCACTGCGCAAGTATTCAAAGCCTGGCACGGTGCCTTGTAGAAAAAGGTAAGGTGAAATGCAGGTGTCCATTATTAGCTGGTTTTGCGGCCGCAATCCTACACTGGCCCGTACTCTATTAATATATTCAGTACAATCGCGCAGCAGCAGGTTTTTAATCAAGCCGTAAAGAGCTTTGTTGCGTAACCGGCCTGCCAGAGTGGAACTGGGCGGAAGAGCCAATCCAAAGGGAGCCGTGTCCCGGCTGGAAATACTGAGAGGAAAATGGCCATAAGCTGCCCAGACCGGACCTCCCAACTCGTGAAACCAGCCTGCCCCGAAAAGACTTTGATCGGCCAGCACAATCTCAGGCCGGAAAGTACGGTTTATTTCCAGCAAGTCTTTAATCTGGCCCGGTACGGCATCGACTACCACGTGCTTGATCATGTACTTCATGTTCGCCATGCCTTTTAATTTTCCCATTTCCGGGTATGTTGCGCTGATGTTAGCATCATCGAAATCGGGGGCAGCCTGGAAAGGTACAAAACGCGCCCCGGTAGCTTCTACTTTGGCTTGATACTTTCGCCCTGTGTACCACCAGACTTCGTGCCCTTTCTCAATTAACCGGGCGACAATAGAGGCGCTGGTGTTTATATGAGAATGGAAAGGCATGGTTGTAACGAGAAATTTAGTCATAGTTGCTTTGCTCCAACATATTAATTTCTGATAAGTCTTTCGTAGATACTAGCAAAGCAGCAGTCTTTGATGAATTAAATTTTTTACAATTCAGTAAGAATTGCGCCAATTACATATAACTATCTTAAAAAGGTATAATGTATTGAGAAATTTAAATAAGCTCTTTACATGTTAATTGATTTTAAGCGATAATATAAATACATTTAGGAAATCTAAACCCGGAGCAGGTTTGGTGCGAGCGAATTACTGGTGCGGAGAGTGGTAAATAATTATCAAATGTTGCGCCGGTAATATTATCTAATCATGAAAAGGGTGAGGGGAATTGAACACGGATAGATTAAGATCCACAGATAAGCTAAAGCGATCCCTTACACGTGAAGATGTTGAGAGATTACTTGAAGAAGTAAAAAGCCCGGACAAGCTGAATCTAAGCAAACAAAATCTGAAAAATATCAACCTGGCTGAATTTGATCTGAGTGGGGCTAATTTGAGTGGCGCATATCTCTGGAGCGCCAATCTGAGCGGCGCCAATCTAAAGGGCGCTATTCTCACCAACGCCGCTTTAATCAAGGCCAATCTCTACGGCGCTATTTTAACCAAAGCCGACCTTGCGCGCGCCAACCTGGTAGGCGCTATCCTGAGCGAAGCCGATCTCACGCGTGCCAATATGGTGGGGGCCAGCCTGAGTGAAGCCGTCATGGATAATGTCAAGCTAACCGAGGCAATTTTGAGCGGGGTTGACCTGAACCGGGTTGATTTAAGCCACGTCAACTTCTTCGATGTAAGTCTCAGCGAAATCAATTTGAGTGGCCGCAACTTGAACGGCATCAACCTGAGCGGCGCTATTCTGAGCCGGATTAATTTAAGTGGCCGCAACTTAAGCGGGGCGAATTTAAGCGGAACCAATTTGAGCGGTGCTAACCTGACTGGGTCTAATCTGAGCGGGGCGAATTTAAGCGGGGCGCTGCTGCGCGGAGCAAAACTGTAAAGGTCAAGAGTTAATCTGACAGTCATGGTAAACTCAGTGTGAAAGCTGAGAAAGGAGTGTCAGATGACGACCGAGGAAAAATTGATCAAGAACAAGCTAGGACTGATCAAGCTGGCCGAACAGCTAGGCAAC
>DATAKM010000008.1:0-92080 GCA_036261665.1 Chloroflexia bacterium
CCTGGTAGCGATTTAAACGTGACTTTGAGGAGCGTGACCGGGTAGTAGTGGTAGGGTTAGTCGTCATGGTTAAATCGCCTTGCTCCGTCCCGGAAATAGATGATTTCAACACTGAATTTTTCATCCGCCGTTTCCCGTTTCCTTTACTTCATCAGTTATTGACTTGAGTGTTGACTTCTAAATATAGCGCCAGCGAACGCGGCCGGAAGCCGCCAGCACAGGAAGCCCAGGCCATAATTTAGCCTTGTAGCCAGAGGTAAACAAACTCGCCGAACAAACTGTTTGCCCAGGCAAACCATTCTCGGGTAAAACGCGCCGGATCATTCGGGTCAAAACTTTCGTGCATAAAGGCTGTACCCGCGGTAGTTTCAACCAGTTGCTTTATGATTTCCGCCTGTTCAGCCCGGTCGTTCGTAGTAAGGCCTTGCATTATAAGCCCGATAGGCCAGATCTGCCCGGCAGGAGTGTGAGGGCTACCCAGACCCCTGGCATAGCGTCCCTCGTAGAAATACGGATTGTCCCGGCTCAAGATAAAAGCCCGTGTATTCTGGTAGATTGGATCATCCGCCGAGCGGTAGCCCAGGTAAGGAATTGAAAGCAGGCTAGGGACATTCGCATCATCCATCAGGTTGTAATTACCGAAGCCGTCTGTTTCGTAGGCATAGATGCGCCCGTAGCGCGGATGTTCAACTATTCCGCAGGTCTGAATACCACGCTCAATTTCTTCTCTTAAGGCTGCGGCTCTGGCTGCCAGCGCATCATTTCTGTAAATCTGGCTTGCAAATTCGATGATGTAACCCAGCACTACTACCGCAAACATATTGGCCGGAATGAGGTAACCATATTTACAGGCATCATCACTGGGTCTAAAGCCCGACCAGACCATGCCGGTATAGGTTGTGGGTGAGCCTTTGCCGCCGAAAGGTAAAGTGTCGGAAGGTTGGTAGAGTTCCGGTTCAGGCCGCTCAAAAGAGTAAGGGGAGTTCTGGGCGTGCCTTTGCTCGACTTCCATAACCTCAATAATCCGCTGGAACATTGCCAGCAGATTCTGGTCAAAAATAGAGCGGTCCTGGCTGGCCTGAAAATAGTCGTGACAGAGTTGGACCGGATAACAGAGCGAGTCCAGTTCATATTTACGTTCCCAGACCCAGGGATTGGTAAGAGTGATATCAGTCTGGTGGCCCTGGCCGTTCGGTTCCCTGTTAAAGGCATTAGCATAAGGATCGATTAAAATATAACGAGCCTGGCGGCGGATAAGCCCGGCCACCATTTTTTGCACATCCGGGTCTTCCCCGGCCACTCGCAGATAAGGTCGAACCTGGGCGGTAGAATCGCGCAGCCACATGGCAGGAATATCGCCGGTAATAACAAAGGTGGTATCATCTTCCAGGTGCTCAACAGTCGTTTCAAGAGTGTTGGTAAAACAATTTTTAAAGGTTTGTGCCAGAAGTGGATGCTCAAGTTTTAAGTCCTGCTCCAACTCCTGAGCTTTCAGATAAAGCAGGGCATACTTAATATATGTCGGTTTAAGAGTCAAGGCAGAACTCCTTCTAGCTTGTTGTCCGGCGTAGTGTAGTGTCTGCTGGTAGACCAATAACTGCCCGAGTAACATAAAAAACTTGCGGCGGTTCATCCTGCGACACAACCTTCCAGGTAGGGCAAGCGGTTGTTAGAGATATAATACTTACTACAAGTTATACTGCATAAAGCAAATGGTATGTTGTTATAGAAGTTAATATAGCATTATCTAAATAGTATGTCAATAGTACTGACAGTGAGATTTATAGTAGTTTTTGTAAGAAAAAAAGGCCGGGTAGACCGGCCTGTGGAAACACTATTTAAGTTTGAAAAGTTATTATCAAATTTTAGCGGTTAAAGCGGTAGGCTCAAGACGGAGAGTAGAGCTTCCTTCGATAATCCGAAAATCTATGTTTGTTTGTAGCGGAGCGCTTTCGCCCTGAAGCTGTTTCAAAATTAAATCTACGGCAGCACGACCTATACCGTCTTCATCCTGCTGGACATGGGTGAAAAAAGGCTCTCCAAAATCCTCACCAGGCGAATCAAAGCAAACAATTGAATAGTCTTCAGGTACTCGTTTACCCATGCCGGTAAGTACGCGCCGGATAAGTACGGCAATGGCATATTCGCAGGCTACAAAAGCCGTCAGTTGGGGGTTAGCATTAATAAAAGATACTAAAGCTGCTTCATCGGCACGCAGAGCATCGCTATGAGAATCTGTCGGCAGAGTGCTGTAAAGACTGGTTAGTAAGTGGGGCTGTACAGGCATTGTATCATACTCGGTAAAAGCGGTAGTAAAACCTTGCACTCGTTCTTCAATAGTGGAAGTATTTTCCTGGGGAGGTGAAACAAAAGCAATCTCTCGATGTCCCAGCTCAATCAGGTATTCGGTCAGTTTTTGTGCTGCCAGTCGATTATCTGTATAAACGGCACAGGCGGCAATCCCTTTTAAATAGCGGTCTACCAGGACCAGGGGAAATTTATCGAGTACCAGTCGCAAGAGGCTGGTATTATAATAATTATCGTGTACCGGGTAAATAATTAAACCATCCACTCCAACGTGTTGAAAAGCTTTTATAGCCTGCTCTTCAATTTCCTGACGGGCATAAGTGCGCTTCATCATAAGAAAACAACCCCGCTCTGAACAGCGCTGCTCAATTGCCCCCAGCAGATTAAGTCCATAAGAAGCAGCAAAACCCTCCAAAATCAAGCCAATAACCGGACCTTCCAGCTCTTCTTCTTCTTTTTCCGCGGCCGTGAGAGAAGCGTGCAGGGTTTCAAGCCGAGCCAGGTTAGGTAAATTTTTGGAAACAAAAGAACCTTTACCCCGCATTCGTTCCACAACCCCATCCTGCACCAGAATTTCGAGGGCTTTTTTAGAGGTGATTCGACTGACCTTAAATTGTTCGGTAAGTTCCTTTTCCGAAGGAATCCGGTCTCCTTTAGCTAACTTACCGCTTTTAATCTCATCCAAAATACTGTTATAAACTTGCACGTAGAGCGGGGCCTTCATTTTAGCACCTCATTATTTATGATTAATATATCATTTGCTAGTTAATATATCATTCTCTACCTTTTTTGTCTACAGTTTTTCTAATTGTATAGTACTTTTTCTAAAATGTTAAATTACCAGTATCAGAAATGCAACCCCTGCTTTCAATAGTAGAGAGTAGTGATTACAATTATTAACCCGTGTGGAAGCTACATCGACGATCCGCACATAGCCCTCGCAGCGGTTTTGAAAGGAGATATACGCATGTAGAAATCTTTTACCTGTATGTAACCCGCTCACACCTTGCTTTATACTTTTATTTGCTAGATTGAAAATGGATCAATCTGTCCAGGCGCTTGGCACAAGATTCTTCAGAGGCTGTGGCCTATGCTATCCGGGCACGCCGCGGAACGGCGGGCGTCGTTATGATAGGCGAAAAGGTATGATTAAGTAAGAACTAACGATCCTCAAAGCGCCCTATTCTATTTACTCAAATCATCAGGTGTTCTTGCACATTCTGTCCTGTTGCTCAAGCTGTTCAATTGTGAACACTTGAGAGAAAGCAGAATTTATACATGAAAATAACAGAGAAGTTTTCCGACACAAGTACTTTTTCCTCCCAAATGGAAATAGCCAGCATACCCCAATCCTTTATAGACCTGATTGATGGACCCTACTGGGCCGCCCTGACTACCATCATGCCCAATGGGCAGCCGCAAACAACCCCGGTCTGGTGTAACCGCGAAGGCGATTACATAATGATCAATACGATGCGAGACTTTCGCAAAGAGAAGAATATGCGGGTCAATCCTCACGTAAATCTGCTGATTTATGATCCAGCTAATCCGGCGCGTAATATCGAGGTAAGAGGTCTTGTGATCGAAATGAGTGAAAAAGGCGCGATGGAACATAATGATCGTTTAACTCAACTCTACCTGGGCAAACCCGGTGCCCGGTTTTTCGGAGAAGCCGTACCGGCTGAGCTTGCGAAAACCTAAGTACCGGTCAAAATCACCATTGCGCCCATCCGAGTGCGGGCAGGAGATCCTACCCCTTCCTCAGCCTTGAAAGCCAATTCAGGACAGACAACTTCTGGTCATGCAAATGAAGAGGAGGATCTCAGCAACCAGATCTCAATCTCTCTGCCTACCCCTGCGCCAGTACCTGTGCCTGCATCACATCAGGACCTCCTGGCCCGGCCGGTTCTCGGCATTCTAGCAACCATGATGGCCGATGGCCAGCCACAGGCCAGTCTGGTATGGGTAGATTACGATGGCACTTATGTACTTATCAATACAGAAATGGGGCGCCAGAAATGCAAGAATATGCAAGCCAATCCAAGGGCGACACTGCTTGTGGTTGATCCGAATATGTCCAGCCGCTGGATCGAGTTACGCTGTCTCCTGGCGGGGATAACTACAGACGGCGCCGTACCCCATGCGGATAAACTTGCACAACGTTACCTGGGTAAGCAGCACTTCTATGGCGAAGTTTACAAGGTGGAATGGAAGCAATATGAAAGGCGTGTCATCGTTAAGCTTGCACCGGTCAAGATGACGCTTGACGCAATATTCAAATGAAAGATCAGGAGGGAATCGATGGGAAGTCAAGTTGTTACTTCTAGCAAGAAACCCTGGATAGATTGGTTAGCAACACTGGTCACTCTTATTTTACTGGCTCTAATTGCAGCCGGCATCGCCTACCTGGGTAATCTCTCAATTTCTTCCTTACTTATTGCTCTCTCCAACTGGCTTCATCTCCTCGCAACCATTGTAATGATCGGCTATTTTATATTTACAAGTTTAATCTTCTTACCCGTAATCGAACGTCAGATGTCCCCGGAAGCCTTGCGTGCTCTGCTTGAGCAAGTTTCCGCTCGACTCAGGCCATATTTTGGTGGCGCATTACTCATTTTCCTGGTTACCGGCACTCATCTAATGCTGAATAACCAGAATTATCTGGGTCTTGGTAAATTCTTCGATAACCCCTGGAGTTCTCTCATGGTGATCAAACACGTGTTGGTCTTAGGCTTTTTGGTGCTGGCGGTTTTCTCCGAACGAGTTTATCTACCTCAGATCAACCAGCTAAAGCCTGAGGCTTTGAAACGTTTCCGGCTGGCTTTAAACATCAACACGGTTCTGGGTCTGATCATCCTCTTGTTAACAGCGCTTGCCCAGACAGCAGCATTGGCTTAAGCTACTATACCTACCTGACCCATCCGGTAGAACGCGATGGATGTCACTCTAGCTACTCTGAAGCTCAGTTGGGCCTGATACTGATTGCTGGATGCGTAATCGCGCCCCACACGACTCGCGTATCACCAGGTTGGTAGGTAAAACAACCTGACTGAGAGGTTCACTATCATTTTCGATTTTAGTGATTAACAAATGAGCGGCCCGGAAGCCCATTTCGACACGTGGTTGTGCAACAGTAGTAAGGGGTGGCATTAAATAAGAAGCGAAACTCAGGTCGTCAAACCCAACTACGGCCAGGTCTTCTGGAATTCTTAAACCACACTGCCTGGCCGCCTTATAGAAGGCCGGAACTTGCATATCGGTTGAGATAAACACCGCGCCAGGCCGGTCCAAACGGGACAAATAAGCCAGGTAAGCCTCGCCATCCTCATTTTCAGTGGAGGCCGGGAAAGTTGAAACTAAATTCTGGTCGTAAGGTAAATTGTAATCAAGTAGCGCGGCACGATAACCCTGCCAGCGGTCCTGTACCGAAGAAGTTTGAAAGTAGTTGCCTCCTACAAAACCAATCCGGGTATGTCCGAGGATCAACAAATGTTGAGTGGCGCGGTAACCACCCCCAAAATTATCGACCACTACATAATCGGTTACCCGATTGCTGAGATAGCGATCAATCAAGATCAGCGGAATTTTGGTTTCCTGGAGGCGGGCAATCGCTGCATTATCCGCTTCATTACTCAGCGGAAAAATAATCAGACCTGCCACGCGATCCTGGCAAAGGCGCTCAATATTGCGAGTCTGTTGCGAAGCATCTTCTTCAGAAAAGGCAAAACTGACCTGATAACCTCGTGATTTTGCGGCTTGCTCGATCCCTTTCAACAGTTCCATGTTAAGCTGGTCGGCCACATACATTAATACCACGCCGATCCGTTTCTCGGATGCGGAGCTAAAGGTTTTGAGTTTGGTAACCTCGCGTACAAAGGTGCCGCGCCCTCGCACCCGCTCCAGTAGGCCTTCCTGTACCAGCACACTCATTGCCTGTCTAACCGTGTTTCGGCTGATTTGATGTTCACGGGCTAACTCTATTTCAGACGGCAGGTATTGCCCCGGTCCCAGTGAACCGTCTTCAATACGCTCGCGAAAATAGGCAATAAGCTGTAGATAGAGTGCTGTGGAATGATCACTCTTGTTCAGATCAGCCATAATGTTTAACTCTTCTTTATAGTACAACTACAAAATAATATAGGTACAAATCAGGTACAAATCAGGCAGGAAATTATTTGAGTAGTAACAGTATTATCATAGCATAGGCCGTATCGATGTCAATAGAATTGCAATGAGTGAGATCGATTAGTAAAAAATGAGCCTGCCTGAGTTTTTGAGATAAGAAAAGAGGAAATAATGCCGCTTGATAATAGAGAAAAGGCATTTAAATTTGTTGGTACAAATTTACAAAAAACTTGACAACATTTGGGTTTTATGCTAGGATTTTTTCAGTCTTTTCATCAATGATAAATGCTCATTTCTTTCCAAAAAGACAGCTTTGGCTATTAGTCCAGGTATAACTACCTGGCAGAATTAACGTTAATACGGCTATAAAATACTCACCTGCTTTTGGTACTTTTTTGTGCAAAAGTGGTTTTGTTATAGTTAAAATTTCACGTTAATCAAAAAGAACTGAGCCTCAGTTATCTCCCATTTGGCGTGTGTTCACAGCTATACGGTTCCCACGCCTGTTCTTCTCTGCTTGTTGCTTAAAGGTAAATATCACAAAGGGGTGAAGATTACTTAAAGAACCACTAGCTATTTAAGCTATTTTTGCACCCCTCAGCTAACCTTTGGTCTAACTTCTAAAAACTTTCTGGGTTGAATGAACAGGAGACTTAGCTTATGAGTCGTAACCGTAATTTGTCTCTCGCTTTACTCCTCATCTTAACGCTGTTATTGATGGCCTGTGGCGATAGTGCCACGCCAACAACTGCCCCATCCGGTGCTAGCACTACTGCTTCAAACGGAGCCTCTACCACCGCTGCCGGAGCGGCTACTACTGCCGCTGCCACCGGGGGCAGTTCGGCCGGTACAATTAATGGCATAACCCTGCCACCCGATGCCGCCCCGGCCAGCCAGCAGGTTTACATTACTCACTACGATAATACTTCCGACTTCACTACCGTCGATTTTTACGAATCGGTCTACAAACGCGGTGGGGCTGTCACCGATGTTCTGTCTGACGGGCTGGTAAGATTGGACAAAAACTTTAAGATTCAGCCGGGCGCTGCCACCAAATGGGAAGTTGACTCCACCGGTCTGGTGTGGACCTTCCATCTTGACCCCAAATTGATGTGGTCTGATGATACCCCGGTAACAGCGGACGACTACGTGGCGACTTTACGCTACGGGGCCGACCCCAAACACGCCTGGGACTTCACATGGTATTTCCAGGGGGTTATCAAGAACTGGTCTGAGGCGGTAGCGGGGAAAGTGCCGCTTGACCAGCTCGGTGTTAAAGCGGTTGATGCCAATACTCTGCAATTTACCACCGAGACGCCCGCACCCTATTTACCGGCGATGTTGCTGTATAGCAACCCGCTACAAAAGAAGGCTCTCGAAGCAAATGGAGGTCTGTATAACTCCAACCCGGCGACCTCGGTTTCGTCCGGGCCGTATGTTCTCAAAGAATGGAGCAAAGGGAACCGGCTGGTTTACGAAGCCAATCCCAAGTACAAGGGCAATAACAAGCCTTATATCCAGAAGGTTATCTGTATCGGGGCCGCGCCCTCAACAGATTTTGCTTCGTATCAGGCTGATGAAATTGATTATGTGGTAGGATCAAACCTGTCGCCCGCCGATAACCAGTTGATCCAGCAAGATCCTAACTTGCTGAAGCAAAGTCACCCGCAACCCAATGACTTCCGCACCGATTACCTGTTCTTCGATACCCAGAATCCACCTTTCAACAATATCAAGGTGCGGCAGGCCTTTAGCCATGTAATTGACCGGGACGCGCTGATTCAGCAGATCATCAAGCCTAACCAGGGTCTTCCGGCCTATTCCTTCCTGATGCCCGGCTTCCCGGCTTCTAACTCGCAGGGCCTCAAGGATATCCAGAGTTACGATGTTGCCAAAGCCAAAGCGCTGCTTTCGGAAGCCGGTTTTCCAGGCGGCAAAGGTTTCCCCAAACTGACCCTCTGGCTGCGTAACGAAGCCCCGGTACGCCAGGCCGTCGCCCAGGCTATCGCGGCGTCGATCAAGCAGAATCTGGGGATTGATGTAGAAGTATCGAACAAGGAATATAAAACCTTTACCGATGCGCTCAACGCCAAGCCAACCCAGATTCAGTTTGGTATGGTTTCCTATGGTATGGACTTCCTTGATCCGTCTAACATGCTGAGTGTCTGGCTGGGCGGTGGACGCCACAACTGGAATAATGCCCAGTTTGATAGTATGGTCAAAAAGGCCGCCTCCTTTACCGGGGACCCGGCCCAGCGTATCCAGATGTTCCAGGATGCCGAAAAACTGCTCGTAACCGAAGCACCGGGGGTATTCATCTATCACCGCTACCAAAGCGATCTGTACAAGCCTTACCTGAAAGGGACGGAGCTTGAACCTGATCAGAATAATGTAGCAGCGCTGCACTGGCCGGGGTTTAGCAACTTCAGTACTCTGGTTGGATCAATCTACATTTCAAAAGACGTCTCAAATTACAAGCGCAACCTTAACGGCTAATGAAGGCGGCTTCCTGACAATTCAAGAGCAATGAGGCTGAGGAAACTTTTCTTCAGACCTCGTTGCTCTATCTTGTATCTCATCTCTTTTATAAAGTCTCAAAGGAAGATGATATGGTTCGCTACCTGCTTGGACGTATCGTTGGATTGATCATTGTTTTCCTGCTGGTTTCGATTATAGCTTTTCTGTTAATGCATTCGGTACCGGGCGGCCCGTTCGATGAAACCAAAAACCCGCTACCGCCAGCCGGTAAAGCCAATATTCTGCACAAATACGGTCTGGATAAACCGCTTTACGAGCAGTATCTGCGCTATATGGGCGCGGCCTTACAGGGTGATTTTGGCATATCATTTCAAAGCCCAACTGAAACGGTAACCGAGCTTATAGGCCGAACCTGGCCGATCAGCATTCAGCTTGGTGTGATGGCAATCCTGCTGGCCTTCAGTACCGGGCTAGTGTTTGGGATTGTGGCGGCAGTCAAACAAAATACCTGGGTCGATTATGTGGTTACTTTTATCGCCACCCTGGGTATTACCGTGCCAAATTTTGTGATTGCAATCTGGCTGCTGCTGATCTTTTCGATCCAATTGCACTGGCTGCCGACCGGAGGCTGGCCTACCACCGGCGGCGAATGGAATACGGCCATCCTGCCGGTAATTACCCTGGCGCTGGGTCCTTCCGCGCTGGTAGCTCGTTACACTCGTTCCAGTATGCTGGAAGTAATCCGCTCCGATTATATTCGTACTGCCCGCTCGAAGGGATTAGGGGAGTTAAGGGTAGTGTTGCGCCATGCCCTCAAAAATGCGCTGATCCCGTTGATTACCATTCTGGCTCCCCAGATTCCTAACCTGATTACCGGGACAATTTTTGTCGAGGTAATTTACCGAATACCGGGATTGGGTAAATTTTTTGTATCGAGCATCTACCTGCGCGACTATCCAATGATCATGGCGACCATGCTGCTGGTAGCCATGCTCTGGAGTATCACTTATTTGCTGAGCGATATTCTCTATACCGTAGTTGATCCGCGCATTCGGCTGAATTAATCGGCCGGAATGGGTTGAGTCAGTGCAGGTTGTAGCTATAGATAGGCTCTTTTGATTAAAGTAGCTTGTTTTGGAAAGCAAATCATGACTATTACGACTAAATCACCACCGGAACTGTTGAATGAACCAAGTTTGCCACCCGCCTCCAATCTATGGAAAGATGCGGCCCGGCGTTTTTTCAAGAACAAGCTGGCAGTTGGCGCGCTTGTAATAATGGTTTTGTTAATTTTTGTCGCAATCTTTGCTGATGTGCTAGCTCCGGCCCCTTACGATTATTCGGTACTGGCCGAGGCCAATCAGTTTCCAAACTCCAAGCATTTACTGGGCACCGATAGTGTTGGCCGGGACTTCCTGAGCCGCCTGATCTACGGCGCTCGGATTTCACTGCTTGTAGGTTTTTCGGTTCAGGCCATTGCGGTGGTAATCGGAATAACGCTTGGTACGCTGGCCGGAATGCTAGGCGGCTGGGTAGATTACGTGATAATGCGCTGGGTTGAAGTGTTGACCGCTATCCCGATCTGGTTGTTTGCCCTGTTCTTGATTTCGGTCTGGCGTAGCTCCGATTCTGCTCCCGGCGGCGGTCTGCTCAATGTAATTGTAGCGATTGGCCTAATCGGCTGGGTAGATATTTGCCGGCTCACCCGCGCTCAATTGCTGACCCTGCGGGAGAAAGAATATGTGCTGGCAGCTTACGCGGTGGGCGCTACCCGGTGGCGGGTAGCCATTCATTACCTGATCCCCAATGCCCTGACTCCCTTGATTGTGGCGGTTACGCTTGGGGTGCCGACAGCTATTTTCACCGAAGCAGGGCTAAGCTTTTTGGGCTTTGGTATCAACGACCCGCTGCCTAGCTGGGGCAAAATGGTAGCCGACTCCAGTTCGTACCTGCGCGTCTACTGGCACCTGGGCCTGTTCCCAACCCTGGCGATTGCCATCACCATGCTATCCTTCTCGTTTGTAGGCGATGGCTTACGGGATGCGCTCGATCCCCGGGTTATGAAATAAACATAAAACCGAATAAATAAAATAGAAAGAGATTTCTACTGATGGCTTCCTTCGAAACCGATCTGCTTCACTTTAGCGATAACGGTGCGTGGTCGCTAGGCGCGATCAATACTCCCGTCTACCGGGCTTCCCTGTTTGGCTACGAAACTTACCAGGATTTTATAGATGCCCGGGCTCAAGGTAAGTTTGTGTATAGCAGGGTAGGCAATCCTACTCGGGCTAATCTAGAGGCTAAAATAGCGCATTTAGAAGGAGCGGATCACGCGATTGCTTTGTCCTCCGGGATGGCGGCGATTTCAGCGGCTTTATTAGCCCTGCTAAAAGGCGGTGATCACCTGCTGGTGGCCCGGTGCTGCTACGGGCCAACCCGCTCGCTGTGTGATACGTTGCTGGCTGCGATGGGCGTCGAAGTTGAATATTTTGATAGTGACGAGGCCAGCGACCTGACCTTGTATCTAAAGCCGAATACGCGTGCGATCTATCTTGAGTCGCCTGGGACCTTTACCCTGCAAATCCAGGATCTTCGAGCCGTGGCCCGGCTGGCCAGAGCTAACAATATTTACACCCTCATAGACAACACCTGGGCTACTCCACTCTACCAGCAACCGATCAGCCTGGGAGTAGATGTAGTGCTTCATACCGCCACTAAATATATTGGCGGCCATTCGGATGTTATGGCCGGACTGATAGTATGTAATGCCGCCCTGTATCAGCGGATTCAACCAATTGCCGAGGTCCTCGGTGGGGCTCTATCGCCAGATGACGCTTACCTGGTGACGCGCGGCTTAAGGACGCTGGCCATCCGTTTGGAACGCCAGGGCGACAGCGCACTCAAGCTGGCCAGGTGGCTACAGTCACGCCCGGAAGTCAAGCGGGTTTACCATCCTGGTCTGCCTGACTTTCCCGACTACGAATTAGGGCGTAGCCAGATGAGCGGTTACACTGGTTTATTTACAGTCTCGATGGAGCCTGCCGCGCCCGAAAAAGCCCAGCACGCCTTTGTGGACGCCATGAGCTATTTTACGATTGGGGTTAGCTGGGGCGGTTATGAGAGCTTGATCTTACCGATCAGCGATAGCTACCGTCAGGTTCCGGAAGTCCGTCGAAGTATGGGAATTGAGGATGAGATGTACCGGATCAGTGTCGGGCTTGAGAACATCGAAGATTTGATACGCGACTTAGAAGCGGGTTTTGCGGCCAGAGCGGCGGCAATTAATAATAGTTAGTCATAAGCACAGTTTACCGCTTTTGACATACACCAAATGGCATTATCAGACAGACTCTAAATGAAAAGGAGACCTCGAAAAATGGATCAGATACCCTATCCTGTTGCAAAACCCGGCGCAATGACCGATATGGAACGTTTCATGTTCGAGTGCTTTGGCTACCTTGTTATTGACGACGTTTTAAGCCCTTCCGAAATTCAGGAAACGCTTGAAGCGGCGACCCGCCTGCATACTGGAAAAATTACCGGGAAGCTAAATCAGATCGGGCGAGGTTTTGAACATGAACCGGCCCTTGAGCGCTTAATCGACCATCCGGCCATCCTGCCAAAAGTACGTGAACTGTATAACGATCGGTTTATACTACAGGCCGCCTGGTGTACCGTCCAACCGGCAGGCTCCCAGCATGTTGGCTGGCACCAGGACGGTTCATCAGCCTACGAATTTAAAGAACTCGGTTATCCCGTACCGCTGCTTCAGTTGCGGGTTAGCTATAACCTGACCGATCAATCCGAGCTCTACATGGGTAATATGATGATGATACCGGGCAGTCATCGCAGCCGGTTGGATTTGCCAAAAGAAGCGCGCAAAGAAATTCAAGCCAGTCCAATCCAGCAAATCATCTGCGCAAAGCCGGGCAGCGTACTGATTTTTCATAATGGCGTTTTTCATTCGCCGATGCCCAACAACCGCGATTTTGACCGTTACAATATGCACTATATCTATAGCCCACCGTGGCTGCGTCGTTCTGACCGCGACTCTACCGACTCGGCCTTCCTGGAGCGTACCACTCCCCTTCGCCGGGCTCTGATGGGGGATTACGAGCGTCCGGATGTACCCTTCGGGGGTGGCTTCCCGGCTATCCCGTTTGAGGACTAGAGTGTGTAATCAACTTCAGGTGCGCCATACGTAGAAAGCTGTGTGCTCCGCAACGCGCCTGTGCATGCGTTCGGTATAACTGGCATAGATTTTGATGAGGACTGAGCAGAGCGCGTTTCAGGTTACACTGGGAGATTACGAATATGGTAAGAAAAGCAGACCGGGTCACCGGTTCGGCATCAAGTTCCGATGAGGCGGGGGTGGCCGCTGCTGCGCCTCTAGACCGCATACTGGCCGGACAGGATGCAATCAGGGAGTGGCAGGAAGACGTTTATCGTGCAATCCACCAGCACCCCGAGCTCTCCAATCAGGAAGTCCACACGGCGGCCACGGCTGCTGATACTCTGCTCAAGGCCGGGTATGAGGTGCATGACAAGGTGGGCACCACCGGCGTCGTTGGCATCCTGCGGAACGGTGACGGTCCTACTGTGCTTGTACGAGCCGACATGGACGCGCTGCCGATGAAGGAGGAGACAGGTCTTCCCTACGCCAGCACAGACTGCCAGGCCGACAGCCCGGGCCACGACGTGCCGGTCGCACATTCCTGCGGACACGATGTGCACGTTGCGAGTCTGATGGGCGCCGCCCGCTTGCTCGCCGAGAACCGCTCGGCATGGCACGGCACCTTCATCCCCCTTTTCCAGCCAGCCGAGGAAGTTGGCACCGGTGCTGAGGAAATGATCAAAGGCGACCTCGCCAGGCTGATCCCGAAGCCCGATGTTGCCCTGGCCCAGCATGTTCTGGCCTACCCGGCGGGCACAGTCGGCACTCAGGTCGGCCCCTTTCTTTCGACCGCCGCCAGCATGCGCATCACGGTTCACGGGCGTGGCAGCCACGGCTCGATGCCGCAGCTCTCGGTTGACCCAGTCGTGCTGGCCTCGATGATCGTTGTGCGCCTGCAAACCATTGTCGCGCGGGAGGTGGCCCCGGACGACTTTGCTGTACTAACTGTCGGCCACTTTGAGGCCGGGACGAAGAGCAACATCATTCCCGACCACGCCGTCATCGAGCTCAATATTCGCGCCTACAGCGACAGCATGCGCACCCAACTGATCGACGCGATCAAGCGGGTCGTCAAGGGCGAGTGCGCGACTTCCGGCTCGCCGAAAGACCCAGAGTTCGAACTCTACGACGAGTATCCACTGACCTCCAACAATCCGGAGGTCACTGCAAAGGTTGCGGCGGCCTTTAAGGATCATTTTGGCGACCGAGCGTTCACGGCCCCTCGCCAGTCGGCGAGTGAGGACTTCAGCCGGATCCCGGATGCCCTGGGGGTACCGTACACCTATTGGGCGCTGGGCGGCATTGATGCCAAAAAGTGGCATAAGGCGGAGGCGGAGGGGCGGATCGCCAGCGACATTCCGGCCAATCACTCGCCGAAGTTTGCCCCGGTGATCGAGCCGACTTTGCAGACGGGAACCGCAGCCATCGTGGTTGCTGCACTGGCCTGGCTGGCGCCCCCTGCCAACGCACCAGAGGCACGCCCATGATATGAGGCGGCTCAGACTGCATGAGGAGGTATATAAATAGAAGCCTGGTACGTGTTAACCGGAGATCTGGGATGCCTTCTCAGGCCACAAGACCGGCCTGAGAAGGCATCACCCAACGGCCCGAGGGCAGCATGGAAATACTTGTCCTAGTCCTGGACCTCATTGGCACCTTCGTGTTCGCGCTCAGCGGCGGCATGAGTGGAGTCCGACATGGCCTCGACGTGTTCGGGGTGCTTGTGCTGTCCTTTGCCGCCGGCAACGCCGGTGGGATCACCCGTGACCTGCTGATCGGGGCAGTACCACCGGCCGCTATCGCCGATTGGCGCTATATCGCGGTATCTATCGTGGCTGGCCTGGCGACCTTTCTAGGACATTCAACGGTCAGCCGGTGGAATAGCCCGGTGCTGGTCTTCGATGCGGCCGGGCTGGGGCTATTCGCGGTGTCCGGCGCACTCAAAGCCCTTGCATTCGGGCTCAACCCTATCGCCTCCATTCTGCTGGGGATGCTCACCGGGATCGGAGGAGGTATGTTGCGCGATATCCTGGTGGCGGAGATCCCGACCGTTCTGCGCGCCGAGTTGTACGCGGTGGCCGCGCTGGCGGGCGCAGCCGTGGTTGTTGGCGGCAGGCTGCTGGAGCTTCCCTCCACTCCTGTCGCGATCGCGGGGGCAATTCTCTGTTTCGGGCTGCGAGTCCTGGCCATCCGGCGCGGCTGGGGGCTGCCGGTCGCCCGAATACCCGGTGCAGAGACCGGTCATGAGAAGGAAGACTCCACGAGATAAGATGGGCAGGTTATGGTCGTTACCTGCGCTCCCACCGGGCATATAAAGCAGCCCGAGGGCGAAGAGGTGGTAACCAAAAAGCTGGTTTTTCAGAGATTCGTCTCTGCCGGCTTAAAGTCAGAAAGCAAACTTTTGGCTAGTTCTTGCCATTCTTTCAGAGGGCGTTCGTAGAGAGCCGCTTTCAAATTAATAACCGAGGCTGAGGCTACACTCAGTCTGTGTGCACCTAAACCGGCCAGTAATGGCCCAATTTCAGGATTGCCAGCCAGTTCACCGCAGACTGAAACCGGCCGGCCTTGAGCCTGACCTTTACTTATAACTCTGGCAATCAGCCTCCAGACCGCAGGCTCCAATGTTTTGAACAGACTCATTACCCGTCTGTTAGTCCGGTCGGCTGCCATAGTATACTGGTACAGGTCATTGGTTCCAATACTTAGAAAATCCACTTCCCGCGCCAGTTCATCCACCATTATAGCTGCCGCGGGAGTTTCCACCATAATACCCAGTTGAGTTCTGGCAGAAAGATCCACCGCCAGGTTCTGGTCTTGCAGTTCCTGCCATACCAGCTTATAGATGGCCTTGAGACGCCGGACTTCTTCTAAAGTTGTCACCATCGGGAACATGATGTGAAGCTGAACATCGGTTACAGCGCCGGCCCGTAATAAGGCTCGCAATTGTTGGCGCAGCAGTTCCTGGTGTAGCAGTTGAAGGCGAACTCCTCGTAATCCTAATGCCGGGTTCTCCTCTTTTTTCTCAGCAAGCAGAGATTGGAGGGCTGGAAAGGGCTTATCTCCTCCTACATCAAGGGTGCGGGCTACCACAGTCTTGCCAAATAAGGCCTGGTGGCTAAATGCGCGAAAGAACTCCACATAAGTTTCAAATTGCTCTTCCTCACCGGGGAAAATTGTCCGGTCTCCAAAGAAAAATTCGGTCCGTAAAAGTCCTATCCCCTCTGCCCCATACTCACAGGCTATCTGGGCATCCGCCAGGCCACCCACGTTAGCAAAAACCTGCACCGGGTAGCCATCGGCGGTTGCTCCTGGCCGGGTACTCCACCGCTGCTCGAAGGTGGTTGCCTTATGACTCTGACTCTCCCGGCGCTGTTCCTCCATCCTCAAATTAAACTGCTTTTGTTGCGCTTCGTCCAGGTGAAGGTAAAGCAGACCCTGGGTGCCATCAATGGCAATTTGCTGAGATGGTTGCAGCCGGTTTAATAGCTGCGGCTCAATTCCCGATATAGCCGGAATCTTCCTGGCTCTTGCCAGGATAGCGGCGTGATCGGTAGGGCCGCCCTCGACCGTGCAAATACCAAGGATAGTTTTGAAGTTTAGACCTGCCGTATCGGAAGGGGTTAGCTGGTAGGCCACCAGCACTGCCGGTTGATCATCCTCGACCGGGCTGCCGGTTGTTTGCCTGCCAACTTCAACTTCAAGCAGCCGAATTACCCGCTCTGTCGCATCTCGCAGATCGGTTGCCCTGGCCGCTAAGATCTCATCACCCAGTTCCTCTAGCTCCCGGGCCTGCTGTTCGGTAGCCTGTTTAAGCGCCCAGGACGCGGAATAAGAATTTTCAAGGATTAGTTGCCTGGTCTGGGCTAGAAGGTCAGGATCTTGAAGCATCAATTGCTGGGCTTCAAAAATTTGGGCCTCTTCCGCTCCAACCGTCCGGGCAACCTGTTTAGTCAGTTCAGCTAACTCTGCCACTGCCGCCTGCATGGCTTTATCCAGGCGCTGTTGCTCGCTTGCAAGGTTATCCGGACTGATTTTTACATTTTCTATTTGCCGGTCGGGAACGCGGGTATAGATTCGGGCCGGTCCGATTGCAATTCCTGAAGAAATTGCCAGTGCCTCAACCGGCTGAGTTGAGGATAAGGAGGGTAATGAAGGATCTTCCCAAAAATTATCTTTGGACATGGTCGCTAACTCTTCTTTTCTTCCAGCACGTCCGCCAGGGTCTTGATTACCAGCCAGCAGGAGGTGGCCCCGGGGTCCTGGTGACCTATACTCCGTTCGCCCAGGTAACTGGCTCGGCCCTTGGTTGCCTGGAGTGGAATAGTAGCTTTCATTCCGGCTTGCGCCGCCAGGGAAGCGTGTTGGGTTACCTCCAGAATATCCTGCTGGTTGGCCACTGCTGCCTGGGCCGCCTCGACCGCCGGGTTAAGAGCGTCAACCATAGTTTTTTCACCGGGCTGCGCCTTTCCCCTGACTTTGATGCCTTCCAGGAAGGCCTGAAGTAGCGCTACCAGATCGCTCTCACTTAATTCTGACCTGCCCGCAGCAGCCAACCCGGCCCGCAAGAAAGCCGTGCCGTATAAGGGGCCGCTTGCCCCACCAACTGTCGAAACCAGGGTTGTCCCGACCAGCTTTAAAGTAGCGCCAATATCTGATGTTACCGGCCCAGCGATTTTCTCTTGAACCGCCTTGAAGCCTCGATCCATATTGATACCATGATCGGCATCGCCAATTGCCGAGTCAAGCTGGGTTAAATAGTCCCGGTTTTCGTGTAGAACTTGCGCTAACCGCCTCAGCCAATTCAAGATATCTTCGTTGGTTATAGTCATGGTGGTGGTTCCTGTTGCAAGGTTGCTTAAATACCCCAGCGCAGGGCCGGAGTATGGACTGGAGCATCCCAGTAACGCAGCATTTCGTCATCCAGGCGCAATAGTGTGATAGAACAGCCGGCCATTTCAAGGGAAGTAATGTAGTTCCCAACCAGCGAGCGGGCAATCGTGATACCAGAACCGCGCAGAATCCGGGCCAGTTCATTCGCCACGATATACAGCTCGATCAAGGGTGTACCACCCATGCCGTTGACGAAAGCCAGCACCTGTTCTCCGGCCTTCAGGCCCAAATCCTGGATAACCGGCCTGGCAAGCAATTCAGTGATTTCGGAGGCAGGGGCCAGTTTAACCCGCCGCCTGCCCGGTTCGCCGTGAATACCGATGCCGATCTCCATCTCATCTTCACCCAGGTCGAAGGTAGGTTTTCCGGCGGCCGGCACAGCACAAGAGGTAAGGGCCATACCCATACTGCGGCCCTGCACGGCCACTCGCCGGGCCAGGCCCGCGACCTGTTCCAGAGAAGCGCCCGTTTCGGCCAGTCCGCCGGCGATCTTTTCGACTAAAACCGTTACCCCAACCCCGCGCCGCCCGGCAGTGTAGAGACTATCCTGCACCGCCACATCATCGTTGGTCACCACACTCACAACCTCAATCCCCTCGGCGGCGGCCAGTTCCGCCGCCATCTCAAAGTTCATGACATCGCCGGTATAGTTCTTAACAATATGCAGTACGCCCATGCCACCGTTTACGGCTCTGGTGGCGGCCAGCACTTGATCGGGGACAGGCGAAGTAAAGATTTCACCGGGGCAGGCGGCATCCAGCATTCCCCGGCCTACAAACCCACCGTGCAGAGGTTCGTGACCACTACCCCCACCTGAGACAAGACTGACTTTACCCTGTACAGGGGAATTGGCCCGGACAATTATCTGGTTCTCGAAATCCACCCTCAGTAGATCGGAGTGAAATGCTTGCATGCCACCTAAAGCATCTCGAACTACTTCCTCGACCCCGTTGATGAGCTTTTTCATAGTTCGCCACCTTCTTAAACGCCAATGTTTTATTCAAAACCGAGTACATCAGGTTAAGATTTCCGGTCCGGATTTGCCCGTCAGCACTGCGCGTACCGCCTCCAGGGCTTGAGAAGCTTCCTCGCCCTCCGAGCTAATTGTGACCTGATGACCTTGCCTTACACCTAACTTCATCAGTTGCAAGATACTGCGAGTATCGGCCTTTTTGTCACCATTCACAAGCACCACCTGAGCCTGATAATTTCCGGCAACCTGGACCACGCGGGCCGCTACCCTGGCATGGAGTCCAAGCGGGTCAGTGATAACGATGGTCGCTTGTGGCACGGAGCATTCTCCTTCTATTCAAGGTCAACTTCAAAAACTCAGTCCAGGTTCTTGGGGAAGTGGCGGGCTACTTCGATGGCCTCCAGCACTTCATTCAGGTTTTGGCCGAGCCCGGCTTGCAGAACCGCTACTATCGCTCCTTCAACCAGTGGAGCGCTGCTGAGGCGAATGGGGCCGGGTGGAGGAGATGGCAGCAACTCAATAGCCATTTCACTGTTGAGTACGGCACTCCCCAGGTCCGCCAGAATCAGCACGCCATCCTGACTTGCAACAGCCAGGATGGCATCCCGAATTTTTTCGGCGGAAGTGCCAAGTTCGCCTTGAGGACCTCCTCCCGCGATAGCCACCGGAACCCTGCCGCCACCAAGCTGGGTAACCAGTTCCAGCAACCCCTCTACTAATTTCTGGCTATGAGAGACTAATACGATCCCAATCACTGATTACTCCAGGCTATACAGAAAAAGTAATGGGGCTGATTAGTGAATAGAAGTGAATTTCAAGCCGCTTCAATCCGGCTATAAGTAACTGAACCTAAAACATCTTCTCTTGCGACTACAATTTGATCAAAACCGGCGGGTATGATTGCAAAACATAACTGATCGGAGATAACTATCGGAGCCGTAAAGATTCTAGCATAGGCTCTTATTCCGGGCAACTCAAGTAGTATAAACAACTAAGACGACTGTAGAGGGCTTTTTTTTCCAGGAACTAAGCCACAAACACAAGAGCTAGAGGTGGTTGAACCTGGCGTACCGTGGTCAGGGGCGGTATAAAAAAGTAGGTTGCCGGAGCGATTGTGACTTGATCAGCCCAGTCACAATCGCTCCGGCAACATGATGCTCTCCGTTAGGGCCCCGTGCAACATGCCACACGGCCACTGGCCGTTGAAGGTGAAAAAGCCTGCATCTGGGAAGAACTGTATCAGCAGGATTGCCAGGCCGCCCTTGCCGCGCTAGCGCTCAAGAGTGCTTTTTTCGGACATAGAATAGACTTTGAATGCCGATAAAGATCAGCGTGAGAACGCCTACTCCAATCCTGGTCCACCACGAGCTCAAGGTGCCGTTGTATTGGAGGATCGATATGATCGTGCCCTCAATTAGCACACCGAAGAGGGTGCCAACCACATTACCCACGCCGCCAGTCAACAACGTGCCGCCCATCACTACTGAAGCGATGGCGTCAAGCTCCATTCCCGTGGCGAACTGCCCGTAGCCCGCGAGTAGCGAGATACTGAAGACGATGCCTGCAAGGGCCGAGCAGAAGCCACTGAAAGAATAAACGATGATTTTCGTCTGGCCGACCGGTAAACCCATCAGCCTGGCAGATTGCTCGCTATTCCCGATGGCGTAGATAGTACGTCCAAAGCGAGTAAAGAACGTTATATAGACCGCCACAAGCAGCAGCAGCGGGCCAACCAGCGAAGGGATGTAAACATATGCTTTGGTGACAAATGGAATAGGAATCTGGGTGAGCGCGAGAGATTTGTAGAAGCTATCGTTGATTGTCACGGAGGTCAGGCTGATGATGTAGGCTAAGCCGCGCGCCAGGAAGAGCCCCATCAGGGTCGCGATAAAGGGCTGCACCTTGAAGAAATGGATAATGCTGCCCATGATACAGCCCAGGGCTGTTCCCATGGCTAACATCAAGGGCATCACGATGGCAGGGCTCACGCCAATTTTTAGAAGGGCCGCCGAAGCGGCCGTGGTCAGGGCCAGCACTCCACCCACGGACAGATCAATACCGCCTGTGAGTATCACAAATGTCATGCCAATGCCCACGATCAGCAGAGCGCCATTATTGATAAACAGGTTAAAAAATGCCTGCGGCTTCTGCATGGCGGGATACATCTGTGAGCCAATGAAGTAGGCGAGGATGAATACTGTGATGGTCGTCAGTAACGGACCGTGACTCAAGAAGTAGAGCCTAACTCTTTGTGTCATTGCGGGTTCCTTTCCGCTCGAACAGCCTGTTCAGTATTTGACGGAACTGATGTGAGTAAAGGAGGATGACGGCCAGAACGAGCACTGCGCGCCCGGCAAGCAAGGCATTCGCTGGCACGCCAATGGCATACATGGAGAGCGTGAAGGTCCAGATCACCAGGGCGCCGATAATGCTCGCCAGCAGCGAGAAACGCCCGCCCGCCATCAACGTTCCGCCCATTACGACGGCCAGAATGGCATCCAATTCATAGTTGAGGCCATTATTGTTGCCGTCCGCACTATGGACGAAGGAGCTAAGGATCAGACCGGCAATGGCGCTGCAAAAGCCGCAGAAGGTATACGCCAGCAGCTTGATATTTCGCTCGCTGATACCGCTATAAAAGGTCGCTTTCGAGTTGATCCCCACCGATTCGACGAACAGACCAATTGAAGTCTTGCGCACACCCACCCAGGCCAGCACGAAGACAGCCGCCACGATAAAGATTGAGACAGGTAGGCCCAGGATATAGCCATTTCCAAACCAGAAATATGGGCTGTAGTAAATCGTCATTATCTGGCCGTTGGTAATCAACTGGGCAATGCCGCGACCGGCTACCATCAGGATGAGGGTAGCTACCATTGGCTGAATCCTGGCCCTTGAAACCAGCAGTCCATTCCACAGACCGCACAGCGTGCCTGCCGCCAGATCAGCCAGCACTATGATGGGCAGCGGGGTATTAGTTGCATCTTTCGTTAGAATGTCGTTCGAAATCAGCTTATTGCCGAGGGCCGGGTTGATCAGGACGGCGCCCATGGCCGCCGAAATAGCGATCACTGCGCCCACTGAAAGGTCAACACCCCCGGTGGCTATCACCATTGTCATCCCAATCGCCACCAGAGCTAAAGGAGCCCCATTGTTGAGCACGTCAACGAGATTTCCATACAAGTGGCCGTCCTGAATTCCGATCTTGAAGAATCCGGGGATGAAGATCACATCGAACAGGAGAATAAGGGCCCAGGCAACCAGGGGCCAGAAGAGCCGGCTTTCGCGGAAACGCTGGAGGGGTGACTTACCTTTGACGCCCCCCTTGCCCGGAATTGCATAAGTCCTATCTTTCATAGATCACCTGCCATGGTGTGCATGATAGTCTGATCACCCACATCGCTGGAGTATTCGGCCGCCTTCTTATGATCGCGCAGCACGACAACACGGTGGCTGATACGCAGCACCTCCTCCAGCTCCGAAGAAATAAACATCACCGACATCCCTTCTTTGGCGAGGTCCAACACCAGCTTTTGAATTTCGGTCTTGGCTCCTACATCTATGCCGCGCGTGGGCTCATCGAGAATCAGAACTTGCGGCTGGGTGACCATCCAGCGGGCCAGGATGACCTTTTGCTGGTTTCCACCGCTCAAGTTTTTAACGAGTTGGTCCGGCGACGGCGTGCGGATGCCCAGGAGTTCGACGTACTTCTGGGCAATTTCATATTGTTTTTTAACACCCAGGAACTTGAACCAGCCGTACCGGGCTTGTAGCGCCAGGATAATATTCTCGCGAATAGTCAGGTCTCCCAGGATCCCTTCGGCTTTGCGATCTTCAGGACAAAGGGCGATTCCACGCTTTAGAGATTCCATGGGCGAGAAATGTTCAACTTTCTGACCCTTGATCAGCAGTTCACCCGAGTCCGGAGTTTCGACGCCAAAGATCAGGTTGGCCAGTTCAGTGCGGCCAGAGCCGAGCAGTCCCGCAACCCCCAGTACCTCGCCGGCATTGAGTTCCAGATCAATGGGTTCGAGCGACCCCTTTAGACCTAAACCTTTGGCTTCAGCCAGGCATTGACTCGACTCATCTTGCTCTATACTGGATTTGGCTTTCGACATCGCGTTCAGGTCGCTAACGGTACGCCCGAGCATCTTGGCAATAAGTTCGACGCGTGGCAGAGAATCGATGTCGTATGTGCCGACCAGCTTACCATTGCGGAGCACCGTAATGCGGTCCGCAATCTGGTAGACCTGATCGAGGAAGTGAGTGATGAAAATAATACCGATACCATCGCTCTTCAGTTTTCGCATCACATCGAAGAGCATGTTCGTTTCGTGAATGTCCAGGCTTGAGGTCGGCTCATCCAGGATAAGCACTTTGGCCGACAGGATCTCAAGAGAGCGCGTAATCGCCACCATCTGCTGGATTGCAATGGAGTAATTCCCCAGTGGTTGGGTCACGTCCACATTGATCCCTAACCGGCTGAGGGCCTGACGGGCCAGGTCGTTCAATTTTTTCCAGTGGATACTGCCGAAACGTCGTGGCTCGTGGCCCAGCATGATATTTTCGGCCACGCTAATGTTGGTGCAAAGGTTAACTTCCTGGTAAACCGTACTGATGCCAAGCTCCTGCGAATGCTGCGGAGAGCGCACCTGAACCTGTTTCCCGTCCAGTTGTATTAAGCCGCTGTCGGGATGCTCAACACCGGTCAGGACTTTAATTAATGTAGATTTACCGGCCCCGTTCTCTCCCATCAAGGCATGGATCTCCCCCTTTCTCAGGGAGAAGTCGACGTCCTCAAGGGCGACGACGCCTGGGAAAAACTTGGAGATGCCGGTCATGGAGAAAACGTTGGGAGTGTCGGTCATAGGGATAACCTCAAATAGATGTTCCTGACCCTCCGGGAAGCTGTCCGTGGCACTATAAGAGCCGCTGGCAGCTTCCCCGAAGATCACCCAATTTTAGAGCGGACAGTCAAACTTAGTACTTGCGAGTAGGTAGCAGTTCCTTAGCTTTGTCAGGGTAGTACACGGTCTCGTTCGTGAGGACTTCCTTATCAACGGGCTGGCCGTTCATAAGCTTCAGAGCCATATCGAACACCTGAGGGCCAAGCAAGGGGTTGCACTCGACATCTGCCTGGAACCAGCCGTCAACCATCGCCTGGAAGCCGCCGCGCGTACCGTCTACCGACACGATCTTGAGATCGCCCGGCTTGACACCGGCGGACTTCAAAGCTTCGATTGCGCCGATGCCCATATCGTCGTTGTGCATGAAGACCCCCTGGAAATCTGTGCCGGGCTTGTACTTCTTCAGGAAGGCCTGCATGACGGGAACGGCCTCGGCGCGGGTGAAGTTGCCGGTCTGGGAGTCCAGGATCTTGATGTTAGGGTTGAGCTTGTTCCGGAGACCTTTCGCGCGACCGACCGCTGCGCCGGAACCGGTGGTGCCGGACAGTTCGAGGATAGCGCCGCCATTAGGCAACTGCTTGTTGAATTCGGCGGCGGCCCGCTCGCCCTCTAACACCATGTCGGAACCAATATGGGCGGCATACAGGGATTTGTCGGCGCTCACAGAGCGGTCCACCACAATCACCGGTATGTTAGCATTCTTGGCCTCTGTCAGAACGGCGTCCCAGCCATCCTCGACCACCGGGGGAAGTGCGATCACGTTCACACCCTGCTGAATGCAGGCACGCAAGGCGGAGATCTGGTTCTCTTGCTTCTGCTGGGCGTCAGAGAAGACTAACTGCTTGATACCCAGCGTTGCCGCGGTTTCTTTCATCGAGGCAGTATTGGCGGTACGCCAGTCGCTCTCGGCGCCGAGTTGTGGGAAGCACAGTGTCATGTCTTTGTACGTTTTCGCTCCGCTAGCGGCGGGCGCGTTCCCGGAAGTTGCTGCGGCAGTGGTTGCTGCCGCCGGTGCTGCCGCGGGGGTTGCTGTGTTGTCGCCGCAGGCAGTGAGCATGCCGAGGACCAGCAACACAAGTAAGATTGCTGAGGATATCCTTGTGACTTTCATGCACTAATCCTTTCTGGTTCTGATTTTGTTTTGAGGCTTGCCCCGTTGATCGCTCTCGGGCATCTGATTCTGCTATGCGCCTCTCCTCCACGATCACGCACAAATACTCACCGTGGGGTTATCGCACACTTTTACAGTGGAGCGTTGAACCCGGACCAACCTGGTTCAGCCAAAGATTTTAACACGTAAATACATGAGCTGGTATAGCCCTTAAGGCATTTCCGGGGAGCAGGTATCCTGGCGAAAGATGTTGCGTTCAGATTGGATCTATTTTTCGACCGCCGGGCCATTCGCCGTCTTCAGGTATGTCCTAGCTAACACACCGATTCTGTTTCCATTGTAGCGAATCGGGTTAGCGGCACAATCGTATTTTTTTTGAAAAATATCTACTTTTTTACGCTCTATTCGGCAGCCTCATGTATGATTTCTTTTGAAAGATGTCAGATTTTTTTAACAATCTCGCATCGCTGGCGGGAACCGGCGATTCTCATTCGGCTGCGCCCGGCGCCAAAACAATGGGCTGTGCTATCCGAATGCATCAATCGCTGTGACTGTCATTGATGCTGGAATTAGTTCAGCCAGGTAGAGGGGAGAAGTGCGCGGTCAAATCGCCAGGGGTGCGCACTGTTATCGTAATGAAGTCGTGCATAGGCTGTCGTTATCAGTAACGTCGGGCCACCGGTGGGTGACTCCTGTCGAATATAAGTTGCGCACGTCCTTCCTGAACGCTGCGCGGGCGAACAGGCGGCGCACGTTCGCGCCCCTTTTAAAGCAAGTACCGGGCTATGGGCCCGCCTGGACCAATTAAATACTCTCTAAAACGAATGGGAAAAAAGCTAGTATTGTCGCCTGGGCAGTTCCTGGATGGCGGTATCCTGGCGAAAGATACTCTCATTGGACTTGACCCATTTTTCGACCGGCTGGCCATTGGCCAGCTTCAAGGCGGTCTCGAAGAATTGTGGTCCGAGCAGCGGGCTGCACTCAATAGTGGCATTCAGCTTACCGGCAATCATTGCTTCAAAGGCAGCGCGCTCGGCGTCAATAGAGACGATTTTGATGTCGACGCCGGGCTTGAGGCCCTCCTCCTCGATTGCTTCAATCGCGCCAAGAGCCATGTCATCGTTCTGGGAGAACAGCGCGTTAAATTGCAGATTGTGCTCGCGCAGGAGACTCTCCATCACCTCCTTGCCGCGCGCCCGGATAAAATCGCCTGGCTGCCGAACGACCACGTGCATACCAGGGTAAGCCTTCAGGCATTGCTCAAAGCCGGTGCGGCGGTCGACCTGCGGGGCTGAACCAATTGTGCCTTCCAGTTCTACGATATTGCCCTGGCCATTCAGCAGCCTGGCCATCTCAGCACAGGCACGTTGACCCTCCTGAACGAAGTCCGAGCCGATGAAGGCACTGAAGAGATCGTTGGATACAGTGGCGCTGCGGTCGACCAGGATCAACGGAATGCCAGCCTTCTTCGCTTCGGCGAAGACGGTGTCCCAGCCGGTCTCGACCACCGGCGAAACACCAATCACATCTACCCGCTGCGCAATGAATGAGCGGATGGCCTTGATCTGGTTCTCCTGCTGCTGCTGGGCGTCGGCGAACTTCAACTCGACACCCAGGTTCTTCGCTGTCTCTTGAATCGAGCGAGTGTTAGCCGTGCGCCACTCGCTCTCGGCCCCGATCTGCGCAAATCCCACCACCAGGTCCTGGTAGGTTTTCTTTTGTCCAGCGGCCGAAACGGTAGACGAATTTGGGGTGTCGGACGTGTCACCACAGGACACAAGTAAAGGCAGCACAACCAGCACAGCCAGCAGCATAGCGCACCGGCGTAACGCTCGGATATTCATTGAGTGGTATCTCCTTTACAATCACTACGAACCCGCAATGTGCGCATTTTGACCGCCTGCCAGCTTTCACACCAGTGGTGAACGACAGCATGAGTTTCTGGTAGCCCGGCGCCTTTGTCTCTATTTTTAGGTCAGCCCCTTACCCGGCGCTGCGCCCAACGCCTCACGAAAGCCCGCCGCACGTTGCAGCGGAATGACGACCGATACGCAGGCTCCATGCATATATTCGCTCTCAATCGTCAGGCCATAGGCTTTCCCATAATATAGCTTGATACGCTGATTGACATTGTTGACACCGTAGCCGCTCTCACTAATCACCTCGTCTCCGGTGTCACCTTCCAGCATCGCCCGAATCTGGGCGAGCCGCTCCTGCGTCATGCCTATACCGTTGTCTTCAATCTGGATTTGCAACAGGTCGTCGTCGAACTGCTGAGCGCGCACTATGATGGTTCCACCGCTGCGTTTATTCTTGATCCCGTGATACAGCGCATTCTCAACGAGCGGTTGCAGCGTCAGCTTGAGTATCTGGCCATCCCGCAAATTGTCCGGCACGTCGATCCGGTAGTCCAGGATATCACGGTAGCGCACCTTCTGAATGGCCAGGTAGCTCTCAACGTGCTCGATTTCCTCGCGCACCGTGATCCAGTCCTTGCCTTTGCTGAGAGTAATACGGAAGAAGCGCGACAATACGCTCACGAGTTCTACTACCTGTTCGTTCTTTTTGGCCTCGGCCATCCAGATAATGGAGTCGAGAGTGTTGTAAAGGAAGTGCGGATTGATCTGCGCCTGGAGGGCGCGCAGTTCGGCCTTCTTGAGATTTTCATGTTCTTTGATCTTGGCGTCCAGCAGCTCCTTGATCTTGCCAACCATTACGTTGAAACTCATTCCCAGTTCGGCTATCTCGTCGCTATTATCGGTCCTCACGAGCATTTCCAGGTCCTGGCGCGCAATGGTGGTGGTAACATCATGAAGTTTCTTGATCGGCACATAGATACTTTTTGTGATTCTCCAGGTGGCTACGATAGAGAACAGGATCGCTGCGAAGAGCATCCCGATACCGCCGAACGCCAGGCTCGTAAAACCGCTCTGCATGGCCTGATACTGCTGCTGGGTCCGGTTGACTTCGAACAGGGCGTACTCCTGAACTGCGTCCTCAATCAGTTGCGTGACAGTCCGAATTTGCTCTACCAGCGTCAGGTTCTCTTCGAAAGTTTTGTGCTCGGCGATCTGGATTCCGACCTGATTGATTTCACCGCGCAGGGTTCCCAGCGTCCTTTGGATGACACTCAGCTTGACCCGGCCTTTCTCAGAGTCGGTATTGGCGATCATATGCTCTACGCGCTGATCAACGTCATCCAGGACAGCATACTGGCTGCCCTGGCTGAACTGCTTTTTCCCGGCGATAATCTCCCACATCTCGGCGTCGATAGAGGGCTTTATATAACCATTGATGCTGTTCGCGGTTGTAATATTCTGAATGATGGTATCGTACTGAGCCTTGTACTCCATACCCGGGATGATCAGGAAGCCGTACGGCACGCTCATGAGCAGAACCACAATCAGGAGGGCCAGTAAGATCTTGCCGCGAATCGACAGTTTGAGGCGAAGCGGCCACTGCCCGGCGGAGTGCCGGATTAAAGTGTCCGGGTCTGCACCTGTTGCATAGGCCCGGCCTATGATGCGCCCGAGAATCGGTATATGCTCGTTCATAAAGTCCCCTGTTCTGCGGTAGAGTAGCCAGGAATGCCTGATAGAAGGATTAAAGTGAGCGTGCCCAGAGCTTGCAAGGGTTCGTGCCGGAAAGGTACGAGGAACCAGGTCTTAGCGCCGGGCGACAAACGCTAGAGATTATGCAAAAGCTGAATTGTCCCGTGTAAGCTACGCGCCTCGCCGAAACTCGGTCGGTGGTTGCCCGACAACCTTACGAAAGACCGAGTAAAAATAGCGGGGGTTCTGGTAGCCGATCTTGTAGCCGATCTCGCTGGAGGTCAGCGAAGTAGAGCGCAGCAGTTCAATAGCTTTGCGGATGCGCACCCGGGTAAGGTACTCTATAAAGGTTTCGCCGGCCTCGCGTCCGAAAACAACGCTGAAATAGGTCGGGCTGAGCAGAACCTGAGCGGCCACCTGGCTCAGCGAAATATCAGGGTCGGCATAGTGGGTGTCGATATAAGAGCGCGCTTTCGCTACCAGGGCGGCATTATGTCGCTGCTCCAACTGCTGGTACTCGTCTGGCGCCAGGGCTTCAGGCGGCTTTTGGCGCTCACCGGCGCTGATCTGTGCGAGGGCCTGAGCAAACGACAGCGAAATCGTACCCAGCCGTTCGGTCGGCTCGCCGGCCCCGACCACAGCCGTGCAGCCAGTCCGCTCGGCCACCCGCCGCCGGATCAGCTCACTCAGAGCTTGAGCTTCGCGCACCAGCATGTCGGGAGTAGTCCCCTTCAGGATCAGGATAGTCTCCTTCAAGCCCTGCCTGAACGGTATGACCGAACCCGTCTGTCCGATAATCTCGGCCAGAATCGCATCGATCTGCCTGCTCACCGCAAACAGCGGCGTTTCAGGCCCACCGGGGGGTAGCACAGCTCGGACAACCATCACCTGATACCAGGGCGCGAGCAAGTCTATCCCCAGGTTTCGCGCCTGCTCAATGAAATCGGCGGGACAGCTATTGCCCGCCACCAGGTCGAGCAGGCAGCGTTCGCGGAGCAGGGGCCGGTGGCTGTCCATCTGCGCCTGCAACGCCTCGATCTGGGCGCTCGCCTGGTGCTCTTCGTCGATCTGCCGGGCAACTTTGCGCAGCGCGCCGATCAAATCCTGCGGAGAGACAGGCTTCAGGAGATACTCGGTTACACCGATCTGGATCGCCTCCTGTGCGTATTTGAATTCGTCGTGGCCACTGAGGATAATAATCTTGGTGAAAGGTAACGTCTCCCGCAAGATGCGGCAGAGCTGCAAGCCGTCCATGAACGGCATCTTGATATCGGTGATCACCGTCTCGGGTTGCCGCTCCCGGATCAGCGGGAGGGCGATCTCTCCGTCTGGCGCTTCGCCGCAAAACTGATATCCGGCCGCCGCCCAATCAACAGCATCGCGGATACCCTCGCGCGTCGCGATTTCGTCTTCGACCAGAAATACTCTGTAGGTCATACGCAGCCCCCTTGATGCGTGCTTGTGTCTGCTGCCGGCTTCAAACCGGCAATTATTACCTAATTGGAAAAATATTCAACCGCAGCGCGTCCGCCGCTGTAGTTTTCAATGCTGATAGTCGTCTGTTTGGGGTTGGGTTGACACTTTAAGAAGACGATGGGCGAGCACGCTGCCGGCAGCTTCGACTGGGCAGTGTTGATAGCGGATCGTCCTCTCTGCGAATCTCATTATACACCGTGAGTGCCTACTGTCAACGTTCCCGGGATCGATAACGGAACTCGGTGATGCCTGGAGCGAGCTCTGGCCCGCATCATCCGCTTGCTATTTTTACAGATAGTTCGGGCCGGGCCGGTTGGCAAAGTATTCGGTGAAAAGCAGTTTGGCAGCGTTCCCATAGATCATTCTCACTGTCAAACGGGTGCGTTGCCGCTTTTTGGAAGAAGGTTTAGAAGCCGCCATCTTTATCTGATCCGCTGCTTTTAGCCGGGATTATTTCTGCTGAGATAAAGCCCCGCTCATTTCAGCCGCCACCTGTAAAACAACATCCGGCCGGAAAAACACGGTCGGGGCTTCTACCATGTTCATTACCTGGTAGAAGGTTTCGGCAACATTGGGGTTTTTGAGGCTGGCCTGTATTACCTGATCCATGTAGTTCTGGAGCAGGGCTGCTTCGGGTCCGGCCTCTTCCATTTCGCCGCTAACTTGAGTGTTTGACCAGCGCAAGTCCTCCCCGACCGCCATTTGCCAGGCCAGCATAATTACTCCAACCAGTTGCTTCTGGAAGTTTTCGGCCAGACAGGTGAATTCGCTGCCCGCTTCCTGTATACAATTATCAAGGGTTTCTGCCGAGATTGCCGCTACCGACATGCCCTGAGCGTAAACAGGGTTAAGAGCGTAGACAGAATCTCCTATCAACAGGAAGTTTTCCGGGCGAGATGGCATCAGATCGTAGCGCCGCAGCCGGTTTTCAGCCCTACGATAGCCAACTATTGGCGAAAGCGGCTTGAGCTCTTTCAGAAGCTCGTAGGCTTCGTCAATGCCCAGGCTGCGTACGAACTCAAGGTAGCCTTCCTCGTCGGTCGGCGGATAATCAGCATTGAGCCCCACCAGGCAAACGTGTAGCCGGTTGCCTTCCATCGGGATCATAACCAGGCCCCGCGAGTTAGCCGGAGCGGAGGGCTGCACATATAAGAATTTCCAGTTCTGACCGGTCGGGCGCTCATAGACCCGGGTGGAGTATCCGGCAAATGAGTTCACACTCAGTTCTGCCGGGGCCTGGTAACCCAGTGCGGCCAACCATTCGGGAGCTTTCGATTGGCGACCACTGGCGTCCACTACCAGGTTCGCTAACACCTCCCTTGTATTAGCGCCTTCTCCCCGCTGCCGAATCTGGACCCCACGTACCTGGCGGTTTTCGTCATCGGTCAGCAAACCGGTGACTTCATGATCGTCAACAAAAGTGACATCAGGGTAAGCACGCAACCGGTTGCGAATAGTACCTTCAAGGAAAATGCGGCTACCTGCTACCGACACCAGTTTAGATTCGTAAGTGGGACGTTGCTGATTACCGATAATCCATTTCGTGTCGCTGCCAAAATTAATCGGAACTGCTCCGTTTTCATACAACTCAGCAGTAATACCGGGGAAAAACTTCTCGATTATTAATTCGCCCTGTTTCAAGAGAATATGAGGATGTCTGGCCTGGGGAGTGCCTGCCCGGAACTGAGGGGTGGCGGGCAACTGGTCGCGTTCGATGATAGTTACCCGCTCGAAATACTGCATCAAAATGCGTGCAGTTAACATTCCGGCGATACTACTACCAATTACTACTGCGTGAGGTTTTTTTGACTCGGTTGGGTTTTGCATGTGTCTTTGCTCCTTTTAGTCTTTCAACAATGCCTACAAACGTTTAATTGCCTTACTTTTTACCCTGATACTGCCATTTTCATTCAGGATTTTGTCCGTAAAGAACAAGGATATATATACCGGGATTCGGGGATTTGCACATCTACTAAATTACACATTTAGCCTGCTAAATCTGAAGATACTCAGCTTCCGCATCCAGTTCGTTTCGGTAGAAGCAAAAGAGATTTAAGCTGGTTCCAATACTTAAATTAGCGGTTAGCGCTTATTGGAGCTTAATTTTGGGTAAATTAGCTAATTTTACCTACCTGATTTGAAACACCCTCCAAAACTCTCCGGCAAAATGTGTAATTCAGTAGATGTGTAAATCCTTAAAGCAGGCTATAAATTAGGCGAGTTCCACTAACTTAACTTTCAGAAAGGGGCTACTACCGGTGTGGAATAGCATACCCAAAACAGCAACTCCCCTTAAACAGGTTCACCTGTCACCCTGAAACCAGCCAGACCGGCAAGTGGACGCTGTAACTGTGAGTTACAAATGAATAATTAAACGGGTAAATTTTTTTGCCTGAAAGGAAAGAAAGAAATGACTAGTCAAACCATTACACGGTACCAACTGGAAGGTCGTATGTTAGAGGTTTGTACCTGCGAAATCATCTGTCCCTGCTGGGTTGGTGAAAACCCTGACGGAGGTGCCTGCGATGGCTCTATGGCCTGGCACATCGACCAGGGACAGATCCAGGGTGTAGATGTTAGCGGGCTGACCGTGGCCCTGGCGGTGCATCTTCCCGGCAACGTTTTTGAAGGAAAATGGCGGGTAGTGGTGTACGTTGATGAGTTTGCTACCCTCCAGCAAGAGCAGGCTTTATTGCAAGCTTTCTCCGGCCAGTTGGGTGGACCGATAGCCGATTTTGCCCAGTTATTCGGAGAGATCCTCAAAGTCGAACGCGCCCCGATTACGTTCACGGTTGAGGGTGGCAAGGGTAAACTCATTATTGGGCAGGCCGTAGAGGCTGAACTGGTCCCCTTCCTGGGAGCGACCGGACAGACAACCACCCTTATTGACAGCGCCTTTTCCAGTATTCCCGGTGCCCCGGCTTACGTGGGCAAAGCCAGCCTCTTCCGGTCTACGGTACCGGAACTGGGACATAACGTTAACCTCAAAGGATACAACGCCGTTCAGGGATTTTTCCGCTTCGAACACTAAAGTTTGATCCGGCGACTATACCACTGTAGTGACTGTCCGCTTTTTTAGAAGAAGCAGTAGAGAATCAGGCGACTTGTTAACTAAGTGGGTAGTTCAGCTTTCACAAAGACTTGCAGCAAGGCCGCGTTCTCTTTAACGGCTTCGCTGTGAGTCTTTTAAGTAGTCTTTACAAGAAAGAGAGGATTATTACATGGTGAGAGTCATAAACAAGTATGGGTTTCTAATCTCAATGACCTCTTTGGTGGTCTTAGCCTGGTTGGCGCTGTGGGTCTGGGGAAGTTCGCCTTACAGCCGTTTTTTGAATCACAGCGAGCTTGTCTACCTGAACTTTGAACAAATCGGCTTCCTGCTGGTCTTTGTGGCGGGTTGGACCCTGATGACCGTAGCTATGATGCTGCCTTCCAGCCTGCCTCTGATTAACCAGTTCTACATAATAACCCGGAATAAGCGCAACCGCTCGGCCCTGTTGTATCTTTTGCTGGTGGGCTATTTAATTGTCTGGGCCTTATTTGGCCTGGTCGCCCACCTTTTCGACTGGGCTTTACACTGGTTGGTCGCTCAGAATAGCTGGTTGGAAACGCATTCCTGGATCATCGGCGCTTCAATTTTGCTGATGGCAGGAGTTTACCAGTTTACTCCCCTCAAATACTACTGCCTGGAAAAATGCCGCGCTCCGCTCAGCTTCATTATGGAGCACTGGGGCGGACGAAACGAAAGTAAGCAAGCCTTCAGGCTGGGACTGCATCATGGTTTATTTTGCCTGGGCTGCTGCTGGTCTTTGATGTTGCTGATGTTCGCGGCCGGAACCGGAAGCCTGGCCTGGATGTTCGGCCTGGGAACTGTCATGGTTATCGAAAAAAACTCCCGGTGGGGCCGCTTTCTCAGTCCGGTGCTGGCTGTGGCCCTGCTAATGATCGGAACCTTTACGATCATAGCAAATATCTCGAATCTGACATTTTGAATCTGACTTTTAAAGAATCAAATCTGTAGTGATTTCGGGTAATAAAGAATAATCATAAAATTAAAGATAGGGAACAGTGGTGAACAATTTTTCTTTGCCCGAATTGGCCGGGTTTATATCAACAATTTTATTTGTGATCAGTAATCTACCGATGCTTTTTAAGGCTTTCAAAACCAGGAATCTCAAGTCTTATAGTCTTTTGCATATCGGTATGGCTAACGCAGGAAATACCCTTTACTGGCTTTATGTCTTCAGTTTCCCGTTAGGTTCATTGTGGCTTTTGCACGCTTTCAATACAGCGGTAGCGCTGCTAATGCTGGTGGGGTATCTCCGGTATTCTCTGAATATTAAGCTCAGCTATGTTCAAAAGAAACAGATTAGAGATTAGTCAGTTTTAACCGGGTAGGACTACTTATACAGTCGCAGCGAGTTTCTACGCTAATTTTTGACAAATAACGGTGTAAACCGTCAAAAATAGGATCTTTCAGAAAAACTTATTGCTTAATAGTGACCCTGCCTCCCTCCCCTTTTGAGGAAGGAGGCAGGGAGAGGACATCAAGCATTCGCCTGGCCTGTAACGGTAATTAGCAGGCGGTTGTTAACCACCTCAGTTTTAAAGCGCGGCAGCGGGCGCGGAGCCGGGCCTGCTATATTCTTTCCGGTCAGGTCGTACTGGCTGCCGTGGCAGGGGCACTGGAAAAGGTTGTTTTTAGCGTCCCAGTTCACTTCACAACCCTGGTGAGTGCAGATATCGCTCAACGCCAGGTACTCCTGGCCCTGTTGTACCACGAAAACAGTAGCCTGGCTTTTACCATCTAACAACGCCAGGTTAAGTGATTGGGGTTTGGTGGCGCTGCCGGAGAATTCGCTGACCGGCCCGGCGTCTACTACTCCCGCCGCATTCACCGTCAAGCCTGCAGCGGCGGTGGTGGCAGAGGCTACCGCGCTGGGCGTTGCGGCAGGCACAACCGTCTGAACGCTGGTAGGGTTTGCCAGCGGGGTATCGGTTACGGCGGCGCCGGGCTTTCCGGGAATGACATTTACCGTCCTGTAACCGATTGACTGGAGCAACTCGTTCGCCGGTAACTTGTAGGCGTTCGGCTTATCTACGCCGGGCTTGTGCTGGGGAAAAGCCGTGGCATAGGCGGTATAAAAGTTAATATTGCCCTCGACCTTGCTCAAGACCTGGTGAATATGCCCGTTTAAGACCGTAACGGCGCTGAAGGGCATCAGTAGCGACATGGCCTGGGCGCTGTCTTTGGTTTCCCAGCCCCAGGCCGGATAGACCGAATAGAGCGGCACATGGGCAAAGACTATCAGGGGAGTATCCTTTTTCAGCCCGGCCAGGTCTTTCTTCAGCCAGTCTATTTGCTCGGCACCGAGCATTCCGAAGGCATCCAGTTCTCCGGCATTGGAGAGAGCGATAAAGTGTACCCCTTTGTAGTCCATGCTGTACCAGGGTTTTCCAGCGCTACCGCTGCCAAACTGCTGGCGATAGGTTGCGCCTTTGTCATTCAGCAGGTCGTGTTCTCCTGGTACATAGAAAACTTTATCGGTTTTGATGCCGCCAATAAGCTGTTTAGCCAGGTCGAATTCCTCGGCTTTGGAGTTATGAGAAACATCTCCGGTGTGAAGAACCAGGGCCGGACGTTGCGGCAGGGCATTAATTCTGTCAATAGCCTGCTTTGTGGTCCCCGGTACATCGGTATTGACGCCTGGGCTGTTAAAGCCGATATGAGTATCACTGATCTGAACAAAAGTGAATCCGGTATCGGTGGCGGGCGCAGGAGTGGCGGTAAGATCACCACAGGCGGATAACAATCCCCCGGCGCTGACGGTCCAGACCAGGCCTGTTCCGGCCCAGGCCATACATTTCAGGAAGCCGCGACGACTC
Organism: Chloroflexia bacterium; assembly: GCA_036261665.1. Classification (GTDB taxonomy): domain Bacteria; phylum Chloroflexota; class Chloroflexia; order Chloroheliales; family Chloroheliaceae; genus 54-19. The sequence continues at coordinate 35,879 of DATAKM010000008.1, forward strand.
TGGCCTTCTACCCGGTCCTGCTGATTACTACTTTCCACTCTATCATTTCTTCCCGACTCTTCAGTCATAGTTGGTCCTCCCCAGAATTATTGAATAGCTTATGTCAGGGTTACTGTGGAACAATCATGAATACCGGACAAAAGGCCGTTCTATTCCCAAAAGTTTCCGGGTCTTTCAAATATTCGTACAAAATAGTGAAAGCCTTCAAAAAAGCAGTGGTTTTGAGGAGAACGAAAAGAAGTCTTTCGAAGAATCAAGCAGGTGGGAATAAACCGTCCTGTTATCCAGTCTAATAATTGAAAGCTGTGATTTGCACGGCTGTAGAGTAGCTGGCGAAGGAGAGTAAGAGGCTGTTTAAGGAACAGACGCAACTTAAGCGCTTTGAAAGTGTAGTGCTGCCGCACCTGTCGTCCGCCTATAACCTGGCTCGCTGGTTAACCCGTAACGAGCAGGACGCCGAGGACCTGGTGCAGGAAGCTTACTTACGCGCTTTCCGTTTTTTTAACGGGTTCAAGGGGAGCGATGGCCGGGCCTGGTTGCTGGCAATTGTCAGAAACACTTTCTACAGCCGTTTAGCGCACCTGAAGACTCAGGAGTTGACCATCCCGCTCGATTATGACATAGAGAGCAATGCTGCCGAAGTAGTAAATCCGGAAGTTTTAGTGCTACAAAGCCTTGATACTCATCTGCTCAGGGTTGCTATCGAGGAATTGCCACTTGAATACCGGGAAGTGATTGTACTGAGAGAGCTTGAAGAATTATCCTACAAGGAAATAGCCGACCTGCTGGGTATTCCCATTGGTACCGTGATGTCACGGTTAGCGCGTGCCCGGAAAAAGTTACAGCTTAAATTAGGTAGCAGGTTAAATGGTGAGGCGAATAATGTACTGTGAAGAAGCCGGAACTCTGGTTGACGCTTATATTGATGGAGAACTGGACCTGGTGCGAATCCTTGAGATCGAACACCATATCCAGGATTGTCCGAAGTGCAACCGGCTCTACAAAAATCAACAGAGCCTGGTAAAAACCCTGCGGGAAGGCAGGCTCTACTTTGAAACACCAAAAAAGCTGGACAGACAGATACATAACGCGCTCTTAAAAGAGGCCAGGAAAAGTAATTTTGCCGGACGCTTACCGGCCGGTTGGCTGACAGGCATGGTGACTGTACTGGCCCTAATGCTGGCCGGTTGGAGCTTATTCACGCTTTTAACGGCACCTTCAGCCGAAGAGGCGCTGGCAAAAGAAGTGGTAAACAGCCATGTGCGCTCCCTGATGCTGAACCATCTACAGGATGTCGCTTCCACCGACCAGCATACCGTCAAGCCCTGGTTTAACGGCAAACTGGACTACTCGCCTCCGGTCGAAGACTTCGCCAGTAAAGGATACCCCCTGGTGGGAGGTCGCATTGATTACATCAATAACCGTCCGGTAGCGGTGATGGTTTACAACCGGCGATTGCATGTCATCAATCTGTTCGTCTGGCCTGCCGGGAATAGCCCTGCCCAGGATATCAGGTCTGAAACCATTCAGGGCTATCACTATATCCATTGGACCACCGCGACTATGACCTACTGGGCAGTTTCAGACCTCAATCCTGCTGAACTGGTTGACTTCGTGCAACTGGTGAAAGACTCAGTATAGTTCTTTACAAAAACGAGCAACCGTGCGCGTGTATGGCCCGGTTGCTCTTCCCATAATCTAGAATTCAGGCTCATGCTCGTTATTATGTAGCTTACTTATGTCAACAAGAAGGGTGGCAGTGCCGGAGCGGACCTGCATTTTACCCGGTAGACCCATGTTATTAAAGAGGCGCAAGACCACCCGGTTTTCGGCATTCATAACCCCGCGCAGCAGGCTAATTCCCTCTGAGACGGCCAGTTGCAACAGTTGTTGCGATAGACGGTAACCGATACTTTCACCCTGGTAGTCGTCACGAACCACCAGGGCTACTTCCGCTTCGTGCCGGTTAGCGGAGTCAGAGAGCAACTCGGCCAGTCCTATCACTTCTTCCTGACCCTGGTAGCGAATGGTCGCCAGCAAGGCTGTCCCGTCGTTGCCATGAGCGTCCAAGATACGCTTGATCTCAGCGGCCAGATGTGCATCTTCCAGGCGCGGAATGGGACTGAGGTAACGATTCCTGAGCGTGACCGGTAAGAGACGGCTGAGAAAATCGGTGATTAGTTTTTCATCGGCAGCCTTAAAGCGGCGAATACCGAATACGCGCCCTTTTTGAGAAAGGTAAATCAGGTTCTTTGAAGAGTCTGTCTGCCTGTTAAGTACAAAGGTATTTAATTGGCCGGTTTCTAATTCATGACTATTTGCTTCTTGTTCTTGTTGCTCATCAAATATTCTTAAATAATCAAATCTATTATTTGCCTTTAACATTTTTTGATCCTTTCGGTTTATGTCAATTTATGTCACCCCTAATTGGATAACCGGCGACCGGTGTTCATTCATCTCTGCCAGCATCCTCGGTTAGATATTTATTAAAAATTGATCTGGAGGCCGTTCCCGTGGAAAGTTGGCCGGATCTTACGCCAAATTTCAGTGGCCGTCTCCAGAAAGGCTTATCCGGCTTCTGACGAGACCTTTTAATTTTCTTAACCAGTTTGTCCTGCGTGGCCTGAGCTTGCATTTCAGCCATTCTGCGCAGCGCGATTTCGAGATTATGATCGATATTATTCATGGCTTTCGACTCCTTTCACCCGGTTAAGCTGAGGGGCAGTACCGCCAGGTCTGGACTTTCCGGTCCTGCGCCCGAAGAACCGAGCCAGGAAGCGCCAGGGTTCAGGTTCTGCCGTAAAAAGAGTTAAAGTCCTCTTAGTTTTCAGCGGGACAAGAGCGCCATGCCGGGTAGCCGCTTCGAGATCCAGCAAAGCCACCCGGTACTGTTCTTCGTTATAGGCCTCAAGACTACCGTATAAGCTGATAATCTTTTCCAGCTCGCTTTCATTTTTATCTTTATTTTTATCTTTCATTGCTTTTCATAATCCTTTTTGAGTGATCAGCCGCTTTCTAATAAGGCCACGGGTGCAACTTACGCTAAAGTTCCCTTCAGAATATGGCCTTGAAAGGGACAAAGCTATATATAACCCGAACCGGAGATAAACACATCTATAGAATTACACATTTAATCGAAGCTAATTGAAAAAATGCTGCGCGGGGTAGTATGTAAAAGTAGCGAGTTATGAATATTGGTCTAAAGTCCTAGTGAAAATAGTATATTCGCACACAGACTTTAGGCTTAGATTAAGTTACTATACAAGTTACTGTATAAGAAATAATTATCAGCATGAGAACCTATTGTTAAGGGTGTACGTCTGGGAGAACTACTAAAATTGAAAAGAAAAAAAACATTACAACCTCTATATAAAGTTCCGGTAAACTCTTACAAATGGTCCAGAACGAACAACTTTTTGCATCTGGTTCCGTCACAAACCACTTTTAGCCAGAACCCCACTCCCGGTTACCTGCCGGTGTTACTCACTCCTTTTGTGGGACGCCAAAGAGAAGTAGAGGAAGTCTGCCAGTTAGTTAATAATTCGGTCGTGCGCCTGGTAACCCTGCATGGCACGGCGGGACTGGGCAAAACCAGGCTCAGTATTGCGGTGGGCGAGCGGCTGCAAGAGAGCTTTCGGGATGGAGTTTTTTTTGTGAATCTCGCGCCGGTGAACAAACTGGAGCAAGGTCTGGTAACCATAGCCCGGACCCTGGGTTTACAGGATCAGCACCAGAAGCCGCTCCTGGAGACCCTCCAGCATTATCTTAAAAGGCGCGAGCTACTCCTGATCCTCGATAACTTTGAGCAGATTATTGGGCTGGGAGAAAGGGTAGCCCAACTCCTCTCAGCAGCCCCGCTGCTTAAAATAATAGTTACCAGCCGGGTGGTCCTGCGTCTTTACGGCGAGTATATCTACAACGTGCCGCCTTTAGAGCTTCTACAGTCCGTAGACTTTGAAAGCGTAGAAAGGCCTGCGTTTGAGGCGCTTTTGCAGAATGAAGCGGTCAGCCTCTTTTGCCAGCGCGCTACGATGGTAAATCCGGAATTCGACTTGAGCGAGGAAAATATTGCAACAGTCGCCCGCCTGTGCGCTTACCTGGAAGGAATACCTTTAGCCATAGAACTGGCGGCGGCCCGCTGTGATCTGTTTTCGCCCCGGGTGCTGCTCGAACGGTTTGAGACGGGCAGGCGCCTTGAGTTACTGGTAGGCGGTTTTTCCAACTTACCGCCCCGTCACCAGACCCTGGCTAACGCCCTCGAATGGAGCTACCAGTTGTTGAATGAGCGGGAAAAAGATTTATTTAGAAAACTGGGTGTCTTTGTAGGTAGTTGTTCCCTTGAAGCGGCCAGCGCTATAAGCGGCGATCCGGCCTCTGTGCTTGAAACGGTTGTATCTCTGATTAATAAAAGCCTGTTGAAACAGGTTGAGGTGACCACCGGGGAAGAATTACGCTTTATCATGCTGGAAACTATCCGCGAGTATGCCCTGGAAAAGCTCCTCGAAAGCGGAGAACTGGCCGCGACCAGAGCCGCACAGAGTCACTATATTATCGGGCTGGTAGAGACCGGTACAGATCGGTTAAAGAAACCGGACCAGTTGGTCTGGCTCAAGCGGTTATCGGCGGACCACGATGATATCCTGTATACCCTGGATTATTTAATCGAAAACCGGGAAGTAAAAGAGGCTTACCGCTTAGGAGGGAATATCTGGCTGGCCTGGTGGCGCTGGGGTTATCTCAACCAGGGGTGGCAGTGGTTGAATAGAATTCTGGCCCTGCCCGAAGTTGGAATAGAAAGTGGGCTTCGGGCTAAAGTGCTTGACGGGTTAGCTTACATGGCTTTATACCAGAGTGACTTCCGCAACGCACAGTATTATTTTGAAGAAAGTATTAAGCTCTGGCGAGAAAACGAAGTTAGCGAACAGTTGGGCCGGGCGATCAGCGGGCTTGCCGGAACCTACCGGATCATGGGGAAGTACGAAGAAGCCCTGAAGCTTAATTACGAAAGCCTGGAGCTTTTCCAGGCCGTAGGGGCCGAGGTCAGCCTGGCCGATAGCCTGTGTAACATTGGCTGGCAACTGATGGAAAGGGGCAAATATGAACCAGTGCAAGCCATGCTGGAAGAGTCGCTGGCCCTTCACACTAAATCCAGTTATTTTACCGGGATAGCTCGCACCAAAATATACCTGGGTGATTATCACTGGCGGCATAATGAAGCGCTGCTGGCCATCAAGTATCTTAAAGAGGCTATCGAACTTCTTAAGGAATTGAACCACAAAATTCAGTTACCGAAAGGATTATCCCGTCTCGGAATAATCTATCTTTGTGAGGGGGATCTCGGGCTGGCTGAGAAGGTGCTGGAAGAGAATATTGAAATTTCCGAGGAAATGAACACCCGGATAGACTTGAGTTACGCCTACAGTTCTTTGGGGTTACTGAGGATGGTCCAAAACGACCTGGACGGGGCGGAAGCCTGCTTCCAGCAAGCCATAAAGTTACGTTCTGAAATCGGGCAATTCGAAGGGGTACTTTGGGCGCTCGAAGGATCAGCGGTAGTCGCCATCAAGCAGGGTGACTATACCAGAGCCGAAGAGTTGATGACGGAAGCGCGGTTACTGCGCCAGGCGACTTGCGCTCCGGTACTACCTCATACTGCTAAATACATTCTGCCCGTCTGGCTGGAATTTGAGCGCACCGCCTATTTCAACAGCAACCTGACCAGAGTGGAGACTGTTTTGGAGTTTGAGAAGCGGAAGGAAGAAGACAGTGCTACCCCGGTAGCACCCCCCAGCCAACCAGCGGAGGTTGGTCTGGAAACAGCTATAGCCTTAAGCCGCCGGGAAAGTGAAGTTCTGAAACTGGTGGCGCAGGGATACTCCAACAATCAGATTGCCAATCTCCTGGTAATCAGTGCGGGCACGGTAAACAATCATCTTACCTCAATCTACAGCAAACTGGGGGTCAACTCCCGCACTGCCGCTATCCGCTACGCTCTCGACCATTCGTTGTTATAGCCGTCTCGAAGCCTTTTGGGTCAGCTCGCAAGTATCGGATGAAGTTTCAGCCAGTACAAATCTAGTCTGGCTATCTGCTCAATCTTTCATTTTTTATTTACTTATATTTACCTTCAGGTTTACTACCTCAAAATACAATTAAAAACAGAGTTCCATTTATACACATTATGGCTGCTGTTTGAAGGTTTGAACAGTTTTGAGTTATTCCTGGATTCAGGTCAGTTTCACGTTATAAAAGCAAAATTATTGGCTTTTTTTATTGGCACTTGCCTTTTCCTGAGATGCGGTAAATGGACTAAGATCTGACGCCACATTCCTGCTTAAGCCTCAACACTCACCTACCCGTATTTTTACACGCGCTCTTGAATGGGCGCTGGAGACAAGGCCTGTTATCAGCATATAACCTGCTTCGACCTGCACTTTTCGACCTGCCTACAAGCGAATATGCCCGCCGGATCATGGTTTCCCAGAGGTCTGGATAGAGCGTCTCGAATGCGCCACCTGAGCGTGAAGGAGGAGTGAATGCTTACACTAGACAACATTGAAGTTGTTTATAGCGGCATAATCCACGCAGTGAAAGGGGTTTCACTAGAAGTGCCGGATAACAGTATAGTGACTCTGTTAGGAGCTAATGGAGCAGGTAAGACCTCCATCCTGCGGGCAATTTCTGGCACATTAAGTATGCAACGAGGGAAACTGGCCGGTGGCACAATTCAACTGAACGGCAAGAGGATTGATAAGCTCGAATCTTATCAAATTATCCGGCTGGGACTGGCTCATGCTCCCGAAGGTCGCCGCATCTTTGCCGACCTGACGGTGGAGGAAAATCTACGCGCAGGCGGCTATTCCCAGCGCGATAAAGCCGCCCAGCGCAAAACCTACGATCAGGTAATGACTCTGTTTCCCCAGTTAGCCGAAAGGTCCAAACAGGCGGCGGGTTATTTGAGTGGTGGTGAGCAGCAAATGCTTTCGATTGGGCGGGCCCTGATGGCTCGGCCGCATTTACTGCTCATGGATGAACCCAGCCTGGGGCTTGGCCCTATGATCGTGCAACAAATCCGCGATATTATCTTGCAAATTAATGCCGAAGGCACTGCCGTACTGCTGGTGGAACAGAACGCTTCAATGGCGCTTTCGATTGCCCACTACGGCTATATCCTGGAGCTCGGCAAAATATCTCACGCCGGACCAAGTGCTGAATTGAGAGCAAATGAAGACGTAAAACGTTACTACCTCGGCCTTAGCGAAGCGGAAACTAAACGCGATTTCTCGCGCTTCAAAGACAAAAATACTCGTTTAGCAGAAAAGGCTCAGCGAAAGGTGATGTTATGAACCAGCTTAATTCTGGCGATCAAACAACCTCTCACCCGGGCAACCCGCTACTTGAAGCTCAAAATATAACTGTGCGTTTCAAGGGGATAGTGCCGCTCCAGGATGTCTCCTTTGAGGTACAACCGGGCGAGCTATTTGCCATCATCGGTCCGAATGGAGCCGGTAAAAGTTCGCTGTTCAACGTCCTGTCGCGTATATACCACCCTGCCACCGGTTCGCTCAAATTCAACGGCCTGGATTTGCTTAGCCTGAGCGCTCACCAGCTTGCCAAATTTGGGGTGGCCCGTACTTTTCAAAACCTGGGACTCTTCCCTCATTTAACCGTGCTGGACAATGTTATGGTGGGCAAACATGCCATGATGAAGACCGGGTTAGTGCTGGGAGGAGTCTATTTTGGCCCGGCATCCCAGGAGGAAGAGAAGCACCGCCGCCGCTGCCTGGAAATACTGGGATTTTTGAACCTGCTCCCCTGGGCCTTCCGGCCTGTGCAAGACCTGCCCTACGGCATTCAAAAGAAAGTGGAACTGGCGAGAGCCCTGGCCCTCGAACCGAAACTGCTGTTAATGGATGAGCCCGTAGCAGGAATGAACCTGGAAGAGACCGAAGAAATTGCCAGCGCCATCCTGGATATAAAGCAGGAACTGGGTATTACTCAAATTCTGGTCGAGCATGATATGGCGATGATCATGGGGATCGTTGATCGCATTATGGTCCTGGACCTGGGCAAAGTCATTGCCACCGGCACTCCCGCTCAAATACAGAGCAACACCGAGGTAATCAAAGCCTATTTAGGAACAAGCTAAAACTGTTTATTCTGGCTTTTAAGCCAATGGAGGTATTCGGGTGACTACCTTTCTACAACTGACTGTGCAAGGTCTGGCCCTGGGTTGTATCTATGCCTTGATTGCGCTTGGATTTACGGTAGTGTTGATGGCCGGAGTGATTAATTTTGCCCAGGGTTCCTTTATGTTGGTGGGGGCTTACCTGGTATCCTGGATGGTGCTTCAGATGCAAGTGCCTTTCCTGGCCGCCCTACCTATAGCCGTGGCAGGTTTAGCCCTGATCGGGATACTCTTCGAGCGCCTGGTTCTACGGCGTTTAACCATCCGGCCCGTTTTTGTGGTGATTATGTTAACTATCAGCCTGGATATTTTTATGCGGGTGCTGGCAGTGCTGGTCTTTGGCTACGAACCACGCGCTAATGGCGACCCCTGGGAATTAAGTGGCTTCACTGTTGGGGGGGTACGAGTTAACTGGGCTGATATCTGGACGCTGATTACTACGCTTGCGCTGCTGGTTATCTTCTTCATCTTCTTTAAGTTTTCCAAATATGGTATCGCGATGCGGGCGGCAGCGATTGATAGCGAAGCGGCCGCGATAGTGGGAATTAGCCTCTCCCAGGTTTACGTGATTACCTGGATTATAACGGGCCTGGTGGCCACCCTGGGTGGAGTTTTCCTGGCTGCTTCGCCACGGGTGCTCGACGCGAACCTGGGCTTCGTAGCCTTCCGGGCTTTTCCGGCCATCATCCTGGGGGGCCTGGGGTCAACCGTTGGAGCGGTGGTGGGCGGCCTTATCCTGGGGTTGGTAGAGGTGCTGGCAAGCGGGTATATCGGCACAGCCCATAATCAATATCTGGGTTTCCTGGGCAATAATTTCTACACGATAGCCTCCTACATTGTTTTGTTGCTTGTACTGCTGCTCAGACCTTACGGCCTGTTCGGCAAGAAGGAGGCAGAACGAGTATGATCACGGGTACCGGTGAGCGCCCGGCGGCGACCTCGCCTGAAAAAATTGCCTCTGCCGGTAAAAAAGCACTATCGGCCAGAGCGACCTGGCTACAACGCGCGGCAAGGATAATCTTCGGCCTGCTTTTAGTGCTGTTTCCTTTCTTTACGGATAAACAATGGTTATCGGTCGGTACTTTCGGGCTGATTATCTCTATCGGTGCTCTTAGCTTGAACGTACTGTCAGGTTATACCGGGCTGGCCTCGCTGGGACATGCCTTCTTCCTGGGAGTTGGAGCGTACACCTGCGTCTACTTTGGGCTCAATCTGGGCTGGTCATTTTTGCTCTGGCTTCCTCTGGCCGGAGTGGTATCCGGTCTGGTTGGCCTGATGATTGGCGTTATTACGCTGCGATTTCGGGGCTTCTATCTCTCAATTGTAACGCTGGGGTTGGTCTTTATCGGCGAGTATATCTTTACGAACTGGAAAGAGGTCACAGGAGGAGTAAACGGGCGGCGCACCCCTTCCCCGGCCCTGGGCGATTTTTCCTGGGCGCACTCCAGCACTTTCGGCCCGCTCGAACTCAACCGCGATCAAAAATATTACTTTCTGGCCCTGCTGCTTACGGTGCTGGTAATTCTCTTTGTACGTAACGTTTTGCGGACTCATACCGGAAGAGCCTTCCAGGCCGTACGCGACCGCGAGGTAGCGGCAGCCCTGATGGGTATCAATGTAGCTCGCACTCGAATTGTCGCTTTCGTCTTCAGTACGGTCCTGGCGGGTATTTGCGGAGCGCTCTACGCTTCCTATTTGAGTTATATTCAGCCCAACCAGTGGGATTTAAACTTCAGCATTCAGTTTATTGCCATGATTATTATCGGGGGGGCTGCCACTGTTAACGGCTCTATTATTGGCGCCTTCTTTATTGTCGCTATACCCCAGTTGATAGACAACTATATTGACCTGCTTCCTTTCGTACAGAAGGGGGCGGGTACCGGGGGTATTACTACCAGCGACTTTAAGGAGATTATTTACGCTATTCTACTGGGTATTTTTCTGATCTTTGAACCGGCAGGCCTTATCGGCATTTACCGCCGGCTTAAAGCCCGTGTCATGCGTAGTGAGTTGGGGAGATTTTTCAGGTAATAGTTTTTAACTAACTTTTCCTGAGGAGGACAAGAAACATGTTTATTAAAAAAGTCAGTAAGCGGCTGACACTTCTAACGGCCCTGACCCTGGTGTTGACTTTACTGCTCCTGGCCTGTGGAGATGCGACCAGTACTACTGCACCCGCCGCCACCACCGCCGCTGCCACCACTGTTGCTAATGTCACCACCGCTGTCGCCACTACCGCCGCTACCACGGCAGCCAGTGCCACCACTGCTGCCGCTACCACCGCTGCCGCTACAACAGGCTCTACTGTTCCCGGTTTCAGTGTTGTCAATACGAAAGTGGCTGCCACGCTTAAAACCGGCCCAGGCGTAGACCAGGCCACCAGGACTATTAAGGTTGGCGCACTCTTTCCGCTGAGTGGTCCGGTTGGCCCATACGGAAAGATCCAACTGGCGGCGGTCGAGACTTATTTCAAGGCCCTTAATGAGGCCGGTGGAATAGGCGGCTACAAAGTTGAGGTAGTTTCGGGTGATACCGCTTACCAGCCGCAGCAGGCTGTCCAGCAATATAACAAAATTGCTCCTGACGTGGCTATGTTTAGCGTGATACTGGGTACTCCGATTGTGCAGGCTCTTAAAGATCAGATCACCAGCGAAAAGATTATCGCGGGTGCTTCGACCTTTGACAGTTCAATACTTTTTGAAAAGTATGTTTACATCCAGGCAACGCCCTATCCTATCGAAGCTATCAACGGAATAGACTTTGCCGTGCGGCAATTGAATGGCAAGAGCAAAAAGTTTGCGCTGGTTTACCAGGATGACGGTTATGGAGCGGACGCTATAAAAGGCTACAATACCGCTATCAAAGCTTACGGTCTGACCGATGTCGGGCAACTACCCTTCAAGGTTGGCGATGCTACCTTCACTGCCCAGGCAACTCAGCTTAAAAACAATGGCGCTGAGATTGTTTTACTGGCCTCGCAACCCAGTGAAACCGCCAAAATTATCGGCGCAGCTTCCCAGCTAGGAGTTAATGCTAAATATCTCTTGATGAGCCCGGCATTTACCAGTTCCCTGCTGGCCACTCCGGTAAAAGATGTGCTGGTTGCGGACAGCTACTTTGTTAGCAAGGGCACTTCCTGGGGCGACCCGAACGTACCGGGCTGGGCTCCCATGCTGAGTGCACTGGCCAAATATGTCCCTGATCAGAAGCCGAGCAACTGGTACTCTTTCGGCTGGATTCAGGCCATCATTACCGCTAATATCCTGGCTAAAGCCCTGGAACAGGGAGACATTAGCCGGGACGGGCTATTTAAGGCCCTTGAGTCATCCAAAAACATTGACCTGGCCGGCCTCTTACCTAACGCCAGCTATGGCTCTACTCCTGATGAACGCATCCCCAGCCGTGAAACCACCGTTTTCCGGCTCGATACCGCTGCGCCCGATGGCACGGTAGTAGTCGATAAGTCCTTTGCCAGCGACCTGGCGAAATCCTTCAAGTTAGGCAGTTAATTCTTAATTACAGCCAGACTTCCCACCTGGCGCTAATTAATTAGCCCGAGATGAGAAGTCTGGCCGGATTCTCTAATGGCCTGCCAGACTCTTCAAGGTTCAATAGCCAGGGGCCGAAATAACCCCCAGGCTTACCAGCCTTATGCGATTGGCACCCCGGCGGCCTGGCTTAGTTCGGCAAAGGATTCTTCTAAGAGGGGTTTAAACTGCTGGTTCAGGTCGGGCAGTGCCCTGGCATCGGCTATCAGAGTAAAGAAGAATTTATGGTCGTAGCTTAATATTGCACAGGTTAGACCCACGGCATAGGCCACCGGTACATAAGGGTAAAAATGCGTGATTCTCTTGCCCAGGGCATAGAGCGGAACCCGCGGTCCTGGCACATTAGTGCAAACAATATTGTAGAAAGGCACGGGAGTTTCTGCCAGCGCTCCTACCGTAGCCAGTACGGAAGGGGGTACTGTTCCCAGCAAAGCCGCAAGCAGATTAGCTTCATCCGAAATGCGACCTTCCTTTAGTTCGTTGATCTTTTTGTTCACGAAGGTGTAAAGTTCCAGCGGATTTTTAATATCCATAGGAATTTCAGGTGGCATTACTGAAACACTGTTACCAGGGGCAGGGTGTTTCTCATTCCCGCGCATATTCACCGGAACCATTATTCGCAAAGTAGCCCCGGATGTCTTCTGGTGATGTAGTTCCAGGTAGCGGCTAACAGCCCTGGCAACAATCGTTAATATCACATCATTCGCGGTGCCGCCCAGCGCTGCTCGAATAGCGCTGACCCGCTCTACAGGAAATTCTCCCCAGGCTACGTCTCGCTGTCCGCTTAGAGGCTGGTTGAAAGGCATAAGTGAAACCGGAGCGGACAGGGACGACAGGGTATCCGCGGTAGCCCGCACCAGTGGCCTGCCACTATCCCTGAGCAAACTTTCGGCCAGATCTAACAAACCCCTTTGGACGGTATTCCAGCTTTTCACGGCTTCTTCAGTGCTATCCAACAACCCTTCCAGGTAGTTTTGGGTAAAACTATAAGGTTTAGGCGCCGGTGGAATGCTGGCGGCTACTGTCGGTGGAGGAGTCGGATTCGGCGAAGTGTCATAGGAGACATTCATCAACTCCACTCCTGCTACGCCGTCCACCATAGCGTGGTGTATTTTGGTAATAATGGCCGTGCGGTTGCCTTCCAGCCCGTCTATGAGATAGACCTCCCAGAGCGGTTTTTGGCGATCCAGCATTTTACTCATGATCCGGTTGAATAATGCTCGCAGTTGCTCCATGCTGCCCGGCGCCTCAAGGTGCCTGTGAAAGATGTGGCGATTAATATCAAAATTCGGGTCATTTTCCCAGGTCGGGTGGCCTACACTAAACGGGGCGGGGACAACCTTCTGCCGGTAACGTGGTAGCAGGGGCAATTTACTGCTTATCAACTGCTTGAAATCTTCGAATGCAATCTCACCATCCACGATTACCGTGCTACCGACGTGGAGGGGAGCTTCCTTTTTTTCAAGATAAAGGAACTCAGCATCCAGTGAAGAAAGCCGGTGTTTTAGTTGCGTTTGGCCCATACTTACTACTCCTCATTTTTACTTCTGTCTTACTTCTTACTTTTTCTCAGGTAAAACCGGCGGGAACAGTTATAACATTTCATACCTGAGATATTTCATCCTGCCTGGTACTGTCTGATACGACTGATCTTGTAAGTCACAAGAGATTTGTACTATATAGTTGAATTTATGTATCGCAGCAGATTTGATACTCTTACTCTTTACTCTAGTTTGAGGAAGTGAAACTTGAGGTAAAGACACGTAAATATACAGTCAAATTTTTGGATTGAATTCATGACAGATGAGTTTCTTTGCCAAAAGACAATCACTTTTCAGCCGGAACGGGGTAGAAAGGCTGAATCAGAACTATGCTACAATATACTGGTCCTGGATGGGCTAAGTAGATTCTTCTACTTACAGGCTGGGCAGACTCACATATTCTCAGCGCCTTTGCTGTCCCTACCACCTTCACCGATGGGTGGCGGAATGCACGAATGCGCCCCAAAAGATTGCGGACAAGGCGCTGGCGCATCCTTTCGCTAACACTGTCGAGGCTGCCTATCGGCGCACAGAATTTTTGGACGACGCCGAAAGCTGATAACGAGTGGGCTGAGTTCCTGCTGACCTGGGGCATTGGAGAGAGATTTTCGGGCGTTGGAAACGGTAAAGCTGACGGATAGTTCATCCGTGTTTTTACTTAGTACCCAATGGAGGCATGGCTCATGGACAAGCAAGTCGATGTGGTGGTTGTAGGTGCCGGCCCGGTGGGGTTGCTGCTCGCAATCGAGCTCAAGCTGGGCGGCGCCGGTGTGCTTGTCCTGGAGCGGCTCACCGCGCCGAACCTCGCTATAAAGGCGCCATCGGTCGGGCCGCTTGGCGCAGAGGTGCTTGAGCGTAGGGGCATGGGTCTACAGCTTGCCGAGGCGGAAGATCGCACCTTCGCTGCCATGGGGCGGGCGGGGGTAGCGTCGCGAGCGCAGGGGGCCAGGTTCAGAGGGCATTTCGCCCTTTTCCCAATTCGAGTGGACCCGGAGCATGAACCCGAACGGCGTATGCGCATGGTCGACCAGCAAAGCCTGGAAGCGATCCTGGGCGAGCGTGCGGCGGCGCTCGACATCGAGGTAAGGCGCGGGTGCGAGGTCACGAACATTGAGCATCATGCCGATTTTGTCGAAGTCCGCTGGGCCTCCCCGACCGGGCCGGATCAGGCGCGCTGTGCCTGGCTGGTCGGGTGTGACGGCGGGCGAAGCTCCATCCGCAAGCTGGCCGGTTTCGCCTTTCCCGGCACGCCACCGAGCATCACCATGTACCAGGCTGTGCTCGACCTCGACCATCCTGAGCGCCTACCTGGGTATGTGACCCGCACATCGGAAGGCGTCCTGATCAACGGACCGCGGCCTCGCCGGATTGGACTGCACGACTTCAGCGGTCCGCCGGCAGATCGTGAGGCGCCCGTCACGCGTGAGGAGGTCGAAGAGGTGCTGCGACGCATCAGCGGCGCCGATGTCCGCGTGACGGAGATCGAGCAGGTTAACCGCTGGACGGACACCGCGCGCCTGGTCGACACGTACCGCCAGGGTCGGGTCATGCTCGCCGGTGATGCGGCGCACGTCCATTCGCCTGTAGGCGGTCAGGGGCTGAGCCTGGGGCTAGTCGATGCAGCCAACCTCGGCTGGAAGCTTGCGGCCGTCGTTCGCGGCGACAAACCCGCCAGCCTGCTCGACAGCTATACGTTCGAGCGGCGACCTGTGGCCGAGGCCGTCCTGGCTAATACGCTCGCCCAGATCGCGATTATGCGGCCCGATCCGCAATCGAACGCCATGCGGGATATTTTCGCCAAGCTGCTGAAGTTCGACGAGGTAAATGGCTATATTGACGGGCTGATGAGCGGGGTGGCCGTGCGCTACGACCTCGGTTCGGAGCGCGACGAGGTCGGACGTCTCACCGGTGATCGCCTGGTGGTTGAAGCTGGCATTCAATCGTCACTGTTCGCGAAGATGGCCCAAGGCGACGGCATTGTGCTCGATGCCTCTTCTGAGGGGCGCGCAAGCGGACTAGCAGCAGGCTTCAGACACGTGCGCTGCTTCACGGTAGAAGTAGGTCCCTCGATGCTGATCCGCCCCGATGGGTGCATCGCCTGGGCCGGGGATGCGGGTGAAGTTGACGGGTTAGCGGAAGCGCTTGAGCGCTGGTTCTTGCCCGCCGCTCCCCGCCCGAACGGCTTCCAGGAACGGTCACACTAGACACGACCTTCGTCGGCCCTGCTGTCCCAATCGGAGCAGCCAGCATAGTTTACAAGGGCATTTCACTTCGTTGCGCTTTCTTAAGATTGGAAACAGATTTATGCCAGTAGTGGCAATGGCTATTCGAAACAACTAATCCTTTATAAACTCCTTGACAAACTATCTACTAGTAGGTAGAATAATGGTATGAACGAAACCGTTGATACCGCCACTCGGATTATGGACGTGGCTCTAAAACTGATGCAGCAACAGGGCTACAACGCTTTTAGCTATGCCGACATTGCCGAGGAAGTAAAAATCCGTAAAGCCAGTATTCACTATTACTTTCCTGGCAAAGTCGATTTAGCGCAGGCTGTTTTAATCCGTTACCGGAGTGTGGTCAATGCCGGGTTGAAACATTTGCTCTCTCTGGAAGTCGATGCCAGGGGCAAGCTAGAGGAAGTAGTTGAGTTTTTTGGCCGGTTGCTGCGCGACAATAACCGGGTTTGTTTATGCGGCGCTCTTTCAGCCGAATTTCCCGGTCTACCCGAAGTCTTGCAGGTCGAAATACAGGGATACTTTAACGACCTGGAAAAAGGCCTTAGCCAGGTATTGCAGGAAGGTGTAAACGCCGGACTATTCAAACTAAGCGGTAGCATTGAAGAAGAAGCTCGCACCCTGGTTGCCGGTCTGGAAGGGGCTATGCTGCTTGCCCGCTCTTTTAATGACCCGGCAAGAATGGTAGCGATGGGCCGGCAAATGATAAAACATCTGGGTTGCTAATTTTTTTTGTATTAAATCTACCTACTAGTAGATAAATAATTTAAGGAAAGAAGGTTTATTAATAATGAGCAAAACTATGAAGGATATCCTGGGCCAGGAAATGGTAGCGGAAGGCCAATTCGCCCCCGATTTTACCCTGCCAACCACCCAGGGCCACTTTACCCTGAGCGAATTACAGGGCAAAAAAGCTGTTTTACTCTACTTTATGCGCGAATTTAGTTGCGCAATTTGCCGCCAGACCACCGTCCAGTTAGGCCGCCTCTACCACGAAACCTTCACGACGAACGAGGTAGAGGTAGTTGTAATTGGAGGCGGTAGCCCTGCCGAAGCCGAAAAACTGGCTGCCATCTACAAATTACCTTTTGCCGTGGCTGCCGACCCGAACAGAGAAGTTTATAGCCGTTACGGGTTAGATAAAGCCGCCGGGATTATCCAGCGCAGTGGTTCAATACTGGTGGATAAGGCAGGCCGGGTGCGCTACGTCCAACGGGCAATTTTGCCAACCGGTTCACTAAGCAAAAGTGAAGTGGTAGAGGCTGTCAAAGCTTTGTAAGATCAGCAGTTATTATTTTCGGTCACTGGCCGAACTGGAAACTGCCTGGAGGTTTAGTCAAGGTTCTTGCTATTCACTGCTACCGGGTAATTAGAGTTGGAGCGGCGCGAGGGCAGTCCTAACCGCACACCGGTCACCAGTAACAGGCTGGCAAGTACTATCGCGAACCCTCCAAGCTGCCCGATAGTTACCGGTTCGGACAGGAACAGGGCCGCCCAGATGATACCAAAGACCGGCACCAGGAAGGTTACGCTGGTGGTTTTGGTCGCACCAACGTTCACAATTAGCTGGAAGTAGAAGATATAGGCGACTGCCGTAGAAAAGAGCGCCAGGCCCAGCAGGCAGAGGATTATTTCCGGCGATGGTACGGCGGAAGGCACATTGAAGGCTGCTAACGGCAGCAATATCAGACCCGCCGATAACTGTTGCCCGATAGAAAGAGTCAGGGGAGGCACTCCGTGAAAGTTATGCTTGGCGTAGGTGCTGCCCAGCGCGTAGGAGAAGGAAGCCGCCAGGACAGAGCCAATCGCCAGGAAGGTATTGAGGTTCAGGTTCAGCGGGCTAAGCCCGACCACACAGGCTACCCCGGTTAGGCCCAGCAAGAGGCCAAGCCCTTTTTTAGCCGATAGCGGCTCTTTGGCCCAGAAAAAGGCGATCAGGGCGGTAAATAGCGGGGTAGTGGCGTTCAGAATCGCGCCGAGCGAGGCGTTCAGGGTCAGTTCGGCGCTGGCAATCAGGGTAAAGGGCAACACCGAATTAATCAGGCCGAGTACCAGGAATTGCCGCCAGTGCGAGCGGAAGTTGAGCGAAGCCCGGCGCGCGAGGGCAAAGGCTACCAGGGCGATACCGGCCAGCAACACCCGCAAATCAACCAGCAAGAACGGCCCGAAAGCGGGCGCTGTTACCCTGATAAATAAGAAGGACGCGCCCCAGAGTGCGGCAAGGGCAAATAGTCTGCCCAGATCTTGAGTTTTCAATTTATTTTCTGTTCTTTCTTCCTGCCAGGATTCCCATAATTTCCACAGTCCACAAACCATAAAAGGCGCAGTTTCAATTATAATGATAATCGCACAGGGCGTAATCGTCATAAAAGCCTAATTTAAGGGATTTACCCATAGGAGCGATTTCTGCCACCGGTTAGCGGGAACCGAATTTCTCCTAAAATAGCGAGCCATGTATAAATAAGGAGATTATGTGAGCGAATTAACTCAACCGCGCCCGGCGGCGACCGGGCCGGAAAAGGAGATGTTGAGCGCCTTTCTCGATTATCACCGGGCGGTGCTTTTGCATAAAGTGGAGGGCCTGAGCGATCAGGATTTGCGGCGGCGGCCTTTACCTTCCGCCATAACGCTGCTCGGACTGGTAAAACACCTGGCCTATGTAGAAAGGTACTGGTTTCAAATGGTCTTCACCGGCCAGGAGGTAGAGTATCCCTATTCAGATGATGATCCCGATGGCGAGTGGCGGGTTGAACCCTACGAAACGACTGAGGAGATACTTGACCTTTACCGGGGCGAAGTGGAGAAGTCGCGCCAGATTAGCGCTGCCAATGACCTTGAAGCTTTGTGCAGCACTAACTTCAGCGATAGGCAGGGCAGCCTGCGCTGGATTATGTTACACATGATTGAGGAAACCGCCCGCCACAACGGACACGCCGACCTGTTGCGCGAGAGCATTGACGGCCTAACCGGGGACTAGCACCGGGTTAAGACGGGTTCTACAACTCTGCCTTGTCCCTGCTTAAGCTGCCGGTTCTTAAGGTCACGACCGGTTAAGGTTCATATAAGAAGCCCGATAACAGCGGGCTTCTGCAATCAGCGCTCTACAATTTACAATCTCTTTCAGGCCGCGAAATTATAAGTAGCGGCCCAGGTGATTGAAGCGAGTTTAGCCTGTCCCGATATAGAGGGATGGAAGTAATCCCTGGTTGAGACATCCGAAGCCACGAAGGTCGTGTTGTAGGTAGCGTTATTGTCAAAGCGGCACTGCGTGAATTGGGCGCAAATAGTCGCCAGTTGAGTGTTAAAATCAATGTTACGCTGCTGCACCTGGGCCCGGCGGGCAACATCAGCGGTTGCGGTCGAAGTTGGTTTGGCGAGCATCGACTGGCAGATGCCATACAAGCTCCAGACAAAATCAGCCGTAGAATTTGTATGCAAGATCGACCAGAGGTTATAGATGTTCGGGATGCTGGAGACGAAAATGCGCGTGTTAGGCAGGCCGGTGGTCAGGGTCGTGAGGGCTGTTCTGAATTGGTTGCCGAAGGTAGTTACATCGGTCATGGTGGAAGGGCTTGAAGTACAGACATCGTTCGCGCCCATCAGAATTGTCACATACTCGGCCTTCTGTGACACGACGGAGGTCATCTGACCGTTAAGGTCGGTCATTTTCGCGCCGGTCCTGGCATCGTTGTAGTTTTTGCCGCTGATGCCGGAATTTGAGGCCAGAATCCGGCTGTACTGGCTCTTTACCGTGCTGCTGGTGCCGGTAGACCAGGAATTGGCAATCGCGTCCGTGAAAGGGAAGCTGCCGGTGTTAAAGCCTCGCGTGATAGAGTCACCGGTGGAAGCCATCGAATTGGGCCAGGTAGCTGCATAGCTGACACTTAAAGGAACAAGGGTTACAAAAAGAGCCGCGCTAAAGACGGATACCATAAGTATCCGAAGAACTCGGGAGAAGTGTAAGTTAACCATCCTGGACTCCTTCGTCAAATTGTGTGCGTATTTAATTTTAAATGATACTTAACTGGCGAGTGAAGTGTGAGGGCACTTCCTGTTAATTAGTTTAATAGAAAACTTTTAAGCTGTCAATGAAATTAATTGTAATCCTGATCTTATCCCACTTGACTGCCCTGGCTCTTGCCTCGCTAACATGATAGTACTCTGTTCCAACCTCTCTGGCCTGTTCTACAAAATCGGAAATAACCCAGATCTTTCGAAATTAATTTGATTTACCCACTATAAAGACTTAATATGGCAGAAATGACAAAGAAAACCCCTACCTGTTCTTTAAAAATTGCTCTCCCGGTACCGAGCTTTGTAGGGCCAGGCAAATCTATGCCTCAGAATGCCAGGAAAAGCTTTGACTGTACTTATTAGATTCATTAGACGGGTAAAGGGGCTATTCCAGCAGAGATCTAAAACAAACTGGGACAATTGGAGTCAAAATACATTTTGAAAAATTTTCCTCAGAAGCACTATTCTTTCTCAGCAAATAGTGGCCGGTCAGTAATTCAAAAACAAAAAGGCGGTGAAGCAGTTTCTACAGGTAACTCTATCAAAGACAATCAAAGCCGCCGCCGGTTCTTGAAACTGGCCGGAAGCGCCACCCTCCTGGGAGCAGGCCTGGCGGCCTCCCCCCTGCTGGCCGGGTCTATCCTGGCCGAAGAGGAAGAGGCAGATTTCGTAATTGAGAGCGGTTTTTCTGCCGGTAATACTTTTCTGTCTCCCGTCAGAGCGGTACGCCAGGCTTATACTGCAGTGGGTTCCTACTGGGAAATGGTGACCGGAGATGGCAGCCAGGTCGAATTAGCTCTCAGAACGAGCCAGGATGGTACCAATTTTAGTGATTGGCGGACCTGCCCTTGCGATTTACTGGAAAGCCCGATAGTTGTTAACCGGACGCGTTTCTTCGGGCGGCTCCAATTTGTTAATGCTCCCTATGTTCAGTTTAAACTGGAAATTCCGGCCGGAACACGGCTAAAACTGGCCGGTCTTGGCTTTATTGACGGCGGGGCCACCCGATTTCCGCTGGCTAACCAGAATGTTGTTCCACAATTTAAAATACCCAGCGCGCCTTTTATCATCAAACGGGCAGACTGGGGAGCGGATGAGTCCCTCAGGTTTGGTTCAGTCGGTGAAATCTGGCCTGCTGAATACCGATACCCTAAAGTGGTGATTGTCCACCATAGTGATACTGGCGATGTTGACCGGGATGATCCGCCAAAGGTGGTGCGCAGTATCTACCGCTACCATGCCGTCACTCAAGGCTGGGGCGATATTGGCTATAATTTCCTGATTGACTGGCAGGGCAATATTTATGAGGGCCGCTCTGGCGGGCCTAACGTAGTGGGTGGGCACGCCTACCAGTACAGTTATGGCAGTATCGGAATCTGCCTGCTGGGTAGTTTTGAGACCTCCGGGCCAACTGCCGAACAGGTAGATGCGCTGGTCAGATTGGTAGCTTATCACGCCTCAACCCAGGATATTAATCCCCTGGCCGAAACTTTCTTTATCGACCGCACCGTCAGCACCATTATCGGGCACCGCGATGTAATTAATACGGCCTGTCCGGGTGATGCCGGGTATGCAATTCTGCCGGATGTGCGGCAGCGCGTAGCGGCCCTGGCAGGTCAGACCAATGCGGAAGTTCAGCTTAAATCGCTCTCCATTACGCCGTCTACAGTCAGGCAGGGCGGAATTGTTAAAGTTGAAGCGGTAATCACCAACACCGGAAAGGTTACCGTTGAAACCCAGGAACCGAAGCCTAACTTTGTCTACCAGGAAGGCCAGACTTACCAGGCGGCAGCCCTGGGCAAAGTGGACAACAAATTCCGTCTGGCCCTGGACTTTACAGGAAACGAGGACATCACTTACCCCTACCGCTGGGGATTTGGCAAATCCCTGGCCCCGGGTGAAACAGTCACGGTTACCGGGTTTATCCAGATGAGGAATTTCGGGAGTATCGAGTTGTTTGGTGGGCTGGTCCAGGAGAATATCAAATACCTGGCCGGGCAGGTGGGCACCACTCATATTTCCACCATTGCGGGCGGGCCGAACCGCACGGAGCAGGCACCATCGCGGGCAACCGAACCGAATACCATCTATTTCGCGGAAACCGGCCACAACCTGCGAGGAGTCTTCCTGGACTACTGGAACCAGAACGGAGGACTGGCACTCTTTGGCTTACCACTTACCGAAGAATTCGAGGAAGCTTCCGATACCGAGTCGGGGAAAAGCCTGATGGTACAATATTTCCAGCGCAACCGCTTCGAATACCATCCGGAATTTAAGGGAACTAAAGACCAGGTTTTGCTTGGTTTGCTTGGCACACAGCTAACGGTCAACCGGGAATTTCCAATGAGTGTGCCCTTCAAAAATACGGCCAGCAAGGTTTATTTCCAGACGACCCGGCACAGCCTGGAAGGCGCTTTCTATCGTTACTGGCAGGCGCATGGCGGCCTGGCTATTTTCGGCTACCCTATTTCGGAAGAATTTGAGGAGCAAAATCCTGACGATGGTCAGAGCTACACCGTGCAATACTTCGAGCGCAACCGCTTCGAATATCACCCCGAATTTAAGGGAACTAATTCTGAAGTACTGCTGGGCCTATTAGGCACGGAATTATGTCGCCGCAAAGGCTGGCTTTAACCCTTCGAGTCTTAAACCAGCCTTTGCCGTTCCGTTATGACCCGAGCAACTCTGAAACAGTGACTACTTTGAAACCGCGGCCCTGGAGATTAGCCAGGATAGGGTCCAGGGCCTCTCCGCTGGTTAAATTACCCAGGTGCATCAAGATCACAGCCCCGTCCAACTGGCTATCGCTCAGCCCGGTAATACGTGAAATCAGAAAAACGGCGCTTTTGGGTGAGCCCACTGAGTCCAGGCTGTCATAGGTCCAGAAGACCGAACGATAGCCCAGGTCTTTCACTATCTGCATCACCCGATTATTGCGGGCCCCATAGGGGAAGCGCAGAAGCGGCCAGGGATTTTTGCCCGTCACCCGCTCAATTGCAGCCGCCCCGGAAGTCACTTCAGCCCGCACCTCGGTATCTGAGAGATTGGTCAGGTCGGGATGGTTCATGGTATGGTTGGCGATTTCCATGTCGTCTGCCGCGATTTGCCGGGCGTAAAGCGGATTTTCAAGGACCCAGCGGCCAGTCAGGAAGAAGGTTATTTTTACCCCGTATTTATCCAGGGCCGCAATTTCCTTTTGAAAGGCTACCGCACCGCTCCCGGCATCCAGGGTAATAGCGACCTTTTTCTGGCCGGTCTTGCCACGAACCACTTCATTTAGTGAGGCAGGGTTTATTTCCGGGGCAGGCCAGGTCTGGTTCGCCTCAAAATTATGGCCGTATCGCCACAACGTATAATGGCGTCCTACGTTACCCATTTCTACCTGGAATTGTGGGGGATTAGCAGGGGTAAAAGTGAGGGTACGGCGCTGGAAGGCCTGGAACAAGACATCCTGCTCTACCCCGCCTACTCTTTGCCGAACCCAGTATGGTTCAGTCAGGGGGTAACCCACATCCTGTAACCACGAAAAGGGCTGCCCGGTCAGGTAACCTCCAAAGAAGGAATCGTAAATTAAACCCGGCTGGTTGAGATAATCCCAGAAGATTTTAGGTATGTTATGGCCCAGGACCGGTTCGTAATAACTGATAAGCTGCTGTCCAGCCAATACCCCTGCCGGTTGAGCCCCTCCGTTTTCGGTCAATTTCAGGTCTACAGTTTTGCCGGTGAGGTCTTTAGCCCGATTATCCAGGTTAAGAGAGGCATAAGGCTGTAAGCGGGCATAGGTCAGCCAGTTGCCAGGATCGCCCACCACATTGGTGATTGCCGGGCCGCCAGGACTCGGACTATAAAGCTTATCGCCCAGTTGGATCTTACCTGAAATCATTTCGTAGACCAGCAGGCCCAGCGTCAGAGTATTCGTTTCCGGGTGAGTAAGTTCCATCCGGCCTTTGTCAAAATAGAGCACATAGCGGTTGCCTACCTCTGAATATTCTTCGACCTGTGCGGTGAAAGGCCCGGGTCCCCACAACCAGGAACGGGAAGCCCTTCCGGCAGCTACCGGGCCGTCTGATTGGCTCCAGACAGATTTAAAGAAATTTTCGGCGGCAGGATTTACAGCTAAATCTGATATAGGTTGAGCTAGAACCGGTGAGCAAGTCGAAATGAAGATAAAAACCCAGCCAATCAACAGGCTAATAGTGCCCATTTTATATTTACCACTTTTTCTGAATTTCACCGGTTTCTCCCATGTTAATTAAACTGCTTTTCCAGACGCTGAACGTTGCTTCTACTGTATCAGTAACGCTTTCAATTCTCAATCAAAACCTCAAAACTGCTGGAAGTTTAATCAAGGGGCGAGTACGCCTTTGAGCTCGTCAAGTGACTCTTATACAACTTGTGAGAGCGTGCGCTCTCCTGTTACAGCAATCCAGCGATCGAACGCGACTCTGAAGACCACGATCCCTGTTTCAGCCAGCAGCATTGCGGTCGAAGGACTGATACCGCGTTGCCGTAACGCTTCGGCTAAAACAGCGGTCAGGGACGCCATCTTCAGTAACTCGCGTTCTTGCAGTTCTGCGTTTAGGTCAATCACCGCCTGGAGTTGCCGGATGAAATCAGGGCGCACGGGAATGGCTTTTGCCATATCCTGGACAACTGCCTCAAGTGGGGAACGACACTTTGCGCAGTGAACTGAAAAGAGAATTCTGAAGATCTGGCAAAGCTCGCCCAAATGGTAGCCGAGCAGAAACTGCGGACCTCCATCGCGGTTGAGGCTTCCTGGCACGAGATCGGGGAAGTGACGCAAGGCTTGTTGCAAAGACAATTCACCGGCAAAGCTGTGCTGCACCTGCGCTAGAGTAGAGCTGAAGGCCCTGAGTGCTTGAGGGCTACCAGTTGTTAATAGAGTTGGGAATACAGGGAACAAAAAGATAAGCAGGATTGGTAGGACCAACCAGATCTAAATCGCGTAAGGCCGAATTTAGATGCCAGCTATTGGCCGTCGCACAGTCGGGCGCACCATCATACTCGATGTTCAATACCGCCTTACCGTGCGCTAAAAAGCTGGTTTTCAACTTGTCACACTCCCTGAAGTGCCAGCACTGCTCGTTCAGGCTCCAATCGAAGTACTGCCATAGCTCGGGAGCCTCGCTGGTGTTGCCCTTCAAACCTACCGATAAATTAAGAGCATGGGCCATTTCCGCTATCTTCTGGTTGTAGAGATTGTTCTGCTCCCGGGTAATTGTAAAGCCTGAATCGTTGCTCCATACCTCTGTTTCGTCCGGCTCAATGGCGTCAAAACCTTTATCCTTGCACCAGTGCTGCATACGATCTTGCATAATCGGCAGGAGAATATCGGTCCGCCTGATATCAAGCCAGTAGGAGCCTTCCCAGCCCGCGTCCTTCTTGCCAATTACTTCCCTGGGAAAGCGACCGGCATCGGAGCGATAAGTCTCAAAGACCCCGGCATCGAAATAGCAGATCACTTTTATGTCCTTTCCCAGAGCATGCAGTTTGGCCACCGTATCAGATGAAGTATGCTCTCCATCTATATCATAAACAGTCACATTGGGTAGCACATCTCTGGGATAGACAAAGTCCTCTGAGAGTTGCCAGTGCCAGTGGATAGGTTTTTCCGAGGTGGGTTGCCACCAATTTCCTGCCGGTGGTGTAGAAACCGGGGTCAGGCTATCACTACCGGCAGGCAAATTATTGCGCCACTCACGGTAATGCTGTCCCACGTTCCCCATCTCTACCTTGAAGTTCGCTTCATTCGAGGGTGTGTAGGTCAAAACCCGCCTTTCAAAGGCCTGCACCAGGACATCCTGCATCTGCCCCCTCACTACCGTGCGCGTCCAGTACGCTTCTGTCAAAGGCAGACCGAACGATTCCAGCCAATCCACGACCTTCCCCGTAGTGTACTGCCCGTTCACATAGATAGGCCCGTTCAGGGTCTCAAACTTCCAGAAAACATCCGGAATATTGTGATGCAGGGTCTTTTCAAAAACCATTTCCTTTATGTTATACCTGGCCAGGTCAGGATTGTTACCGGTCTTGCCATCGCGACTGATAATAGCGGTCACAACCTTTCCGGTGTTGTCAGATGTAAAGTTCTCGCCACGCTCACTGGCGATGGTGGCTACTTTGCGAAACGAAGCATAAGTTGGGTTTTGCTGGTTACCCTGGTCTCCGGCAATATTGATACTGGTATTGGGCTCGGTCTGCTTAAAATCGTTGTCGCCTAGCTGCAATAAGCCGGTAATCATTTCTTTTGCCAGCAGGCCATTTGATACCTGGCGGCCTTGAGTTAGCTCCATGCGAGCTTTGTCAAAATACTGGACCTTTCGGTTGCCTCCCTCGCGATAAACTTCGTTCAGTAAAGGGGTGATAGCTGGACCCCAGGTCCAGGAACGGTCGGCTTTACCTTCCAGTACCGGTTCATCGGCACGCTTCCAGATGATCTGAAAATCGGGGTCGATAACAGGATTAATACCGGCAGCATTCACAGAAGAGTCAGCGAAGATACTACCCAGGAGCAGATAGGCCAGGAGGGCCATTACCAGGCCTGACAAGATCTTGTTAGCCAGGTGAGCGGTTCTGGCTTTAAGCAGGGTATTTTTCATGGGAACTCTGCCTCCCGGTAGCGTTCTGCTGATTTTTCTAATCCTGACAGATAGTAATCCAACCCTTACGACTGAGCGCTTACCGGTTTTATAGCATATTTGTTGCTACACCCGCATGTAAAGGGCAATTTGGCATAGCCAGGTCAAAACGAAAGGATCACATAGGGGCAAGCTGCTATTAATAGTCGCAATACCAGTTTGCTATTCTTCCATTTGTACCATACCTACTCAAAGAATATTAATCGCTCTTGCGGCCAGAGCGGCCAGTGTGACAAGAGAGAGGGCGGCTTGCACCATTGACAGAACTTTGACACTGGTGCTTAAAACTGGGGTATCGGTCGGGCTGAAGGCGGTACTGGTATTGAAAGCCACAAAGAGGTAATCCATAAAGCCGGGCCGCCATTCCTTGAAGGCCGGGCGCGCTTCGGTCAGGGTCAACTGGGGAAAAAGCAGGTCGGCATTCTGGCGGTAGTCGTTGCAAGATTCGTGGCTGCGCTCGTACGGTCCTCCGCCGTCGACCTGCCAGTACCACAGGGCAAAGACTATAATGTTACTGGTCCAGAGGAGCGCGGCATCCCTGAGCAGGGAAACAGGCGCAACACTCTTATCAGGCAAGGTAGCCAGGAGTAAACTGATACTGGTTATTTCTGCCAGGGTTACCAGGCAACAGAGAGCCAGAAGCAAATAGTGGTTGACATGGTGGTTGCCTTTAAGCCGGGTAATGATAGCAGGGATAATCAGAAGAGCCATCAGCGGAATAAGTATCCAGCTAGGACCTATGGTAAGGCGGTCGGAGAGGATGGCATAGGCCCCTCCTATAATTATCAAGGCCAGGAGCGCCGGCCAGCGGCGAGCTTCTTTGCGCAAACTCTTGCCCATCTCTTCAAAAAGATCCGTGGATTCGGTGTGCAAATGACCGGCCTTCATGCCGGCATTTTCTTTATTAGACATCTTTTTAACCTGTTGATTACGGTTGAGTGATTTGATGCTACTAAATGAGCCCAGCGCGGTCTCACTTTGTCCAAATATTGGTAATTACAGTAGCTCTAAGTTAACACTCAACCAAATAATGCTTATCTGGAACTTTCCCTACCCGTTAACCTGTATCAAGATTATTTTAAGAGATGATTGGAAAGCTGAGCAGGCCTAATTTTCTAGGACTCGGCACTTACTGAGGAAAAATCTACCTTTCCCAGTCCTGGGAGGTTTGCATCATAGTCATAAGCGAGTAGCGTGAAGAATAAATCCCTTACTTGAGGTCGAGTTATTCAGGTAGCCAGCACAGGCAGTTCTACCTGGTAAGGGCGAGAGTATACTTGCAAATCTTCGCTCTTGATAGAGCAATTTTTGAGCTGGATAAACTGTATAAAGTAGGCCCGTAATTAGGCTTTCTTTTTACTGTTGAATTGGTTATACTTAATTTACGAGTAA
Source organism: Chloroflexia bacterium (assembly GCA_036261665.1). Classification (GTDB taxonomy): domain Bacteria; phylum Chloroflexota; class Chloroflexia; order Chloroheliales; family Chloroheliaceae; genus 54-19. Next base: position 63,461 of record DATAKM010000008.1, read on the forward strand.
CCTCAAGCAAGCGCTAAGTACCCGGCAGTAAATCCCGCGGCAAACTGTTAACCTGATAAGTAACCAAAAACTTTACTAATTTATATAGTAATTCTGGCTATCCGGTCATTTACACAATCTGATCTTGTCAGATTCCTGAAGTCAGAAAGCGGTATCTGTCCAAATATAGTTGATTAACACAAATTCTGGTTGCGGATAAACTCACACTGGAGTCCCAATTGCTGCCAACAGAGACAGGCATCCCGCCTAAACCTGCCAGGACAGGTTTGCTAGATCCTTTCAATCCTGTCTTACGGAGCACAGGCGTAGTTATTATTGTAATTATGCTGCAACTATTACTGGGGTTAGGCGTCTTTCAACTGACAGGCAGTGGTAGTGTTTCTCAATTTCAGTCCGGCTATAACGACTGGCTTTTAAAAGGCTTTTACGGCCAGGAGAAAAACAGCGCCTTCAGTTACCGCTGGACCGCTAAAGAGGCCTCTCTCCTTCTTCCTCAAGTAGCTCTGAACAACAGCGCTACCTTCTGGTTGTTAGCTCCCCGACCTGCCTCCCCTGCCGGTAGCAATCAGAAAGTAGTGGTAAACGTCAGAGTTGAAGGCCAACCGGTAGCACAACTTGAAATTGACCCGCAAGAAATCGCTCCTCACCCTTATACCATCCAGTGGAAAGCTTTTTCTCTATTTCCCACGGTTGAAGTTGCTTTTGAAACTCCTGCCGCTTTCCGGCCTCCCGGCGACTCCCGGCAGCTTGGGTTGATGCTTGCAGCCGTGGAGGTGGAAGCGGCTAAAGGTCCCTTCGGCCTGATCTTGCCCTCGCTTTTTACAGCAGTAATTTACTTTTTGGTGACGCTCTTAATTAGCTGGCTTTTTCTCCGCAAATTCTGGCAGCGCCCGATAAGGGCGCGTTGGGCCTCTCTCGTGGTTGCTCTCTTACTGCCCTCGCTGGTTCTGTTTATTCTACCCCTGCCGCTACTACTAAGCCTGGCCTGCCTTACTTTTTGTGGACTGCTCTTTCAGCGGGTGCGTTATAACGTGGCCAAAGGCTTATCTCACGATAATCTGATCGCAGTGCTGCTTTTTGCTTTAGCCATGATTATTTATGCTGCCACAACCCCAGACCAGTTAGTCGGCACCAACGATGGCAGCCATTTCGCCCTGGTTAAAGCTATTGGAGAGCAGGGCAAATTTGAAATCGGCTCCTATCTCGACTACACCATGCGCACCGATTATGCATCTCCCCAACCCTACCGCTACTATGCCGACCGACCGCCTGGAACGGCCTGGCTGGCAGCACCGCTGTACTCGCTGGCGAAACTGAGCGCTTCAACCGCTCTGCTTGCGCCCAAAATTCCCCTGTTCGCATTATTCAGCCAGCCTCTTTCCTTCCTCTGGCTGGGCTTAAACTGGGTTATGTTGCTGCCGGTGCTGTGCGGGGCCCTGAGTGCAGTACTACTTTATAAACTGGCTCGCTATCTGGGTGCTTCTCAGGCAGGGGCAGTGCTGGCCGCCTGCTACCTGGCTTTTGCCACCCTGGAGTGGAAATATTCAACACTCCTTTACTCGCACGTACCCGGCAGCACTTTTATCCTGCTCGGCCTTTATTTATGCCTGACCGCTCACAAACGGCCCGCTCGTATGATCTTCGGGCTTGGAGCCCTTGGTTACTCGGTGGCAGTAGACTACATTAATCTGCTGCCTGCTGGGGCAATTTTGATTTATCTCGGCTGGCAAAGCTTGCCTGCTCTATTACCAGGACGAAAAAAGTTGGAGCTATTCAGGCCGAAGCGGAACTATCGCTTTATAGCGCTATGCCTGGTGGTATTCGGGCTGCCGCTTTTAGCCCTGGCTGTCTACCAGGCTCTTTGCTTCGGCAGCCCCTTCAGCACCTCCTACGCCTACTCTGGCAAATGGCTGTGGGCCCGCCAGTTTAGCACCACCTTTGACCGGCCTCCTTGGGAAGGGCTTATTCCTTTGTTATTTGGCTGGTGGCCCATAGCGGGACTGAATGACCCGGCTGTAATGCGGGGACTCTTCAGCCTGTCGCCGGGCTTGCTCCTGGGTCTGTGGGGCCTGGCTTACTGGTGGAAAAACCGGCGGGATTTGCTGGCTTTATGGGCTGCTATTATTATCCCTGTCAGCCTTGTTATGGGCATGCACCACACCTACTGGGGAGGAGGTGATTTTGACGCTCGCTACCTGCTGGTAACTATCCCCTTCATTTGTCTGGGTGTGGCGCTCTGGTGGGATCGCTTTGTGGCTAAACTTTCCGGGCCTGCTCGCTTCCTGCTTAAGCTACTCTTCGGTGGAGTTTTTCTCTATAGCTTACTGGCAAACCTGCTGCACCTCTATCTGGACTACCCGCAGCGCCTCTTCCGCTGGGCCGGGCTTGCCACTCCGCCGGACTGGGGATTAGCGGCTTCACAGCGCAACAGCCTTACACCTCTCCAGCCGGTTAACCCGCAAACCCTCATGCTGGCCCTGTTTATAGCCGGTGTGCTTATGCTTGGCCGCTATGTAAAAGATAGTAGGCACACTTAATTCCCTGGGAACGCACGGTATTAGATGAAAACAGGATTCAGGCTCTTGCAGGTATAGCGGGTAAAGCCCGCTGCCTCAATGGTCAATCTTAAGAGCCCAGGTCACCTTCCGTTCTTCACCGGGTTTGATTGGGAAGTCTAAAGTGTTGTTATCCCGCCTGTGAAAAAATCCCAGGACCAGCCTCAAAAATATATTTACTGGATTAGATGTGACCGATTTTACAGAGTGAGTATGAAAATATTAACTTCCATTATAACTGTGCTTCCTTAAGATATAACTGAGCTTGTGGTAATACTACTTTGTTTCTAATTAATATTTCTAATTACAGGTATCAGAACTTCAAGATTTGATAATTGTGACTTGATCAGGCTTTCACCCAATTAAGAGGGCAGGAATATCTTAATTACATATAATTGACATTGGCGGAAAACAGACTATTTAAGACTAAAATATAATCTTCATCACTCTCATCAAATCCGTTTATATTGATTGTCAGCGTCTAAAAGCAGATGGACTGGATGAAAGAGCCAGTCTTTGTGGCTTACGTAAGATCCGTGATCGGAATACTTTTAACAATACGACCTTTTATAGACCCCACTTTATTCTATGTTTTTTGGATGAACCAAACCCGGTACAATAAGCAAGCTGTGGACTACAGGCAAGGAGTAAAAAGTGAGCATCGAAATCGAACCTTCTTCCGCATGGAATCTAAAGCTACCCAGGCTACTCTTCCAGGTAAGAGCCTTACCCCAACCTCATATGACACCGTTGACCGCTCCCAGTGACAAGAAAGAAAGTTTGTGGTTTAAGTGTCCCGAGTGCAACGAGCTAACCTACATTCGTGAATTTATCAAGCATCAAAAAGTCTGCCCGCATTGCCAGTATCACGCCCAGTTACGCTGGTACGAACGGTTGAGTTTTCTGTTAGACGATAGTTCATTTTTAGAGCTGGATTATGACCTGGAAACACTCGACCCTCTTGAGTTCCAGACTGACAAAGAAAGTTACCAGGCTAAAATTCAGCAAATACGCTCCAGTAGTAATACCGGCGAAGCGCTGGTTACCGGCATCGGGAATATCCAGGGCAAAGCGGTGGCGCTGGCGGTAACAGAATTCAGCTTCATGGGCGCGAGTATGGGGAGCGTCTTTGGTGAAAAATTAACCCGTCTGATCGAGTACGCCATCGAAAACCGTTTGCCGGTGGTAACTATTTCCAGCAGCGGCGGAGCACGCATGCACGAAGGGGTCTTCTCTCTCTTTCAAATGGCTAAAACAACCGCGGCCCTGGTCCAACTGGGCAAGGCCCGGCTACCTCACATTTCGGTGCTGGTAAATCCCTGTTACGGAGGAGTGACTGCCAGCTATGCAACCCTGGCCGATGTGGTACTGGCCGAACCGGGAGCTTTAATTGGCTTCGCCGGCCCTCGCGTGATTGAGCAGACTACCAACCAGAAATTGCCGGCGGGTTTTCAGACCGCCAGTTTTCTTCGCGAACACGGCATGGTAGACGAGTTAGTGCAACGTAAAACACTCCGAGAGACGCTCTTCCGGTTGCTTAACTTTTTTGACCCTGACTTCCTGTAAAAAAACTCAAAATTAGTTCAAGCATGGTACTCTGCTGAGCAGTTTCTACGATTAGCAGCACGGAGCTTTATAATGTCGGAACACACAGAACAATCCGCTACCGAGGCAGTCTGGCAAACTGTTAAATTGGCCCGTCACCCGGCCCGCCCCCACACTCTCGATTATATGCAAATGCTGGCCGGGAGCCATTACGAATTACACGGTGACCGGCACTCTGGCGACGACGCAGCCCTGGTCGGGGGTTTGGCACGCTTTGGTAGCCGCAACGTGGTTTTTGTAGGCCATCAGAAAGGCCGCGATACCAGAGAAAATCTCCAGCGCAATTTTGGGATGCCCGGTCCGGAAGGTTATCGCAAGGCCTTGCGCCTTTTTAAGCTGGCCGAGAAATTCGGCCTGCCCCTTTTTTGCTTTATAGACACTCCGGGAGCCTATCCCGGTATTCACAGCGAAGAGCAAGGGGTGGCCCAGGCTATCGCGCAAAACCTACTCAGCCTGGCAGATCTGCGAACCCCGGTTATTTCAGTAGTGATAGGCGAAGGCGGCAGCGGTGGGGCGCTGGCTATCGGGTTGAGTGACCGAATTCTGATGCTGGAAAATACGATTTACTCGGTGGCCAGCCCGGAGGCCAGCGCGGCGATTCTTTGGCGCGATGCCGGGCGGGCTCCGCAAGCGGCCACGGCCATGCGAATCACTGCCCGAGAACTTTTAGGGCTTGGTCTGGTTGACGAAATTATTCCCGAACCGAACGGCGGAGCACATACCGATCCCTCTACCTGTGCAGAAAGGTTGCGCGAAAGCCTTGAGCGTAACCTGGCAGAGGTGGAAAAGGAAATTCAGGCTGAAAGCACTAACGCCAGGGGTATCGATTGCCTGCTAACCCGCCGTTATCATAAATTTCGCTCTATTGGCGCCTGGCGGCAAGGCCCGGCTTAAACCGGTAGGAATAAAAATAAAAGCTCCCCGATTGTGAACAACACAATCGGGGAGCTTTTATTAGATTGGAGTACTAGCAATCCTTCAAACCCAGAACGGCTAATCCGTGACCCTGGTTACCTCCAGGAGGTTTTCATAGGCTGGCTTTCGGATAGAAGCATGCCTGTAAACAAAGCTGAAAGCCGGTGAGGTCATGAAGGTAGTCACAATTGCCATTATTACCATTATGGTAAAAAGAGTGGGACTGATTATCTTCTGCTCCAGCCCAATATTTAGAATGATCAGTTCCACCAGACCGCGTGTATTCATGAGAATACCGATACCCAGAGCCTCGCGATGCTTTTCTCCTACCAGCAGGGCCGCCAGGTAGCAGGCGCCCCCTTTCCCGACCGTGGCCATAATGATAGTAATCAGGGTTAAGAACACCAGAAAGCCTGAGTCTATCAGGTTAAGCTGGGTATTCAGGCCGGAATAAACGAAGAACAGCGGAATAAGCAGGTTGGCTGTTAAAGGCTCGATTAACTTGCGTAGTTCGGTGGTGTAAGAACCACGCGGCAAAGCCGTCCCCAGGACAAAGGCCCCGAATACAGCATGGATACCAATAAACTCGGTAAAACCTGCTCCCAGCATTACCAGTAAGAGCGTAACTATTAACACTTCCCGGCCGATTTTCTGATGCTGCTCGACACTTTTCCCCAGGCGCTTTAGAAAAGGCCTGACCAGCAGGAAAACCACTGCCAGGTAAACGGCACTGCCGCCGACCGCTATTAGAATAAGATTGGGATTATTACTGAGGGTCGCCAGTGTCAGGGCCAGGAGAGTCCAGGCAACCACGTCATCTATCGAGGCAGCCGTTAGAGCCAGGCTCCCCAGTGAAGTTCGGGCTAAACCGCGTTCCTCGATTATCCGCGCCAGTACCGGGAAGGCCGTGATAGACATGGCCGCTCCTAAAAATAAAAAGGCGCTTAAAGGATTAACCCCCGGCATAAAAAGTTGGGTCTGGTTCATTAGATAAAGGGCCAGGAGAATTCCCAGGCAAAACGGCATTAAAATTCCCGCCCCTGAGACGGCTATGGCGCTGGAGAATCTTTGCTTGATAACTTTTATTTCGAGTTCTGCGCCTATCAGGAACATGTAGAGCACCAGGCCTAACTGGCTTATGGTATAAATAATACTCATTGAGGCTTTAGGAAAAATTTCGCGGTGAATATCAGGCAGTAGCAGGCCGAATAAAGAAGGGCCAAGTAAAATTCCCACAAATATTTCAGCAATTACCCGTGGCTGGCCGATTTTTTGAAATATTTTCCCGACCCCATAACAGGTCACCATAATTAAGGCTACCTGTATAAAGAACCGAATTACCAGTTCGGAATTAGACACTAGCTGGCTCCTTTCGAATACACTTTTGATACTTTGATTTTTTAACTCTAAGTGGCATTATCAGTTTTGTACCGGACTTTGATCTGTTTAGCGGGCCGGTTGTACGGGGAATGGGCAATACTACCGTTCAATCGAGTATCCCGGCCCATGCTGACTGAAAAGCCGGGATACTCTCGGGTAACGAAGGGTTAGAGGAATTGGTACCGCCACTAATGGGGTCGGTAATGGATCTTAGAGGCCGGACTGGTAAGACCGGCAATTCACTTTTACTTCCGGTCCGGCGATACAAACCGCGCCGGTAAAGCCGGGAGCGAGGTTAAGCTCGCGCAAGGTCCAGCCAGTGGCAGGCTGGTAATCCTGTCCAATTCGCAATAAGCGAGCCTGTTCTCCCGCCCCGAAGGAGACATCAAATTCAGCGAGAGGGCGCGAAAGACCCTCTCCGCCTGCTTTGATAAAAGCTTCCTTGCGCGTCCAGCAATCGAAGAAAGCGGCCTGCTGCTCTTCAGGCGGAAGCGCCAGCAAAACGCCACTTTCCTGCTTGGAGAAGAAACGGCTGGCAATCTGTACAGCATCCGGCATGGGCCGTAGATACTCCAGATCTACTCCAATTTCCCCTCCCCAGTAAAAGGCGAAAACGGCATGACCGTGAGAGTGGGAAAGATTGAAGTGCAACCCGGAATTTTGAGGGCAGGCCAGGCAGGGCTTACCCTGTGTCCCGTAGGCAAAGATTACTTCACCCGGCGCGACCGCCAGATAAGCCCCTATCAGTTCCCGCAGGATACCCCGCCCGGCGATATACCCCTGCCGGTCGCGCTCAAAGTGAAAGCGCTCAGCCCTCCGCCGTTCATCCGGCGATAGGGTTTGCCAGAACTGCTCCAGCTTTGCGGCGGGCAACTGAAGCGAACTAAACCAGACCTGGGCCGCATCATCCGCCAGAACCGGTTTTTGAGGAGCAGGCTGCCAGGCAGGAAAAGAAATTCCTGTCATTCAGGCGGCGGCCTCTTTCCCGGCCAGACTCTGCACAAGGTCTGTAATTGCCTCTATGTCTCGGAAATAATCGGCCACGACCATCGAAATGGGCACTTCTATACCAAAGCATTCCTGAATAAAATTGAGAAGTTTTACAATTTCAAGGGAATTGATTACACCCCATTCCAGGAGAGGAGTAGTTTCATCCAGGCCAATGTCGCGCCCATCCAGAATATCCTGAGAGATAAAAGCTTTCAGTTTCTCAATAATTTCAGGTCGTTCCATTTTAATTTTCTCCTTTAAATTTAATTGCTTTTTATGCTTTCCTGCTGTAGTAAGGTAAGCCGATCAATTTTGCCGTTCCGGGTACGAGGGAGATTAGCCAGAGCCCGTACCTCGTCTACGATCATGTAGCGTGGCAAATTTTCGGCACAGTGCTTTTTGATTTCCAACAGAGCCGGGAGATGGCCGTTGGCGCTCACCAGGTACGCTACCAGGCGAGCCTGCATCTCTACCCCGATCACGACTACCGCCGCTTCGTGGATGGCCGGGTGCTTTTCGAGGGCCGCTTCGATATCGCCCAGTTCTACCCGGTGACCTCTCACCTTTACCATGTGGTCGCGGCGACCGAGATAGACGTAACTGCCGTCCTCTTGAAGCCGTACCAGGTCCCCGGTAGGATAAGGTTTGTCGCCGTGGGGCTCACGACCCCAGTAGCCCAACATGACGGTGGGACCGCTGACCATTAATTCGCCCTCTTCACCCGGCCCGGCTACCGTACCATCCGGCTTCATAGCCCAGACGCTATCGCCTGAACAGGCCCGGCCAATCGGCACCGGTTTTACCCTGTCAGGTTCGATTTCCGTCACCTCAAAATAGGTACAAACGTTGGTTTCGGTCGGGCCGTAGAGGTTCAGGTAGCGCGGTTCAGGCCAGCGTTCGTAGAGCCGCCGCAGGTGGCGGATGGGAAAAGGTTCGCCCGCGAATAGAATCGCTCGCAGGGGCAATTCGGGCAGGTCCAGCATTCCGCCCTGGTCCATCATCAGCACCAGGACCGAAGGAACCGAGTACCAGACCGTAATCCGCTCCTGAAGCATAAAGTCCACCAGTCTTTTGGGGACATAGGAGAGGCCGTCGGCAATCAGGTGGACCGAAGCCCCGGCCAGGAAGGCTACATAGAGATCGAGGACAGACAGGTCAAAGTGGAAAGGAGCGTGGTTTGAGAAGCGGTCCTGAGAGGTAGCTTTCAATTCTTCGGCGGCCCACTCAATAAAAGCGAGGGCGTTTCGATGGCTGATACAGACTCCCTTGGGCTTGCCGGTAGAACCGGAAGTATAGAGAATATAAGCGATATCATTCTCGCCTACGGGCGGTTCCGGCAGAGGCTCGTCCGAAAGAAGCAGCACATCCGCCATACCATAGCCCTGCCAGCTTCCATCGAGGCACAGGCAACTGACCCCCGCCAGTTCATCCGTCAGGACGGTTTCGGCGCGGCGTTCGGTGGTTACGAGCGCCCTGACCGCGCAATCTTCCAGGATGGTCCGAACCCTGGCGGCAGGGCTGAGGGGATCAAGCGGCACGTAAGCCCCACCGAGGCGCAAAACGGCTTGCATGACAGCCACGGATTGAGGCGTTTTATCCAACCAGAGGCCTACCCGGTCGCCAGGGCCGATACCCATGTGGGAAAGCGCCCGCGCCAGGCGGTTCGCCAGTTGGTCCAGTTCCCCGTAAGTGAGTGAACTCTGTGCCCCTTTTACCGCGAGGGCTTGCGGGTTGCGCTCGGCGCTCAGCCGGGCTAAATCCTGTAACATCATAAGCCCAGTTCCCTCGCAATAATATCGCGTTGCATTTCGGAAGTGCCGGAAAAGATCCGGGACGGAATGGCATCGCGCAGCATCCTTTCCAGCCCGGCTTCGGTATTAAATCCTGTCGAGCCATGAATTTGAATAGCGTCCAGGCTTGACTGTACGGCGGCCTCACTGACGGCCAGTTTAGCCAGTGAAATATCCAGGATGGAGAATTTGCCCTGGTCAAAGAGCCAGCAGGCCCGGTATAGCAGCAGCCGAGCAGCTTCCAGGCGCAGCTTCATGTCGGCAACGCGGTGCGAGATAGCCTGGTTTTTGCCGATAGATTTACCGAATTGCCGCCGGGTGCGGGCGTAGGCAACGGTCTGCTCAAGCTGGCGGTCCAGCATTCCCAGGTAAGCCGCGAAGAGGCAAGCTCGCTCCCATTGCATAGAACTTTTGAAAATCAGGGCACCCTGGCCTTCCGCTCCCAGGCGGTTGGTGGCCGGCACCCGGCATTCTTCCAGGTAGACGGGGCAGGCCGGCGTGCTGGTAACGCCCATTTTACTGATTTGCTGGCCCAGTCTAAGGCCCGGACGGTCCTTTTCAACGATAAAACCTGATATACCGAGATAACCGTTAGCCGGGTTGGTGGTCGCGTAGACCACAAAAAGATCGGCGATGGGGCCGTTAGTAACATAGCTTTTTACGCCGCTGAGGAGATAATCCGAACCGTCGCGGACGGCGGTGGTCTTGAGGGCAAAGACATCCGACCCGGCCTCCGGTTCGGTGATGGCGTTAGCCCCGACCCATTCAGCCTGCGCCAGGTTGGGTAGGACCCTGGCTTTTATTTCCGGGCTGCCGAATTCCACAATTGGCATGGCGCAGGCGAAAAGGTGGGCCGCTACCGAGAAAACCAGGCCCATATCATGGCAGCCTCGCCCGAAAGCCTCTACCAGATGAGCCGTATCCAAAGATTTAAAGCCGCGACCGCCATACTCGGGCGGGATCGAGAGACCCGGCAAACCCTCACGCCCGGTTAAGGACCAGTGATCTTTGCTGAAGAGAGTGTGTTCCTGGCCCGTCCGGTTCAATGTGTCGCGCGCGAAGTCCAGGATTTGCTTATAGAGCGCCTCTTGTGCTTCAGTCCAACTAAAATCCATTTTTATAGCTCCAATTAAATTTTGGTACTCAGATAGATTTAATTAGATTAATTCATGTTTCATCAGTGCCTGCGAAAGGTGGTTTAAAAGTTGCGGACGGGCGCTTTGCAGGAAAAAGTGATCGCCTGGAAGCATTTGCTGGCTGAACGCTCCCGCTGCCTGCACCCGCCAACCGGCCAGGCCATCGAAACTGACCAGGCTATCCTGCCAGCCGCCATAGGCTGTCACCGGACATTCAAACGGCGCTTCAGGGGTGTATGTAAAATCTTCAATCAGGGTAAAATCGGCCCGCAAAAGCGGTAAGAAGAGCTGCATCAGTTCCGGCTCTTGCAAAATAGCTTTAGGAATGCCGTTGTAGCGGCGATTGATTTGATCTACAAAAGCCTCATCCGAGAGGCGATGGACCGGTGGCAAAAGGCCCGGCAACTGCGGGGCATGACGGCCTGAAAAGAAGAGGTGAGCCGGGACTAAACCCGCTTCCCGCCGCAGATGACAGGCCACTTCAAAGCCGATTAATGCCCCCATACTGTGACCAAAAAAGGCAAAAGGGCGGTCCAGGTAGGGCAACAGTACTTCCCCGAGAGTTTCCCTCAGCCGCACTAGCGAGGTAACAGGCTTTTCACCCAGGCGGCCTTCCCGCCCGGGTAACTGCACCGCCACCACTTCCACTGAGGCAGGCAGGCTGTCGGTCCAGCTACGGTAAATTGAAGCACCGCCCCCGGCATAAGGGAAACAGAACAGGCGCAACCTCGAATCAGCTTTCGGTCTGGCAATTTGCATCCAGGGGTTGGAAGCGTGGCTCAAATTATTACCTCCACATGCGGAGCAGGCAGAAAGCCGCTTTGCTTAAAGTAATCTAAGTAGACGTTGAAAAGATCCTGATTTATCTCAGGAAAGACCAGGGGTGTACCTGCCAGGGCTGTCCGGGTATTCCGGCTGTCCAGGCGCGGTGAATAGACTTCCGTGCTCTGGAGAATCATCGAGATAAAGGGCGATAAGTTACTTTCCCTGGTATCCTTTGCCAGCTCTTCTAATTTTAATCGCCAATCTGCGGCAGAGCTTTTCTCAATCGGATAACCGTAATCGCGCGCAAGCTCCAGCAAGTGGTTGAGAGTAACCGGCTCGGGCGGAATCAGGTTGAAAGCTTTACCCGGCGAGGCTGGCTGGAGTGATAGCCAGACAATCGCCCGGCTGACATAATCCGCCGGGGCCAGGTATACCTCCATATCCAGATCCGGCGCGCTGCCGAATTCGATACAGGCTTTCAACATGCGGAAGACAAAATCGCTGGCGTTAAAAGCTCCGCTCTGGCTGTGGCCACCGACGGTGGCGGGCCGGTAGATGGTGACAGGTAAACCGCGCTGGCGGGCCTCACTTACCAGTTTTTCGGCTACCCACTTGCTCTGGCCGTAACCGGTGTGCAGGCCTGCGCTGTGGGCCAACGGCTCGTCTTCCTTTATCAGGCCCTGCCGGGCATAACCGGGCGAAGTGTAGATAGCCGTTGTGGACATGAAATGCAAAGGTTTAACTTGACCCCGGCAGGCCAGTCTCAGGATTTCCTGGGTACCCAGGACATTGACCGGTTTCAAAACTTCATAAGGATAGATAAAGTTGACCCAGGCCCCGGCGTGATAAATCGAGTCGATCTGCCCGGCCAGTTCGTCAAAGGAAGCTTCGGTCATACCCAGATTTGGCCGGGCCAGGTCTCCCAGAACCGGGATCACGCGACTGGCAAAGCTATCATCCCAGAGCAGATAGCCCTGGAGATTGGCCTGAATTTTCCGGAAAGCCTCTGTAACCGTCTCTGCCCGGCTCAGGCAATAGATCTCAGCGGCAGTCTGGCGGAGAAGCTCATTCAACAGGAACGCTCCCAGAAAGCCGGTTGCGCCGGTTAAAAAGATTTTGCGCGGCTCGTTCGGTAAATCCATTGATTGCTTTTGATTCTCAGGCACTATAGCCGGATCCAGAAGTGCTTCCTTTTCCAGGTCGAGTTCGGGCCTGGCCGGTAGGGTTGTCCCGTTATGCCGTAAGCTGGCAATCGCCTGGGCCTGTTCCGCGACAGTGGGAGCCTCAAACAACAGGCGAACCGGGACTTCACAATTAAATTCCTGGCGTAATTGATTTACCAGGCGACCTGCCAGGAGAGAATGACCTCCCAGGTCAAAGAAATTGTCCTCTGCCCCGACCTGCTCAAGGCCCAGCAAGTTTTTCCAGATATCGGCGATAGCCTGTTCCAGGCCATCGCGAGGCGCGACAAATTCAACAGTCTCTTCCGGTCGGGCATAAAGGACGGGTACGTTGGGCTGCACCGTGGAAGACTGTCCGGTGGTTACCAGAATTTCCCGGTGAGGTGGCTCTACCCAGTAACGCCTGCGCTCAAAGGGGTAGGTCGGGAGTGATAGGCGCTGCCGGGTTTCCGGCGCGTAGTAGGCGGACCAATTAACTTTAACACCGGCCTGCCAGAGCTGGCCAAGAGTGTTAAGGAGGTATGCCTGATCGGGGCGAGAGTCATGAGGATGGCGAAGCGTAGCCAGGCAAAGCTGCTTTGAGCTTTTTTGCTGGCGGGCGAAAGTATTCAGGGTTTCACCCGGCCCTACTTCTAGCAGTATGGCGTCAGGCGTATGCAGCAACTCGCCCAGACCCTCGGCGAAACGGACGGCCTGGCGTAGTTGCCTGGACCAGTAGACGGGATCAGTGGCTTCTGCCGCTGTGATCCAGTTCCCGGTCACATTTGAAATATACGGTATTTTGGGACTTTTTAAAGCGACCTGGCGCACTTTCCGGGTAAATTCGTCCAGAATCGGATTCAGCATAGCCGAGTGGAAAGCGTGCGAGACGTGCAAGCGTCTGACCTGGTGGCCCTGGGCTTCCAGGCTGGTTTCCAGCTTCTCGACAGCCTCTACCGGCCCGGAAACTACACACAGGGCCGGGCCGTTGACGGCCGCCAGGGAAAGTTCTGATCCCAGGAGCGCTTCAACCTCACCGGCCGGTAGAGGAATGACGAGCATCGCTCCGCCGGGCAAGCCCTGGATTAAACGCCCACGGGAAGCGACCAGGGCCAGGGCATCTTCCAGTTCAAAGACTCCGGCCAGGCAGGCGGCCACATATTCGCCCAGGCTATGCCCGATCATGGCCTGCGGTTTAACTCCCCAGGCCAGCCACATTTTTGCCAGGGCGTACTCAAGCGCGAAAAGGACCGGCTGGGTCAGGCGAGTCTCGTTGAGCTGCGCCCGGGCGCTATCCTCCTGTCCCGGTGCGGGATAGAGGATGGAACGCAGATCAAGGCCGAGGTGTGGCTTTAAGAGTTCGGCGCAGCGATCCAGTTCGGTGCGGAAGACCGCTTCGGTCTGGTAAAGCTGGGCAGCCATGCCCGTGTACTGGGCGCCCTGGCCCGGGAACATGAAGAAGACCGGGCGACCGTTCGCTTCAGCGGGGACGCTTGAAGCTCTGGAAGGGCCTGTCTCCAGGCCGTTAATAGCTTCGTTAATATCCCTGCACAGCACGAAACGCCGGTAGTTAAAATGGTGGCGGCCAGCCTGGAGAGTGTAAGCGGCATCCGCCAGGTTGAGGTCAGAGTGTTGTTTAAGATATGCCGCCAGGTTCTGGCTCTGCCTTTCCAGGGCCGCCGGGGTTCGAGCCGAAAGGGCTAAAACCTGCCAGGGACGGCTGGAACCGGAAGGTTGGGCCTCGGGCGCTTCCTCCAGAATAAGGTGAGCGTTTGTCCCACCAATCCCGAAAGAGCTTACCCCGGCCCGGCGCGGGTGGCTATCATCAGAAGGCCAGGGCGAAAGCCGGGAATTGACATAGAAAGGGCTGCTGGCAAAATCAATCCTGGGATTGGGACGCCGGTAATGCAGGCTGGGCGGAATCTGGCGGTGCTTAAGCGCCAGCACTGCCTTGATCAGGCCTGCCACCCCGGCGGCAGAGTTCAAATGCCCGATGTTAGTCTTGACCGAGCCGATAGCGCAAAAGCTTTTCCTGTCCGTGCCAGCCCGAAAAGCCTGGGTCAGGGCTTCGATTTCTATCGGGTCGCCCAGGGTTGTACCCGTTCCGTGAGCCTCGATGTAGCCAATACTTTCGGGCTCCACCTCGGCCAGCAACTGAGCGGCCCGGATGGCTTTAGCCTGGCCGTCCACTCGCGGGGCTGTGTAGCTGACCTTCAAAGAGCCATCATTGTTAATGGCGCTGCCCTTGATAACGGCGTAGATATTATCGCCCGCCGCCAGCGCGTCCGGTAAGCGCTTCAAAACTACCAGACCGACACCGTTACCCACGACCGTACCGTTGGCCTCGGCATCGAAGGCCCGGCAGTGACCATCCGGGGAGTGAATGCTGCCCTGGCGGTAAAGATAACCGGCTTGCTGGGGAAAGATCACCGAGACACCACCCGCCAGGGCCATATCGCACTCGCCGCTTAAGAGACCCTGGCTGGCCATATGGACCGCCACGAGGGAAGTGGAACAGGCCGTCTGTACGACTACTCCCGGCCCTTCCAGGTTCAGCTTATAGCTGGTGCGTGTCACGAGGAAATCCTTATCGTTGCCGATAATCATCTGGAAACCGTCTTCCAGTTCCAGCAGGTTTTGCTGCCGGTAGAGGTTATTTATAAGGTAGGTATTCATCCCACCCCCGGCGTAAATTCCAATCGAACCGCCAAACTGCTCCGAGTCATAACCGGCATCTTCCAGGGCTTCCCAGGCGCATTCCAGGAAGAGGCGGTGCTGCGGGTCAGTTATTTCCGCTTCCCGCGGGCTAAACCCGAAGAAAGCGGCGTCAAACATATCAGCGTCTTCGAGCACACCGCCAGCGCGCACGTAATCAGGGTTATTCAAGAGAGCCGGGTTGACTCCCGCCGCCAGTAACTCTTCTTCAGAAAAGGTAGAGATCGATTCCACCCCATCCCGCAAATTACGCCAGAATTGCTCGACATTTTTGGCCCCCGGAAAACGGCCGGCCATGCCAATAATGGCTATTTCCAGGCCGGTTGTTTGAGTTTGGTTATTCATTGGCGCTCCTTGCGGCTTGCTGCATCTGTAACCGCTGCTTGAGACGGTTCTGGCCCTCTTTCAACTTGCCACCCAGTTGCTCGGTGTTCTGCTGCGCTACCGGTTCCTGGCTTAAAAACTGAGCCAGCGAACTGATCGTGGGGTATTTGAAAAGGTCTACTACCGAGAATTCCCTTTTAAGCAACTCTCGTAACTGGCTGTGGACCTGGACCATCAGAAGGGAGTGACCTCCCATGTCGAAGAAATTAGCGTTCAGGCTAACCTGGTCGAGCTGGAGAGCTTTTTGCCAGACATTGGCGATAGTTTTTTCCAGTTCGGTCTGGGGTACGGCGAAACTGGCATCCACTTCCGTGCGGCGTTTTTCGGGATCGGGTAAGGCCTTGCGATCCAGCTTACCGTTAGAAGTAAGCGGGAAAGCATCCAGCAACACAAAGGCTGCCGGGATCATGTACTGAGGTAACTTTTCTTTAAGGGTGGCTCGCAAATCTTCCTCAAAGCGGGCCGGACTATACCACTCTTTGGGAGCCTCCCGGTTGGTTTTCGCAACTGCCTGGGTAGTAGGACGCACAGCATAGATGTTGTAGAGGTAAGTCTCCTGGAGAAGCTTATCCTGGACGATGGTCAGTTCAAAGCCGTGGCCGCGCAGCAAATCGCTAATACGTTCCAGCCGCCCCTCCACGTCGTGTACTTCCACCACCATTTGCCGGATTTTTGGCCAGTCCTGGGGAGCCAGACCTGCCAGCACTTCTAATTCACTTTTTTCTACATCAATCTTCAGCAGATCTATCCGCTCTACCCCGTTTTCCCGGATGATCTCGGATAAGGTTCTTAGCTCACAGCTAAATTGCTCGCTGCTCAGGCGCTCTTCAAGCAGGCGGTCCAGTTCTTCATCAGAGAGAGCCAGGCCTCCCTCGCTCTGGTGCTGATTGAGGATGAAGGCTTTCACCGTTTCGCGCTCCTGCCCGGCGTCAGCAAAGCGCCCCGAAATGACCGAAACGTGACTGTAAAAGGTAAAGGTGGCCGACCCAGCCTGCCCGGAAAGGCCGCATTTAAACAACTTGATATCGTGGTCGTAAAGGGCGGCATTGGTTTGCAGAGCTTCAAAGATGGGCGGGACCGGCTCGAAAGCGTAAATGGTAGCATTTTTAGCGACTTGCCCGGCAAAGAGGGAAAAGAGACCGATATTCGCCCCTACGTCGAAGATCACGGCGCCTTCTTCCAGGCTAATACCGTGGTTAAGATAAGACTTTTCCTCATAAATTTCCTGGTAAAGGAAATCAGTCTCGGTCTTATTGAGGTGAGCGATAGTCATGCCGTTAGGCAATTCGTAGGCTGGCCTCCGCTCGAAAAAGCCCTCTTTCTGAAGGCGCTGTAGCTGCCGCACGGTATAAGCCCGCTTGCGGTCCGGCACCAGGTAGGCCACCAGGCGTTGGTCGCCATTGCCGTAGTTTTTAGGCAGCACCAGGCTCTCCTGCACGCCCGGATGCTGGGCCAGCAGGGTTTCGATTTCCCCCAGTTCAATCCGGAAGCCCCGAATTTTAACCTGGTGGTCGATCCGGCCCAGGTATTCCAGTTCGCCATCCGCCCGGCGGCGGGCCAGGTCGCCGGTCTTATAGAGCCGGGCCTGCCGGTCTGTACTGAAAGGGTTGGGGATAAAGCGTTCAGCCGTCAGTTCGGGCCTGTTCAGGTAGCCCCTGGCCAGGCCCGCCCCACCTACGTAAAGCTCGCCAGGAACACCTTCAGGAACCGGTTGGCGGTGCTGGTCCAGCAGGTAAAGCTGGAGATCAGGAATTGGTACGCCGATTACGCTGCCCTGGGGCTTTTCCAGGTCAGCCAGGCTGAGCGGCCGGTAAGTCACGTGGACGGTAGTTTCGGTAATGCCGTACATATTGACCAACTGCGGTTTCTGGTCGCCGTGCCGCTCAAACCAAAGTTTCAGGCTGGCAAGCTCCAGCGCCTCACCGCCGAAAATAACGTAACGCAGGGCCAGTTCTGCTTTCCCGGCCATTCCTTCGGCCTGGATTAGCTGTCGGAAGGCGGAAGGGGTCTGGTTAAGCACCGTCACTCCTTCCCTGGCCAGCAGGCGGTAGAAAGCTTCCGGGGAACGTGTCACCAGTTGCGGCACCACAACCAGCTTTCCACCGTAAAGCAGCGCCCCCCAGATTTCCCAGACCGAAAAGTCAAAGGCGTAGGAATGAAAGAGGGTCCAGACATCTTTTTCGTTGAAGCTATACCAATCATCAGTCGCCCCGAAGAGCCGAACCACCTGGCGATGTTCAATCTGCACTCCTTTAGGCCGCCCGGTCGAGCCGGAAGTGTAAATGATATAAGCCAGGTTAGCGGAAGTAATTTCACTGCTCGGATTCAGCTCGCTTTCCCTCGCTATTTCCGGCCAGTCCTCGTCCAGGCAAACCAGGCGAGGAGCCAGATTCTGCACGGCTGGTTTCAGCGATTTTTGGGTCAGCAGCACGGGCGCCTGGGCATCTTCCAGCATGAAAGCCAGGCGTTCGGGCGGGTAGTCAGGGTCAATCGGCAGGTAACAACCGCCCGCCTTCAGGATACCCAGCAGAGCGACCATCAAATCAAGGGAACGTTCCATATATAGACCAACCGGCACGTCGGGGCCAACTCCCAGGCGGCGCAGGTAATGAGCCACCTGATTAGCTCGCCGGTTCAATTCAGCATAGGTCAGAGTCTGACCCTCAAAAGAAAGAGCCGCCGCCCCGGGAGTGCGAGCTACCTGTTGTTCAAACAGGCCGGTAAGAGGCTGATCTGCATTAAAGCTCTGTTCCGGTTGTGCCAGAAGCCTCTGGCGTTCCTCCACAGTCAGGAGGGTTAACCGGCCGATTGACCGGGTAGGATGAGCGACGATATCAGCCAGCAGGGACTTAAAGTGACCGGCCAGCCGGGCCACCGTAGCGGCATCAAACAGATCCGTGTTGTACTTGAAATTGCCGAAAAGTTCCTGACCGGTTTCAAACATTTCCAGGGTCAGGTCAAACTGGCCCTCCTGCTGGGCCATACCCACCGGCTCGAAGGCCAGGCCACCGAAATTCAGCCTCGACCCGGCCTGGCCTGGTTTGAAAGTAGCGATCACATCGCTGGAAAGCTGGGGCCGCTGCAAAACAAAAACTACCTGGAACAGGGGAGAGCGGCTGGGATCTCGTTCCGGCTGCAATTGCTCGACCAGCAGAGTAAAAGGATAATCCTGGTGAGCCAGCGCCTCCAGCACGGTAGTACGCGACTGAGCCAGGAAGTCTGTGAAAGGCATTTCACCGGAAAGCCTGCCGCGCAAAACCACCGAGTTTACAAAATCACCTACAATGCCGGAGAAGTCCGCTCGCTCCCGGCCAAAGGTCGGGGCACCCACCAGAATATCTTCCTGACAGGTGTAGCGGTACAGCAAAGCCTGGAAAGCCGCCAGCAGCAGGGTATACATTGTGACGCCGTGGGCTTTAGCCAGGCTACTGAGTTGCTGCGCCAGCTTCTGGTCAAATTCAAAGGGATGCGAAGCGCCGTTATAGGTCTGGACAGCCGGGCGCGGCCTGTCGGTAGGCAGTTCAAGGACGGCAGGAGCACCGGCCAGTTGCTTTTCCCAGTAGGCCCGCAGTTTTTCACCCGCCTGTCCGGAATTGGCAGCCTGCTGCCAGCGAACGTAATCGCTATACTGCTTGACGGGCAGCGGCAGGACAGCGGGACGCTGATTGCAATAGGCCGGGTAGAGGGCCCGCAACTCATCCAGCAGCAACCAGAGCGACCAGCCATCGGCGGCTATATGGTGAACCGTCAGCAAGAGGGTATAGAGTTGATCCGACTGGCGAAACAGGCTTACTCGCAGCAAACAGTCGTGTTCCAGGTCAAAAGGGCGTTTGTAAGCCGCTTCAACCGCTTCATTTAAGGTTGTTTGGTTCCAGCCTGAGGCGTCTATTTCCTCGAAGCCCACCTCAATCCGGCGTATTTGCTGGCCGGGCTTACCATCTATGGCCGAGTAACCGGTCCGCAAGGTCGGGTGGCGCTCTACCAGGGCCTGAAAGGCTTGCCGCAGAGCCGCTAGATTTAAACTGGAGTGGATACGCGCCGTAAATGCTACGTTATAAGCCGCGCTATCCGGGGCTGTTTGGTAAAGGAACCAGATGGCCCGCTGGCCATAGGAAAGGGACTCGATCTCTCCTTCGTCATTAGCGGGCTTTTCTAACAGAGTTAAAATTTCAGCTTTGTGTTGTTTTAATAGATTAATGTATGCTTCGGTCAGGATACCTTCCGGCGCTCGAAAACGCAGGCGACCGTCTTCGGACCAAAGCTTAACACCTCTTTGCGCCAGGTCATTTAATATTTCATCAGGGGTCATAAGGCTCCTTCTTCCCATCCATCATTTGAATGATTTATTATGGTACCTACTAAATATTCATTATCAGGAAATCTTTCTTCCGGGACTATGATTTCGATCAACATTTCACTGAGGTCTTTGACACTCGGACCCTGGAGGAACTGCACCACCGGAACATTCGCGCCGAGGTCTTCTTCAAGCTGGTGCTTGATTTCAACCGCCATCAGGGAGTCGAGGCCAAGTGAAGAAATCGGCGTTTCCAGGTCCAACTCACCCGCAGCCAGTCCCATAACGGCGCTCACCTGCGCTGACAGGTAGGTATGGAGCAGCCCGAGACGGGCTTCCGGCTGGGCTGCCAGTAGTTGTTGGCGAGACAGGTGCGCGCTGCTGGCGGGCCCGTCAGGACCTACCAGCCTGCTAACCAGCGGCTTGCGGGCCAGTAGCGGGTTGAGCCTGCGCCAATCGACCGGCAGGACCGCCAGTTGTGGAGCTACCGGTGCGGCTAAAAGCATTTCAAGGACATGCAGGCCCTGCTCCAACCCGATTTCACCCATGCCCTGCGCGGCGCGGCGGCGCTGTTCGCGGTCTCCCAGGTTGGCCGCCATGCCAACTTCGGCCCAGGGCCCCCAGTTGATACTCAGGGCCGGTTGCCCCTTGGCTCCCCGGAAATGTGCCAGGCTATCCATAAAGGCATTCGCGGCGGCGTAGTTGGCCTGTCCGGCCGAACCCAGCAAAGACGCGGCTGAGGAAAAGAGTACGAAGAAGTCCAGGGGCAAATCCTGTGTCAGCAGGTGCAGGTTCCAGGCTCCCCCCGCCTTGGCCGCCATGACCCTGGCAAAGCTCTCCCGGTCTTGCTGCGCCAGCAAACTGTCTTCCAGCAGGCCCGCGGCGTGGATCACTCCCCGCAAAGGAGGTTGAATTTCTCCTAAGATTCGGGCCAGATCAGCAGCTTGGGCCATGTCACCCTGAGCCACCACGATGTTGCACCCGGCCTGCTTCAATTCCTCCAGGGCAAGAGCAGTCTTATCCGAGATACCGCTCCGCGAAACCAGCACCAGGTTTTTTGCTCCCTGCGAAGCCATCCAACCGGCCAGTTTGAGTCCCAGACCGCCCAGGCCGCCGGTTATCATGTAGCTGCTATCAGGGTTGAGATTTAAGCGGCTTTCGCGGGCTGTCTTAACCTGATAATGCGCCAACCGGCCTGCCAGGACTGCATTACCGCGCCAGGCCAGGTGAGTCTCACCCCTACCGGACAAGATCAGTCCGGCCAGGGCTGCCGGGTCCAGGCTGGAAGTTGCCGGGTCCAGGTCTATTAAACCGCCCCATAAGTCGGGTAGTTCCAGGCTGATCACCTGTCCCAGACCCCAGAGCGGTGCCTGGGATAAGCCCTGCTGGCTGTGATAGTCGCTCTCTTGAACCACCTGCGCTCCCCTGGTCACCAGCCAGAGGCGGGTGTTACTGCTATATTCTTCCCTGGCAGCCAGGGCCTGAGCCAGGTAAAGGGCCGAGGCGCTCCAATCAGCCAGGCTTTCGGCCAGATTGTCACCGGTCAAAGCTGGATCAGAGTCCAGGCCCCACATGTAGACCACCCGGTCCCAGCCTGAGCTAGCACCAGGCAAGGCCTGCTCCACTAGCTGATGGTAGTCGGCGGAGTTGGCCGGGTCGAGGTAAAAAATATCCTGGCCGGTTTTCTCGAAAGCGCCGCCCGGCAGGGCTACCACGCAGGCATGCCCGCGTTCCTTCAGGAGACCGGCCAGGGCTTCTCCCTGCTCGCCCCGGTCGGCCAGGATCAGCCAGGTAAGCGGGTGGCCTATCAGGTCAGTTTCGAGGACTGGCCCGGTTTGCAGCCGCTCCCACTCCAGGGCATAAAGCCAGTCTTTGTGATAGTCCTTGCGCAGGAAGGTTTCGCGGCGAGCCCGCTTTACGAGCAGCCCTTCCACTACTGCCGCCAGTTCACCGCTCTCCTGATATAGATAAATGCTCCCGCTGACAGTTTCGGTCATTCCTTCCTGAACTTCTTTCAAGATGGCATGACCCCAGAAGCTCGATTCCGGCCGGCTGTAAAAGCGCAAGCCTTCCACGCCCATTGGCACGACCGTATAATCGGCCATCCCTGCCGGTACGCTGGCCGAGAGTAGCTGGAAACAGGAGTCAATCAGGCCGGGATGCAGTAAATAATCACCGGCATCGCTCACTCCCTCCGGCAACTCCATCCGGGCGATAGCTTCACCATCGCGGCGCCGAATGGGGCCAACCCAGCGGAAACTGGTGCCCAGTTGAATTTCCTTTTCCCATAAACGCTGGTAGAAATCAGAACTGGCTAAAAGCTCCTGGCAGCGCTCCAGGGCCTCCGCGACATTAAACCGGACGGTAGCTTCCTCCTCCGTACCGGACAGTAGTTTACCGGTGGCGTGTAAAGTCCAGGCTTCAGTCTCATCCAGGCTTAGAATCTGGAAGGAAGCCGGGCCTTCTGCCTGTGGCGTCACGATTAGCTGAGCCTGGCGCGCTTCGTCCTCATCCAGAGCCAGCGCCTGGGCAAAAGTGATATCCGCCAGGCGGCAGGGGTTTTGGCCGAAGGTAGCCCGGGCCGCCTGGAGAGCCATGGCTACGTGGCTGGAACCGGGTACGACTACCCGGCCAAAAACGCGGTGGTCACTCAAGAAAGGCAGGTTCGCTACACTCAGTTCTGATTGGTAGACGCTCTCCCGCAAAGGTAGCTGTAGCTTCTGGCCGAGAAGAGGATTGATACCCCTGGCTGAACGGGCCGGTTTTTTCCGCCCGTTACTGTCCAGCCAGAAGCGCTGGCGCTGGAAAGGATAGGTCGGCAAGCCTGCTACCCGCTGTCGCGGCTGCCCTTCCTCTACCCGGCTCCACTCGATATTCAGCCCCCGCTCGTACACTTCGCCCAGGCTGCCTGAAAGCTGCTCCCACTCCCCGCGGCCTTGCCGCAAGCTGGCTAACCACTGCCCTTCGCTGTGGCTCTGCTTGCCCAGCCCTAACAACGTGGCTTTCGGTCCTACTTCCACGAAGATTTCACAGCCCTCTTTGGCCAGAGTTTTGATCCCGCCCTCAAACTGGACCGCTTCCCGCAGATGCTTCAGCCAGTAGCCTGGCTCGCTCACTTCTGAACCTTCTACCAGTTCACCACTCAGGTTCGAGATCAGCCCTACCCTGGGACGGCTAAACTTGACCTCCTTGAGCACCTGCTCGTACTCGGCCAGCATTGGCTCCATCAGAGCCGAGTGGAAGGCGTGCGAGACAGTTAGCCGCCGCCCTTTAATCCCGCGCTCCCCTGACTCGGCCAAAAACTCTTCCAGAGCGGCTTCCTCGCCTGAGACCACTACCTCATTCGCAGTGTTGACCGCCGCCAGCGAAAGACGCTGACCGTAAGCCGCCAGCAGCCCTTGCACCTGAGAAGGCGGGGCAAAGACCGCCGCCATCGCTCCCCCTGCCGGTAATGCTTGCATCAGTTTGGCGCGCTTTGCTACCAGCCTCAGCCCTTCTTCCAGGCTAAAGACCCCCGCTAAACAGGCTGCCACATACTCGCCCAGAGAGTGACCCAACAGGTAGTCGGGCCTGACCCCCCAGCTTTGCCAGAGTTGGGCCAGGGCATATTCCAGGGCGAAGAGGGCCGGTTGGGTGTAGGCGGTCTGGTCCAGCAGATTAGCCTGGGGTGAACCGGCTTCGGCGAAGAGCACTTCCAGCAAGGAAGGCTGGAGGTAGGGCTGCAAAAGCTGGTCGCAGCGGTCGAGGGTCTGGCGGAAGAGCGGTGCGCTCTGGTAAAGCTCGTAACCCATCTTGAGGTACTGGGAGCCCTGGCCGGTGAAGAGGAAGGCCACTTTGGGGCGAGCGTTAGTCGGTTTAGCCCTAGCAGAATCAGGGTTAGCGGCAAAGTCAGCCAGTTGGCGGGCCAGTTGTTCAGGCGTAGCGGCCACAAAAGCCTGGCGGAAAGGAAAGTGAGAGCGGCCGGTGTTAGCCGAGAAGCAGGCGTTAGCAAGCTGCTCAGCCGGAAGTTTTTGGAAGAAGGTGGCATAGCGCTCGGCAAGCTGGGTGAGAGCCGCCTGGGACCGGGCGGAGAGGGCCAGGAGGTGAGCGGCAGGCTCGGCCAGCTCCTGGTTGGTGGAAGCGGCAGGCAAGGCTGGAGGCTCCTGTAAAAGGAGGTGGGCATTGGTGCCGCTAAAGCCAAAAGAGCTAACCCCGGCCAGGCGCGGCTCCTCACCGGCGAGCCAGTCCGTAGTCTCAGTAGGAACTTTAATAGGCATCTGATCCCAGGGAATGTGCGGGTTAGGCTGGTTGAAATGGAGATGGGCCGGTATTTGCCCGTGCTGTAAGGCCAGGACAGTTTTAATAACCCCGGCCACGCCCGCCGCAGACTCCAGGTGCCCGATGTTGGTTTTAACCGAGCCTACCAGCAAGGGATTAGCCGCCGGGCGCTCTTCACCCAGCACTGCCGTAAGCGCGCCTAACTCAATCGGGTCGCCTAAAGCCGTGCCGGTGCCGTGAGCTTCCACATACGAAACCTGGGCGGGTTTGAGCCCGGCCCGGTCGAGGGCCTGCCGGATCAGGGCTTGCTGGGCCGGTCCGTTGGGAACAGTCAAGCCGCTGCTCGGTCCATCCTGGTTGACCGCCGAACCGCGGATGAGTGCCAGGATCTTATCGCCATCGGCCTGCGCCTGGGAGAGGCGCTTGAGTACCACGACTCCGCAACCTTCTCCTCGCCCGTAACCGTCGGCGTTGGCATCGAAGGTCTTGCACCGCCCGTCTTTGGAGAGCATCCGGGCGGTAGAGAGCGTCACCGTTCCGTTGGGAGAGAGCATCAGGTTTACACCACCGGCCAGGGCCGCGTCGCTTTCACCGGTACGGAGGCTCTGGCAGGCCAGGTGAATAGCGACCAGCGAAGAAGAGCATGCCGTGTCTACCGCCATACTCGGCCCTTGCAGACCCAGGACATAGGACAGGCGACCGGCCGCCACGTTCAGGAAGTTCCCGGTCGCGAAATAGGTATCAAGTTTGGCAGGGTCTTCCAATTTCAAAAGGAGTTGGGAATAGTCGTTGGAAGTTATGCCTATAAAAACGCCTGTCCGGCTTCCCGAAACTTTGGACGAGGGCAACCCGGCATTTTCGAGTGCTTCCCAGGCCACTTCCAGTAGCAGGCGCTGTTGAGGGTCCATGCTGGCGGCTTCACGGGGCGCAATCCCGAAGAACCCGGCATCGAACAGGTCTACCCGGTCCAGGAAGGCAGCTTCGCGGGTGGCAGATTTACCCGGTGTTTCCGGGTTGGGATCATAGTAAGCATCCATGTCCCAACGGTCGCCCGGCACTTCTTTTACGGCATCTACCCGGTTAACAAGCAGTTGCCAGAACTCTTCGGGGCTGTTGGCTCCGCCAGGAAAGCGGCAGGCCATACCCACTATCGCAATCGGTTCATCGCTGGCAATGTGATGGGTTAGGTGAGAGTGAGTTTTTTCAACCGGCTGTATCAAGTCGGCCAGAAAGCGGGCCAGCGTCTCGACAGTGGGGTAATCGAAGGCCAGGGTAGAAGGCAGAGCTAAACCGGAACTCTTCTCAAGCCGAACTTTCAGTTCCACCGCCATTAAAGAGTCCATTCCCAGCTCGAAAAAGCCCTGCTCACGGTTCACCAGGCTCGCTTTTTCAAAGCCCAGCACCCCGGCTACCGCTTCCCGCACATACTCTTCCAGGCGAGCCAGCCTTTCTTCAGGCGAGATGCTGGACAAAGCCTTAACCAGGTTCGACTGAGCGGGTTCAGGCGCTACCGGTTGGGGTCTGACTTTTTCCAGTAAAGGCCGAGCAACTCGCGACTCGTAGAGAGGGGCAAAGACGCTCCAGTTTACTTCCGCTATGACAGCCTGGGCCACCTGCCCGGCCACCACCTGGCCCATAGTAGCCAGGGCCTGCCCGGCATCCAGCCCGGTAATGCCTGCCTGCTCCAGAGAATCACGGGTTTCGGCGGTTGCCATACCACCTCCGCTCCAGGGTCCCCAGTTTAAGCTCAGGCCGGGCAGGCCCTGGCGCCGCCGGTACTGGGCCAGGGCGTCCAGGAACTGGTTTCCAGCCGCGTAAGCCGCCATCCCGGCCGAACCCCACACCGAAGCAATAGAAGAAAAACTGACGAAAAAGTCCAATTCGAGGTGGGTCGTTAAGCGGTGCAGGACCCAGCCACCTACCATTTTGGGCCGCATAATCGCTTCCAGTTCGGTTATGTCAAGTTCTTTTAGGGCCCGCATATGAGGAAGACCTGCCGCGTGCACCACTCCTTTAAGGGGGGGCAACTCCTGGCCGAATTGTCCAAATAGCATGGCCATGCGGTCATAATCGGCAACATCAGCCGCGAAGCAGTGCACGGACGCACCTGACTTTTCCAGGGAACGCACCGCTTCAATCTGGCGGCGAATGGCTGGTTCAAGCGAAGGGTCTTGCCAGGTAGCTTTATCGGGCAAACCTTTACGACCGGTCAGGACCAGGTGGCGGGCACCCTGTTCCACCAGCCAGTGCGCCACCTGCAAACCGAGCGCGCCTAACCCTCCCGTTATCAGGTAAGTCGCTCCGGCATTCAGCCGCAGGGGCCGGGTATGATTAATATCAGCCAATCGCGGGGCAGGGACCAGGCGCGCCACATAGCGCTGGCCGTTCCGGAAAGCGAGTTGATCTTCACCGTCCGGTTCCAGAATTTCATCCAGCACCGGTTGGTCCTCTCCGGTAGATTCACCAGGCGCCAGGTCAAGCATACCGCCCCAGTTGGCAGAATATTCCAGGGAGATAACCCGGCCTAGACCCCAGAGCGGTGCCTGGGCCAGGGCCAATGGTTCCGAACCTACCGGCTGCGCCCCTCGCGTCAAAAGCCATATTTTTGGCCCGCCGCGCCTGGCTGCAACCGCCTGAGCCAGCCTTAACAGCGCTCCACAGGGCCAGTTTGAAGAAGCAGCCAGCGCGTCTTCCCCGCTTGCCTCCAGGCCCCACAGATATAAAACACCCTGGATAGGCGGTAGAGCGCTCGACTCAATTTGATCGAGAAGGCGTTCGAAACTGCCCGCTTCCAGCGGGTTAATTTTCCAGTCAAACCGGCTCAGTTGCTCATACTGCTCAGCGCGTGCCACACTCACGCATACCTGGCCGCGCTCTTTTAACCGTTCAGCCAGGTTATCGGCCAGACCGGCTTTATCTGCTAACAACAGCCAGGTTCCCGGCTCATCCTGGCGACTTTTCTGAATAGTGGCGCGCTCTTTAAGCTGCCACTGGATTTCATAGAGCCATTCGCTTACCGCTTCCGGCCTGGCAATCTGTGAAGGAGGACGCTTTTTCCCGGTTCCGGCGTTGTTTAGCCAGAAGCGCTGGCGCTGGAAAGGATAGGTTGGCAAACCAGCTATCCGCTGCCGCGGCTGCCCTTCCTCTACCCGGCTCCACTCGATATTCAGTTCCCGCTCGTACACTTCGCCCAGGCTGCCCAACAACTGCTCCCACTCCCCGCGGCCCTGCCGCAAGCTGGCTAACCACTGCCCTTCGCTGTGGCTCTGCTTGCCCAGCCCTAACAGCGTGGCTTTCGGTCCTACCTCCACGAATATTTCACAGCCCTCTTTGGCCAGAGTTTTGATCCCGCCCTCAAACTGGACCGCTTCCCGCAGATGCTTCAGCCAGTAGCCCGGCTCACTCACTTCTGAACCTTCTACTAATTCTCCAGTCAGGTTCGAGATCAGCCCTACCCTGGGACGGCTAAACTTGACCTCCTTGAGGACCTGCTCGTACTCGGCCAGCATTGGCTCCATCAGAGCCGAGTGGAAGGCGTGCGAGACGCTTAGCCGCCGCCCTTTGATCCCGCGCTCCCCTGACTCAGCCAAAAACTCTTCCAGAGCAGCTTCCTCACCTGAGACCACTACCTCATTCGCAGTGTTGACCGCCGCCAGCGAAAGACGCTGACCATAACCAGCCAGCAGCCCTTGCACCTGAGCAGCCGGGGCAAAAACTGCCGCCATCGCTCCCCCTGCCGGTAATGCTTGCATCAGTTGGGCTCGCTTGGCTACCAGCCGCAACCCTTCTTCCAGGCTAAAGACTCCCGCTAAACAGGCTGCTACATACTCGCCCAGAGAGTGACCCAACAGGTAGTCGGGCCTGACCCCCCAGCTCTGCCAGAGCTGGGCCAGGGCATATTCCAGGGCAAAGAGGGCCGGTTGGGTGTAGGCGGTCTGGTCCAGCAGATTAGCCTGGGGTGTGCCTTCCTGAGCAAAGAGTACTTCCAGCAAGGAAGGCTGGAGGTAAGGCTGCAAAAGTTGGTCGCAGCGGTCGAGGGTCTGGCGGAAGAGCGGTGCGCTCTGGTAAAGCTCGTAACCCATCTTGAGGTACTGGGAGCCCTGACCGGTGAAGAGGAAGGCCACTTTGGGCCGAGAGCCAGCCGGTTTAGCCCTAGCAGAATCAGGGTTAGCGGCAAAGTCAGCCAGTTGGCGGGCCAGTTGTTCAGGGGTAGCGGCCACAAAAGCCTGGCGGAAAGGAAAGTGAGAGCGGCCGGTGTTAGCCGAGAAGCAGGCGTTAGCAAGCTGCTCAGCCGGAAGGTGTTGGAAGAAGGCGGCATAGCGCTCGGCAAGCTGGGCGAGAGCCGCCTGGGACCGGGCGGAGAGGGCCAGGAGGTGAGCGGCAGGCTCGGCCAGCTCCTGGTTGGTGGAAGCACCAGGCAGAGCAGGCGCCTCCTGTAAGAGGAGGTGGGCATTAGTCCCGCTCAGACCAAAGGAACTGACCGCCGCATAACGCTCCCGCTCCCCGGCAGGCCAGGCTAAGCCTTCTCGGGGAATCACTATCCCGCTCCCCTCCAGCTCGATCCGCGGGTTCAAACGGGTCAGGTGCAGGTGGGGTGGAATCTGTTCGTGCTGCATGGCCAGCACCGTCTTGATAACCCCGGCTACCCCCGCCGCCGCTTCCAGGTGGCCGATG
>DATAKM010000019.1:0-215821 GCA_036261665.1 Chloroflexia bacterium
GCGCTGCAAGACCATCTTGCCGGACTCTATTTTTTCAATATCCAGAATATCGTTTATCAGGCGAACCAGTCGTTCGCTGTTTTTATGAGCGATCTCAATCATTGAGCGAGCCTGAGAAGGTAGATCACCGGCTATACCGCCGATTAATAAACCCAGAGAACCACGTATAGACGTGAGCGGAGTTCGTAATTCGTGACTGACAGTCGAAATAAACTCGTTTTTCATGCGCTCGACATTCTTACGATCAGTTATATCAGTAAAGGTACAAATCACCTGGGTTACTTCTCCCTCAGCGTCAAGTTGCGGCACAGCATTCACCAGCAACCAACCCCAGGTGAAGGTATGCGGTCTCCATACACCCATTACCGCATTTTTGACGGGTTGTTTAGTAGCAATAGCCACAGGCACCGGATGTTTATCTCCCGGTAGATCACTGCCGTCTTCGGCAATTGTTCGCCAGTCGGGGTCAAATGAGCTTCGACCAAGTAACTGATCCTGGGTTACTTCGAGCAGGTCGAGCGCCGCCTGATTGTTAATCAAAATCTCGGCCTTTGGTCCCTGAACCAGTACCCCCACCTGCATGTTTTGGACGAGCGTGCGAAAGCGTTTTTCACCCTCTCGCATCGCTTCTTCGACTTTTTTATGCTCGGTGAAATCTTGAAGAGTGGTAATCGCCGCCAGCATTTTACCTTCGCTATCGAAGACCGGAGCAGCATCAAAAACCACAAACCGCCTCTTACCACCGAGATTATTGAACCAGGCTTCGGCATGGAGGGCCTCTGTCGAGAGGATGGATTGCTCGGCATAAGTATCATAATATTCGGGGAGTAGCTCAAAAGAACCGTCGATCAAAATATCATTCAGGGTAGGGCGTTGCTGGTTGTAAAACCCTTTCCAGTGGTTACCTGTTCCGATCACTTCTTCGGCTTTTAGCCCGGTCAGTTCTTCGGCCGCTTTATTCCAGACTATCACTTTATGGTCGGTGTCGAGACCAACTGTGGCCACGGCTGAATTCTGGATTAAGTTGGCTGTAAGTTCTCGCTGAGTACGTAAAAGTTTCTCGGACTGTCTTCGCTCCCTGGCATCCCGGCGTAAGAGTACAAACACAAAAGACAACAGGGAAAAGACTACTGCAATAAGGATAAGAAAAACAAAAGTAAAAGTCTGAGCAGAGTTATGGACATTAGTGGTACGCTCATCAAGTAAGCGCCGCTCCTCAGTATTCAGTTGGGCAATCACGGTATTAATTTGCTCAACTATTTGCTTACCTTGCCCCAACTTAATATTTTCTTGAACAGCAGAAAGCCCCTGCGTATTGTAAAGATCAATGCTGGCGGTAAGTAACTTTATTCGTGCATCCAGTAAATGACCCAGCGAATCCACCCGCTGTTGTTGCAACGAGTTATCAAGAGTTAAAGCTCGTAACTCCTGCTCGGAAGAGTTTATTGAATTAACGGCAGTCGTAAAAGATACCAGATAGTCCTTATCCCCGGTTAGAAGATAACTACGTTCGGCAGATTCAGCATCTTTGATCCCTCCATAAGTGGCTTCAATTTGCTCTACTACCTTATGAGTATGGGTTACCCAGTCAGAATCAGATATGAAGTTCGTTGTAGTTAGATAGAAAATAAATCCCACTACTATCAAGGCAAAAGTTATCAACCCGAGGGTAAGCACAATACTTTTTTGGAAGGGTAACTTCATAAGCTCTCAACTCAATTTTTTAAGATCTATTTAAAGAATGACAATGACCGTACCGGCTTTACAGGTAAAAAATTATATCTAAAGCAGCCGTTCCTATTGTATATATTATCTCAAAAAAAGCTTAAGATTGACATTACTTTTTCTGGGGGTAATTTTATAATACCTGTAAATATCCTCTTTTGAGCGGAACCTTTTGGGGCTTAGCTACGTATACTATATAGCAGGAATGATGAAATGGTTACAAAAACAGGATTTTAACCTGCTTTTTTTGAAGGTATGGCTTGTGCTATAATTTTAATATAAAACTGTCTGATGATTTATAGAGCGAACGGGCACATCGAAAGTGCCGGTTTATCAATTTAATCCCTGCACTCGCCGCAGGGTAAAGTTAAGGAGATAATCTTACGACTACTACCAAAAAAGATCTGTACACCAGTGTGAGTGTATCCAATCCCGGCAACGAAGCTCTGAAGGATACTGAAAGTCAGCACCGGAATATAAATAGATTCAAGACTTCTAATCCTACCGGTAGTAATGTTCTCCCTGAACAGGCTAATTTTGACAGTGATAGCCTTCCTCCGCTTGAAGAACTAACCGTTGAACCGAAACAAAAAAGGCCACGCCAGCCTACCTTTACTACGGCTTCGCCACAGGAGCGGGCGCTGCTGGTAGGGATTGGACAGCGTGAAGACGTTTTCAACGTAGAAGATTCGCTGGATGAATTAGAGCAGTTGTGTGAAACTGCCGGCTTGATTGTGATTGGACGAACTTTCCAGAATATTAACAGTCCGCACCGCTCTTTCCTTATAGGAACCGGTAAAGTGCAAGAACTGAAGCGGCTAAAAGAAGAACTGAATGCGGATATAATCGTCTTTGACCAGGAACTTACGCCTACCCAGACCCGCGAGTTGGAAGAAGCTTTGAACGTTAAACTGATTGACCGTACCGGCATAATCCTGGATATTTTTGCTCAGCGTGCTCGTACCCACGAAGGACGTTTACAGGTTGAGCTGGCTCAACTCGAATACCGCTTGCCGCGCCTGACGCGTCTGTGGACTCACCTTTCCCGCCAGACCGGTGGCGGCACAGGCAGTAGCGGCGGAGGCGGCGTGGGCGTACGCGGTCCCGGTGAAACTCAGCTAGAAATTGACCGGCGAGCCAGTCGCACGCGTATAAGCCATCTCAAGCGCGAGTTACAGCAGGTTCATACCCATCGTGAGTTGTACCGGCGGCGCCGCAAGGCAGAGGGTATCCCGGTTGTCTCACTGGTCGGTTATACCAACGCCGGAAAATCTACCCTGTTAAACAAGCTGGCCAATTCTGAAGTGCTGGCGGAAAACAAGCTCTTTGCGACCCTTGACCCGACCACCCGCCGGGTGAAGTTACCGAATGGACGCGAAATCCTCCTGACTGATACGGTAGGTTTTATTCAACGCCTGCCAACCGGACTGGTAGAGGCTTTCCGTTCAACTCTGGAAGAAGTTAATGAAGCCGACCTGCTGATTCACGTACTAGATTTCACCCACCCGAATGCTCAGGAGCAATCGGAGACAGTGGAGAAGGTTCTTAAAGAACTGGGTGCTGACGATAAACCGTGTATCGTAGCTTTGAACAAAATTGATATGTTCAAGGGCGAAGAAGGCGGGGTTGTCTCACCTGAAGAAATAAGTGAGGAGTTTGAACTACCTCAGGATTTCGTGCCAATTTCCGCGGCTAAAGGTGTCGGACTCGATATGCTCTTGAACCGGATTCAGAGCGCCCTCGATAAGGGTATGGTGGAAGTTACTACTCTTATCCCTTACGGTAAGGAAGAACTGGTTTCATTGTTCCACAAGAAGGGCTTTATCGAGAAAGAGGAACACGGAGACGAAGGCACTCTTATCAAGGGGCGCGTCCCGGCACAGTTTGCCGGTTACTTTAATCGGTACGCCGTGGTAGAAGGTAAACAAAAAGCCTCTTAAGAGCTTCAGGATTAACCTGTAAGAATCAAAAACTCGCCTTTCGAAAGGCGAGTTTTTGATTCCAGTTTTGGCGTAATAACATTTCCGATAAGTAACACTTCTCACGCTTATACTTTTTCAGGCAGAGTGAGCGCCGGTTTTGAGCATATCGTGATTGTGCGAACGCATATACAGGACGCTAAAGAAGGAAATCAGGCCCAGGATAGCGGAGAAGATCATCAGGCCGTAGAAGCCACCCATATCAACCGCAATACCGCCTACGAAGATGCCGACAAACTGTCCCACACCCAGCGCTACCGAGTAAAGGCCCATAACTGCGCCGCGCTTGCCGGGCAAAGTTTCGGAAATAGCACCCATCTGAGTAAGAGCCGCCGGGGTAAACCCGCTGAGCATTACAATTCCGGCAACTATCAAAGGAAGTAAAGTATATAGTTCAGGCTTGACGCTATTAGAAATTTCGGTGGGGTTTTCGGCCAGACCGTTCACAAGCCATAAGCAAACTATTACTATCGCCAGGCCGGCGAGGCCAATAAACATAGCGGTAGAGCGACGCATACGTGGTAACACTATTACCCATAAACCCATGCCTATCAGGAAGAACGCGCCAAAGCCACCGACGATATAGGTAGCCGTATCTTTATGAAAGCCGCCGTAAAGCAACTGGTGCGGGAAACGCTGGTCAGCCGCCGGGTTAGGGTATGCCAGGACAATAGTTGTCAGGTTGGTAAGCGCTCCTACCAGGGCATTAACGGTCAACCAGGCCGGTAAGAAGGTAAAAATACGTTTCTCGGTAATTACCTGGAAACTGGAAAGAAGTGAACCGTGGCTGCCCTCGCTATTTTCAGAAGGCTTAACGCTCTCTCCCATAAAGAACATAATAAGGAGGAAGTTCAGGCCGTGCATGGCCATCACTACCAGGAAGCCCCAGGTACCAATCCACTTACTGATAGTCCCACCCAACGGGATAGCCATAGCCAGTCCAAAAACTGTGGCTACTTCGAAGGCCGTTACTACCCGCGCCCGCAGTTTTTCGGAACCAACCGTAGCATCCGTAATGTAGCCCAGGCTGGCAGGGGCATTGAACCCTGTAGACAAACCTTCCAGCAAACGACCTGCCAGAACCATCAGAAGAAGAATAACAATCTGCCAGTTAAATTGATCGCCATTAGGATGCGGGAAGAGCATGGATGCCAGCAACAAAAAGCCAGTTGCCAGGGCACCAAGCACCGGGGCAAAAAGGAGGAAAGGCTTACGTCCTTTACGGTCTGACAGGCCACCGATAATCGGGGCGAAAAGCAACTCCGTTATGTAGTATGATTCGATTACAACCGCTACGATACTGGCCGAGGCGAAATGTTCGCCCAGGTAGAAGCCGAGGAGAACGAAACTACAACGACCCGCGATACGAAGCAACAGAGTCGAAAGAATGTTGGCGACAATCGAACCTCGGCTGACCAGTAACTTATCCCGGTGGGGTGTTGGTGGCGTCGTTTCAGTAGTATGCAAGGTCTTTTCTTCTAGTGCTTTGTCTGTAATAATATTTTTTGCCATCTTACCCGTACCCTAATAACTAATTAATAACTGCTTTGTCTGGTATGCATAAGCTTACAAACTTTTTACCACTTTTGATGTTATCTATTTAACATTTTGCCTGAAAGTTCTGTCAAAAGTTTTACCAAACAGTCACAGATTACCACAATTTGTAAAACTTGTGTTACAAACCCTGCCTGATTCTAACAATTTGTAATAAATCTTAATATAGCCTATTTATACTGAGATAAGCCTGAAATAAAAGAGCCACCTGTGCGGGTGGCTCTTGCAATGAGGACAAGTGTTAATGGTTATGTTCTAATCATCAGCTTCCTGCTCATCTCCTTTAATCAGGCGGTAGACCCGCACATAGTCGAAGTAAGCATGGAAACCGCTACCGCCCATCGAAATCAGGCCAATCCGGGCAGTAGAGCCCAGATTATGCGTCCAGGTTCCTCCGTGGACCCAATGTACGCCATCCTGGCTGGTATAAGCTGTATAGAATTCTTTGTTACCGTTCTTCTTTACAGCAATTCTCAACCATGTCCACTCTCCGGGAGTACCTGCTACAGTGTTACCGTAGCGAGGATAACCTGCCGGAACAGGAGATAGTTCTTTGGCGAACTCGGTCTGGCGTGTCTCCCAGATAGAAACATGGGCCAGCTTGATAAAATTATCATCATCACCGTAGATTACCAGTCCTGCCTGAACATAGTTTTGACAACAGCCCTCCGGCGGTACGTCCAACTTCACCTTAGTCTCAACGATATAGTTACTGTTTGGTGTAGGCTCGGTCAGGACCGAAGCATTATTGGAGTCAACATAGAGGTCGGCATTCTGGGTATCAAAGCGGAAAGTGCCATTTTCGAGGCCGTAAGTACCCGGCGCAGGCTGGCGCACCCACTGCCAGTTACTACTCAAGGTACTGCCATTGAAATTATCGGTGAGCGACTGAACTAGCTGGCCGGTACGGTCATCCTTAGCCAGTTTAGTGTGATAGCGATCCTTCTCGCCGGGCTGTGCTGCCGGAGCAGGCATCGGTTTGTCAGAAGCCCACAGACCACCACGCACTGTCGGCCATCCATCCACCCAATCCAGCGGGTCCATCAGTACCGGGCGTTTGGTAAAGCCAACCGAGCCAGCAAAATAAGGATCATTTTGATCGACTGCGTGGTAGAGGAACCAGTCCTGTCCATCGAAGTCGGTGAAGACAGCATTGTGACCGGGGCCTACCCAGCGATTACCGTTCATGGAAATAACCGGAGTGCCGCCGACTCGCCCGGCCAGCAGGGAATTTCCCTCACGGTCAACATAGGGACCAAGCGGGTTTTTGGAGCGCCCGGCAAAAACACTGTAGCCGGTTAAAGGCCCATTACAGCAGTTAGTAGCCGATCCAAAGTAGTAATAGTAGTCGCCATGCTTGACGATAAAGCTACCTTCATAGCGGTTTGGAATGGTGATTTGTACCTGGGTTGCCGGGTCGGAGTGCAGGCCATCCGCAGAAAGCTTGCGAGCGGCTACACCACCATAGTAACTGCCGAAGAAAATATAGCGGTCGCCGTTGTACTCTATTACTGCCGGGTCAAAAGTCCAGAAGCCGCGAGGTTCTACCACCGGGCCACCGCTATCGGTCCAGGGCCCCGTAGGTGTGGGAGCGGTAGCGACCCCGATGGCGCTGCTACCACCCGGTAGGGTGGTATCGGGAGCGGTATAGTAAAGGTAGTATTTACCGTTAAAGAAATGGATATCAGGCGCCCACAGTCCTGCGGTCGGAGCTACCCAGGCCGGTCTGGTGGCAAAAGCGTCGCCCACGTAAGTCCAATGCACCAGATCATAAGACTTGTGCATAGGAATTAAATGGAAATTTAAATCGCCGCTGGCATTGCGATCATTACCATTTAGCGGGTCGGTAGTGCAATAGATGTACCAGGCGGTATCACCCGGAGTCTGGCTATGAATAATAGACGGGTCAGCGCAACTTTGTACCTTGCCATCGCCCGGAATGCTTATGTCAAGCGGGTTACGATAGGTTGCTGATCTATGCTGGCCATCGTTCTGGTCATCCGCCAGGACGTTGGTAGGCTGAGCGGTAGCCACAAACAACGAGAGCAGCAGGCTTAGAATACCAAGTATACTTAAAAGCCGTTGCTTATCAGAGCGAGTTTTTCGCATCTTTGCACACTCCTTTTAGAGATGAACAAACTGACCGCCGCAACGCGGAGGTTTGCCCTTCTTATTCCATCGTTACAGGTGGACAGTAACAGGCCACCACAGAGAAAATGCAATTAAATCAGGTGCAAAAATTTGTAAACCTTGCTGCAACGCTAGAAAGACGTAAACTTCGAATATAACAGAACGTTAAGCGAGCTAAAGGTATCCGGTACAGGGCACTAGAAACCTACTGCCCCAAACATAAATCTACTGATTACTGCTACCGCCACTTTGAAAAGTCGATACTTCAGTAGTTACCTGTAAGTTAGTCAACATTTCGTTTGGTACGGCGCGAGAAGGCCGGCGCGTAATTTCACGGATGGCTGCCGGGTCTAATTTGTAAGAACGGTCGGCCCGCAACAGTCCATTGGTTTCTTGCTCGGTATCGGTCAACTGGGTATAGCAGAAACCACTGATAGTCGGGCAATCGGCAATCGCGCCTATGATGTCGGCATATTTTTCAATAAAAGCCGCGTCGCTGCTAACTGTCCCGTAGCCCCACCAGCGCTCACCCTTGCTGGGCGCGTAGCTAATGCCGCCACATTCCGTTAACATGATTGGCTCGCCTTCACGCTTGGCCTGTGGTAGCGCAATCAGACGTTGATGGGGTTGGACATATTTAATAGTCTTTTCCAGGGCTTCCTGAGTACCATAACGTTCTCGAATGACCGAACCTTCCAGGGCATAATCATGAATGCCCCAGACATCACTGGCAAAATGCTCCCAGCCATCGTTACCAATAACAGGGCGGGTACGGTCCAGAGCGTGCGTCAGATGATAGAGCGCTTCCACATAGTGCTGTTGAGCAGGGTCTGTGGCCAGGGCCGGAATTCCCCAGCTTTCATTAAAAGGTACCCAGGTTACAATACAGGGATGACTATAGTCTCGCCGGACCACTTCCAGCCATTCACGGGTGAACCGCTCGACTGCGGTTTCGGAGAAGATATAGGCGTTGGCCATTTCTCCCCATACCAGCAAGCCCAGGCAATCACACCAGTAGAGGAAGCGGGGGTCTTCTACTTTCTGGTGAATACGCACCCCGTTAAAGCCCAGTTCTTTAGTCAACTCTACCTCGCGGCGCAGCGCTTCATTGCTGGGAGGTGTTAGCAGCGTATCCGGCCAGTAGCCCTGCTCCAGCACTAAACGCAGGTAGTAGGGACGCCCGTTGAGCATAAAATAGCCGTTGGAAAAGCCGGTGCTGCGCAAACCAACATAGCTAAGCACTTCATCTACTACCTTATCGCCATCCAGAATCCGCAATTCCGCGTCGAGCAGGTTAGGATAACGAGGAGACCATAGAAACTGCATACTGTTCATGGTGGTATTGGCCGCGTCCAGCGCAATCTCCCGCTTTAGCTCATCGCGTTCCAGGCGATAAATATCGTCTGCCAGCACTACTCCGCGCAACGAAAGCTTTACACTCAGCTTGAGAGGCTGGTTAAGCTTGGTGTTTAGCTTGATCGAGAGGCCAAGCCTGCCTCTTTCAAGGTCGGGCGTCCAGCGCACTTCAGAAATGTGGGTCAGCGGGACTGGCTCCAACCAGACGGTTTGCCAGATACCGGTGGTGCGGTGATACCAGATGCGCCGGGGCTGTTCTTCCCAGTACTGCTTGCCGCGAGGTTGGGTTAAATCGAAAGGCCGGTCTTCGGCTCTCACCACCACTACCTGTTCATCCGAACCGGGCTTTAAGGCCGTGGTAATATCAGCGCTAAAAGGAGTATTCCCACCATCGTGTTCAACCACCATTTGCCCGTTTACCCAGACCTGAGCGGAATAATCGACCGCGCCAAAATGCAGTAACAGGCGGCCTGTGTTATCTTCAGGCGCTACATTAAAAGCTTTACGGTACCACACCACCGGGTGAAAACCGGTTTCACCTATGCCGCTGGCTTTTGACTCAGGCGCGAAGGGGACATTAATTGTACGCTTAAAACTATCCGGTTTAACTACCCAACCATCGCGCAAACCAATATTATTATCATCATAGGCAAATTGCCACGGTCCACTTAAATCTATCCAGCGTTCCCTGGTCATCTGAGGGCGCGGATGATTTTCATCACGCTGCATCATAGTTCCTTTCTAACCATTTAAGCTAACACCGTCAAACGTACCATTTCGAAAGCAGCACTGGACTGGGAAGCAACCAAGCCTATGTGCGTCGCTCCAGGTGTTAGTTTCAGTTTCCCTAAGGGTTGAGTTTCCCATTGAATATGCAAGGTTGCGGCCTGCTTGCGAAAACGGAATTGCTGGTAAGTGTAAGGATCAAAGCTATCCGGTAGTGTAAAAATCTCTCCATTACCAGACTTGAGCAGCCAGCTATTATTCTCGCTACGTTCGAGATGCAACCGGGGGCCGGTTTCCTCGGGGCGCCAGCAAGGATAAAAACCATAACCTCCTTTAGAATCCGAAAGCTTTAGCAGGCGAACGTTAACTACAAAATCATAAACTTCAGCCGGTTGTCCTTTGACCAGGCTTTCAGTACTCTGCTCCGCTGTTACCTGTAACTCACCTCCGCGTACTTCCCAGTTTGTGGTTCCGCCGTCATTCATAGGCGACCAGCCCAGAGTTGTAACTTCTGTATCTTCTATAAAAAGATCTTCCCAGCCGTATGTCATGGCAAAACCGGCGAAAGAAGCCGTGCCGCCCGAAGTAAAGAGGCAAAGACGGTCGGCAGAAGTATCCAGGCTCCCTTCCCAGCGCGAAACTGCATGATCTAGTTCGAGCAACACTCTTTTGCCGTCTACTTCCAACCTTAAAAGATGAGAAACGTTAGGGTTAAATGTCGACGGTAGAGGTAGCCGCTCGGTTTGCCATTCAAATTTCTCACGCCAGCCTACTTCAGCCTGATTAATTCCAGGTAAAAGCATAAATTTGAAGGTATCCGTGCTTGCTCCACACAGTCCAAGACCAAACTGGCCTACGTTATCAGGAGAGAACAGGCTAACTTCAGCTACAAAATAAGGAAAGCGCACCGGGCAAAAGGCTTCGGCAGTGCTTACTCCCGGTAGCCTTTGGTTGGCAATATTCGCCTGAACCGACCAGTGTCCTCCTTCAAATTGCCAGTCCGAAGCGCTGAAACCGGCTACAGCAGGCAGATTTGGGCCAGGTTGAGGTTCGGTACTGGGTCCCACAATTAACATCCGGTTGCCAACCCAATCCTGCGGGTCAATAGCCATTTCACGAGCGCTGCCATCAGAGGCCCAGCGGTGATAGACGCAGTAGAGTTGCAGGTTATCAGGACCTCGCACCACCGAATTGTGGCCCGGCCCAATTACTTTGTTCGGTATAGTCCGCAGAATGGGCATAGTCTTCTTGCCGTCGGCTACCTGTTCCCATTCGTCCGGGCTTTGAAGGTCAGCAGTAGTGGCATAACTGACACCGTATGAAATATTTTGCCAGTTACCACCACTGAACATTTCGTAATAGCGTTGCTTGTGCTTGAGCACAAAAGGCCCCTCAATAGTATGCCAGCGTACGCCACCTTTTTCCTTACGGTGAGGATCGTAAACATGCCAGTCATATTTGGCCCGTGTGACCGGTTGGGGATTACCGGCCAGGGTGTACGGATCTTGCAGGCGATCCATAACCGTGCCAGTCCCTATATACTGGTAGTCCAGGAAGTCGGTAGCGTAAAAAAGGTAGCGTGAGCCGTCATCGTCCTCAAAAACATGCGCATCAATGGCGAATTGCTCGTGAGTAAGCTCTTTTCCGCTATCTACAAAAGGCCCGGCAGGATGAGATGAAACAGCCACGCGAATATGCATGGTTACTTCATCTCCAACACTGTAATACATATAGAAAAGGCCGTTATCGTAAAAAACTTCCGGCGCCCAGTAGTGAGGATGGTTGCCCGGTATTGGCTCCATAGCGCCGGCCATGCTTTCCCAGTTCACCAGGTCCGGAGACCGCAGGACGCCAAAACAGCGGCCATCCGGTTGAATACCCGTGCAATATCCCCAGTATTCGCCCTGATATTTGAGAACAAAAGGATCTGGAAAACTCCTCGCGTAAACAGGATTGGTATAAGTAAAGCCCATCCCCTGGCTATCAAGGTCAGACATTAGTTCCTCGTATTTCCCCCGGCCAAAGCTTCATCTACACAGTCTGAAGCAGATGTACTGGTTTCACCGGTAAACACTAACCACGTGATCCTGGCGCTGGCAGATTGTATGGAAAATGAAATAAGCTGTCTGCCGCATTTGTACCGTGTAGCAAGCCTTTTGCCTGTGCTTGCCTGTAAATTACTCAACCTGTATAGAATAATCAGGTAATAGGTCTTTGAGCAGAAACTTTAAGCTGCCACCTGTTCAGTTTATGGCGGAGAAGGAAAACCCTAAAATCGCACCTGAATCCTTTTTAGCCACAAACCGAATAACCGGTCCAAATCACGCTTACTAAGTGGACCTTTACCTTCACATTTTTACCGCCTGCTTATGAGCCGGTAGGTATCTGGGGGTCCGGTTGAGGGCTGGTAGTCGGGCCTTGCACCACCGGCTTGCCATTCACCCAGTTCACCTTATCCATCCACATCAGGCGGCGATCTCCTTTACCACTGCTGGTTACTTCCCAGGCGTGATAGAACATCCAGGTCTGGTTACCCACTTGCAGGAGAGCCTGGTGTCCGGGGCCTATTACCACCGGCTGTTTATCGAGCTTCGATTTGAGAATCGGATTTTCACTGGCCTGCTGGCAGGGACCCAGGGCTGTCTGACAAGTAGCATAGCCAACAGCATATTCCACCCCGGCATAATTATTACCGGAGAAGAAAAGATAATAATTGTTGTCGTGTTTAAACATGGAAGGAGCTTCAATCACAGCGCCCTCCCAGGCTGCATCATTACTGAGCAGTTCTTTTGGCTGGCCGGTCAGATTTAACCCATCCGGGGTAAGTTCTTGCACATAAATGTGCGTGGCCAGACCACAACAATTGCCATCATTTTTGAAATAGAGATAGAGCTTCCCATCCGTATCTCGGAAAATATCCTGGTCGATATCACCACCGTCCTGGGGATGGCAAACAAAAGGTTGGGCGCTGTTAGAACTAAAATTATCAGGTTGAGTTCCGGTTGCCAACCCCACACACTGTTTGTCGGAAGTTGAATCTCGGGCCGTAAAATAAAGGTTGAAATGATCTCCTATCTGGGTCACTTCCGGCGCCCACACCAGACCGCTGTTAATAGTGGCCCACGGAGGCAAAACCGGTAAAGCTTCCACTGGCGTTTTCCAGTGAACCAGGTCAGTAGAAGAGGTAACCTGTATCTTCTTGCCTCCTGCGTTGGTTGCGTAGGCATAGAAGGTATTACCTACTTTTAGAATATACGGGTCTGGAAAATCTTCTTTCAGGACCGGGTTCTGGAAGTAACCGGGAGCCAGGGTAGGCGAGGGCTGCGCAGCGGCCGCAGTACTGGCTGCTGTAGTGACAGCAGCAGTCGTAGCAGCGGTGGTTGCCGGAGCAGTAGTCCCTGCCACGGTGGTACTGGCTGCGGTGCTGGCAGCGACGGTTGTTGATACGACAGTCGTGCCAGAAACAGTGGCAGCGGCAGTCGTTGGTGAGACAGTCGTACCACTGGTAGTGGTTTGATCGCCGCAAGCCGACACCAGCAAGGCCAGTAGCAACGCAACCACCGGCAAAGTTAATCTTCGCGCTAGCTTTGCAGCCCGTACCGTTGTTTTAGTATTTTGCTTGTGCCAAGCAACCAAAGTTTCTACCTCTAACCTTTCAGACCACTCTGGGCCACGCCTTCTACCACGTAGCGTTGTGCGATGATAAACAGGATCAACACTGGAATGGTGGCAAAAATACCGCCCGCCATAATGACAGGATAGTGGGTGGTATATGCGCCCTGTAGAATACTAAGACCGGGTTGCAAGGTGAAATTCGAGGGCGTAAAGATTACATATACCGGCCACAAAAAGTCATTCCAGTTATTCAGAAAACTAAGAACCGCCAGGGTAGCCAGGGCAGAACCAGAAAGTGGTATTACTACTTGCCAGAAGGTTTGCAAGCGGTTAGCACCATCCAGAAAGGCGGCTTCTTCCAGCTCATATGGCAGTGACATGAAAAACTGGCGCAGGAAGAAAACGCCAAAAGCTCCCGCAGCGCCCGGCACAATCAAGGCCCACAAGGTATCCAGCCAGCCTAACTTATCCACTATCAAGTAGTTAGGGATAAGGAAAATAACCGGCGGGATAAACAGGGTAGACACAATTATGGCAAAAATGAAACCTTTGCCCGGGAACTTCATACGAGCGAGCGGATAAGCCGCCAGAGAAGCGGTAACTAAAATCAGTAAAGTCTG
The DNA here is from genome assembly GCA_036261665.1 of Chloroflexia bacterium. Lineage (GTDB taxonomy): Bacteria > Chloroflexota > Chloroflexia > Chloroheliales > Chloroheliaceae > 54-19. The sequence goes on from DATAKM010000019.1 coordinate 13,706, forward strand.
AGCGGAGGCCGCTATCAGGCTATTCAAAAACCAGCGGAAAACCGGCGCCTGGCTTGAATTCAAAATGGTATTAAAGGCTTCGGTAGTCGGGTTTTGCGGTATCCAGTTTAGCGGCCAGGCGGAAGCTTCAAAGTCCGGCTTAAAGGCGGTTACGAGCATCCAGAGCAAAGGTGACAGATAGAGCAAGGTAAAGGCAATTAATATTATGTACAGGATAATATTGATTGCCAGTCTTCCAGTATTGACGGGCTTGGTAGTAGCCTGGGTTCTCGGGGCAGTTGCAACTTGACTCATCTTAATCCCCCTTATAGCTGAAGAATTTGAAGTTTACAATACTAATCAGGGCAAGGAAGATAGCCAGGATGTAACTCATTGCCGCAGCGCTACCCATACGGTAACTACGCAGACCTTCGTTCGAGATGTACATAATAGCGGAACGCGTATCGTTACCGGGCGCTCCCTGGGTGATAATGAAAGGCTGACCAAAGACGTTGGCAGAACTTAGAATAGTAATGGTCAAAACAAAGAGCGCCACAGGACGCAGCCCAGGCAGCGTAATGTTCAAGAATCTTAACCAGCCATTCGCGCCATCTACTTTAGCGGCTTCATACAGAACCTTGTCAATATTTTGTAAGCCCGCCATATAGATGACAGTGTTAAAGCCCAGGGTCCACCAGACAGTTACTCCCACCAGCGAAAACCACGCCCAGGGAGTAGCAGTCGTCCAGGGTGTACTGTTAGATAAACCTAATTTTCCCAGGTAGAAATTCAACAGACCAAAGTTGGGATCCAGGATGTAGCGCCACAGAATACCGATAACAGCCACACCGAGGACATAGGGAGCGAAGTACAGTGCCCTGAAAACTTTCTGACCAGGGAATTTTTGATTTAGAACCACTGCGACTATTAAAGGAATGATCAGCAAGAAAGGTACACTGAGCACCGTAAAGATCAGGGTATTCAGCATACTCTGCCAGAAAAAGCCGCTTGTTACAGAGCCTTCTTTAAACAGATCAGTGTAATTCTGCAAACCCACAAAAGTTTGATTGGGTAGCAGGTAATTCCAGTTGTGCAGGCTAATCCAGAGACCAAAAATGGCCGGAATTAGCACAAAACCACAGAAAAGCACCAGGTAGGGAGCCAGGAAAAGATAGGGCGTTAAAACACTGGCACTGAAGGCTCTTTTCTGCTTTATAGCTGTTGTGTCAAGGGCCGGCGACTGCCCCACAGTCGCCGGCTTGATACCTCTAGTACTCACGAAACTTACCCCCCATATTGCTGGCGGTTTTGCTGCAACAGTTGGTTAGCTTTATTCACTCCATCGTCCAATGCCTGTTTCGGCGATTTCTTCTGCAAGACCGCCTCATTAACTGCCGTATCAACAGTAGCCATCACATCACCAATGCCCGGCGCAGCCGTTTCAAAGTGCGCGAACTCAAGCGAAGCCGCAAACGGTTGGAGGTTGGTCAATTGCTTGAATTCAGGACTATTCCGAACGGCAGTGCTGGCCGGAAGCTCGCCGGTCTGGGCCCATTGCAGCGAGTTCTTAACGAACCAGTCAATGAAGACTTTAGCCGCCGCAATCTTATTAGGGTCCTGGCCCCGCTTGTTAAAGACGGCCAGGTGAGTAGAGCTAGACCAGACCGCTTTCTTGCTACCAATCTGCGGTACGGGCGCAGCGCCCCACTGCACATTCGGATTTTGCGACAGGCCGGAAGTCTGCCATACACCGTTCCAGTTGAAAGCGGTTTTGCCATTAACCAGAGCGGTAAAGTCGGCATCCTGGCCTACGTTCGCCGGGCTATAGCCGTTTTTAACCAGGTCCACCATCCAGGTCAGAGCCTGGACACCGGCATCGGAATTGAAGGTAGCCTGCGAGACATCCTGGTTGAACAGGTCGCCGCCAAACTGCCACAGTAAGGACTGGAACTGGTAAGAACCGGTAAAGACGAAAGGATCCACCCAGGAACCCTGAATGCCCTTGGCCTTTAACTGATCCAGCACCTTCATGTAGTCGTCTTTGGTCTGCGGGACGTTATTCGGGTCAACTCCGCCGTTTTGCAGGACGGTTTTGTTGTAGTAAAGGCCTAAAGGAGTCAGGCTGAAAGGAATAGCCCACTTCTTGCCCTTATAGGTAATCGTATTAAAAGCCGCCGGTATAAACGTCTCCGGGGTGTAGTTCAGACTCTGGATCATGTCATCGAGCGCGATGATCAAACCCTGAGCTGAGAAGGTCGCCGGGTCGGTACCGTGAATAGCGCCAACATCGGGGCCCTGGCCGGATTTTACAGCAGCAGGCACCTTCTGGTAGTAATCAGCCCACTGAATGGTGTTGTTGGTAACCTTGATGTTCGGGTGCGAAGAATTGAAGGCATCCATTATCTTGGGCAGAATCTGTGGAGCAGCGCCGCCGGTAAAACCGTTCCAGAAAGCAATCTCAACATTTGGACCGGTGTATGTGGCTGCGGCAGCGGCAGACGTAGTTGCACCACCTGCGGCAGCGGTAGTAGCCCCGGCAGCCGTGGTTGCTCCAGCGGCGGTGGTCGCAGCAGCCGTGGTTGCGGCAGCCGTGGTTGCTCCAGCGGCGGTGGTCGCAGCAGCCGTGGTTGCTCCAGCAGCAGTAGTAGCTCCGGCGGCAGTAGTAGCGCTAGCAGCAGTAGTGGAGGCTGCGGTGGTAGCTGCGGGCGCTGAAGTATTGGTGTTGTCACCACAGGCAGCCAGGAAAAGCGTTCCGGCCGCCGCCGCGCCAACACGGATAAATGAACGACGAGACACAGATTTTTTCGAGTTGGTTTCAGATTGTTCTTCGGGATTATTAGCCTGATAATTCTTGTCTGACATGCTCAGTACTCCTCCTTGAGAATCATTTACCATTACCAAATCAATACTTAACAGGCAGCTAAGTACTAGTAGCCTGTAAAAGGTAAAACTTAACAGAGGTTCATCAAACTGTTACCGACAGAAAGACGAACCGAATTAAAGCCTGTAAGACCAGGGAAATGCCATTAGTAAGACTTTAGTGTAGCCCTAGGAATTGCAGTTGCTTGTTTGTGGAATAAAGCTTGGTCTAAAACGTTCTTATAAGTACCGCTTTTTTGAACGCTTCAGTTTACAATACAGGTTCCCATCCTCCTTGATGTCATACCTTGCAGTATTGTTTAATTAGCTGGACGGTAAGCCACGCTTAGTACCAGATCTTGCGGATAGTTACCAAACTTGCTCCCGAACAGATTTAGCCCACCCACATGCTCGGCATCAGGTTTGATGCCGATTCTGACGGAAATAAAGGGGGACTCCAGTAGTTTAAGATCAGCGAGGCTGACGGTTGAAATTTGCATACCGTCAACTTCAGACAAATGTTCGCTTACGTGCCAGAATTTGAGCAACCCGTACTGAGTGTTCCGTGAAGTCCACCACTCAGGCGTCAGGCGGCCAGGTTCTCCGCCAAAGTCCGCCGGGCTGGTCCAGGTTCCAATTTCAACCCCGTTAATCCAGACTGTAATATCAGACGGCCAATCGAGATTGAACAGCGGAGCCTCCGAACATATTTCCATGCTCAGACGCAACGCTTCCGGAAGCGTGTTACTCGGAATCCGGTTTGGAAAGCGATACTCAACATAACCCTGTTGAAACCACAGTAGCTGCGCTGCCAGGCGAGTCGGTTCGTAGAAAGAGGCCGGGTCATCCAGCAGACCAATGATACCTGTTTCGCTCAGGAGACCACAGGTTGGGCTTACCTGGCAATCTACGAAAGCACCAATTGGCATAGTCACCTCTACCAGTTGTTCGCGTGGAGCATCCACTACCGGCAGATCAAGGATTACTTTATCGTACATTCTGGCACAAACCTTCTGTACTCCTCGACTGGCGGGTGCCATTTCGCTTCGGATCAATCCGGCTTCTTCGAGGGTTTCAATATGGAGAGCGGCGGTAGAAGTCGGTATATCGAGCGAAGCGGCAATCTCACTTACGCTGGCAACTCTATCAGAAAGGAACCGCAGAATACGAATACGATTAAGTGAGTCGAGCGCTTTTAACACTCGTTCTAGCTCAGCATTAGTCGTACCGTCATTCAGGTTTAGAATTCGACTAATGTCATCTCTTCTACCGTTATTCTGCATTTCTTTTCTTCCAGAAAAGCTAAAAGGAAACAGGTTCGTTGTCGGTTAAAGGAGTTCAGAAAACAGTTTCGTTACAAGATATTTGAATTGTATCCATCCTTTTCAAAAAAGTCAATAGATTTATTGCCAATTTCATAGATGTTTTCTAGTTTTTATGGAACACATCAAACTTTGTACTAGCAAAATACGTGCCAAAACGTTTTAGGGGATTTAAACCTGCTCTTTTCCAGCCCTTTTTAGCTTATCTTTCCATATTATTTGTAATAAATCTAACAAGTTGTAATAAATCCATTGTTATAGCTCATACTTATTAAATTGTTAATAACAACTAGAAATTGTTATTAACAATTTGTTAACAAAAGGAACATTTCATGTTACATTTTAGCTTTACTAATAAGTGGAACTAGCAAAGGGGCGGAGTCAGTGCAGATAACGCAAATACTAAATTCTGGCTGGCCGTTAGAGGTCAGTCTCAGTCGAATCGGTCTCGCACTTGCGTTGGGCTTTTTGATTGGTCTGGAGCGCGAAAGAGCAGGTAAGGATGTAGGAGTACGAACATTCTCTTTTACGTCTTTACTGGGAGCGCTAGGTTGGATGACAGCACCAACAGTAGGATTAGCCACATTAGGTTTTGTCGTTCTTATGACCCTGATTATTAATATTCAATCTTTACTCAGGGATAAGTCTACTGTCATCACAACATCGGTTACTTTGTTTCTGACCGGTTTAATTGGCATCCTGGTAGGGGCAGGAGAGACTCTGGTACCTACTGCCGCCACCTTGTTCATTGTAGCCCTGCTTTCCTGGAAAGAAGCTTTAGTAAGCTTTAGCCTGGGTCTTTCGCGCCTGGAAGTACGTTCGGCTATCACCCTGGGCATCCTGGCATTCGTAATATATCCCTTGCTACCAACCGGCTTTATAGATCCCTGGCATATCATTGATTTACGTAGCACCTGGCTTACCGTTATCATGATTTCGGCTATCGGTTTCGGAAACTATATTCTGCTGCGTTTATATGGGGCCAAAGGGGTAGCCTACACCGGTTTCCTGGGCGGTCTTGTCAGCAGTGTAGTAACCGTAACGGAGTTAGCAGCCACGGTGAGAAGGTCGGGCAGTAGTATGCGCAATTATGCGTTACGCGGTATGCGGCTGGCAAATATGGCGATGCTTCTGCGGAATGGCCTGGTCTTATCGCTGGTTGCACCCGCCTCTCTTTTCTATCCGCTACTACCCATAACCTCCATGCTACTGGTCAGCGGACTACTGGCCCTGCCAAAGTTTCAGCTTAGCAGCCTACCCGGTAAACAGACTACCGAGTATTACAGAAGTTCTCGCCTGAATTACTACATCAGCCATAGCCCCATCCGGCGACGGCACTGGGCCAATCCGCCTGTAACAGAAGGACAAAAGGTTACGTCAACCGCTACGGCCATCAAAGAAACCGAAGAAAGCTATTGCCCGATTGAGTTAAAAGATAGGGAGTTTAAAGCAAAAAGCGCAAAAGTAGAAAATGAGGAGATGGACAAGCCACCCAGCCTGACTCTAAGTTCCCCTTTTTCTCTGAAGTCCGCTCTTAAATACGGTTTAATCTTCCTGGCGATTACCATCCTGGGAAACCTGGGACAGCGCCTGGCCGGGGCAGTAGGCTTCTACCTGGTCAGTTTCATAGGCGGGTTGGTCTCCAGCGCCTCCGCCAGCGCAACGGCGGCAACCCTGGCAGTGCAGGGGAAAGTACCGGTGGCAGAAGCAGGGATAGCCGCTTTACTGGCTTCCTGCGCCAGCGCCCTGATGCAATTAATTATGGCAGATCGGGTAAGCGGTGACCGGAAACTGGCCCACCGCTTACTCCTGGAAAATGTGCTGGTTTTCGGAGCCGGTACGATTGTAATGGTTGTGCAGATTGGGTTGGAAGTAGCAGGAGTCTTTGACCCATCGGCATTTTTACAGTTATTCAGCTAGTGTCAGGCCTGATTTACCCATTGCCACTTACTGCAATCCCATCAAGAGTGCGGGCAGGCGCGTGGAGGTCAGGAGCTGAATCCCAGTCCACCTGTTCAAGGAAGTCGAGTATACGCCGCTCGTAAACCGGACCATAGGTTATATAACCCTGGGCATGGGCTACTTCGGGCTGTATCCAGAGTTCTTTGGGCTGCCCTGCAAGCTGGTAAAGAATATAGGCATTCTCCACCCGAGTTAAACGGTCCTTTTCGCCATGAATTATCAGAAGAGGTCGCGGAGCGATCTTCGCCACGTAATCAGCCGGGGAAGCCAGATCGAGCGGAAAACTATGATGAGAGGCCAGAATCCGCCAGGCATAGTGCGCCAGGGGACGCGCCAGCCAGAGCGGCAAGCGGTACATATTATTGATCTCGGCGGCTATTGAGCGGTATAGGTGAGCGTAGGCGCTATCCGATACCACTGCTTTAATATAGGGATTCTCGGCGGAAGCCATCACTAAAATTGAAGCACCCATTGAAATGCCGAAAGCGGCAAACCGCTCCTGACCGCGTCCTAACAGCCAATCAACCGCGCCATGTACGTCCAGGCGCTCCCAGTAGCCCATGGAGGTGCCGCGTGGACCTTCGCTCCGCCCATGCCCACGGAAATCAAACATAAAGACGTTATATCCGGCATTGCAGAAAAAGGCCGCGTAACCCAGATCAGGTTCCTTGTTACCGGTGTGCCCGTGCCCCATAATGACAGTGACGTTTTTAGGAGCGACCTCGGGAAGAGCCGGAATATACCAGCCGTGTAATTTTAAACCATCGCGGGCGGGAAACCAGACCTCCTCATAAGCCATACCCAGGTCTTGAGGTGTACGCTCTCCAATTACCCGAGGAAAGAGAGCCAGGCGGCGCAACACGATTCTTCTCAAAAGGGCTCGTAAGCGTACCCAGAAAAGACCGGCGATCAACCCTACGGCCAGCACGAAAAACTGTTTTGGCACTCGTGTCCGATGGTTGGTGGTCTGGCTCTCCGCAGCTTCTAAACGGCGTTTTATCATTACTTTCCCGCAAACCTCTTTAACTTAAAACCGGTTTCAGCAGGTTTTATTTACTCCGATGAGTTTGCTTTGTCAAGCAATTGCGCGGTAATAATCTCATTCATGGAAGAGGCAATTTTATCCCAGGTTTGCTTGCTCAATAGTTTATCTTCTGCGGCACGGCGAGCTTCAGGATCTTCGGTCATAGCCTCCTCAACTTTTTCTATAAATTCCTGAGGGGTCTTTGCTATGCGCACTACAGACCCGTAAAGCTCGATTACATCATTTAACGGGGTTGAGACAACCGGTTTATGAGCGGCGATATATTCAAGGGTTTTGGTAGGACTTAGAAACCGAGTAGTCTCGCTAAGAGCGAAGGGTACTAGCGCAACATCAAAGTGATGTAAGTAAGCCGGCAATTCTTCATAATTTTTCTGCCCTGTAAAGTGCATATTGGCAGCCTCAGGCAAGTCTGTTTTGCTGATCTTAGCCAGCGGGCCAATCATTAAAAAGGTCCAGTCGGGCCTGGCTTCGGCCACTGCTGCCAGTAGCTTGAAGTCCATACGCTCATCAATTACACCGTAATAGCCGAGCAACGGATGCGACAATCCGGCAATATCAGGCGGCGGAGGAAAAGCTTCCGGTTCGGAGGCACGAGCAAAATGTTCGGTTTCAACCCCGCTAGGAAAAAGGTAGGTATGCTCATTATAAGGCAACTTAGCCCGGTAAAGACTGGCGCCTCCCGTAAATACTACATCCGCGCGGCGTAGCAGTTCTTTTTCACGTTCAATCAGACCGGATGGCGCTCCGGCAAAAGCCGATAGTTCGTCCATCACATCATAAACTAAGAGGCTGTGTGGAAGAACATCTACAAAATGGAGAGCCATTGGAGTGTATAGCCATAAAACCGGATTTAGAAAGTTTTCCTGTTTCAAATAGTCCAGCAGCAATTCTTCATAAACCTTGGGAGTTTCACCCTCACCGTGACCCAACCAGCGGTCCATTTCGGCGGGTAAAACCAGCCGCAGAGCCGTCAAATAGGGTGTATTTTGTTCTGGCACTCTTTCCAGGTATGGCCTGGTTTCTCCGGTTCGAGTAACCGGTTCTTCTACATAAAGAATCCGATTCTCCTTCGCCAGGCGCGAGAGAATATGTTGCGGGCGCTGCCAGACCCAGTCCCAGCGCAAATGACTGATACATACTATGTCTACCATTTAATTACTTAACCCCTATCTAGTCTCAATACAAGTCACTACAAGGCACATTGGAGGCAAATCCTATGCCAGTCAAAGCCTGGTCATAGTTAATTTTTGGACTAAATTCATTCTCAATGCTAAAATCAGGAGGTAATTATTGTTGTATAAATCAGAAATCCACCTGCAAGCACCGAGGCAATTAGCAAGAGAGCTATAAAATTAAGCTGTAAAGAGAAGACGAGAGAAACCTTGAAAAAGACAGTTGTGATTAAACTGGGTGGCAGCACCCTGGGGGGGCAGACTTCCACCGGAGCACCCGATACTACGCTGGAAGACCTGCTAAAGCTGGCAGCGGAAGGAGTAGCGCTGGTAGTAGTACATGGCGGCGGAAATGCGATTAATGGACTGCTTAAAAAGCTTGGCCAGGAACCGCGCTTTCATAACGGCTTACGAGTGACCGACCAGGCGGCCCTGGAAGCGGCCTTAATGATGATGCGAGGGCACATTAACGCCGAACTGGTATCCGCCATTAACCAGGCCGGGCATGCCCGTGGGATTAGCGCTATCGGGTTTAGCGGCTTGGATGGACGCTTGATTGAAGCTCGCCGGGAAATGTCACATGGCGATATCGGATTGGTAGGTGAGATCGTCAGGGTAAATGCTGATTTATTAAAGCTGGCCCTGGCTCACGGCTTTATTCCGGTGGTGGCCCCCTTTGGAACAGCCGTAGATGACTCGGAAGCGCACATTTATAATATTAACGCTGACAACGTGGCAGCGCATATAGCAGCAGAGTTACAGGCCGATGCCTGTGTCTTCCTGACGGACGTGCCAGGGGTACTGGATAGTGAGAAAAAGACCATTCCGCATCTTAACCCGGAAATGGCAGCGCGCCTGACTCAGGAGGGCGTAATCTCTGGCGGTATGATACCCAAGATTGACTCGGCCCAACGTGCGCTGCGTGGCGCTAAAGAAGTATTGATAATTGACGGTCGCCCTGCTAACACACTCTACCAGGCCGTCCAGCAAAATGCGCCTGAGGGGACTGTTTTCACGCTCTAGAATAGCTCGGGGTTATTATGGAAATCGTTCTCTATAACAATCACTACGAATTTCACTTCTACGCCGGTTTGCGACCGCGTCATCTGGCCGACTTTTTAAACAGCCTGCCGATGGGTTTTCACTTCAGGAGCGGGCCGGAAGAACTTATCTTTGATCCTGAACGAGGACCGGGATTGTTCACATTACACCGCAAAAGCCTGCCGCAGGAAGATACTCCTATTCCCGCTTCCGAAGCAAATTACTACCTTCGCTGGCAGGCTCGTGCCAGCGAAGGAGATCTACCGCGCATGGCAATGCGCCTGGCCTACGAATTAAGCCGTGAGATGGAAACGCGAGTCTGGCTGGTAGACGCTTACGGACGCATCTTAAGGCAAGAAGGCGGAGAACCGGATTACCCGGCGCAATCCGCCTGAGCTTCTACAACCAGCCTTTTTGCTTCAACAGACTATTGCCGAGCAGACCAAGCAAGACTTCGTAGGGCGTTCCTTTATTTTCGGGATGCCATTCGAAGCGATTGCGCTCGAAATACTGCACCACATAGGTCTTGCCATCATCTGGGTTAACCTCATAAAATTCTTCGCTGATTGGATAGCCGTAGATAGCTAACCCGCCGTTCTTTTCCCAGTACTCTTTGAAAGTATTTCGCAGGTTATGCCCGGTCTGCGAGAAGTAAATACCTCCCGGATAGTGCATATCAGCGAAGTGGTTGAATGCGCCTTCGCCTGCCGCCCTGCGCTGTTCGGTCAACTGGTTCCCCAGCAAACCCAGCAGCACTTCATAGCGCGTCCCGGCCAGATCAGGATGATATTCAAAGCGGTTGCGCTCGAAATACTGCACCACGTAAATCTTGCCGTCGGAAGGGTTAACTTCGTGGAAAGCCTCGGTACGGGGGTAACCAAACAAGGAAAGACCGCCATACTTTTCCCAGTAATTTTTGAACACGCCTCCCATATTGTGGCCGGTAGCGCTATAAAAATTGTTAGAAGGATTGTAACTATCGGCCTGGGCGGGAGCTGCGGCAGCTTTGGCGTAATCCGGCAAATCCAGGTAATAAAGATGATTATCCTTAATAGCCAGCAAGCTTAAAGGGCTGTAGGGCGTGATGAAAACAGTACTATCAGCCAAATACGAGACCAGTTGCTCCCAGGAGCGCCCGCTATCAGGTGAATGCCAGATTATATTACCGGCAGCCATAATAATATGGGTTGGCATATCCGGAACCGCCATGATATAGCGCGGGTAGTTCCCCGACCCGGTAAGGGTGCCGGGAAAGTTAGAAGCCTGCCAGGTTTTAGCACCATCAGTGGAATATTCCAGCTTTGCGTCACCGCTGCTGTAGGTATAGCGCAGGAAGCTGTTATTGCCGGTGTAGCGCAGAACCATACTGTTTACAATGTCGAAGAATCCAACTTTTGAGAAGCTGTGCGCGCCGTCAGTTGAAACATAATATTCCGCGCGAGCGCTGGAGCCAAATCCTCCTGACAGATAGGTAAGATTTACGACACCCACAGGGGTAGTCTGGATAATCTGGCCTTCAGGATTTCCCAGTTCTACCGCTACGCCGCCCCGCGAATAATCGTTATTAGCTTCCCCTTCAAAGCGTTTCTCCCAGTTAATACCGGCGTCCGGCGAGAAGTAGACCGTAAACTTCGTCAAAGTGTTTGGAGCGGTATTCCTGGCCTGCACCAGAGCATAGACCGCCCGAGCATTAGTTTGAGCTACACTGAAACTGCGCATCTGGCCCTCGAATTGCTGACCGCGTTCCTGCCAGGTAAGGCCGCCATCGCTGCTGGCCCACAGGTGCGAAAGGCCAGGACCAGCAGCAGGCTGGAAAGAGTAAACCTGGGTTGTACCATCATGGCCCAGGTTAGTCGGAAAATGAGCTATAGCCTGAGATTGGTTTGAGCCCATGCTAAAGCGGAAACCGCCGTCTTGCTGAGACGGGGAAAGGCGAGTGTAAAGCAGCCCATTTTCACCGCAAAGGTCAAAAGTAAGAGAATTTATCTGAGTTTTCTGGCCGGATTTCCAGTTGTAAGCAAAGACCCCTTCCCGCTTTTCGCTGGTGCCTTCCGCCGCCAGCAAGCGATACGGGTTAAGGGTATCAACGCAAATACTATATGGGTTTGTTAAATTCAGACCCGAGTCGCTCCATTGTAACTGGGGATAGCCGGCCGCTTGCACTGCCTTCAAGGGTACAAGCGCCATTAATAACCCAACCAGCAGGACGGTTAAGATACAAATGTTAGTTGAACGCCTGGCAAAAATGTTAGTGCGAATATGCTGCATTTACAGCTCTCCTTTTGTTCGTATTAATTGCTTCATTAATTTTTTAATTGATTCCTGTTGTTACTATAAACTTAACGGACGAATAATTGAACGGTTGTGGATAGTGTGGAAACTTTCTGGAAAAGTCGTGCATAAAGTTGTGGAAAAAGGGGTTGTATTGTAGAGGGGATAGAGGGTATGCTTAATACCAGTAAATACGCAATTTAGCATCTCTCAAACAATTTTAGAAGAAAAACAGTTCTGTGCCAGTATTTATTATGGCCGGGCCATTTACTATGGTCCGGTAAAAGGAAATATTTCCTCCTTATTGCACGGTATAACAAAAAGACCGCCTGAATGTTGCAGACGGTCTTTTTATATTTCTTACTATATTTTCTTATTTTTCTTACAGGCTAGAGTAACCTGCCCAGTTCCTGTTTTCGGCGCTTCTCTTCCTCGCTCTGGTCACTTTCGGGGCGTCGCCGCAAGAAGAGCGCCGGTAAGATGGCCACAGCCGCTATAATAGCCGAGGCAATAAACATTTCGGTGATTACCCGAGCCAGCGAAGTTCGAATAACGGTATCATAGTTTTTATCGAGAGGTGCGCCTGATGTGAGGTCTCTAAAACGAGCCAGACCCCACTGTAGCAGGATAGCCAACCCCATAGTCATGCCTACCAGGCGTAATATCAGCACCAGGGCAGCCGAAATACCGATATCCTCACGGTCAGCCCAGTCTATTACAGCCGTTCCTACTGGCGCTATAACCGTACCAAAACCTAAACCTGTTAGAGCGGCACCGGGGAAGAGTTTGAGCAGGTCAGCGGGTGGTTGCCAGTTAACCTGCCATTTAGCCATGAGGATAAAACCAAATACCGCCAGGGTCAGGCCGAGAGTGGTCGCCAACCGGTAGCCAATTCTATCGCTGAACCAACCACCAAGAACCGCTCCGATAGCCATGCCCATGGTTAGAGGAACCAGCGCCAGGGCAGCATCAAAAGCAATATTAACCCTGTTATTGCTGGAGTCGGTAGTATTAACAAAGAGCGCTACTCCTACAAGAGCGACGATCAAAGCCCCCCCGATCATAAAATTGGCGAGGTTAGCCGCGCTGTAGGGCAGGCGCCGGAAAGTTCTTAGATTCAGCAGAGGTCGCCGCGCTACAAACAATTCAACTATAATAAAGAGTAAAAGAGCCACGCCCGCCCCAATCAGTATCGGAGTCTGGTACTCCTGTAGCGGATTCTTCTCCACATCACCAAAAGCGCTGCCGCTCAAAGCCGAGGCTTCCTTGCCGCCGCCAAAGGCCAGGTTTATACCGGTCAGGGCCAGGCTAAGCAGGAAAAACCCAACCACATCAAGCTGGCGAAACTTTGAAATGCCTTTTTGAGCAAGACCGGCGCTAACCGGTTCTGCTCCGACTGTTTTTCGCTGGGGCTTTAAGGCAAAGAAAATAAGTACAGCCGAAATCAGGCCGAGGGGAACATTTATCCAGAATATCGTGTGCCAGCCCAGTAATTTGAGCATTACCGAACCGTAGAGCGGGCCGATTACCCATCCGGCGGTATCGGCAGCGCCAATCAAGCCGAGGGCCAGACCGCGCCGGCGCGCCGGGAAAATATCGCCCACTACCGCCATAGAAACCGGAACCATTGCCCCACCGCCGATAGCCTGCACCACCCGACCGGCAATCATCCAGCCCAGGCCAAGCGTATTGGTGCTTAGCGCCACCATCACCGAACCTGCAATGAAGATAGCCAGGGCTGCCAGGAAGACCGGGCGGCGACCGTACACATCCGAGACTCTCCCCAGAAAGGGCATCGTCACCGTATATGCCAGTAAATAGGCGCTCACTATCCAGGCGCCTTTATCCACATCGCCCAGGGCAATATCCAGGTCATACATCATGGTAGTCAAAATAGAGACTACCACTGTCAGGTCCAGAGCTGCCAGGACTACGCCTACCAGCAACATTGAAAGAACCAGCCAGGGTCTCTTGAAGCCCTGGCTCTCACCTTCTTCAGCAATCTCAGTTGAGGAACTATTACTATCAGCGCTGCTCAAGGCAGCCCTCAGTTCCTGCATATCATCCAGGGCCGCCGGTTGGTTTCGTTGCTTTTTATCTTGCATCTTCTGGCAGTCCTCGACTTATTCTAAACCGGACTCTTAATATCAACGGGCTGGTCAAACTTGGAGAAATTTAACTGCCAGTCTGAAGCCGTCGGTGAGTCCGAAATTTCTTTGAAAGTTACCTGCCGCACCAGGTAATCGCTCTTGCCGGTCCATACATCAAAGTTCACATCATTCTTACCGAGCGTGCTGGCAGTGATCGGCGCAATATCCGGCCCGGAAACTATACCCTTGAGATGGTAAACATCTACACCATCCAGCGTTTCGGAGCCAACGATTTGCAAATCCTTGGTTTTATTGACAATTGCGCCCAGACCTTTATCCGGGTCAAAAAGAATGCTGGCTTTGAAGCCCACATTAGGAGGTAATTCGACCCAGTTATTGCTCAAATTCTTCAACAAGAGCCATTGTTTATCACCTATGCCGACAGTTTCAGCATCAACCTGTGCGATTGCCACGCTAACTCTTAACTTGGCCCGGTACTTATCAGGTTTACTGTAGTCTCCCTCCGCTCGTTTAAAGCTGATGTTATTGTAAAGATTTACTTCACCAGACTTAATATCTACGATAAAGTGCAGGGAGTTGACTTCTTTAAGACGGTCTGCTGTCTTAGCGGCAATATCACGGGCACTTGGGGGAGCAACAGTGGGAGTAGGAGTAGGCACTGCCGTCGGAGTATCTCCACAGGCAGCCAGGAGGGCTGTCAAAAGTAAAGTGGTCAGCAAGCCCACGCTGCAAACATATCTTTTAGTATTCAAAAAAAGTTTTCTCTTCATCTCCTGGTCTTTCGTTTCAAACTTAGCAAAGTTTTTCTTCGGATGATTCCTTCGATTTGCTATTTGCCACACTTAAGCTTTCTCAGTATATGGCATAAAGGTGAACCTAACATGACATTAGTGTCACAAAATTGTTTTAATTCCGAGAATTACTGCTTACGACAGTTACTACACCGATAATGTTTCAGTCACAATGCTTATACAGGGAAGGCAATAAGAGAATGCCAAAGGCCAGGATTCGTCCCGGTATGTTTTACCGCAGGTCGTAAATATTATAGCACACACCCTTAATGCCCTTTCAATTTTACCTTCAAAGTGGCATAGTCTGTGCCATAAGTTTTAGACCAGTAGCTAATGCTAAAGTCAGGGGAGTTACAGTAGAGGTTTATCAGGGGTAGTCAAATTTTCGAGAAAAGTAAGGTAATCCAGGGCTTCCTGCTGAGTAGTACCGCACATCTCAGAAGATGGTTGCAGACTGCAGCATACCGCCGGGCGTTCTGGTTTCCCAAAAAGTTGGCAGCGGTTGTCTTCGCTTAAATTGGCGCAGCGCACCCCGGCGGGTTTACCGTTGGGCATACCGGGCATGGGGGTTGAAATAGAGGGAGCGATACAGCAGGCTCCACAACCTATCCGGCATTCCATGAAGCAACCTCCTTTAGCTTATTGCTAAAGATATTGTAATGCAATTATCAGGCGGCTGCAATTTTGGTCTTATTTATAAGATTCTTATGGACCGGAATAACAACAGTAAAAAGTGTTCCGCTGCCAGGCGCGCTTTCTACCGAAATATTACCGTTACAAATCTCAATATACTGGCGCACAATACTTAATCCCAGGCCAGTACCATTGATAGCCCCGACATTCTGGGCACGTTTGAACGGCTCGAAAATATAAGGCAAATCTTCAGGTGTAATACCGATTCCGTGATCGCGTATTCTGAAAATGGCCTGACCCTTTTCATAATCCAGTTCGAGAGAGATTGGTCCACCTTCGGGAGAGTATTTAATCGCATTGGAAAGCAGGTTGCCAAGGATATGCCGGAGCAGCTTTTCATCGGCCCAGGCCATTACAGGAGCATCGCTCAATAAAAACTCTAGCTGATAGTGCGAGTCAAGGTTCATCCGGTATTCTTCTACCAGGCTTTCGCAAAATGGAATCAGATCGAGCGCCACAGGGTAACATACTACTGAACCTGACTCGGCGCGCCCCAAGGTCAGCAAATCATCAAGCAGGTTATTCATACGATGAACCGCTAATTTAGCACGGGCGAGAATCTCTGCCCGCTTACGCGGTTGTAAATGCTCCTCGTAATTTTCCAGCAATTCCAGAGAAGTCATTATGACTGTCAGAGGTGTGCGATATTCGTGAGAAGTCATAGTTACGAGGCGAGTTTTTAGCTGGCTGATCTCTTTTTCTTTATCCAGTAAGGATTGCAAGCGTTCTGCCAATCGTTTGCGTTCTGCCACTTCGACTTCCAACGCCTGATTGACCGTTGCCAGTTGGGCGGTTCTTTCGGTGACACGCTGTTCAAGAATTTCGTTAAGGCGTAGACGCTCCTCATCAATTAAGCGGCGTTCGGTTATATCGGTGCTGGCGCCTATCCAGCGGATAAACTCACCCTGGGCATCTCGTAGCGGTATCCCTCGATCATGCCAGTAGCGTACAGAACCATCAGCCAGGATTATCCGGTATTCCATTTCCCAGCGGCCTGTGCCACCTTCAGCCAGGAACTGTTCTAATGAGGCATCTACCGCCGCAAAATCCTCGGGATGAATCACTTTTTTCCAGTCTAGCTGCTGGTCGTAAGTTAAGCCGCTCGGATGATTGGTAGAGCTGGAACTAATTCCAAACCATTGAGATTTTCCGGTTTGCAAATCCCATTCATAGAGTAAATCGCTGGCACATTCAGCGGCAATTCGGAACCGTTCTTCGCTGGCATAAAGAGCGGCATGAGTCTTTTCCAACTCTAACTTATCTTGTTCAAGTTGCCGGGAATGTTCCTGCTCAAGGCGCAAGTTAGTGTAATTGGTCATAAGCAGCATGCCCAGAACCAGGGGTAAAACAACCAGAGCAATAGCCAGAGTTATGACATTATTAATTGCAGGATCGTAAGGCACAAAGGGCCGGATAACTCGAAGATAATGTTGAAGGAAATAGATCAGAATGGAAAGAGCAAGGGTAATAAATCCTATTCCAAGGACATAACGTGGGGTAAAGAATAAAGCAGAAACACTGGCCGGAACCAGAAAAATAAGCATTAGACTCAGGTAGGTATCAAAAAGGGCTGTAGCTGAAAGCACGCCAAAAATTGTAGCCGTTACCACCATCCAGCTTGCATTCTGATACTCCTGCTGTACAGACAGGTAAAAGGCCGCCAGGCAAACCAGGAAACCCAGTAAGTCTACTATACCTACGCTCAAAACCCGCCATTCATTGCTATAAAGAGCAATGATTAGCGTCAAGACCACGCTGATTAAAAAGGCTACAGCCATAACCAGGCAGGTGGTTTTTAACAGGTTATATTTATGAACGGTAATTTTAGTTTCAGGGATAGACCTGACTGTCTTTACAGGCTTTTTACTTTGGCTTGAACTTAATCCCACGACTTACCTCTAACGTAAAGTTTTATATGGTACTTCCAGGCTCATTTCCGAACCTCTGTAAAGTTGACGGAACATATCAGGAACTAACAATAATAATCTAACATCTGAATATTGCATTTTTACCTGAAAAATATTAACTTTTGATGTCAATCTACAATTTCTCTTGTTGCTCCATTTTCAACATTCGATATAGAAATTATAGCATTTCAAAGTTACGATAAAGCTAACATTCAGTTTTATAAGTTTTACTATACTGAAATAAATTCAGAAATAACAGAGTCACCGATATTAGGAAAAAAGTCATGGGTAATGATAAAAATCATGATGCATATTTTAATCTTTCTTAAGGGAGCAGGATGAATTTAATGTTAGAAGGGAGAGTTTTTATAGATTAGTACTAATATAGGAGTAAATTTTCGCTAATTAGTACCTTTGAGTATTAAACATCACTTGCATTCCGTTAAATTTTTGATATACTTTCATTACGGAAGTCGAGCTTCGATGAAACAAAGAAATTTTACAGACAGTAAAGTTTAGAAAAAGTAAGACCTTTTAACCTGGTCATTAGCCTGTTAAGTGTCCTAAACCTATCATTAATCTGCATCTAACAGGTAAGTCAACAACAATAGAACATTTCCCTGGTAAGCTACAGTTAACAGAGACAGCGTTCACAGCCGCTGTCTCTTTATTTTATACAGTTTATCCGTATTCTAAAAGGTTGAAGGAGCTTTTATTCAGGTTGACTTTAGCCTGCCAACCCGCTACTATCCTTACACAAACCTTGAATGTGTAACCCTGTAATTGCGAAGTGCGTATATTAGTAGTATGAGTAACAGATTGTTTCCTGATTGTAGAAATCACTAAACTCTGCATTGGAATGGCTGGAAGACCTTGCTTAAAATTGAATTTCTGCGAAAGTTGCCATATTTCGCCGGATTAGAACCCGACCACCAGGCCCTGGCTAAACTGGCCGCTGCTACAGTCGAAGAGCATTATGAGCGAGGGCAATTATTATTCCTGGAAGGTGAGACTTGCCGGGGCCTCTACTATGTCCAGGAAGGGCGAGTGCGGGTCTTTAAATCAGGACCGGAAGGAAAAGAACAGAATTTGCGATTGGCGGGGCCTGGCATGACTTTCAACGATGTGCCAGTTCTGGATGGCGGGCCTAATCCTGCCAGCGCCGATGCGCTTGAACCCTGTACAGTCTGGATTGTACCCACTTCTGCCGTACAACAGTTGTTAGACGATGAGCCAGAGATCGCAAAAGCGGTTATTAAGATTTTTGCTAACCGTATGCGCCATCTCACTGCCCTGATAGGGGATATCTCGCTCAGACAGGTTACAGGGCGAGTGGCCAGGATTTTATTGAGCCAGGTGGAAGAAGATGCTATACCGGGCATTGGTATTAGTAATATGGTATCTAGCCAGATGACCCAGGCCCAGATCGCCTCGACTGCCGGAACAGTGCGTGAAATGGTAGGCCGCGCCCTGAAATCTATGGAAAATGCGGGGGCAATTGAAGCGCATCGGGGTCATATTATAATTAAAGACTCCCAGAAACTGCACTCTTTCCTGTAATTACAGATATTCTTATAAAAAGACTTAACTGGAGATATTTTAGAGAATGAGAGTAACTGCCGAGCCGATTAACCGGCTCATAGATGAGTTGAATAAACTCCCCACTATTGGCCCTAAAACCGCGTCACGCCTGGCTTTCTATATTTTGCGCGGTTCCAAGGAGGACGCCGAAGCCCTGGCCCAGGCGATTCTGGATGTCAAACAGAAGATCATTTATTGTTCAGAGTGTTATAACCTGACCGAGCACGACCCATGTCCGGTTTGTTCCAGCAAAGATCGCGAACGCAACATGCTGTGCGTGGTCGAAGAGCCTCTGGACGTGGTAGCACTCGAAAAAACTCACGAATATAACGGCCTTTATCACGTTTTGCACGGCCATATCGACCCGCTGGGCGGTGTAATGGCCGACGATCTACGTATACGCGAGTTGATCGACCGGGTGAAACTGAATGATATCAACGAAGTAATCCTGGCGATGAATCCGAATGTAGAAGGTCGCGCTACCGCCAACTATATCCATAAGTTGCTGGTGCCGCTAGGCGTGAACATTTCAACCCTGGCAACCGGTTTACCTGTGGGCGGAGACCTGGAATACGCCGACGAAGTAACCCTTTCAAATGCTCTTAAAGGCCGCCGTTCTATCTAAGAACGCGGCCTCCGCTTTTTCAATAACTCCACTTTTAGCTCTTTCCCCTGTAGCAAAATCTTTTACAGAGAATTTGCTCTACCTCTAGCTGTCCATGCCGTATTAATTTGACTAATAGCTCCTTTGATGATTTGATATACCTGTTTTTAACTTTAATGTTATTTATGTTATTACTTTTCAGTTAAGGATGAAAGGTGAAGATATATGCTAGAGGAAGGTCAGCAGTTTCCTAATTTTTCTTTACAGAACCAGGATGGGAAAACTGTTACACTGACTGATTTTGCAGGTAAGTGGCTCGTTTTGTACGTCTATCCTAAAGATGATACACCGGGCTGCACCATTCAGGGTAAGTCTTTTACCGCTACTAAATCTGATTTTGAAGCCCTGAATACCGAGGTAATCGGCGTGAGTGAAGACGATGTGGACTCCCACAAGAATTTTTGCAACAAGTATGCCTTTACCATTGATCTTCTGGCTGATCCTGAGCACGAACTTTTGAATAAGCTGGGTAGCGGACAGCGGGAATATAACGGCTTGCTGTTCTGGAATCGCACCAGTTTTGTAGTGGACCCGCAAGGAGTCTTGCGCAAAGTCTACACCGGAGTGAGTCCACAGGGTCATGAACAGGTTTTGTTACAAGATCTCAAACAACTTCAGGCCGCAGCTTAAAGCTAAGAACCCTTTTGCTTGTTATCTTAAGCACAGCGAAGAATCTCGATCTTTGATTCAAAACAAGAGCAGGAGAGAGATTCTTTGGTGTTCTCAACTATAGTTAAGCTAAATAAAGTGGAATTTGAACCGAAAGCAAATAGCTGCATACAACTAATGTCTGGAATTTTTCTTGTATCTCTGGATTAATATTGACACAAGAAGAAAGAAAAGCATTGACCCTTTAAAAGACCTTCACCTGATTTTTACTTGCTTTAACCCCCCTGTTTATAACCCTCTATTATAATTGTGCAAGCTCATACTTGCTCAGAAACACTTTTCTCACTGTCGAGACGATTTCACCACTTTTATACATGCTAGTGAGGCAAACCAATGAAAGTTGCTATTATTGGAGGTGGGATAGCGGGCCTTTCAACCGCTTATTACCTGCAAAAATTCGGCAAAGGCAGTGTTGATTACCTTGTGATAGAAAAAGCGCCCAGGTTTGGTGGAAAAATAGCGACAGCACGAGAAAATGGGTTCATAATCGAGGGAGGTCCCGATTCTTTTATTACCCAGAAAAGTTCCGCTATCCAGCTATGCCGGGAATTAGGCCTGGAAAATGAACTGATCGGCACAAACGACGCTGCTCGCAAAGTATATGTAGTAAGCCACGGGCAGCTCAAGCCTATGCCTGATGGGGTAATGCTAATCATTCCCTCCAGAATTATGCCCTTTTTGAAATCCAACCTGATTTCGTGGCCCGGCAAACTACGCATGGGCTTTGATCTTTTCATACCAGGCCGTAAAGATGACGGAGACGAAAGCCTGGCCCATTTTGTCAGGCGGCGCCTGGGTAATGAAGCGCTCGACCGTATCGCCGAGCCGATGATTGCCGGGATTTATGTAGCCGACGCCGAAAATCTGAGCCTTAAAAGCACCTTCCCCCGTTTTCTTGATATGGAGAAGAAGTACGGTAGCCTCTTGCGAGGAGTCCTGGCCCAGAAACGAGCGGCTGCCGCAGCCAAAAAAGCCGTGCCATCGCCCAACCCTAAACCGGCGCTATCCGCCTTTATGAGCCTGCGAGATGGCCTGGAACGGATTACGGAAAGTCTGGTAGCCCAACTTGACCCGACAGCCCTGATAACAGGTCAAAGCGTTGCGGCGGTAGAGAAAACCGGCGAACAATATAATCTTTTGATGGAGGATGGCTCCCGAATTACAGCCGACGCCGTAGTCTTTGCCAGCCCGGCTTACGCAACATCTCAACTTATTAAAAGGATAGACCCAACCCTGACCGAGAAACTTAGCAGCATTCGCTATGTCTCAACCGCCACAGTTTCGCTGGGCTACAAACGCAGCGAGTTGGAGCATAAGCTACAGGGCTTCGGTTTTGTTGTACCGCGTAGCGAAAATCGCCGGATTATAGCCAGCGGTTGGTCCTCTACCAAGTTCGACCATCGCGCTCCAGAGGAGCATGTGTTGATCAGGGCTTTTATAGGAGGTGCCCAAGCCGAGGAACTAGCCGAACAGGATGAAGCCGCCCTTGCGCAAACCGCCAGGGACGAATTTGAAGCCTTGATGGGCATTAGAGCTAAACCTGTTCTTACAAAAGTCTTCCGCTGGCAGAAAGCCAATCCGCAATATGATGTGGGGCATCAGGAACGCGTAGCTGAAATAGACCGCCATGTAGCCGGATTAAAAGGTATATACCTGGCGGGGGCCGCTTATCACGGCGTTGGTATCCCGGATTGTATTGAGGACGGGCAGCGGGTAGCGCAAGGTATTTTGAAAAAAGTACCCGAATTTGTAGCCTGAGTCTGTAATTATAGCTTGCGCAGATCTTTGCCCAGATGGTTCTGTCCGGTTTCGCACCACTGCTGAACTGGGCATTTCCGGCATTGTGGCACCGTAGGCAGGCAAATCGTACGCCCATGCTGGACCATCAGGCGGTTAATCGTAAACCAGTAGCGGTTAGGGAGAATTTTTTCAAGCGCTCTTTCGGTCTGTTCGGGGGTTTTGGTAACAAACCAGCCCAGGCGATTGGTGATGCGGTGAACATGTACATCCACGCAGAGAGCGGCGATATTAAAGGCGTAGACCAGCACACAATTAGCGGTCTTGCGGCCTACGCCGGGAAGTGCCAGCAATTCATCAATAGTATGTGGCACCTGGCCGCCAAAGTTATCGCGCAGAATACGCGCGATTTCTTTTATGCGAGGCGCTTTAACTTCCGGGTAGGAAGAACCGTGCAGCAGGCGCATCAGCTCATCCACGGGAGCCTCTGCTAGTGAAGTGGCATCCGGGTAACGCGCAAAAAGGCGATTGGAGACAAGAGTAGTCTGCTCTTCCCTGGTACGCTGAGAGATAACCGTGGCAATCAACACATGGAAAGGATCTTCCAGTTCGACAGAGCCTTTCCCAAAATAGGTTTCTTCCAGAGTATCCAGGACCGGTTCAATAAAAGCAGTCCAATCCTGAGTCTGCTCCACGCTGGTTTCTTCAGACGCCATCCCGCAGTTGCTCCTCCACTATAAAAGTACCCTCCGCACTTACTCTGACAGTGTAGAGGGCATCAAAACCTTCTGAGAAAGTTAAAGCTTCAAACCGGGCGGCAGTACCATAGATTCCGGCCACCGGCACACGCCATTTCTCGGCCCGTTCAGCGTTGCGGCGCACGCTTTCTCCCGGGTTGGATTGGAAGAAATAACCTACCACCCGGAATTGCGCCGCTTTAGCCGCCGAGATGTAACGCGCCCTTTCCACTACGGTCGGATTGGTGTTATCCACCACGAAAGGCTGTTTCATCTCGATACAGGCCTGCAAAAGCAGCCTTTCACGGTTGCGTGTGCGCAGCATGTCCAGGTTGATGCGCAGGTGCGTATCAAAGAAACGCTGTTTGTAAAAGGTTGATTTTCCGGCAGCCTGTATTCCGGAAAAAATAACTGCCTCCATAAATCAAGACAATGCTATCTTACTAAGGTTGCTACTGTCACGCCATCGCCACCCTCTCCTGCTTCACCTAACCGGAAGGAGGAAATCAGCGAATGGCTCTTCAAAATATCGCGCACAACCTGCCGCAATACCCCCGTACCTTTGCCATGCACAATCCGCACCATAGGCAGGTTTGCCAGGTAGGCATCGTTCAGATAGCGATCCAGTTCCGACTGCACTTCTTCAGCCCGCCAGCCGCGAATATCAAATTCTAACGGCATAGCCGCCGAAGGTACATCCGAACGGGCCCGGGCGTTAACCCTAATAGCCTGTTCTTTTTCGTTGGCCAGGGCGCGGTCACGGCGCTGGCTGGTAGTATAGGTGCCATTCGGGTCGCGCGGTCTGCCTTTAAGCTTACGCAAGTCGCTTCCGGCCACTTTTAAGCGGAATATTCCCGAAGTAACATCGTAGCGGCCTTCGGAGTCCGGACCACCTACTACCTGGCCTTCCTGTCCGATTGTTTCAATGTGTACCCGGTCCCCCGCTTTTAGCTGGCTGCTACCCGGTTCGGCCACACCATCCGGGTTAGAGTTCCGGGCGGCGGCAGCCTTCGCTTCGGCCCGGCGGCGTGCTTCTTTCTGCAAGGCAATAGCCTTCGCTTCGGCTTCAGCCAGGGCCCGCCGCTGCTTCTCTAACTGAGCCGCCACTTCTGCGTTCGAAGCCGCCTGGCGAGCCGCTTCTTCCGCTTCCAGCAGGTGCTGGCGCAACTCACGGCTCTGCTGGCGGACAACTTCCAGTTCCTCTTCCATTTCGTGGCGAGCCTGGGCCCGCGCTTCGGCGGCGGCTTTGCGGCGTTCCTCGTCGATGTGGCGCAGACGGCGATTAAGTTCGTCACGCTCGCGCTCTACTTCCGAACGCAACTTCATGACCTGCAAGCGCAGATCAGTCGTCTCTTCCCGCTCACGCTGAATCTGGCTCAACATGGCGTCTACCTGAATATCTTCCGGGGCAACCATTTCGCGCGCGCCCTGGATAATATCGTTCGGCAAGCCCAGGCGGGATGCAATCGCCAGAGCATTAGAGCGCCCAGGCAGACCAATAATCAGCTTGTAGGTCGGAGAGAGTGTTTCAACATTAAATTCTACGCTGGCGTTCTGGACTCCCGGCGTAACGTAGGCAAAGCTCTTTAGCTCGCTATAGTGAGTAGTGATAACAGAGTAAGATTCTTTTTCGAGTATAAACTGAATGATCGAACGAGCCAGGGCCGAGCCTTCCTGCGGGTCAGTACCCGCCCCCAATTCATCCAGAATTACCATAGTCTGGCCATTTATCTTGTCCAGCATAGAAACTATGTTGGTCATGTGCGAGGAGAAGGTGGACAGGCTTTGCTCGATAGACTGCTCATCACCGATGTCAGCCAGCACTCTATTAAAGACTAAGGCTTGCGAGCCTTCCTCTACCGGCAAATGAAGACCGGCCTGGGCCATCAGGGTTAGCAGACCGGCCGTTTTGATCGAAACAGTCTTGCCGCCGGTATTAGGCCCGGTAATAACCAGCACCCGGTAGTTGTCACCCATGTAAATATCAATAGGGACAACTTTACCGGTGAGCAGAGGATGGCGAGCCTGGATAAAATTAAGCTTATGATCCTCAGGATTGCCTTCAACTGAAGGTACCCCCAGGTGCGGCTTGCTTGCTCGTAAGACATTGGCATAGCGAGCTTTGGCAAAAGCCAGGTCCAATTCGGCCAGTGCTCCAACCGCTTCTACAATTTCCGTAGCGTGCCGCCCAACCTTCCCGGCCAGTTCCAGCAATACGCGCTCGATCTCCTCGCGCTCCTCCATCTGGAGTTCGCGCCAGCGGTTATTCAAATCTACGATAGCCAGCGGTTCCATAAAGACAGTCTGGCCGCTGGCTGAAGAATCATGAATAATACCGCGCATCTGGCCTTTGAAATCGGCCTTGACCGGGATAACATAGCGTCCATCGCGCATGGTAACGATATTATCCTGGATCATAGACTGGTACTGCGAGGAAGAGAGAATAGAATTAACTTTTTCTAAAAGACGACCATGAGCGGTGCGTATTTCGATCCGAATGCGACGTAACCCCGGGCTGGCGCTATCCAGCACCGTACCATCCGGGCTAATAGTCTGTTCTATATCATTTTCCAATAGAGGCAGGTCTACCAGGCGCTGGGCAATCTGAGTCAGGTTGAAAAAAGAGCCAGCGCCCGCTTTAAGAATGGTCCGGCGCAGAGTGCGACTGCTCAAAAGGGTGGAACTAATTTCAAGAAAGGAATTAGGGTCCAGGGCGCGCCCTATCGCGGCAGCCTTCACTGAACCGCGCACTTCGCGAGCACCACCAAGCGAAATTTCAGGCCGAAGTTCAATTAAGTCTCGCGCCTCAGCCGTAATATCAAGACGCTGCTGTACCTCCGCCAGGTCTGTCGAGGGGCGCAGGTCCATTACCAGTTCCCGGCCAGCGGAAAAAGAGGTATGATTGGCTACCTTATCCAGTACTTTATAATATTCTAAGACTCGCAGAGTGCGTTCGTTCATTTAATTCCTGTTTTTTATTGTTAACAATCTGTATTCTACGCATAGCTAGTTGTATTATACCATATCGGAACTTAAAGTGCGTAGGAAAACACGTGAAAGGGGCGCACAATGTGCGCCCCGGAATTCTGTTGTGATATATATACGAAGTTGAGCAAGAGAAGTTTCTAGTTGCGTTTGACCACTTCATCCATAGCCGCGCCTAACTGCTTGCGAATAAACCCGGCGTCTGATGCGTCCGGCGCCTTGCGCAGATAGCTCTTAAGGTCCGAAATTGCCCGGCCATAGCGGCCAGTGCGCAGGCTCAGTAACCCGCGGTCGCGAAACTCTTCTGCTAGCTGAGGATTAAGCGCCAGTAAGTAATCCTGAAACTCCAGGGCACGCTCGAAATCTTCCTCCCCAATGCAACTGGCTTTCAGGTTATTAAGCATGCGAGTGAGGAATTGGCGGTTATTGACAGGCCGGTTAAGGACTTGCCTGATTGGTACCATCCGCCCAAAATGCTCGCGCACCAGTTCAAGACAATCTTCCTCGGTTAGAATGGCGCCGCCGTTAAAGGGGTCCAGCAGAATTTCGTCAGAACCACCCGCGTTATAAGCTGTACTCTCTTCCCGCCGTTCCAGATTATCGTATGTAGAGTCGTTCCGATCATTCAGGCCCAGGGCTTGCGGAGCAAGTTCGCGGTACCGGATGATAAAGTGGCCCGGCAGACCAATTCCCTCAAAATGAATTCCCAGCCGCTTGCCTAACTCGATATAGAGCAGCGAAAGGGTAATAGGAATACCTGTTTTGCGTTCCAGCACATCATTCAAATAAGAATTACGCCGGTCGCTATAATCGGTTTCGTTACCGTGAAACCCTTTCAAGTTATTCAGGAAATAATTGAGATTTTCAACATTCTTGAGAGGATCAGCTTCCGTAGCAATTAGAGGGCGAATTTCGTCAGCAAGGTTATCGAGGGCGTCGAGGTAAAAGACTTCATTCAGACCTGGATACTCCTGCGCGGCAATCATCAGAGCAGCTTCCGCCAGATCAATTTCTTCATCAGGCCCGTCCGCAAGCTTTGCAAAACGGCCCATAGGGGTGTTTTCCGCCGGAGGCGGTGCTTCGTACCAGTAATCGAATATGCTTCCGTCTACGATATAGCTGTTATCGTTTCTGTTGTCGTTTCTATCATCAGCTTCCATGATCTTATTCCTACCTGTAATCTATCTATATAATTAGGTTGGTTATCAGTAATTCTTTCCATCCGCCGGGTGCCTTTCAGTAAAAAGTTTGCCTGTACAACTTCTATAATTTGCTTCATTTTATAACTCAAGTCCCTCTGTGTCAATGAGAATAAAGGCCCTTCACGACAAGTTAACAGCTTCTTTAGTCATTTCAGCCCCTAATCGGATGCTTTTGTAGAAGAATTTATTATCACTAAACTAACTTGATCTCTCCGAGTTTAATATTTTCTTGTCGAAAAGCCCATTTCGTTACAATTTTCTCCAATGGAGTCATCTGTCGCTTGATTTTATTTATCCAATGAATGCCCTCATCTCCAGGTAAAGCAACAGAAGCCTTAATTATAGCTCTCCTTAACCAAGGATCAGCAGAAGTATACTCGCTTTTACGTTCCTTAATCCAATGACCATACTCTGCAACGCCAGCAGCTATTAGTATTTCACGTTGTACAGAAGGTTTTCTACGATGATATGTTGCAGTTAGTCTATCAATATGATTAAATTCAGGAACTTGCGAGAACAAATTTAGAAGAACTATAAGCATATACTCACTATGTTCTACAATTGCATTATTTAATGCATTAAATACTAGATCACCAGCCTCATTAAAATTTTCAGTATAATTTTTACTAGCACTTTTAATATAGTGTAATATTTCAGGTAAAGCAGGCGTAAGTTTATCAAGGTTACTCAGAATAAAATCAACTGCTCCCGGTGCTCCAAATTGTGATAATCTTCTAAGTAACCACTTTATTCTTGCAAAATCCACTGGCTCACTTTTCAGATACAGTTCCAAAAGTTGTTCAATATTTACTTGACTAACTGTTTCAAGATCTTTGTCACTCAATTTTGAAAGGCTAAATTTTGCATAGTTATCACTATTACTATGCTTTTTAATAATTTTTAGAATCTCTTCTTCACTTTGATTAAGAGGCCTGTTGATTAACATGCTTTTGGCATGTTTCACAAAATCTTCTGCTGAAAGAATCCGTGTCTTTTGCCTATGTAAATTGAGTTGCTGTTGTTCATTAAGAATATTAGTCATTTCATAAATGGCTATTTGTGCATCTGCTTCAGTTTTACAAAATACATGGATATCATCAACATACCGACAATAATCTAAACCATTAGAAAGAAAACTACGATCAATGGGAATAAAAGCACATTCTGCTAATATATGTACTGAATGGGGACCTACGGGCAGTCCTCTTGAAACAGTATTACTACTTAAGGTAATGAGACCTTTAATAGCATTTATCGCAAAATCTGGAACTTGTGACTCACTTAATTGGTTTTCAAGAACATGATGATATATTTGATTATAATAATCTACAATATCTGTAACTACAACAAATTTTACCTCAGCTCTTGATGCTTTATTAAGAGAATATTCCCAAAATTTTTGCCATCCATTTTTTTCTCCATAGAACCGCCCATCAGGAGTAGGTTTAAATCTGCTCGAAAATATTCTGTCTGTTGCTACTTGTAAACGCTTTTTTTCTATAAAGTCCCCGTACTCTTTTATAATTGCAGCAAATATTAAACTATCAAACGGATCAAACTGCATTACATTCCGAGGCACAAGTTTATCTTTTGGAACTAAAAACTTCCGACCTCCTTTCCACTGATAATTTCTAATATCTAAATTCTGTAGCTCATCCAATAAAATTTCTTTATCATAATTCAGGGCTTCTATTTCAAATGGAGCTGGAAGTAAATCAGTGTCTCCTTCAAGTAGAAGATGTTTTAACGCCCATTCATATGTAGTTCGAGAAAGTTTAAAGTTAGCCTTTGTTCCCGTAGTCATAAAATCCTTATAGAGAAATAATTTAATAAAATATGGGTTAATAAAAACTACTTTGGTACAATTGCTTAAGAGAAATAACCTTTTATCGATAATCCCCCAATTACACTTTTTTTAGGTATTTACAATTGGGTTATATAAACGCTAAAAGGCGGCCTGGCCGCCTTTTTAGTTTTCTCCAATTCAATCAGGTTATTCGTTGTTTTGCCCGGAAAGTTATAACGAGTTGATCAGGCAGATCGGTGAGTTTTTTTCCGCCTGGGCGCTTCTGCTATATCCTCTTCCGGTTCGTTGATGTGCAACTCTTCGCGGTTAATCTTGATCGTCCGATTGCGGTCGGCCCGTTTGGTATTAGCATTGACCTGGGTGTAAATCTGAGTTGTGCTAACACTGGCGTGCCCCAATAATTCCTGTACATGCCGCAAAGTCTCGCCTTCATTAAGTAGGTGCGCCGCAAATGAGTGGCGCAGAGTATGCGGCGTAATATCAGAAATACCGGCCTCATCGGCATAGGCTTTAAGAATTAACCAGAAGCCTTGCCTGGTCAGGCGATGCCCGCGATGATTGACAAATAAAGCTTTTTCGCCATTATTGCCAACCAACTGCGAACGTGCATTGAGCAGATAGGCATCCAGGGCAATCTGCTGGTCGGCGCGAATCGGTATCTGCCTGGTTTTGTTGCCCTTACCCACGCAGCGTACTTTGCCGCTCTCCAGGTCTACATCTTCCAGATCGAGTGAAACCAGTTCGCTCACTCGCATACCGGTTGAGTAAAGCAGGCCAAGCATAGCAAGGTCGCGCAAAGCTTCAGGACCACTATGAGTTACCGGGCGTTCCAGCAGCGCGTGAATATCGGCTACTGAGATCGCCTTTGGCAAATATTTATTGACACGCGGCGAATCCAGGTGCTCGGTGGGATCGTGACTTACGATTTTCTTGTCGGTCAAGAAATGAAAGAAAGACTTTACCGCCGCAACCTTACGGGCAACCGTGCTATCGGCGTATTTGCGGTCTTTCAGGAACGTTATGTAGCTGAGGATATGTTCTTTTCCGACCTGCGCCCACTCCGTGATATGGCCTTCCTGCGGCAGATCAAGTTCTTGATCTCCGTTCGAGTTGGAATTAGAAAGTTCCAGCTCCGGTCCGAAATCATGATGCTGATTATAGCCATTCTGAGAGCTTTCGCTACCTGTCTGACTATCTTCAGCCGGAGCAGTTTCTGCACCACGCCGCCGTTTTCCCCGGCCGCGCTTTACTACAGATATATTCTCCGTTGTTTCCGAACCGTCGGCCCCTGTCTCATGTTCTGCTGTTTCTATAGGTGTTTCGCCCTGTAAAAACTGCCGAAACTGAGTCAGGTCGTTGTTGTAGGCCGCCAGTGTGTTGTCAGAAAAGTTCTTATCTTCCGCCAGGAATTTAAGAAAGTTATCAACACTTTTCTGCATATTTACCCTCTTTTAACGCGCGGCTATAATAGGTATATTCTAGCACATTATGTCAAACCGGAAAAGGGGTTTTCGAGGCAGATTCCAGCTAATTTTGCGGATAGTACTTTAGGTGCCCCGGGTAAAATAAGCCCGGATTAGCTATAAAAGAGGATAAAGATATAGGTCAGAATGGTAACTACCAGAAAGCTATCTATGCGGTCGAGTAGTCCGCCATGACCGGGAATAAGTTTGCCAGAATCTTTGGTATCAAAGCGGCGCTTGGCCCACGACTCGAATAAATCGCCCAGAATTGAGCCTACTGCCAGCACAAAACCCAGCGGTAATGTCAGATACAGCGGAATATTCAAGGCCAGCCCTCCCACCAGCGCCACTCCAATCATGGCAGTAAGCACGCCGCCTACAGCGCCTTCCCAGGTCTTCTTGGGGCTAATTTTAGGAGCTAGCTTATGCCGACCAAAAAGACGCCCGAAGGCATAGCCACCGGTATCCGCCCCCCAGGTGCCAATACAGATCAGCACTACCCACCAGATCGAAGCATCGGTGGAGGGCCGCCGGATTAGAGCAATCAAAGCCAGGGGCAATCCAACATAGACAGGCGCAAAGATAGTAATCAGCCAGCTACCGTATTTACCCAGCGGCTGTGCCTCAGAGGATGGTGTTGTAGCGGGTTGATTTCGTTGAGAGTACCAGTAGTAGGGCAAAGTCAGGACGGCCAGCAGGAGAATAATTCCTAATAACCAGAGGGGGGCTTTGAGATAAGCGGCCAGGCTGAAAGCCGCTGCCGCTATATAACCCGGAATTACCAGGGGATGAAAATGATATGGCGAGTGTTCCGACATGTGGTAAAACTCATAAGCGCCGATAATAGCCGCAATACCCGTGGTGAGGGCGGTAGTTTCCGGCCCGAGGATCAACAGAATAAGTACAACAGGTATTAATACTACCGCGCTGAGAATTCTCGCCCTTAACATTTAATTCATCCCCTATTTATCCTATCATCGCGGGGATTATACCATAATTCAGAGCTTTCAAGAGGCCATGAACCAGTCACTATAGAGGTTCTGGGTAGGGCCAGGTAAATTTGTACTGAAGCCTGCCACGCGCCGGGCAGTCACCAGCAAGCCCTGCTCGGCATACAAAAAGATGTAAGGTAATTCCTCGGCTTCAATTGCCTGACTCTGGAATAACCAGTTTTTGATTTTAGCCGGGTCAGTTTCAGCCATCGCTTTGGAGTATACTCCTAGCAACTGGCCATTTTCATAAGCGCCACTATTCAGGGACGGGTCACTCCAGACCTGGCCGAAATCCTGTGAAGCAAAATTAGTAGTCCAGCCTGAAAGGAAAATATCATAATCGGAGGCGGGATTAAGTAAATAACTTTGATAGCTGCCAGAGTCAAAATTGCTCAACTCAACCTGGACGCCCAGGGCAGCGAAACTGGTCTTCATAGTATTCGCAATTCCTTCGTACAGCGGACTTGGCGCGTTATAAACTAACTTCAAAGCAGGCAGGGCTTTCCCGGTCTTATCAAGCAGTTTGCCATCCTTAATACTGTAACCAGCCTGTTGCAATAAGGCTTTCGCTTTATCCAGGTTAAAATCATAGCGAGCCGTATTGGGATTGAAGAAGGGACTCCAGGGAGGAATATCACTGTTAATTAGCTGTCCTAATCCAAAACCTTGCTTCTGTAAAATCGAGCGCCGGTCCAGTGACCAATCTAGAGCCTGCCGTAAAATTTTATCCTGCAAATAGGGCTTTCTGAAGTTGAAACCGGCAAAATACCAGGTTGGCCCTGCCGGTCCCCATGTATAGGTCTGGACATTCGGCAAAGCGGCGAAACTGGCAAAATCCGCCGGGGAAGGCCGGTAGAAATCGATTTCCCCGGCTTTCAATTTCTGTAAAGCTACCTGGCTATCGGCAACTACTTTGAAAGTAAGGCTATCGAGGCGCGGGGCAGGGTAAACTGAACTATTTGGGTTCCGTTCAAAAGTAATAGAACTGCCTGGTTGCCAGGTTTTAAGCTTCCAGGGGCCACTCACCACGGTTGGAGCGGTAACCTGGGGATTAGTAGCAGCATTCCAATCGAGATTCTGCCAGATATGTTTGGGCAAGGGTTGAATATTATCCGCCTGTCTAACCATATCTGAGGAAGCAGCATGTAGTTTTACGAGGATAGTATTCGGGTCGGGCGCTTCGTAACTTTCAATACCGTTCGAAGAAGGGAGGGATGGCTGGTAAAAGACAGCTTGCACCAGTGGCCAGTTATTTTCAGGTTTCCGAGCCTGCTGGTAGGTCCAGAGATAATCGGCACTGGTTAGAGGTGTGCCGTCACTCCACTTCAAGCCCTCTTTGAGCGTAAAAGTTACAGTGTTACCGTCTATCTTCCAGGAAGCAGCAGCGGCAGGTTCCGGTTGCAAAGTTTGCGGGTTAAGCCGGGTGAGCGAGGCGGCATACAGCAACTTTAAAAAGTCCTCCCCGGTCTGATTATTACGCTTATAGGGATGCAGAGTTAGTGCATCAGAGATGACCGCTCCGGTGAGATTTCCCCCCTGAACGACCGGGGGAGTAGGCGTAGGCACAGGTGTAGGCGTTACCGGTAGAGGAGTATAGGTAGGCGTAGGAGTTGGCGTACCCGGCACATCAGGATTAAGACTATTGGTACTGCCAGGCGTTTCAGAATTGTTTTTAACCTGGGTAGGCTGGTCTGAGCAAGCTATCAGAAGCTGTGAAAAGATCAGAATTTGTAGAATAATAAGTAGAAAAGTTATTCTGGAAGTTACCGGTTTAGGTTTAAGGCGAAGCGTACCTTTAGCGTTTCTGTACGAAAGTGCCAAAAAAGAAAATCCTCCTGTAATACTCTAGATCAGGCAGCATCTCTAAAATACCAGTTAAGGTAAGCCGGAAAGGCATCCCAGGCCAATTGCCAGCGTGGTAAATTTATAATTCCGCCGCTGGATGGATCTATCTGGCTGCTCATTGCTGTATATGCCTGTAGAGTATACAGGAAAAAGGCAGGCGCGTCATCTGCTATTGTGCGCTGAAGTTGATCATAAATTACCCGGCGTTGGGTCTTTTGGTCTACGCTTAAATGTAATCCCTGGTTAAAAAGGTTATCGACATCCGGATTAGAGTAACCGCTAAAGTTGAGGGTACCTTTAGTGATAAATTGAGCCTTGTAATCATCAGGGTCGAAAGCTCCGGTTATTTGAACTGTGGCAATATCAATATCGTACTGCCCGGTAGAACGCCGTTTCTGATAGGTAGCTTCATCCAGATTGTTCAAGTGTACGCGCAGTCCTAACTGCTGGTATTGTTGCTGTAAATATATCGCACTGGTATTAAGCTCAGGTATGCCATCTGGATAAATAACTTCCAGGACAGGTACCGGTTTGCCCGTAGCGTCTACAAGATTATTATCAGTATCTTCCTGGGTAAAACCAGCCGTTTTTAGCAGGTCGTGCGCCTGTAAAATACTAAACATGGGAGTGAGCGGGCCACGTAAGGCATACTCATTTACAGGAGGCAGAAAGGTTTGTTGTTCCTGGGCCAGGCCATTCTCTACTGTAGCTATCATGCTACGAACGTCCAGGCTATGATTCAGGGCCTGCCGTACCGCCTTGTTCTGGAGAAAAGCTGTTTTAAGGTTATAGCCAATATAGCGCCGGGCGCTGTCAGCAGGATACCACCTGTATAAATTCAACGCAGTTATATTACCTAGTTGAGGGTAAAGGTTGTTGGGCAAGTTATAATAAACCCAGCCCAACAACCCGGCTTTCAAATTGTCCTGTAGCTCAGACGCGCTTTTAAAGGTTTTGACGGTAATAGCGTTAAAATTAGGCCGGCCCAAATAGAAACTGGGGTTTGACTGGAAATTTAACCCTGTCGAAGCAAGCATAAATGGACCGCTGGTAATTGTAGGGCGGGTTATTTCCGGGTTTTTATCCGGGCTGTCGAAAGAGTAACGACTCCAAACTTTAACTGGTAAGGGTTCTAGCAGGTTGATGGTCTCGTAGGCCGTAGCATAAACATCATCAAAGGTGAAAACCAGGGTGTGTAAATCCGGCCCTTCCAGAGTTTTGATATGCTGTAAATCGTTGGCCCGCGGGAACCGGCTTTGCAGAGCATTAGTAAATGCGTAAATATAGTCAGCAGAAGTGATAAGAGAACCATCGCTCCACTTCAAATCGTCTCTTAGAGCGAAAGTATAGCGTTTACCATCATTGTCCACTACCGGCAGGTTTTGAGCCGCTAGCGGACGCCAATCCAATTTCACCGGGTCCTGGTAAAGCAACCGGGCATTCCAGACCAGTCGCTGAAAATGGCGCGAGGTATCACTTAAGTCTGGCGAATAGGGCGAATAGTTTATTTTGGCTATATCTTCCGCCAGCGCCCCCACCGTAAGTGTACCTCCGGTTCGCCGAACAGGCTGTAAAGGTACAAAGGTGCTGGGCGTAATTGAAGGAGTGGGTGGTCCGGCGACCGGAGTAGGGGTAGCCGTAGCAGTTGGAATAGGCGCGGTAGTGAGAGGAGCAACCGAATTTAACCCCACAGTCACAGCAGGTGTAGCCGTAACTATGGAAGTAGCGGTAGGCGATTGAGTGGCCGGAACCTCAGTGCTGGCAACCGTTATTGTGGAAGTTGCAGTGGCTGTAACACTGGGTTTTGGCGTAAGCCCGGGTAGAACAGGCGTAGGAGTGGAACTATCAGCGCATGCGCCTAATAGAGAGAGTCCAAGTAAAATTATGCAGCTCAGCAGGCCGGTTCGTCTCTTACTATTCATAGCTCTAACAGGCGCCACTTCATTACAATAAAAAAAGCCGTTTTCCAGAAGAATCCATCTCCTCCTGGAAAACGGCCCTGACTCTATTAAGATTTATCCTTCAGGCGCGGGTCGAAAGCGTCACGCAGACCATCGGCAATCAGGTAAACGCACAGTACAGTTACAAAGAAGGCTATAGCGGGTGCATAAACCATCCAGGGCGCGGAGGTAAAGTATAACTGCGAGTCACTGAGCATATTACCCCAGCTAGGAATTGGTACGCTGATACCAAAACCCAGGAAGCTAAGACCCGACTCAGTAAGCATCGCCCCTACTACGTCAAAACCGGCTACCACCAACATGGTAGAAATGACGTTTGGTAAAATGTGAACAAATAATATTCTAGAATTACTGGCCCCCATTACCCGAGCAGCGTCTACATAGTCACGGTTACGTAAACTTAACACCTGGCCGCGTATCTGGCGGGTACCACCCGTCCAGCTAATCAAACCAATTATAATGGACAGGCTCAGGATGTCGGGTTTAAAGAAGAGCGATAAAACGATTAACAAAAACAGGCTGGGCACATTAAAAATAATCTGCACGAGCGCATTAACTGCATCATCGATTTTACCACCGAAGTAACCGGCCACCAGGCCTAGAGTAGTTCCTAACAAAACCGAAACCAGGGCAGTGAGAAAGCCGACGCTTAAAGAAACCTGCCCGCCGTAGAGAACGCGTACAAGCAAATCTCTTCCCAGTTCGTCCGATCCAAGAATATGACCGCCTATACCCGGTCCCACCGGTGGCTGAAGCCCCTGAGTAAGAAGATTGAAATCAATATCATCACGCTTCTGGTGAAGAATGTTATCACCGATCCAACCGGCGCTAAAACAGATTATAGTAATGATAACAAATATTACCAGAGCGATAACGCTCAACTTATCACTAAAAAACCGCGAGAACCCGGTGGCGAAGAAACCCTTTGTTTCCGACTTGCGTTGAGTTACGGGTGCGGTTACGCCTGTAGCATTGGTAACCTGAGTACTTGTTTGACTCATTATTATATTTCCTAAAAATTCTTCCTCAAAACCCTTTTACCAGCAGCACATTTTCTCTAATCGTAGCGGACACGCGGGTCAACTACACCATAGCCAATGTCGGCAAGTAGAGTACCAATAACAGTAAGAATGGTGCTTATATAAAGGATACATAGCAGCACCGGCATGTCTCGGCTGGTGGCAGCCTGGAAAAAGAGGCGGCCCATTCCAGGCCAGTTGAAAATTGTTTCAGTAATAATTGCACCGCTGACCAGGGTCGGCAACAAGTAACCCAACAGGGTAACTACCGGAATAAGGGAATTGCGAAAAACGTGCCAGCGATTGACTTGATTTGCAGGTAGGCCTTTTGCATTCGCAGTTCGCACGTAATCCTGGCTCAGTACTTCAAGAGTTTCAGAACGGACAAAACGTGTAAAACTGATTAGAGTACCGGTAGAGAGCAACGCCGCTGGAATCATTAGATGTAAAAACCAGGGGCCTATACCACCCAGACCTTCACCCTGGGGAAACCACTTGACGGTATTGGCCAGAATAATAATAACCATCAGGGAAATCCACCAGACCGGCATACAACTGCCGATTACCGTTAAAACTCGGATAACATTATCGCCAAGCTTACCCCGGTGTCTCGCTGCATAAATGCCAATGGGAATACCTAACATTCCAATAAGGTAACTGAAAAGACCAAGCTGAGCGGTAGGCGGGATACGTGCGGCTACCAATTCTGAGGCAGAATGAGGATCAGTATAGGATTTTCCGAAATCAAAGGTAACGATGCGGCCCATCCAGACAATATATTGTTCGTAGATAGGTTTATTCAGGCCATACTTTTCTCGAACCGCTTCAACCTGCTCTCTGGTTAATTTAGGATTTTGGGCTAGAACTGCATCAGGACCACCTGGTGCAATCGCTACCAGCAAGAAAGTAAGGCTCATAATAGCCCATACCAGAAGCAGAGACTGTAACAACCTGCGAATAATAAAGCGCCGCATGTTTCCTTCTTCTAAATTACTTTTTAGTCACTTTTTTGTATTTTGAAACTCTCCCCGGCTCTAAATTATCAAGCCGGGGAGAAAAGTTACATCAAGAGATAGGAATAGATTAAGTTCTATTATTTGTAAGTAATAATAAATCTTTCATCTACCCCTACTTTTAGCCTCTTAGCTATTAACAGACCAACGAGTCAGAAGGTCGTTAGTGAAAGCGTGTTCCGCACCTTTGTAGCCAGGCTCAACGCCCTGAACTCTCTTCGAGAAACCGTTGAAGCTGTTGAGGTTGTACTCGAAGTACACCGGAGCATCGTCAATCAGAATCTTCTGGACTTCATCATAGATCGCTTTGCGCTTGGTCGGGTCAAGTTCCTTGGCTCCCTGGGCGAAAAGTTCATCTACGCGAGGGTTCGAGTAACCGGTATTGTTCTGGGTACCATTGGTAATAACGGCTGACTTGAAGCTATCCGGGTCAGGGAAACCTCCACCGTAAGCACCTAACGCGATGTCAAAGTCATGTTTCTTGACTACCTGGTCGAGGTAGGCATTGAATTCCTTGCCATCAACGTTAACGGTAATACCAATCTGCTGGAACTGCTGCTGCATGTAAGCGGCGGTCAGTTTGCGCGGGTTGCTGGAGGTCGGGAAAACAACGGTCAGAGTAATAGGTTTACCGTCTTTGCCCAGCAACTTGCCGTTATCAAGTTTATAACCGGCGTCCGCAAGCATCTTCTTGGCGGTGTCTAGGTTATACTTGTACTCGGCTACTTCCTTGTTGTAGTAAGGGCTCTGCGGATTCACAAAGCTGAACTGAGGAGTGCCCAGGCCATTTTCAGCCAGTTTAATCAGGGTATCACGGTCAGTCGCATAATTGAGGGCCTGGCGGAAGACTTTGTCATTCAATGGAGCTTTGCGAAGGTTGTATTCAATATCGCGATAGGTACCGTTAACAGCCGACCAATCGTAAACGCTAACATTCGGGTCCTGCTTGGCAGCGGCATACTGAGCAGGCGGGAAGCTGTCGGTGTAATCAGCCTGACCGGTCTTGATAGCTTCAATAACAGTCGAAGGCGAACCACCCTTGTAAACTACCTGATCAATATTGGGTTTGCCACGCCACCAGTTCGGGTTTACTTTAAACACGGTCTGGGATTTCGGATCATGGCTTTCAATCATGTAAGGGCCGTTAACTACGGTCGGTTTGGCAATTTCCGAGTTCTTGGTAACATCGTACCAGGGCTTGCCCTGCCATACCTTGCTAGGTACCGGTACGACCTCATTGATATAGCTCAAAGCCAGATCAGTGGCATAAACATCATTGAAAGTGAAGGTCAGAGTCTGAGCAGTATCATCAGTCTTCAAAGTCATCTTCTGAAGATCTTCCAGGCCCACGAAATTGTTTTCCGGATTGGCCTTATCTTCTTTAGAAGCGTTGTCAAAAGCGTACTGGTAATCAGCAACGGTAGTCGGGGAGCCATCGCTCCACTTCACACCATCGCGGAGAGTAAAGGTGAAGGTCTTGCCGTCAGAGCTGACTTTCATATCCTTGGCATAGCGCAGGTTCCACTTCAGGTTGGTGTAATCATACTCAACCAGAGCGCCATCCCAGATAAGAGCATCTTCTTCAATTACGGACTGCTGGTAGTCATTACCACTCGGATAAGGGTGGAATACCGGGGCCAGTTCAGCCGCAAGGCTAATAGTGGTAAATTTGCCACCCGTTTTGCCGGTAGCAGGGGCCAGGGTCGGCAGTACAGACAGGTTGGGAGCGGTAGCGCTACCGCCACTGGCCGCAGTAGTCGCGGCAGCGGTAGTCGCAGCGGCGGTGGTCGCAGCAGCGGTCGTTGCAGCAGCGGTGGTCGCAGCAGCGGTGGTCGCAGCAGCGGTGGTTGCGGCGGCAGTTGTTGCGGCAGCAGTCGTTGCGGCGGCAGTGGTAGCCGCAGGAGCCGTGGTAGCAGTATTGTCACCGCAGGCTGCCAGCAGACTGGTAGCCAGGACGACGATTGCAACCACTGACGGTAATTTCTTACGCATCGGTTAATCTCTCCTTAAAATACTTTCTGTTGATTAAGCTCCAAATTGCGCTCAAAATGAGCCTATGTAAAATGAAGCCTGTGAGCCATTCGCCATTCCTGCCAGGCAGGTCTGACTTAAAAGGTACTGCGGGTCGTGCAAATTGGTATAGCTATGCTTTGAACTAAGTTGATACTTGACCAAAGGATACCGAATGCTACACCGGGTAATTTCTATTATGCCACGCTCATTTTGCCGCTTGCAACATCTTCAGCAAAATGACAGGCTGCAAAGTGTCCACCACCAATATCACGGAAAGCGGGCTCCTGTTCGCGGCATATTTGCTGAGCCAGCGGGCAGCGAGTATGGAACCGGCAGGCCGGAGGTGGGTTTATCGGCGAAGGAACATCGCCGGTCAAAATAATTCGCTTGCGCTTCTTTTCAAGCTTGGGATCAGGGATAGGCACCGCCGAGAGCAGAGCAACCGTGTAGGGATGGGCCGGGAGATTGTAAATCTCATCCCGGTCAGCCAGTTCCACTACTTTTCCAAGATACATCACTGCTACCCGGTCACTGATGTGGCGCACTACCGAAAGGTCGTGAGCGACAAAAAGATAAGTCAGACCCAGGCGGTCTTGCAGATCTTCCATCAGGTTCACTACCTGGGCCTGGATCGATACGTCGAGCGCGGAGACAGGTTCATCGGCGACAATAAAGGAAGGCGAAGCCGCCAGGGCCCGGGCGATACCGACACGCTGGCGCTGGCCACCAGAAAATTCATGAGGATAGCGATTACCGTAATAGCGGCTCAGGCCGACCACTTCCAGTAATTCCTGGACCTTTTCCTGGCGTTCTTTGGAAGTGCCGATTTTATGTACCACCAGAGGTTCGGCAATAATATTAGAAACGGTCAGACGCGGGTTAAGGCTGGCGTAGGGATCTTGAAAGATCATAGTCATATTGCGACGAATGGCTTTTAATTCGTCACCCTGCGCTTTAGTAATGTCTTTACCCTGGAAATAGATTTTACCGCCAGTGGCTTTGCTGAGATGCAGGATAGTGCGACCGGTAGTAGATTTTCCGCAGCCTGACTCACCTACCAGGCCAAGTGTTTCACCCTTACGTACATCAAAGCTTATCCCGTCTACGGCACGGACAGCTCCAACTTTCTTTTGAAAAACAATACCCTGGGTTATCGGAAAATGCATTTGCAAATCGCGGACACTTAAAATAGCGTTCGCATCCGGATCGGTATTTGCTCCATCCGCCACTACTGTCTTACCGGGAGTAATTGAGCGCACTTTGCGACGCTGGTTCGTCCCATCACTTGCCGGTGAATCTTTAGAGGGCCCGGTTAAATTTTCATCACTCATTTATAACTGGTTTCCTTAAGCCTCAAGAAAGAAAACAAAAATAGATTTTGATAAATGCCTGCCGTTTATGACCGCACTGACTAGGCTACCTCTTCGGCTACCCTCGTAGGCGGGTCACCGAGTTTAACCTCAGCATGACAGGCGATCATATGAGTACCATTCCCGTTTACAGTGGACACCCGGCGTAACTGGGGCAGCACAGTTTCAGATTCCGGTGAAATAGCATACTCGCAACGTGAAACAAAAGGACATCCCTGAGGAAGATCGAGCATATCCGGTGGAGAACCTTTAATCGGTTGCAAACGGCCTTTGCGTGTATCATCCAGGCGCGGGATAGATTTCAATAGGCCCATAGTATAGGGATGGCGTGGATTATCAAAAAGTTCGTCAGAGGTAGCGGTTTCAACAATATGCCCGGCGTACATAACATTGATACGATCTGCCATACCGGCCACAACGCCTAAGGCGTGGGTAATCAGCATTACGGCAGTTCCGGTTTCAACCTGAAGTTTTTGGAGAAGTTCCAGGATTTGAGCCTGAATGGTAACGTCAAGCGCAGTAGTCGGTTCATCTGCTATTACCAGTTTAGGACGGCAAGCCAGCGCCATCGCAATCATTACACGCTGGCGCATACCACCCGAAAAATGGTGCGGAAAACTTTTAACCCGCTCGGCAGCGTTAGGAATACCGACCATTTTCAAAAGGTCTACAGACTCTTTAAGTGCTTGATCTTTAGTCAGGCCCAGGTGAGTAATCATCGGTTCTGAAAGCTGGCGACCAATGGTCAAAACGGGATTCAGAGAAGTCATGGGGTCTTGAAAGATCATAGCGATATCTTTGCCCCGAACTTTTCGCATTTCTTTGTCGGTCAATTTGATAAGGTCGCGGCCCTCAAACAAGATTTCGCCATCTACTATCCTGCCGGGATGCTGGATCAAGCGCATAATAGACATAGCGGTAATACTTTTTCCGCTACCGCTTTCGCCTACTATCCCTAATGTTTCTCCGCGATCTATCGTAAAGGAAACGTCGTCAACAGCTTTTACCACGCCGTCTTTTGTTTTAAATTGAGTCTTTAGGTTTTTAACTTCTAGCAGAACCGCCATTACTGATTAATTCCTTTTTACTTTTCATTTATCGGATTTAAAGCAGTACCGAATTACTCGCTAATAATTCCTTTGAGAATAACTGCCGATTCTAGGATGAGACTACCTGGAAAAATAATCTATTATTCTTCCGGTCCACTTCAGCAACAGAATAAGGCATTTAAAAAGAACGCTTTGTTGTGTTTTAAGTTATTTTAGTGAGGCCGATAGCCTGTGAGGATTTATGTCTTTAGAACAATACACCGGGCAGGTAGCTCGTTCCCTCGCCAATTCTAGAGTTGTAAGTTTCCAGCAAATTTATAATTGCTTTTACTGCTTACTGACCCTCATCCTCGAAAGTCTTTTGACTATCTTCCTCGATATGCCAAATTCTGAGCAGCACGGACAATGCAGATAAAGTACATTTCCTACTGAATTATTTTTGAGATAATAGCACAGCTTAAACTAACATGCAAGCTTGATTAAGGCCAAAATTAAGTATTTTTACTACCTGCTTGAGGTAACAAAGCACTATAGCTTAAAATAACCCGAACTTTTATATCCTATTATAATAAGCTTCAAACCTGATTGATACCCGTATAGCAGCATGGATTTGATGTAAGATCAATGCATATTATAAGTTTAATAGTTACATCAAATCCATACTAATAATTGAATTTTAGCCCTGGGTGCTTGCCAGTTCACTCAGGCGTTGCTCCAGTTTACTCAAGCGTTCCAGGTTAGTCGTCAGTTTTTCACGCTCTTTGTTAACTACCGCCGCCGGAGCGCGTTCGGTGAAGTTAGCATTAGAAAGCATCTTCTCGCTCTTCTCCACCTCTTTACGAGCCTCCTCAATCTCCTTCTCAAGGCGGGCTCGCTCCACGTCCAGGTCTACCATTCCGGCCAGCGGCAGGTAGACGGTAGCGCCGTTTGTTACCATACTGAGAGCCTGGCGGGGAGCTTCACCAAAGGCTTCCGCATTGTAAATCTCAAGTTTACTGGCCTCTACACCGGCAAGCCTGATTACCAGTTCCGCTTCCGATTCAAACAAACTCTGGTATTCCGGCCTGGCTACGATAATGGCGGCAACACGCTTGCTTTCAACGTGCGCTTCGCTCTTGGCGTTGCGAATACCCTTAATAACCTCCTGCAAGGCTTCAAAACGGCTAACCGCTGCCTGATCGAATTGCTCACCGGCTTTAGGCCAGGGCGCAATAATCAGACTTTCACCTTCGTGGGGAATGTGATGCCACAATTCTTCAGTCACGAACGGCATATAGGGATGCAATAGACGCAGAGCACCTTCCAGCACACCCACCAGCACAGTTTGAGCAGTCTCTTTTTCAGCCGGGTTGGAACTGTTAAGCCGTAACTTGCTGGCCTCGATGTACCAGTCGCAGTACTCACTCCATAAGAAATCATAGAGCAAGCGCCCTGCCTCTCCAACCTGGAACTGATCCATCAGGCGGGTTACATCGGCAACCAGGCTATTATAGCGGCTGATAACCCAGCGATCGGCCAGAGTAAGACCCGGCATATCAAGCGAAGGGGCCCGGTAGCTCAAGTTTTCCAACCCACTCAGAGTAATAAAACGTGTGGCGTTCCAAAGCTTGTTGGCAAAGTTCCGACTATCGGTCAGGCGGGTGGTAGAAAGTTTGGTATCTACGCCCGGAGTACTGCTGGTCAGTAGAGTAAAGCGCAGGGCATCGCTGCCGTACTGGGCGATACTTTCCATCGGGTCTATCACGTTGCCCTTGGTTTTGCTCATCTTCTCGCCCTTCTCATCCCGCACCAGACCATGCAGGTAAACGGTACTGAAAGGCACTTCACCCATAAAATGCAGACCAAACATTATCATGCGGGCAACCCAGAAGAAGATGATATCGTAGCCGGTTTCCATGACGGTTCCCGGATAGAAATACTCCAGGTCTTCGGTCTTATCCGGCCAGCCCAGAGTACTGAAAGGCCACATTCCGCTACTGAACCAGGTATCCAGTACGTCAGGGTCTTGCCAGATCTTATCGCTACCGCAGCGTTCGCAATGCTCCAGCTTTTCTTCGGCAGTTGCCTGCACCAGACCGCAATTATCGCAGAACCAGATCGGGATACGATGTCCCCAGTAAAGCTGGCGCGAAATTGCCCAGTCGTGCAGGTTTTCCATCCAGTCGGTGTAAACCTTTTTGAAGCGGTCCGGCACGAACTTGATACGGCCATCCAGCGCGGCATCCAGGGCCGGTTTTGCCAGCGGAGCAATCTTTATCCACCACTGCTCGCGAATCAACGGCTCAATTATGTTATTGCCTTTTTCGCTGTAAGGCACGTTATGGACATGCTGCTCAATCTTGACGAGGTAATCACCCGCCTCCAGATCAGCCACCACACGTTTGCGAGCCTCAAAGCGATCCAAACCGGCATATTTGCCGCCATTCTCGTTAATGGTGGCATCCGGATTCATAATATTGATAGCCTGCAAGT
The DNA here is from genome assembly GCA_036261665.1 of Chloroflexia bacterium. Taxonomy (GTDB): domain Bacteria; phylum Chloroflexota; class Chloroflexia; order Chloroheliales; family Chloroheliaceae; genus 54-19. Next base: position 57,438 of record DATAKM010000019.1, read on the forward strand.
TCTGGCGCTGGCCAATTTCAAAGTCGAGCGGGTCGTGCGCCGGGGTTACTTTGACCGCGCCGGTTCCGAATTCGGCTTCTACACCCTCGTCCGCTACAACCGGTATCTCTCGGCCAACCAGCGGCAGAATTAGCGTTTTGCCTACAAGATCTTTATAGCGCTCGTCTGCCGGACTTACCGCCACGCCGGTATCACCCAGCATTGTTTCCGGGCGGGTGGTAGCAACCGTTACGTAACGACCTTCTTCACCTTTGACCGGATAACGCACATACCAGAGCGACCCGGCTTCTTCTTTCATGTCTACTTCTAGGTCGCTAACCACTGTCTGAGTGACCGGGTCCCAGTTCACGATACGCGCTGCCCGGTAAATCAAGCCTTCATCAAAGAGTTGCTTAAAGGCCACCCGGACGGCCCGCTGGCGCTGCGCATCCATGGTAAAGGCATCTCGACTCCAGTCGGCGCTGGCCCCGAGCGCTTCTAACTGGCGGCGAATGACCGCCCGGTATTCGTCCATCCAGGACCAGACGCGCTTCAGGAATTCTTCGCGCCCCAGGTCGGTCTTGGTCTTCTTTTCCTTCTGCCAGACCAGTCTCTCGATAATAATCTCGGTGGCGATACTGGCATGATCGCTGCCGGGTAACCAGAGAGTTGACTCACCCAGCATCCGGTGATAGCGAGTAAGAGCATCTTCCAGCCCTACAAAAAGGGCGTGTCCCTGGTGCAAAGCGCCGGTTACGTTCGGCGGCGGCATGATACAGACCCAGGGTTTTAAGTTTTTATCAACTTTCGGAGTAAAGTAGCCTTTGTCCAGCCAGTAGCTATACCATTTCTTCTCGGTAGCTGCCGGGTTATAGGCCTTGTCCATCTCCTTATTTGCGTTTAGCTCTGTCATTAAAATACCCTATAAGTTTAAGGACGAATAATCTTTAAAAACAGTTTCAAATTGAGCTTTGAGCGATCAGGCTTATAAAAACAAAAAACCCTTTCGCCTGCTTAAGGACGAAAGAGTCAAATCTCTCACGTGGTACCACCTTATTTCCGCGTATCCGGCAGTGGGATTCGCCGGGTGCGCGCTCTGGCGGCGATAACGGGCCGCATTACGGTGATTTCTACTGGTTTAAAGACTTTGGAAATCACGACTCACAGGCTACGTTCAGCCTGGCACAACCGCCGGAGATTTTCAGCCCAGGATCTCCGTTCTCTATCGGCGCACACTGCTTACTCTTCCTGCTCACAGTCTTTGTTACTATTCATTTGTAGAGAAAATATTAACAGTCTATCTCGACTATGTCAAGGTCAAGCTAGTTAAACTGTGCCGGAAGAATTCTGTTTGTAGATATCAGGACGGGCAATTTCCATGTAGCGATCTGGATTCTTCAATCCTTGAAAGCCGAACTGGCGATATAGGCCATGCGCGTCACGGGTAGCCAACCCCCAGCGGCGCAAGCCCTGTAAATCAGGATGTTCCATTATAGAAGACATGAGCCACTTGGAAAGCCCTCTCCCCCGGTACTCTTCCAGTACGAACACATCACCAATATAAGCATAAGTGGTCAAATCGGAAATAACGCGAGCAAAACCAACTTGCTTATCCCTATCATAGATACCAAAGCACAGTGAGTGTTTGATCGAGCGCACCACAATTTCTCTGGGAATATTCTCAGCCCAGTAGGAATGAGAAAGGAAATTGTGGATTGTATCTATATCTAATTTTTCAGGGTTGGTGCTGATTAAATAATTATCTTTGCTTCTTTCAAAGTACATAACAGGGCCACTCCTTGACGAGATTTAGCCAAAACTATTCAAAAACGACTGTACGCCTGCCGAAAGCCAGCACGCGGTCTTCCAGGTGAGCGCGAACGGCCCGTGCCAGCACCACACGCTCCAGATCTCGGCCCTTTCGCACAAGATCAGAAACACTATCACGGTGAGTTACCTGGGTGACATCCTGGGCGATAATCGGCCCTTGATCGAGGTCTTCTGTGACATAGTGACTGGTCGCGCCAATCATTTTAACACCGCGTTCATAGGCCTGGTGATAGGGTCGTCCCCCCACAAAGGCCGGTAAGAAGCTGTGATGAATATTAATAATTTGACCGGGGTATTTCTGGACAATCCTGGGTGAAAGTACCTGCATATAGCGAGCAAGCACCACCAGATCAACCCGGTGCTTTTGCAATATTTCCAGCATAGCGCTTTCCTGCTCCACCCGATTTGAGGGATTGACGGGCAAGTACTCGTAGGGAATACCGAAATTTTGAGCCACCGGGCGCATGTCTTCATGATTACTGATAATTAACGGAATCCGGGCGAAAAACTCTCCGGCCCGCTGACGCAAAAGCAAATCGTAGAGACAGTGGTCAAGTTTGGAAACCAGGACAGCCATCACCTTTGGGCGGTCGGAGAAATGAAGTTGCCATTTCATTTCGAACTCACTTGCAACAGCCTCAAAAGCAGGTGCAATCTCCTCCCGGCTAATCATCATGCCTTCTAATTCAAATTGTACTCGCATGAAAAAAGCCTGCTCTTGCAGGTCGCTATGCTGGCTGGCGTCTAAAATATTGGCGCCTCTCTCGGCGAGGAATTTGGTGACGCTGGCTACGATCCCTTTGCGGTCTGGACAGGAAATCGTAACAACACCGGAAACAGGTTGTGCCAAAGAAAAGTAACTCCTTCTAAAGTCAAAAGTCCACTCCATCAAGTCGCTATTATAGCATGTGCAAACTGTAACTCCGGGCAAAGAAAAAGCGGCTCCTTAAAGCCGCTTTTCTCAAATCCTGCGAATTAGTCTTACAGGCTTACCTTGAACGGATATCCACCATTCACAATTTTGGTCCAGCGATCTCGATCCTGTACCGCTTTGTCGTAATAAGTGGATAGTTCATCCAGGTACTTCACCTGCCCGGTCTGGAAGAACCGGTCCAGCGAGTTAGCCATATTGGAAAGATCACTGGCGTATTCGAGCGCTACCTGGTTCAGTTCGTAAGCGCCCGCCGGGGCCGGTTGATCCTTCATTACACGTGCCACCCTGCCGATCGACAGACTGAGAGCACTCATCTCTTCACCGAGGCTTCCGGGGTTAAAGTAGTAGTAAACACCGGGACCACCCGGGCCATTAAGGATTACTTTCTGGAATTCCGGCGGAATATCAGAAGTACTGCCACTGGCGCTGGTCGTAGCAGGCTGCGGTACCGATGGAGTGGTTGCCGCTGCCGCAGGAGTTGTGCTGGCCGCAGTAGTGCCGGAAGCGGCAGTCGTGCCCGCACCGGCTTCACCAGGAGCGGTATTGGGAGTACCAGACGCCCCACCAGAACCACCGGCGCCAGCGTTACTGGCGGCAGGTGTAGTAGCCGCAGCGCTAGTAGCCGGAGCACTCGTGGCCGAGGCAGTAGGTGTCTGGTTAGTAGGCAACAGACCTACCTGCGAAGACTTAATATAGATTGGAACAATATTTATCATTGTAACGCCGGGTTTGATCCGCCCTGCCTTGTAGGGTTTAACCACACCTTCGTTCAACGCGATTTCAAAGAACTGCGCGTAATTAAAGAAAGTATTGGTATTGCCCACGTACTTGAGTACTTCCGGCGGAGGCAAATTATCGCGAACGGTCGGCGGTACGAAGGGCGTGATAGCCCCGGTTACTACCGGTCCGGCAGCGGTACCCGGTGGCGGGATATTCTCCCCGCCAAGCTGAGAGCCGGGAGCGACAGTGGTAAGAGGCGCCTGAATAGCAGTCGGAGTCGGATTAGCCGAGCCACTGTTGCCACCGGTAGTAGTCCCTGTTCCGGTTCCGCTTCCAGTCCCGGTTCCGTTTCCAGTCCCGGTTCCGCTTCCAGTCCCGGCGCCACCGGCAGCCGTTGCGCCAGGCAAAGCGCCGGATTGAGAAGTCGGAGTCGGTGCGCCGGGAGTAGTATTTGCGCCAGGATTACCGGCGGCAGCAGTCACTCCTGCTCCGGCAGTACCGGCGGCGCCAGGGGTACCGGCGCCAGGTGTTCCATTGCCTGTGCCAACGCCTGGAGTGACGGCAGCAGCCGCGGTAGCAGTCTGGTCACCAGAGGCTGTGATTGCTGTGGTACCCGGTCCTTTTAACAGGAAAATAGCCAGGAGGACCGCCAGGAAGAGTATCAGGGCAGCTAGCAAAAGGAAAAGACCGTTCCTGCGCCGGGGTTTGCGCTCATTAACCACGACAGTCGTATTAGTAACAGCCGCCTTTGGGCTCCGTCCGAACAAACCCCTGCGAGGTTTAACAACCGGAGTAGCCGGGGGAATTGTAGTGTAAGGTTGATTAGGCATCAGGCTGGCGCGCAGATCAGCACCCGGGTCATAGACCTGGGGACCAGCAGGCATAGCGCTGGCCTGAGCGGCAGCGGCTTCAGGATCTAACTGACCCAGGCGAACACCACCACCGGTAAAAGGTGGCGGAGGTGGTACATTCACTGCCGGAGAAGGCGCTACGGTACCGGCGCTATAGGGGTCATTAGGTAAAGGCGGGCGGGGCGGGTTATTCGCATTATCATTCTGAGCCCAGCTAGGAGTACCAAAAGGCGGGGGAGGTGGCGACATTTGTTCAGCCTGAGCGCCAAAAGGCGGGGGAGGCGGGTTTACACTCCCGGTCGGAGAGAGTAACTCAGCAGTATTGAGAGGGCGCATACCGGCATCATTGACCCCGCTAAAAGCTGCCTCTCCCTGTCCCGACTCTAACATGTTCAGAGCTTGTCTCGCCCGGTCATTATTGGGATTAATGGTCAGCACCCGGCGCAAACAGGCGGCCGCCTCGGCCGGTTGGTCGGTGGCAGCAGCCAGCCAGAACCAGGCTTCTTCGGATTGCGGTTCTTTCCGAACTACCTGGGCCAGCAACCTAGCGCCCTCGCGCTTATCGCCACTGCGTACTGCCGCAATACCCGACTGAAGTAATGTTTCGGTGTCGCGGTTCATACTCATTACTGAAAACTCCTCTTTCCGCCTAGCTGTGTGGGAGGCCACGCGAATGTTCCGATTACTTTAACCCTAAATTCTTTCTTCCGGCTTAAGGTGGAAAAAATTTAACGGCTGAGTTGCTTAAATTTTCTTTGTGAAAGCTTTTCTAGCAAAAGGTACAATAACTGCATTAATGTTATGTTCACCTGCTTTGATTATAACGGTTTTTTAGAAACAATCAAGGGGTTGCAAGTAATATTTATGTCTAATTGGTACCTTTTTCCCCTGTCTCTGAAAGCTATTTAAAGCTGCTTCAAAAAAAGATTCTTGCTCGCTCAGCCGTAGCAGGAAGCATAAGAAAGGTTCTGAGAAATTTCGACAGTTAATTTTAAATCTTCTTCACTAAAATAATATGCCAGCAGCTAAAAGGTCTCCAATTACACGTGTTATAATTTCAGAGTAATTGTAGGTGGACCCGCAATAACGAGAAGGATTTGCAAGTAGTGAGCTCATCTGAAAGAATAATTCTGTTAGTACACGACGCGTGGCTGGGTGGCTGGTCCTGGGAAAAAGTAACAGGGCATCTCCTGGAGCAGGGCGACCAGGTTGTGACGCTCGACCTTCCCGGCCATGGCCCCAACCGGGTAGATGAGAAAATTACCCTTGAAACTTACGCCCGGGCGGTCATAAATACTGCCGGCAGTTATTCGGATAAAAAGATCATTCTGGTAGGACATGGCACCGCCGGGCCGGTAATTCAACTGGCCGCGGAAACTCTGGGAAACCAGGTAGCAGGCCTGATATTTATTAATGGATTTATCCTGCGAGATGGTGAGAGTATCGCCTCTCAGATGCCGCCCGAAATAGCCGCCTTTTTCAAGAGCATGGCTGACAGTAATCCCGAAACCTGCATAGATCTCTCGCTAATTCCTGATTTCTGGCGTTTTAATGTTATGAACGATGCACCTGTTCAGGCCGAGCAAATCCTCACCCGCCTGGTGCCTGAACCGGCTATTCCTCTTTTTGAATCTATTCGGTTAAATACCTTTTTCGAAAAACGACCTCCTTGCGGATACATCAGCTTTAATGAAGATATGACCCTTCCGCCGGGAGATTATTATCCGCGTATGGCTAATAAACTGGGTAAGTACCGGCACGTAAATATCAACGCCGGGCATGAAGGAATTCTAACCAAGCCCAGAGAGGTGGCTGAAGCTATTTATTACCTGTTGAACCTGGGACTTTTATAACGAGCTGCTAAAGCAAAATTACTTCCCGGTAGGAGAAGGCGTAAAGGTTGGCAGAGGGGTAAGGTCCGCCGGGGGCACGGTAGCCGCTGAAGGTGTTGGTATTACGGGTGGAACGCCCTCCTGTTTAGGCTTCATCTTAAACACACCGTAATCCAGCCTGTCTATTATATTGGAAATCTGCGAACGCGGACCTAAAGCGTATTCAATCTGCTGTAAACGAAATACCCGGTCGCGCTGCACGTTAAGCAGGTTATAAATCGGAACGTAGGCGCTGAAATTCTTGTAATTGGTATATTGAAGACTGGCATCAAGCCCGCGCAGATACTGGCCTTCAGCTTCGGCCACCTGGTCCGGTTTGCCGACAAAAGCCAGCTTTTCCAGCTCGTTCAAGCGATTATTAGCATAATTAAGGGCAGCGGCGGCGCGGTCATCCGGCGAAAGACTTGTTACCTCTCCAATATACTCCCAGCCTAATTTGGCCCGGTAAAGCCAGTCCCCCGGTAACGAATTACCTACCGCAAAAGTCAGGGTAACAGCCAGGATTATTGCGGCTACTCCGGCCAATGCCGCGCGACCCAGGCGTGTACCGGACAGGCGCGGGAAAATCGACGACCAGCGCAGAGCCGGGCGCTGCGGAGCACGCAGGCTGGTAAGAGGCGGCACAGGTTGAGTTTTGACTATCTGGCTGCGTAGATTGTTCCAGCCGGCAGTTTTATCCAGAGGCTTGAAGGGGCGCTGCGAAACAATTGCGGGATGAGAGACGCTGTTTACTTGCAAAGCTACCTCGACTGCGCCGAGCATGGCAGGCCATTCTTCCTCATAGAAGCGCGGGCATTCTTCCAGATGAAGCTGGCCGGATAGTATTAAATTGAGAGCTTCGTCTACCAGTTCAGCCGTGGTCTTAGCCAAGATTATCCTCCCCGGCGCTCTTTAGCAGCAACCGGCGCAATGTTTCCAATGCTCGGAACTGGATGGCGCGAATCGCACCTTCCGATTTCCCCATCAGGCGAGCCACCTCCTGGTGACTCCAGTTTTCAACAAAGCGATAGTAGATTACCTGTTGTTGTTCAGCATTCAATTGTTCGTAAGCGCGTACCAGTTCTTCTTTCTCGGTCCGGTTTATTAATAAGCTGATTGGATTGGCGCTCTCGCTATGGTCGGCTACCTGTTCAGCAATCCCTTCTCCAAGCGTAGCTAAGGAGCTTTGCAGGCGATTGCTTTTGTTGTAATTAATCAACAGGTTACGGGCGATGGTGTATAGCCAGACCAGGAATGGAACATTTTCCTGGCGAAATCGCCCAATTGCCTTCCAGGCATTGAAAAAGACCTGCGAGGATAAATCCTGTGCTTCTTCATCGGTGCGGACCCGGTAAAAGAAATAGTAATAAATCTGATCGGCATAAAGCTTATACAGTTCGCCGAACGCGTCTACATCCCCGCGAATTGAAGCACGAATAAGCGCATCAAGTTCGCCTGGTTTGATTTCCTGTCCCTCTTGTGAAGTAACAGGAAGGTCCGGGTTAGATTTAGCTGGTGGTTTCCGGTCTCTTGGCCTGAACAAACTTTCCCTCTAGGCTAAAACGAGTCAAACACTGGAGCAAAGAGTCATTAAAGCTTCTGCTGGTGTTATGGACTATTTTACCCTAAAAAGGGCCGGTAAGTAACCCGGTTAAACCAACTTGGTAATCTAAAGTTTCACCCAGCCGTTACGGACACCCATCATGAGGGCCTGGGTACGGTCCTCAACGTCCAGTTTTTTAAAGATATTGTTCAAATGGTTTTTGAGAGTGTGCCCGCTAATGCAAAGTTTGTTGGCGACTTCTTTATTTGAACAGCCCTCGGCAATAGCTTCCAAAATTTGCAGTTCTCGCCGGCTAAGCGGAATACTTTCCTGGTTAAGCTCCGCCCGAGACGCAATCAGGCGTGGTTTGACCTGTTCCCACTCTTCACAATCCAGCGAAGCCCGCATCCGAATACCGGTCATAGGACGGCGGCTTTGTAAAGCCTTGCCCAGCACCTTTTCCAGCTCGGTTCCATCCAGAGCTTTGCTGGCGTAAGCGCTGACTCCCTGGGCCATTAGCTCGCGAACCTGCTCCTCATCCTCGTTAGCGCCAAGCACTACCAGGGGAATGCGGTTCTGGAGTTTACGCTGCAAAGTCTTGATTAAAAGGGTAGCTTCTCCCGGGCGAGCCTGGTCAATCAGAATCAGGCTGATTGAATTATCAGAAGCAATTTCGAGCACTTCCGCAGCGGTTCTAGCTTCAGCGATTACCCGGTAAATACCGCCTCGCTGTAATTCTCCTCGTAAACCAACCGCAAACAGGGGGTGAGAACTGACCAGGACTACACGGTGATGAGCCGGACGTGGGTAGGCCTGGAGGGCGTGCGCACCGGAGGTTTCGACGGAGTAGTTGTTGTACTGTGCTGACACGTCAATAAGTTGAGTCATTAGTCTTTTTTCTCCTACACTCAAACGGCACCGAAATATTATTCAACTGCCAGAAATACAATTTACGGTATCATTTCGTTTGATGGCAGCTTAAACAGCGCTTGTGTTATTTTGTTACGGCCTGTTTTGACCAATTTTTAAAATTCGCTAAGAATCCGCTGCGTAGCAGGTAATTTCAAGGGGTTGACCGCCCTGCCAAAATTATGTAAACTGCTGGAAAATAAACCTTTGCTTTTAATCTTTAATTCTTCCAGGAAATTTCCGGCATGTCGTTACAGGTAAACCACAAACAACAGAAGCACTCAAAACGCTCCGCTAGAAAAATAGTAGCTCTCACTGTAGCAACTACCATGTTAGCCCTTACCCTGGCAGGCTGCGGTAGCGACAATTCCCGGCCCTCCCAGGCTAATGCGGTTTTACCCTCCAGTTCCAGTGATGCAACCGCTACGCCGCCTTTTCCGGCCAAAGGTACCAATCCCACTCCTACCGCTACTAACGATGTCCCAGTTGCCATAGATAAATCTCCCGTACCGGCACTCTTTCCAACCAGGACACCCCTTCCCAACCGCCAGGTGCCTGATTTTACGGCTACTGCCGGAGTACCTCCGCTTAATCTGACGCCTACCGCTTTTCCAACCGGGCAATTAGCTTATGTCCAGGCAGGTAATTTATGGTTAATTGACGACACCGGTGGCAATCGCCGCCAGATTACCAGTAGCTCGGACATTGCGGTTGACTCGTTTATGAGCTGGAACAATAGCCGCGACAGGCTGGTTTATATTTCTCGTAGCGGAGATTTATATACGGTCGATTTGCAGGGAAAGCGAACCCTCATTTTTAGTCCTGGCCGGACAGCTAAACTGGCGGGTAGCGTCAAGCTTCCTCCCCCGCCAACTCCGCCCAGCGCAGGTGACGGCGTAGCTACCCGTGCTGCGGCGAGCGGTAGTGGTCTAAGGCTGGGTGAGACAGTCTGGTCTATGGATGGACGGTACGTGGCTTTTACTTATTATTCCGGGGATAGCGGGCCACTTGCCAGCGGCGAAGTCTGGATGGCAGAATTTGTTGGGGATAAAGTGAATGTTGTACGAGTGGGAGAGGGTTTTAGTCCAAGCTGGTCGCCCGATGGGCGTACCCTGGCCTTCCTGAGTCGCGGAGAAGTTAAACAGGGAGCGCCACGGCCCAGCCCGTTGCTAACACCACAGGGTACTCCATTGTTGCCACCTACCAAAGCCGGTTCTTCAGAACGAAACGCTTTACAGAATGCCGGCACACCCAGCCCGACTTCATTTATTATTCAGCCGGGCGGTACCATCGTTCCGGGCAATCAGACTCCTCAGCCCGGCCAGACGCCTGCCCCTACCCCTTCTCCAACCCCTACCCTCAATATTGCAGCATTTCCTTCGCCTACTCCCACGCCCACTTTCCCCCCGGTTTACCTGGGCAGTTACGCCATGAATAAGATCATGCTTTATACTGTCTCCAGCCGTAAGACCAGCGTTTTAATGGAGAGCGATAAATTGCCCGATGCCTTTCGTGATTCTTCGAACCTGTTGCGTTCCTACATTCCGGTACCTTTACAGAATATCTGGTTTTCACCCGATGGGCGCTATATCGCCTTTGCCGACCACCTTTCAGTAGTGGGAGTGACAGCGGTAGCAGGAGGTAACCCGGTAATCTGGAACGGCGATCCGCAGGGTTTTGCTGTTTTTGATCTACAATGGTTGCCACGCAGCGATGGCGCTTTCATACTCTCAGGCCATCCCTACTACGATACCGGACTCAAACTGGAGCTTTTTACTTTTAACGGTAATGGCGCAGTCACCGGCGTTAGCGGAGATGTCACAAATCGTGATAATCTTAAAGTGGAACAGCTACCCGGCACGAACATTTCTTGTGAAGAGTTGTCGCCGGGCGGCAATTACTTCTCTTACTACGATGGGCGAGCAGTGGTTATCACCCGTACGGATGGTTCAATTGTCAGCACCTATACCGATAGCGAATGTCCTGCATGGTCACCCTTCGGTACCGGATTTGCCCTGATTCACAAAAACAGTGACCGTTCGATTAACCTGGCTACCCTGGGTCAGCCTCAACAGCGCACTCTGATTTCGGCCCGAGCGGTGGACCGGGTCTTCTGGTTGCGTTCTGACCCATCCTACCTGGGCGGGCAGCCCGGCATTCCTCCGGTAGCTAACCCGCTCACACCAGGGCGCTAAAAGTCCTACCTCTGACTGATTAGATTGTCAAGATTATAATTTTAAATGAGCAGGAAAGCCCCTGACCGAGTAACTGGTCAGGGGCTTTCCTGCTAAAACCGGGCTTTATACTCTCCAGATATGGGATCACAGCCCGATATAGGTAGAACGGGTCGAGACAAATGCATCAAAGTACTCCTGCCCGCCGCCCGCGCCACTGCTAACTCCCAGGCGCACCGACTCCAGCGAGTAAGTGGAAGTATTGATACCGGTTAGCGATTGTCTGGCCGTACCGTCCAGATAAAGGGTAAACGAAGCTGTTTTGCTGGATTGCCATGCAATCTCAATGGCGTGCGCCGTATTTGTAATGGAGTACCAGTTAGTGTAACCGGTGCTTCCGCCACTCTTTAACACCCCGGCCCGGATTTGATAACTATAATTAGGTGAAGTACCGGTCCGGCGATATTGAATTCTAAAAATGGTCTTTGTAGCAGCATCTTGCCCGGCAAGAATGTCCTGCTGACTGCTTCCAGTGCCGGTTCCATTAGGATTAAAGTAAAAACGCGCATGGTAGTTCTTTTCAGCAGTAGGGGAATTATCTACCACATAAGCGGTCGACCCATTGCTCGTTACGGCTTGCAAACCAAATTTGCTGCCGGCCATCGCCGCTGCCGTGGTAACACTTACTCCTCCACTGCTGGAACTCCAGGCGCTCAGACTCCCCGACTCGAAACCATCAGCAAAAATGGTATCAGTCGGAACAGGCGTTGGGGTAGCCACCGGCGTGGGTGTATTTGTGGGCGCAGGGGTAGCAGTAGCGGTCGGCGTGGGTGTGTTGGTAGGTACAGGTGTAGCAGTAGCAGTTGCGGTTGGTGTTGGTGTGCTTGTAGGCACGGGTGTTGACACTGTAGGGGTAGGCGTTGGGGTAGAACCACCGGTACCGGAGAGACTACTGTAAGCCGCTAATACATCAATGCGCCCGGCGCCATAGATATTATCAGGACCCGCTACCCCCAGGTCTACTGCCGTGTTAACCATCGCAGACTCTAGCTGATTTACACTTAGATTATGGTTATAACTTAGCAGCAGGGCCATTGCGCCTGAAACATGTGGCGCGGAAAAGGAAGTGCCGCTTGGGTTGTAATAGAAGCCGTAAAGATCAGTGGTATTAATACTATCGCCCGGCGCAACCACGTTGGGGAAAAGAGCAGAATTACAACTGTTCGGTCCGCGACTGCTGTCAGTCAGTATCGCCCCGCTGTTATAGATTGCCCCAACCGAGAAAGCATCCGGGTTATTGGCCGGGCTGGTGCTGGTCGAGGCATTGGGACCATAATTACCGGCGGAAAAGACCGGCACTATGTCGGCAGCGACCAGGCTTTGCAGGTCTGGCTCAAATTCAAGGTTGCAGCTATTTGCCGTCCCAAAGGCCCAGGAATTATTTACAACATCGGGTGCATCCGAAGTGTTTGGGTTACCATCAGGATCAAGCAACCACTGAAAGCTTTGATGAATAGCGGTGGTAGTGGCCTGATTACTGTCATTGAAGATCTTGGCGGCAATCCATTGGGCACGGGGCGCTACCCCGATAGCGCTGCCGCTATTGCTGCCCCCCACCATAATGCCCGTGGTCCAGGTACCATGACCGTTCTGGTCATAAGGAGTGGCATGTTGACCATAAGGGTCGTACCAGCTATCCGTGCCGCCCCGATACTGCCCCGATAGGTCAGGATGAGTATTGTCTACTCCGGTATCCATGCTGGCAATTACCACTCCCTGCCCCTGATAACCCAGGTTCCATAATGCCGGAGCATTAATCAGGCTAATATTAGGCTCAACCGAGGTAGTGGTCTGAGCAGTTGCCGCCAGTTTAGCGGGAGCGGAAATAATCGCTTCTGGAACGATAGTAGCAATTTCAGGCAATTTGGCAATCTCGCTTATAGCTACACTATCACCTGTGACGGAAACCGCGTTATAAACCCAGAAAGGCGTATAGCTAGAAACATGGCCTTGCGCTTTGTGGCTGTTAAGCAAAGCGCGTAGAGCGCTCTGAGTTGTAGCGGATTTATTTTGCAATCCCAAAATAAGATTTTTGCGCTTATCGGGCCGGTTCTTACCGCTGACTTTTTTTACATCCAACTGGTCTTTTAGATTTACAATATAAGTCGCCATTTGCCCGGCAGGTTGGGCCTTTAAACTGCTGGCCAGGGCAGGCGATAAAACCTCATTAGGGATGGCACTGGTATTAACCTGGACTAAAGAGGCGCTGGCAGAAACCCCACCCCAGGAGAGTAACAAAATATTCATTAATAATACAACGGCAACGCCAAGACTCTTCTTCATAATTCAATCCTAACCTGTCTGTTACACACAAATAAAGACTGGTTTCAAAATTTGAAGACCAGTAATGAGGGCAAGTTAAAGTAAAGCCTCAGCCACAAAAAAGGCCGCGCTCTCAGCAGTAATAATAATTGGAATATTTGAAATAGACTGTTACAAAGCCCTGGCTTGAAAAAGTGAGGGGAATAGCGAAGTTAAGTCGTAAGTTTATTTACCAGTTAAGCCTTGAGATACCCTGGATTGTATGCCTTGCCGTGCAATAAGAAGCAAGACACTCTGGAACTAACCAGATAGATTCAAAAGTAAGATCGCTCAATCTAAAAATTTCTCAAATAATGCCACTGCTTCTACAGGTTTAATACAGGTTGCTTATTTGAGAGGAAAGATTTCTAAAGCAAATGGTATTATAAAATCTTAATATTGTCATCAGGTTTTACCCTCTAAAAAATTCAGGTCTAACCCTATGAAGAAAATCAGGTAAACTCCCCGATATAGGACAGAAATAGCCTTGAAGGCTGTATCGTCTGGACCGAGGCGCTAGACAAAGAACTGAAAAGCGAGAGTAATTGCGGAAAAAAGATAATTAAAACCTTTCGACAGAACGTTTAATAACAAAAAGGGATTTTAGCGCGTTATATAAGAGGCAAGGACATAGTATTTTAGTAATGTTTTATTCCTGGCGTGTGATTTAAGTTATACCTTACTGCGTTATAAACCAGTATGATAGTGGAAATATAACCGGCTTTAATTTCCCTGTAAAAACCGGGATACACCCTTCCGGCGCACTATTTAGCTTTGCGGGCATTTGTAGTACTGGCCAAAAGAGAGGTAAGATCGGATGCAAAATGAGTGGTCACAGCTACCACCTGCCAATAATCCCCAGTTGTTAGCCAACCGTTATCGTCTGCGGCAGTCGCTGGGTAAGGGTAGTTTTGGAGAAGTTTTTTACGCTGAAGACATTAAATTCGAGCCGCCCAAAGCAGTCGCAGTCAAATTGCTACATTCCCAGTATCTTAACGACCCGCAGGTGCGGGAAGATATCAGGCGCGAGGCGAGTATCCTGGCCCGTTTCAACCACCCCAATATTCTGGGTGTAATTGATTACGAAGTAACGCCTGACCTGGCTTTCATTGTGACCGATCTGGCCGAAGGGGGTTCGCTGGCTACTAAAATCCGCCCTGACCCCACTCAACCTCCGCTACGCATGTCCCTGGAAGAAGCAGCGCGTTATCTTGAACAAATCGCCGAAGCGCTCGATGAAGCCCACACCTTAGGGCTGATTCACCGCGATATTAAACCGCTGAACATTTTGCTTGACCGACGTGGAAGGCCCATGCTGGCCGACTTTGGCCTGGCGGCCGCTTTAAGCGCATCACAATCTTCGGTGCTGGTAGATACTTCTCCCAGCGGCACTCCGCTTTATATGGCTCCGGAGCAGTGGAACGGGCAGGCCGGAAAAGCCAGCGACATTTACGCGCTGGGTATCGTGGTATACCAGTTAATTACGGGGCAGACTCCATACCAGGGCAACCAGGCGGCCCTGGCTTACCAGCATTTACAGTCCCCTATTCCGCGCCTGAGTGAGCGCGCCCCTGACCTTAAATACCCTGCCGCCCTGGATAGCGTGATCGCCGGAGCGCTGGCTAAAGATCCGCGCCAGCGTACTCGTACCGCTACGGAATTTGCGCGGCGCTTTAGAGAAGCTTTGACCGCAAAAAACATCAGCGAAGCGGAAAATACTTATCCGCTCCAGCAGCCGACTCTCCCGGTAACACCCTCTACCCTTAATGTAGCGGAATCGCCTACCTATGCCCAGAGTGTTGTGCCGGCCAATCAGGCCCGGTATAACATACAACCAACAACCGTACAGCGCAGGCCCGCTTACATACCAGAAGCGCAAGATTATTATGATCAGTCTTATGACGGGCCAGTAGAACCGGCAGTACGGAGGGTGCCTGATTACTCGGACCCTGAAGCATACAAACAACAACCGCAGCGCAAACCCTCGCGAGCAGGCATGGTAATACTGGGTGGCCTGTTCGGGCTGATTCTGGTAGCCATTGGAGTGGTAAGCTACCTGCTTCTGACCCAGAACGCTCCCAGGACAGATCCGACGCCGCTGGCAGGCGTTAGGACTGTTACGGCTACTTCCGGCACAATCGCCGGAACTACTACTTCTGATACCAGCACCACCGCTGCCTCTGTGACCACCACTTCGGCCGTGGATACTACAGCGGCTGTTAATACTACGCCCGCCGCCACTACCCCTGCCGTCACAACCCCGGCAGATACTACACCCGCGCAAACTACCACCGCCCCGGTCACTACCACGGCAGCGCCTGTGACTACCACACCGGTAAGCCAGCCAGGCGCAAAAGATCGCCTGTTACAGTCCAGCGGGATATTCTTCTATACTTCGCGGCAAAATAACCAGAGCGCTCTTTACCAGGCTAACCTGAGTGGCGGAGTTTTCAGTAAACCGGTACAGGTAGTGCCAGGGGGCAGCGATGCCAGTGTTTCACCTGATGGCCGCTTTGTAGCGTACCAGACCAGCGCCTTTTCTCCTAAAGACTCCAGCGGCAATCCGACCTCAACCAAAGTCTATATCAGCCCGATCAACGATTTTAGCACCCGCCTTGAAATCGGAGACGGCGTAAATCCCACCTGGTCACCGGACGGCAAATACCTGGCCTGGGTTTCGCAGGAACTGGGGTGCAGCGGGGATGATATTATAAAAGTTGAGTTGGATCGTAGCCAACCGGCTACTATTACGCTGGCCGGTTCACCCATCCGCCTGACATGCGACGGTTTCCGCAAACGCACGCCCCGCTGGTCGGTAAAAAATGAGATTATCTTCAGCCTTAGCTCTGATAAAATCGCCCAAAAAATATGCGCGTGGTAAAAATAAAACCGGAGGCTATTGATACCAAAACCCTCGTAAATATCGCGCCCGGGCTTTATCCCAACTGGTCACCTGATGGCACCAAAATAATCTATTCCAGCGGCGATACTGAGGCCCGCAATGCAGAGCTTTTCGTGGCCAACGCGGATGGCAGCCAGGCTAAACAATTGACCACCCTGGGCTGGAACTACCGGGCTCAGTGGCTGACCCTGACCGGCGCTGATAGTCAGCCTTACGATGTGATACTCTTTAGCAGTAACCGGGAACGACCCGGCCAGACCAGCACCTCGCTCTGGGTAATGAAGGCGGACGGTTCGCAACAGGAACGCCTGCCGATTACAGGCGAAAACGATAACTACGCCATCTGGAGCTGGCTTAAGTGAAATATATTTCCCGGCAACACTTTCTCAAGACGGCCGCTACTTTTCTGACAGGTAGCGGTCTTCTTGCCGCCTGTGGCGATAGTAGCACCGTTGTTCCTGTTAGCCCAACCTCCCTGGCAACTACCCCGGCCAGTTCACCAAATTTACCAGACGGCTTGCCTTTTACCGGCCCAAAAACTGCCCAACCTGCGGCAACTACTTTACCAACCGCTACACCCACGCCAACCGCTACTCCTACACCCTCACCCACTCCGGCGCCCACGGCAACTCCTCTTCCCACTCCTGCCAGCGAGATACCAGCGCTGGAAGAGCTTGACCTGGCGGCCAAAGTTGGCCAGCGGCTCTTAATAGTCTTTCAGGGTGATAAACTGACGCCCGAAATCACTAATTTTCTACTGAACGTCAGGCCGGGTGGTATCCTGATGTTTGCTAACAACATCACTGGCCTGAGCCAGGTTAAAAAGCTCAACAGTGATTTGCAGGCCCTGGCAAAAGCCCACAAACTACCGCCATTTATTATCTGCCTGGATGAAGAAGGCGGAATTGTCAGTCGTATGCCTGCCGAGGCCCGCGATAGCGTAGCCCCTTCCCAGATGGCCCAGGCGGCGGCAGGCTTAACAGCCGTTCGCGATTGCGCCCATGAAACCGCTATCCGCCTGGGAAACCTGGGTTTTAACCTGAACCTGGCGCCGGTTGGGGATGTAAACAACAACTACCAGAACCCTGTCATTGGTACGCGTTCCTTTGGGAGCGACCCGCAACGCGTGGCGCAGGCAGTTAGCATCGCTGTTAAAGAGTACAAGTCGCAGGGCATAGGCACATGCGTAAAGCACTTTCCCGGGCACGGTGATACTACCGTGGATAGTCATAGCGGCTTGCCGGTAGTGCGAAAAAGCCGGGCTGCTATGGATCAACTGGAACTGGTACCTTTTAAAGCCGCTATTGAGGCCGGTACCCCCGTTATCATGGCCGGGCATATTCTTTTTGCGGATGTGGAACCGCAGGGCCAGCCAGCCAGCCTCTCACCCTATTTTTTGAAGCAGGTGCTGCGCCAGGAAATGAAATATAATGGCCTGATTGTCACCGACTCCCTGACCATGGGGGCGATTAGCGCGAAGTATAGCCTGGGCGAAGCCGGTAAACTGGCGCTTAAAGCCGGGGCAGACCTCCTGACCGCTAATACCACTATCCAGAATCAACTCGCGCTTTTCAACACCCTGCTGAAAGCGGCCCAAAATCGTGAGTTCGAGGTAGACGAACCTGTAAGACGCATTCTTGAATACAAACGCAACTACACCTCACCCCTCCCGGCACGGCCTGAAAACAAAGCCAGCATTCAAAGCGCTTCTCAGAATGCTCTTACCTTACTGCGGAAGGACGGCACTATTTTACCTTTCGGTGATCGCAAACCCTTACTGGTAAATTGTGCCCTGGCGGCCCCTTCGCAGGTTGAAGGACAACCGCCTACCGGTATACTAAGCCAGCTTTGGAAGGATAAGTATTCCGGCCAAAACGTGCTGGAAATTTCCACAGTGCCGACTGCCGCCGAGATAGAACGAGCCAGCCGTTTGGCGCGAACCAACGGTGCGCTGGTAGTGATTACCCGGGATGCCTTCAGTAATTCGGCCCAGGCCAATCTCGTGCAAACTCTACTTAAACTCGGGCTACCCACGTTAATAGTGGCTGTGCGTGGTCCCTACGACTTGCTGGCCTTTCCTAAAGCAACCAACTATCTTGTCACTTATAGTGATATCCCGGCAAGTCAGCAGGCGCTTATGCAGGTTCTTACCAGTGGAATCACCACGCAAGGCCACTTGCCGGTAAGTATACCCGGCCTTTTTGAAATAGGTGCCTCTCTTTAGAAGGATGCGTCTTTTAATAAAAATTTAATACGACCGTTTCAATAAATTTACAAATTGTAATCAAAAAAGTAATAGAATTATGTTACAATTAAGCAAAAGCAAGTCTTAAGAGTCATGTTAACGGAGACAGGCATTAAGACTGCTACTTGAGATGTAGATAGTAACAAGTGAATAGCAGGTCATACTACCTTGATTTAGAATGCTTTATTTAATTATGTACCAGAGATGTAGGAGAACGTAGTATATGACTACTACCGATAAGGTTATCAAAGCCGTCTTAGAATATGTACGGCATAGCTCCTGGAGCAAACACAATACCCTTAGAGTTACCCCCACTCATTACGCTTATAACCTGAAAAGTGGCCAGCATCTGGTAGGAGTTTATGTTGAAACACTCTGGCTGGAGCAGGTCTTTTCCGTTCAGGAATTAGATGATAATACTGTAGATATTGATCACATAATGGAAGGGTGGCCGGTAATCGAAGGTACCCGCGAACTTTGCCGAAGCTGCGATACAGGCCTCCTGGACCGCAGTCTGCCTGGCGCCAAAATCTGCAAAAGTTGCGGCTCACGGTTCCTTTCCGGTGATACTAAACCGCTTCAAGTCATGGCCAGTTAAAAACCTTCTGAGTCCTAGCTCTTCCTGGGTAGCATCGGTCTGGATTTTGCAGTATAGTTAAAGCAAAGCGAGTATTTGAAAGTGGATTGGCCAGGAAGGAAGAGAATTTGGAAAGCTTTGAGGCTCGAACTAATCAATTTGTAATGGCTATGGTGCTGGCCTGTCGAGGTGAGCCGAGAGCCCAGCAGGATGTGAGTATCCTGATTGGCCAGATGCTACAGGACCCCGCGACTGTCCCAATGGGCGAAAGCCTGATGCAAATTGTAGTAGGCGAACGCGACCGGGAGCGCCTGACCGCCCCTCTAGAAGGCGAGTCGCGCATGCTTATCAATCGCATTCTGGATGACTTAGGAGCTTAATTTGTATAGATGAAGAGAGCAGGCCAGGACTTCAACCCGGCCTGCTCTTTTGATTCAGGCTTTTAAATTCTCGATTTGGACCGGCTCAATATTATCGGCCAGGTCAAACCCAAAGATTTTAGAGTAGAAGTAAAGCTCCGCATCAAGTGAGCGCTTGATATTTTCCGAACGCCGGAAACCGTGCTGTTCACCTTCGAAGGGCAAGTAGGCCACCGGGAGGCCTTTGGCCTTAACTGCGGCAAACATCTTTTCAGCCTGGCTAGGCGGTACAACTTTATCTTCCAGTCCCTGGAACAAAATCAGCGGGCAATTCAGGCGCTCGGTGAAGTGAATGGGTGAGCGCTGGACATAGAGATCGCGCGCCTGCGGATAAGGCCCAATCAAACCATCCAGGTAACGCGACTCAAATTTGTGAGTATCCTGTGCCAGGGCTTCAGCATCACTAACCCCAAAATGGCTGGCTCCCGCCTTGAAAGCATCCCGGAAGGTCAGGGCGCAAAGGGTAGTATATCCCCCGGCGCTACCGCCATCTATCGCCAGCCGATTGCCATCTACCAGGCCTTTTTCAGCCAGGTAGCGTGCGCCGTTTACGCAGTCATCTACGTCTACGATCCCCCACTGGCCCTTCAGGCGTTCTCGGTACTCCCGCCCGTAGCCGGTACTGCCGCCATAGTTTACATCCAGCACTCCAATACCCCGGCTGGTCCAGTACTGAATTTGCAGGTTGTAGATGCCGGGCGCGAACGAGGTCGGGCCACCGTGACTCTTTACCAGCAGCGGCGGCTTTTCGCCTGCCGGAGCGATAAAATCCTGGTTCTTCGGCGGGTAGAAGAAGGCGTGAGCGGTCAGGCCATTTTCGGTCGGAAACTCGATGGCCTGCGGCTCGGAGATGTAGCCCGGCTCTATTTCTAAATCACTTGAACGGCGTAGCACCTCAAAGCTGCGGCTCTCTAAATCAAACTTGACTATCTCAGAGGGAGAAACCGGGGAATAGGCATTGAAAAGAGCGGTAGTTGCACTGGCATGCATCCCGCCGAACTCGGTATAAGGGCTCTCAACCCGCTCAAGCTTGCCGCTATCCGTATTAAGCAGGCCAAGTTGAGTAAAGCCGTTTTCGTAGAACGAACATACTATCCGGTTCGGACCGCTGAAAGCGTACATCGACAGGCCAAAAACCCATTGCGGCTCGCCAAATTCGGCTTCCAGGGGATGCAAGGCCTCGGTTTTTCCATCTTTCCAGCGATAGAGATTCCACCAGTTGGTACGGTCTGAGGCAAAATAAAGAGTGCCATCCGGGGACCACTCGGGCTGAAAAATTGACTCGCGCAGGCCACCCGCCACGCGTTCGCTACTGACTATCGAACCGTCTTTATCGAGTTGCCCTACCCAGAGTTCCGTGCCGTCCCAGGGCATATTAGGGTGATTCCAGGCTAACCAGGCCAGGTAAACACCATTCGGGCTGAGGCGTGGGCTGGAAAAGAAATCGTAGCCTGAAACCAGGACCGTCCCGGGATTTTCGCCCTCCAGGCCAACTCTTACTATTGTGTTAATAGCTTCACCTTCACCGGTATGGTCTTCCCTCACCATAATCAGGCTATTGCGCTGCCGGTCTATTACACCATCGGCATAACGTAAATCCACCTCCGGAGTGAGCGCCTCAGGCTGGCTTTCACCTATCTTTAAGCGATACAGGCGCTGATCGGCGAAGTTAGAAAAATAGAGAATGCCGTCCGCGATCAGGTAAGAGCCTCCACCATATTCGTGTACGCGGGTACGGGCATTGAAAGGAAGCGGTAGTACATCACTGGTAGTACCATCCGGCGCGCGCCGGACTATGGCGGTTCTCCCACCTTCCTGCGGCCTCCCCTCTGACCAGTAGATATTCTCTCCATCAAAAGAAGGTGCGCCCAGGCCAATATTCTTCGCTACTATCAAATCGCTCGTGATTGGAGACTTCCACGAACCGTAAGGCGCTACCTGTGGTTCTGACATATTTTATTTACTCCTTTGTATTAACAGGCTTAATATAATGTTTCCAACCTGTACTGCTACTATAATTCTTTTCAAACTAGGCTTGCTGGCTGATAGACCGCAAGAGACGCTCTCTTTCAGAGAGGGATTTTCCTCGCAAATCGGCTACCCCTTTTTCGGTCACCACAATCTGGGCCAGTTGTCGCGGGGTACTGACCGGCGCACCGGCAGGCAGGCGCGGTACAATCCGCGCTTTGCCGGAAGGGGTTACACTGGGTAGAGCTATGATTGATATACCGCCCGGGCTGTACCACGCGCCTGTAACATAATCGAGTTGCCCACCTATTCCTGCCAGTTGCCAGTCGCCCAGGGCCTCGGCGTTAACCTGTCCCCAGTAATCTACCTCCAGGGCCGAGTTAATCGAAACGAAGTCGGGTATTCTGGCAATCTGAATGGGACTGTTACAGCGATCAATCCCCTGTAGCTCGATAGCAGGATTGTTATGGGCGTAGTCGAACAGGCAACGAGTGCTGATCAGCAAAGCAGATACCGTCCGGCCTTTGTCGAAAGGCTTACGGGCATTGGTTACGGCCCCCGATTGCAATAAATCGACTACCCCATCGGCCAGAGCGCCACCGTGTAAGCTTAAGTCTCGTTTCTCTCGCAAGAACTCCATGACCGCTTCAGGAATAGTGCCAACACCCAGTTGAACGGTAGCGCCATTTTTGACCAGTTCGGCGACATTGGCTGCCACCTTCCGTTCGATCTCACCTACCTTCAGAGAGGGTACTTCCAGCAAGGGCCGGTTACTCTCTACAATTGCTGCAAATTTTTCAAGAGGAACGAGCGGACCGGCTACAAACGGCATCTGCCGGTTCATTTCGGCAATCAAGGGGATATGGGCTTCCAGCAGGGCGGGAATAAGGTCCGCCGCCGGGCCAAACGAACACTGCCCCTGCTCATTCGGTGGCGTGACCTGTACAAAGGCGCAATCCGGTCGAATAAAACCGGAGCGGATTAAACCGGGTAAAGTCGAAAAGTTGGCCGGAATGTAATCCACCAGGCCTGCTCTACTGGCTTCTTTCAAGGCCGGGTGCGGAAAGAAACTGCGCAGGCGTAAGCGCCCGCTTCTAAGTAATTCCGGTTCGGCATAGGCCGGAGTGGGCGCGCCTGCTCCCCGGTAGGTCAGGGCATAGAGTGTCAGGTTTTGCAAATGCGGCTCTCCGGCGCGGACTTCCTCAACCAGGCCTTCTACCAGCGTCTGGGGTTCGGCGCAGGCCGAATGCAATAAGATGTGATTACCGGGCCTGACTACTTCTAAAGCTTCTTGCAGAGTCGCAAAACGCACTTCTTTTTCCTTTTCCAGTTCCTGCTAACAGACTTTCCCCGCTTACCGGAGATGCAGTATACTACCGGTAGAATAACGCGCTAAACATATCATAAAATGCCCGAAACCGGAATTTGAACCGAATTAACTGCTGTTGAATAATAATGAGGTGCGACGATGACCCAGATGGCAGAAAAAACCGAAGTAATCGAAAGCCGCCTGTACATAGATGGCGAGTGGCGAGAAGCGGCCCGTGGCTGGTTTGAAGTGAAAAATCCCGCTACCGGCGAAGCGATTGGCCGGGTAGCCGATGGAGGAGTAGAAGAAACTCGCGCTGCGATTGCGGCGGCCTCAAAAGCTTTCCCCGCCTGGTCTAAAATGCGAGCGGAAGATCGTTCTGAATTAATCAGCAAAGTAGCCAGGTTGATGAAAGATCGGGTAGATTCACTCGCCCGGATATTGACCATGGAAAACGGTAAACCACTGGCCGAAGCCCGTGGGGAAGTATTAATTGCCGCCCGCTTCTTGCAATGGAACGCCGAAGAGGCCCGCCGGGTCTATGGCCGCACTATTCCCAGCGACCCTAACCGCCGGGTGCTGGTACTGCGCCAGCCTGTAGGCGTAGTAGCCGCCATCACGCCCTGGAACTTTCCTTCCAGCATGATCACGCGCAAACTTGGCCCGGCCCTGGCGGCAGGTTGCACCGCTATCCTGCGCCCGGCCAAACAAACTCCCCTCTCGGCCCTTGAAATCTACAAGCTTTTCGACGAAGTAGGCTTCCCTGCCGGAGTAGTCAATCTCGTTACCGGCTCGAAAGCTTCAGAGGTAGCCGGAGTGCTGCTGGAAAGCCGGGAAATTCGCAAAATAACCTTTACCGGTTCGACCGAAGTCGGTAAGGAATTGATGAAAGCCGCCGCCGATAGCGTAAAGCGCGTCTCGATGGAACTGGGCGGCCATGCTCCTTTCCTGGTCTTTGAAGACGCCGACCTGGATAAAGCGGCTGATGGAGTAGTCTTATCAAAATTCCGCAACGCCGGGCAGACCTGCATTTGCACTAACCGGCTTTACGTTCACAAAAGTATCGCCGAAAAATTCGCTCAGAAAGTAGTGGAACGCACCAAAGCTCTCAAGATCGGTAATGGCCTGGAAAATGGCATCCAGGTCGGACCATTGATTGATGAGTCAGCCCTGCAAAAGGTAGAAGCCCAGGTAGAAGATGCCGTTGCGAATGGGGGTAAAGTGCTGGCAGGCGGTAACCGGTTAAGTGGTGGAGACTTTGATAAGGGTTATTTCTATGAGCCTACCGTAGTGGGAAATGCTTCATCCGAGATGCTGGTGACCAGCGAGGAGACTTTCGGGCCTTTGCTGCCTATCTACGAATTTGAAACCGAAGAAGAAGCCCTGCAAATGGCTAACGACACCCCTTACGGGCTGGCTGCCTACTTCTTCACCCGGGACGTAGGCCGCATCTTCCGCATTGCGGAAGGTCTTGAATATGGTATCGTGGGAGCGAATGACCCCATTCCCGTTTCGCCTGAAATTCCCTTTGGCGGCTACAAAGAGAGCGGCATGGGTCGCGAAAACGGCCAGGAAGGTATCGAAGCCTTTTTAGAGACGAAATCTCTCTCGATTGGCATTTAGCTTCTTTGCAGAACCCGCTGAAAACCAAAATCTCCGGCTTATGGCCGGAGATTTTGGTTGGTTCCACACTAAACCAGATGAATTAATTTTCGCTAGGGCCTTTCGGTGTTTCCACTGCGGCGGCTACCGGAGTAGCGCCATTAGTGGCCTGGGTTTTAACTACCGGAGCGGCAGGTGCTTCGCCGTTAAGTGCGGTTTTAAGCGCCGGAACCTGACCCATCAGATCGCTGATCTTGACACCCATCAGGGTTTCAAAGAGGGCCGGAACTTGCGCGACCAGTCTGGCCACATCCGAGGTGACCTGGTTTGCGCCAAAGCCACCCTTGCCGCTGCCGTCGCCGGTGCTGACGATGGTAATCTTGTCCACCTTGGTCAAAGGCTCGCTCATAGCGCGGACCACTTCGGGGATACCGCCCAGCAGTTTGTCCAGTAAAGCAGCCTGGTTGTATTCGTGGTAAGCGCCAGCTTTGAGCGACATTGCGCCTGCTTCAGCCTCACCTTTAGCCTTGATAACAACCGCTTCAGCAAGACCTTGCTCTTTAATCGCGTCTGCCTGACCAATACCTTTAGCTTTAATAACATCGGCATCCGCCTGGCCTTTGATACGCTGTACGTCGGCTTCCGCCTGACCTTGCAGGCGCTGGGCTTCAGCCTGACCGGAAGCTTCCAGCACCTGGCGCTGTCGATTGGCTTCGGCCAGAGTTTCAATCCGCTTGCGCTCCACTTCGGCCTGTTTCAAGACGGTCGCGATCAATTCTTTCTCGCGGCGCGCAATTTCGGCTTCCTGAACCTTAATTTCTTCTTCTTTGCGGGCGCGGTCGACCTTTACCTTCTCGACTGTGACCTGCTGTTCCATGATGTTGGTCTGGATTTCGTAGGTCTTGTCGGCGGTCGCCTTTTCACGCTGTACAGATGCCAGGTACTCGGCTTTCTTCAATTCAAGGTCTCGGTTTGCTTCAGCCTGCCGGGTAGCGCTGGCGGTTTCGGCAATTACCCGCTCCTGCTCAGCCTGAGCACGGGCTACGCTGGCTTCGCGCATGGTTACGGCCCGGCGAATGGCAGTATCGCGTTCCGCTTCAGCCGCAGCAATATCGGCCGCCTTCTTAATCAGGGCAATGTCGGGCTTGCCCATATTGAGAATGTATTCGTTCTTATCGCGAACTTCTTTAATGGTGAAAGAAACCGCTTCCAGGCCCATCTTATTGAGGTCGGCGCTTGAGGTTGCCCGCATACGGTCGCTGACCATCTCCGGTTCTTTTACAATCTCTTCAACTGTCAACTGGCCGATAATCCCGCGCAAGTGGCCTTCCATCACCAGCCGAATCAAATCCTGGCGGTCATCTTGCCCTTTAGTCAGGAGTTGTTCAGCAGCCGTCATTATACTTACCGGGTCGTTCTTAACCTTGATCTGTGTTACCGCTTCCACCGTTACAGCCACACCCTGCCTGGTGTAAAGGTCCTGGGTGGGAGCGACATCAAAGCTCATCAATTCGAGCGAGAGTTGTTTGGCGCTCTGCACAAACGGCCAGACTATCCGGCCACCGCCGGTTATCACCGAAGTTCCGCCACGACCGTAAACAATCAACGCTTCGTTCGGGCCAACCTTGCGGTAAAGACTGACGCTAATCCAGATTATCAGCACCAGTACCAGCACCACCCCGCCGGCTACCCAGAGAATTAAAGACTCCATTGTGTCATCGCCTTTTCACTAAAACTGTTTCAATGACTTAATTGCGGCCAGGTCTTCCTGACCTACAGCGACACATTCGTTCCTTCTTACCTTCGATTGAGACAACTCAAGCTAATGCCATATATCTACGGCCAGTCAAAGCCTTACAGATTGAACCTGGCGCAGCTTCCTGCTTTATCCTGAAAATGGAAACTGGCGTTATTATTTGGCTGGTCTCTATTAAATACGTGCCTCTAAAAAGAAAGTTACAAGTATTAGATTTTTGTTAGAATATTTCTCTGTATTTATAGCCCAGTTTTTATGGCTTGTAAGTAAAAAATTTTACACACTTTGTGGCTAGCTAAAAGCTTTAAAAAAGAAGCTACTCGACCGAAAAAGCCAGACAGATTTGAGGAAGGAACGCTGGCTTAACGCCCCAGGCAAATTTCGTGAATCAGCAGATCGAACTGAATTGTTAAATCGGCCTTACCTTTTTTATCCAGGTAATCCAGTTCTGTCAGGCGAGCGTAAAGGCGTGAAAGACGTTCGGGCGTGAAATTGCGAATGAGCGGAATAGTTTTTTCCACTCTAAAGGGGTGCATACCGATAGCCTGGGCAATTTCGTTAACGGTTTTGCGGCTGGCATGTAATTCGCTGATACGCAAGAGATCATAAATCTGTTTGGTCACGATATTAAACATCTTGCGGGTAAAGCCCTGGGTACTTTCGGTAGACTCTTTGCGCAGGCGGTTCAAGGTAGCCAGGCTGCCGCGCAGGTCGGAACGGGAAAGTGCATCCGTTAAAGTCCAGACAGCGGTATCCTGCACTTCGGCGGTCATCATTTCGACCATCTCAGGCGTGACTGCCTGTCCTTCTCCGGCGTAAGCGGCCAGTTTTTGCAGTTCATTTTCCAGGCGGTAGAGATCGCTGCCGAGGTATTCGCGCAAGAGGGGAGCTACCCGCCGATCAAGTTTAATCTGGTCACTGACCGCGCGTTCGTTAATCCACTTTTCCAGGGCCCAATCTTTGGGAGGTTCAAACTCGCGTACCGCGCCCAGCTTATCAATCGCTTTGTAAATGGCGTCGCGTTTATCTACTTTATCTTCGACCAGTACCAGGATAGTAGTAACCGGCACGCGGTTAAGAAAATCGAGGAAGCGTTCGCGAGGCGTAGTAGGGGCCTGGGTAGCCGTCGCCGAACGAGTGCGAGCGGCTTTAGTGGCGGCGCGAGAGGCTGCCCGTTCTTCGGCAGCAGCGCTCTTTGCCAGCTTGCCAATCAGACTGGTGACCACTACCAGGCGCTTATCACTCAAAAATGGATAAGCGTCGGCGTTATTCAAAACGTCGTCAACCGTAAACCCGCTTTTAAGCGCATCTAACTTTACAAAATTGAAATCAGCTACTTCAGGGGAAATATTATCCGATTTGAGTTTTTGCAGTTCTTCGTTGAGAGAAAACTGATCTTCACCGTAAAATAGATAGAGCATGGTTGAAAGGAACTCTCCTGGGCGGAAAAAGGGCATAAAATTGCCCCGCCGGGCCGTGTGTACTAGGTTCTGAACCTGGGAAACCAGGTGGGTGTCTATCCCCAGATCTCAGCATCAAGCCAGAAGACCTATCCGGCCTCGACTCTGCCTACCTTCCGCGACAATCGACTCCCTAGTAGAAGCTGTTGGAACAAAACTTCGTTAACATCACAAACTCGGTAGGGCGATATGCCATTATATTAGCACAAAAAGGCCTTTCAAGCAAGGGTAAAAGCCAGAAGCCTGTCGCCTTTCGACTATTTCGCCTCAACCGGAATAAACTATACCCACATAGCACGATAGTTTGAAATAACGTATACTGTAGTAAAGTAGCCGGCGAATTTTCGGTATAGCGAGAAACGGACGAACAGGAGTATGAGTAAAAAAACAAAACGAAACGACCCGCGTCTGCAACCACGCCCGCGGGATACTCATAAATTCCAGGATTTAACTACCGAACGCTACTTTAAGTCGCAAATGACTAAAGCTCAGCGCCTATCTGAAACCAATCATCTGGGACAGGCTCTGGAAATTTTGAATGAGTTGGCCAAAAAGTATCCCGACCGGGCCGAGTTATTTAACTTGCTGGGTACAACCAGCGCCGAAGCTAATGATTTTAGTGCTGCGCGGGAGGCTCTGGAAAAGGCCATTACACTTGCCCCGCCGAGCAGTGTTCAGTTAACTCGCTACAACCTGGCCCAGGCTTACCTGCTGAGCGGCTATCCTTTCCTGGCTTTTGAACAGAGCCAGCAGTTAGATTGCGAAGAAGTTTTTCGCCAGTCAGCCGAACCCTACGACCCGAACATTTGCCGCGAATTTAAAGCTACTTGCGAACAGATCGTGATAAAGGCGGCTGACGAACGCAATCAAGTGCTTGACCGCTACCTTCAGTATGCCCTGCTAATGGATCGCGGCAGATTAGCCCTGGAGCAAAATAACCTGGGAGAAGCCCGGTCCTATTTTGAGGGAGCGCTAAAGATAGATTCACTAAATCCGGTTACATACAATAATCTGGTGGTTTTAGAACTGGAAGAAGGTGATCTTAATTCTGCCCGAACGCATTGCCGGCTTGTGCTGGAAAAACTCGACCCTCAAAACCGCCACGCGCTCTGCAACATGATTCGCTTGCAACTCATGCTGGGGCAACGCCAGGCTATTGCTCCTCACCTGGAGAGGCTTAACGCTCTGGCGCAGCCCGCCACTGCTGATGAGGCAGTCCAACAGGCCGAAGTTTACGCCGCACTTGAAGATGATGCAGCCGTATTGCGCCTGGTTACTCGTATCCTGAATGAGTTCAGCCACTGGGATGGTTTAGCCGGTGAAAATCTGCGTGCCGCCCTGCTGCTGGGGGCAGTAGCTTGCGCTAATCTGGGTGACTACCGTAAGGCAAAAGCCTTGCTGGCGCACGGGCAGCAAGCGCGTAACAATATTTTAGCAGATCGCCTGAATTTTGCGATAGAGCATCACGAAACAGGCCCGCGCCCGTCCGGTCGTTTCTACTACTTCCCACCCGCTGTCAGTTACCCGGAGGCAACCCGCCATCTCGAAAACCTTTTAGCTGAGCTGAGAACATTATCAATCGAGGAACGTATGGCGCTTATAAAAGGTTTTGTTTTAGAATATCCCGAAACCGCTCCCGAAATAATATTTTATGTTGCCTGGATCAACCTGGCACCCGATCTTACCGGCGATCTACTGATTGGGCTACTGGCATCAGAAGTACCCGGAGCGGTCGAACTGGTAAGGCGCCTGGCTTTTGGTAGGGCTGGAGACGACCACTTGCATATCAATGCGATGAAGGCCCTACGCGCCATGAAATATATAGGTGTGGAAGAAAAAGTCAGGGTGTGGTTCAGGCAGTATCATCAGCTTGGCACGATCGAGGAACTGACAAACCGCTTCCATGATCCCCTGGAAAAATCGGAAGAGGGTCGGCCCGAGCCCGAAATTCTCCAGACAGTCAACCGCGCTTTAGAACTGGTACGGCGCGGCCAGTTCCAGCAGGCCATCGGGCTTTACCGGGCCGCCCTCAAGAAACAACCGGGCAATAAGTACCTTTACCAGAACCTATCGGCAGCCCTGGCCAATAGCGGCGATTTAGATGGCGCAATGAGTAATTTGCAGCAGGCTTTAACGCTAGACCCGGACTATTATTTCGCCCAGATCGCGCTTGCACGCTTATGGATTAAAACCGGGCGATTGGCTGAAGCCGAAGAATTGGCCGGCCAACTCGAAAAGAAGTTTGAGAGTTATAGTTACCACCTGGACGAATTGGCCGGGCTTTACCGGGTGCTTGTAGTGCTTTACAGGCAGCAGAACCGGCAGGCGGAGCTTAACACAACCCTCGCAAAATTACGTGAAGTCGATCCAGAATTATTACAGGAATTGAGTGATGACCAAGAAAAACAAAGATAAGAAAAAAGCTAAACCAATCCATGCTTCAACCGGTTCTAAAGGCCAGTTCCGTGACCTGACGGCGGAACGCTACTACGATAGCCAGATGCAAAAGGCCACCAGGTTGTGCGACATGGAACGTTTCGATGAAGCTTTAGATATACTGGAACCTCTAACCGTAAAGTACCCGAAACGAGGCGATCTTTTTGAATTCCTGGGTGTAATCTATACCTCCGTGGGAGCTTTCGAGAACGCCCGGGATGCCTTCTTGAACGCTTTGCAACTGGACCCCCTGACGGAAGTAATTGACCCAATGATTCATTACAGTCTCGCCCAGATGTATGTGCTGACCGGCTTTCCATTACTGGCCTATGAGCAAACCCAGATGATTGACATGTCGAGCGTAGAGCCGGAACACACTTCTGAGGTACAAGAGTTCCGCCGGATCTCGCAGGAGTCGGTAGATGAAATGGCGGCAGCCAGCGACCTTCCGCAGCAGGAATATTTACGCTTTGCCCTGCCGCTTGAACGCGGGCACCTGGCCTTGCAGAAAGGTGAAACCGAAAAGGCCCGCACGCTTATAGAGAAAGCCGCTACCCTTGCACCGAAACAACCCGCCCCCGCTAACAGCCTGGTTTTACTTGATATTATAGAGAAAAAGTTCGACCAGGCCATTGAACGAAGCAGGCAAGTACTGGACAATCTTGACTCACAGAATCTTGAAGCCCTGGTAAACCTCACCCGGGCATATTTGCTCAAGGGCGATCAAACTCAGGCCGGGGCCACCCTGGAAAGGATTCGGGCTTTACCCCGACCAGAAGCGCCGGAAGACGTTATCAAAATGAGCGAAGCCTTCGCCATCCTGGACGATGATAAAGGAGTTTTTGAGCTTATTGAACCCCTGTTGTCCTCACCTACTTTCCAGGAAGACATTGACGAGGAAAGTTATGAAGAAGCTTTCCTCTATGGGCTGGTTTCGGCGGCCCACTTGGAGAAAAAAGAGATTATCAAAAAGTGGTTGAGTAACCGGGACGAACCTACCCAGAATCTGTTACTGGAACGTACCGAACAGGCCGTGCGCCGGGATGAAAGTGGTCCACGAACTAACGGGCGCTTTTACTACTTCTCGCCTGCTTTCCTCTATCCTTCGGCGATAGAGCTTCTGGAGAAAGTGGTGATTGACGCGGTAGAAGAGGGAAAAGTCGAATCGAGTAATTTACTGCAACCCTTCTTCGGTAAAGCCGGACCGGAAGGGCTCGATATTGTGGCTTTCCAGTACTGGACCAGCCCGGAACCGGAAGTCTCGCGTACTCTCCTGGAACAGTTGCTGGATGCCAACCCTCCCGGTTGCCAGGAAGTAGTCGAGCGGCTGGCCTTTACGCGCGCCGGAAGCGATTTACAGCGCTTATTGGCGGCTGAAACCCTGCTGGAAACAGGACGCTTAAAGCCCGCCAGTCCTGTGCAGATCTGGGCAGACGGTAAACAAAATAGCTATACTCCTGAGCAGTTACGATCTGCTGTAGATAAAGCCCTCGAAAATGAAACTATTTCAGTGTGGTAGCGAATTGTAAGGATGATACATTCTGATATATAATTGATAATGACTTTCAATTAGGGAAAATATATTCACTTATTAATCAGGCTTTATGCTGGATAGTTTAAGAGGATGGATCTTTGACCCGTTAGGCGCTCCTTTTATGCAAACTGCTCTGCTTGAAATGGCGCTTTTGAGTGTACTGGTAGCTGTAGTAGGTACCTTCATTGTGTTGCAGGGCAAAGCCTTTTTAGCTCTGGCACTCAGTCACGGGATCTTTCCGGGAATTGTGATTGCCTATCTCACCGGATGGGATTACCTGGCGCTGAGCCTGATAGCGGGGATTATTATCAGCCTGGCCGTTGGGCTGGTAGGGCGGAACCGGCGAGTAGGGAGCGATTCGGCGATTGCGGCAATTTATACCGGCACTTTTGCCTTTGGTATAGTGCTGGTCAGTTCTATAAAGACCTTTCGCGGGCTAACCGATATCCTGTTTGGCCGTCCCTTTGCTACAACCTGGAGTGATATCAGCCTGACTGGCCTGACCTGTTTTATCCTGCTGGGTCTTATGCTAATTATGCGGAAAGGCTTGCTGCTGGCTACTTTTGACCGCAATATGGCGCTGGCTGTAGGGTTTCCGGTAGTTGCTATTGAACTGGGTTTCCTGGCTATTGTTGCCGTCAGCGTCATTACGGCCCTACCGGCAGTTGGCAATATACAGCTCGTGGCTTTGCTAATTACCGCTCCCGCTACGGCCCGGCTACTTACCTCGCAACTTGTGCCTATGATGCTTCTTGCAGGTTTAGTTTCGCTTTCAGGCTCGCTAATCGGGCTATATGCCGCCTATCACTTCGACCTCACACCCGGCTCAACCATCGTAGCCGCACTCACCGTTCTTTTTACGCTGGCGCTCATTTTCTCGCCTGACCAGGGGCTCCTGGCGCGTTGGCTTTCCCGGCGGGCTACTCACTTTCCCCTGGAAACAGTAAACTGAAGCTTATAATTCTGGAACTAAAACAAGGATAGCCGGGCATGTTTCGCCCGGCTATCCTTGTTATCTCGCATTAAAGCACTTCAAGTACCACTTGCGCTTGCCAGGTCTGGCCAGGATCAAGGGTCAGTAGATTCGAGCCAGGCAAACCTTCCGGGGCGCTGTTGATCGCGTTTGGCGGGCAGGTATAAGGCTCAATTGCCAGCGAAGGCCGGTTGGGTGGGGTGAACAACACCCAATCCTGGAAGTTTTGATCGGCCCGAATACGGGTTTCAAGGCCTGTACCCGGTGATTGGTAACTGGCTACAGTCCAGCCATCCTGGTAGAAAGCATCACCGAACATATCATCAAAAGCCTCGGTGCCCAGGCGGCGCATTTCACTGAAATTTTTATCTTCAGGTAAGGGCTGCGCCGGGCCGGTAGGAATACCATCCGGGGCAGGCCAGTGAGTCCGGGCTGAAATCTGAACCGGACAATCGCTGCGATCCGGCGCTACCTCGTTAGGTATCAAAGGTACTTTGAAGTAGGGATGTATACCAAAGCCAAACGGAATAGGGGTGTCCTTCTCCCGGTTTTCCAGGGTTATGTTGTAGATCAGGCGGCGTTCCCGCAGTACAAAGCGCAGGCTCAGCAGAAAATCGAACGGGTAGCCCTGGTGGAAATCAGGCAGCAGGTTCTGCGGCCCGACCTGTAATGTCAGTGAAGCTCCTTCCTCACTGGAACCATACTCTCCAACTTCCCAGCCTGTGTTTAAAACCACCCCGTGAATATGGTGCACCCCGCTTTTATCATTGGCGGGCAGTTGGTACTCCTTTCCCCTGTAACTGTAGCGAGCATCGCGTACCCGTCCGGGGAAAGGGAAAAGCACCGGAACACCTGCCCGGCTAGCTCTATCGCGCAGCACCTGGGGTGAATTGGGAGTTTCGATTACGGCAACTTCCTGCGCCTCGTATTGAATAGTCCAGGAAACACAATTACTGCCCAGGCCCGGCGCAATCATGGCGATTGAACCACTGCCATTGTCGCGCAATACCATTACGGGTTCATCCTGCCACTGGCCGGGTGCCACCGTATATTTTTCGAAATTCGTAACCGGGTCCATCTTGTTCTTTTCAGCCTTTCTGGTTATTTATTTCTCGGTCTAGATTATAAGCAGCGGTGATAAGGCTTAGATGAGTAAAAGCTTGCGGGTAGTTACCAAGCATCTCTCCGGATGTTCCTATTTCCTCGGAGTAAAGGCCCAGGTGATTCGAATAACCAAACATCTTCTCCAGTTTTAGACGTGCCTCATCCAGCCTTCCCGCTCTTGTCAGACATTCTACCAGCCAGAAGCTACAAAGGCTAAAAGTTCCTTCTGACCCGGTCAACCCGTCTGTTGCACCGTGCCCGACATCATAGCGATAGACCAGGCTATCAAAGGTTAGCTCCTGTAAAATACGATCAAGTGTATTTAACATTAAAGGATCGGTCGGGCCGACAAATTTAACAATTGGCATGAGCAAGTTACTGGCATCTATGGTTTCGCTGCCGTAATACTGCACGAACGACTTGCGTTTCTCGCTGTAGCCTTTTTGAATAATCTGCTCGTAAACTTCGTCGCGGACCTGTTGCCATTTGGCGGTATTGGCAGGTAAACCGCGCTGGCGAGCAATCCGCAAAGAACGATCCAGAGCCACCCAGATCATCACGCGAGAGTAGACATAGTGTTGCGGGCCATTACGAGCCTCCCAGAGACCAGAGCCCGGGTGGTGCCAGTTATCGCAGAGCCAATCCATCAACTCGCGCAGATAGGTCCACATATCGTAGGAAAGGGGCCGGGCATACTTGCTATAGAGATAGATTGAATCCATCAACTCGCCGTAAATATCGAGCTGAGTCTGTTTATAGGCAGCGTTACCAATGCGTACCGGGCGCGAGTTTCGATAACCGGAAAGATTGTCCAGGATTTGCTCCTGCAAATTGTGACGCCCATCAATGCCATACATTATTTGCAAGCCGCCGGATTTCGGATTTAGCTCGCGGCAACGCGCTTCTACCCAGCCCATAAAACGCTCCGCTTCCATCTGGAAGCCCAGGTTTAGCAGAGCATAACAGGTAAAACTGGCATCCCGAATCCAGGTATAGCGATAGTCCCAGTTACGCTCTCCGCCGATTAATTCGGGCAGGCTGGTAGTAGGCGCAGCTACAATAGCTCCAGTAGGAGCATAGGTCAGCAGCTTCAGTACCAGCGCAGAACGGTAAATATGCTCGCGCCAGCGCCCCGCGTAGGTACATTTATGCAGCCATTTTCGCCAGAAATCTATAGTATCATTTAAAATATCGCACACTTCATCCTGATTAAGCGAATGTTGGGTCTCACCGCCTTTTTCTACCCGGTGCAAAATAAAGGTAGCTGATTGATTACTTTTAAGTGTAAAATGGGCTTTAGCGGCCTTACCGTCTACCTTAAGAGGAACCTCGCTAGAAAGGCCCAGGGTCAGGTGTTCGGAACGAAAGACAACGCCATCTTTGCTTTCTTCAACTCTATGGTCAGCACGGGCGTAATCAAAAGCCGGCTGGCAATTTAGGTTAAAACTTATTGTACCTTTGACCACCGAAACCTGGCGAACCAGGCGATGATTCCAGGCCTTCTCGGTTTCTGTTTCTATCGGCATGAAATCGGTTATTTCGGCCAGCCCATCCTCAGTAAAGAAACGAGTCAACAGAATATTGCTGTCGGGCAAGTACATTTGCTTGACATTGATTTCTTTAGAGTCGGGATAAATTTGAAAACGACCTCCCTTTTCGTCATCGAGGATCGCGCCAAAAACGCTGGGAGAGTCAAAAGCCGGAAAACACAACCAATCTACCGACCCGTTCAGGCCAATCAATGCCACGGTATGTAGATCCCCTACTACCCCATAGTCACCAATCGGTAAGTAACCCATGGAATATTCTCCTACTGTTAAGGCTCACATTATTGGGTTACTATGCGAGCCTGGTTTCCACTTGCTGTCAATACCTGTCTATCCATTAGAGGGCAGATTTTTATAAATCTGCCCGCGTACCTACGCTCAAGCTTTGCTGCTGCAATAATCTAAAGACCGACACTACCCATCATTATGCCGCCATCAATAAAGTAAGTAGTGGAGGTAACATAGCTGGCTTTGTCCGAAGCAAGCCAGACCACCAACCCGGCAATTTCGCTGGGCTGTGCTACCCTACCCAGGGGGATAGCATTGTTAAGAGCGGCTTTCTTTTCGGGGTCGGCCAGGGTACCCTTATTGATAGGAGTATCAACAGCACCCGGACCAACTGCTACCACTGTGATACCATGCTCAGCCAGTTCAACCCCGGCGTTACGCGTCAGCATGCGCATGCCGCCTTTGGCGCAGCAATAAGGGGCGTTTCCCGGCATTGGCCAATCCTCGTGAACAGAAGAGATATTGATGATGCGCCCGCCCTTGCCCTGTTTGATCATTTGCTTGGCGGCCAGTTGTGTCCCGAAGAAGGCCCCTTTCAGGTTAACTCCCATAACAAGGTCAAAGTCTTTTTCACTGCTATCCAGCACCGAAGTACGGGTTTCCATTCCAGCGTTATTCACCATTATGTCAAGCCGCCCGAAGGTCTGGACAGTCTGGTCCACCAGTTTTTGCAAATCCTGAATAGTAGCTACATTTCCCTGCAATACCAGGGCTTTACCGCCTCCCTGCTCCACCTGCTGCTTAACCTCATTCGCAGCCTCTTCGTTGCTGTGATAATTAATCGTAACGGCGGCACCTTCTTTAGCCAGTTCCAGCACAATCGCCCGTCCAATTCCGCTGTCTCCACCGGTAACAATAGCTACCTTGTTTTCTAATAGCATCTGCGCGTTTCCTCCTGCCTTTTTCTCTTAATTAAGTTACATGCCAGGTTCGGGTCAAACCTTTTAGAAGCTAAAGATGCTCGCCCTAAAAGGGCAAGCTCGCTAGCAATTCAAATTAGCTAACTGATACTACCTGACTTTACTCCTTTAAGGCAAGCATCTTTACCTTCCGCCTACTTGCAGGTACATCCGGTGTGGTTGGCGCAACCCTGGCAGCAATAGGTCTGGCCGTTCATCTCATAACCCTGACCGTTGTTGCCTTTCCACTGATCCTGAGGCATACCACAATTAGGACACTTGTTATTCATACTTTTCTCCCTTTCTTTGTAAGCCTTTAGCCGTAGCCTGTTCAAAATAGAATTTCGCTAGACCAAAAGGTCAACTGACAAGACCTGCAAATATCACGCCAGAAGTAAACCTTATTTCTAAGATTAGATTAAGATTAGATAAAAATTCTCGCAATACGATATTACTGGTGTAATCAGGTGGAAATTCTTTTCTCAAGCTCTTTTTACCAGGCCTTGAGAAGATCAAACTTCGTAAAGCTTAAAAAGGACAGCAGTTTACGCGAAGGTTACGAGGTGCTACTATCAGCGATAGAGTTAATGGGCCGGTCTGTACCTGACACCCTGAACGAGAGTAAATCTGGCATGAAAACCATATGTTTGAGGACTATGATGAGGACTTTGAAGTGAAAAGGATTTCAAGCTTACTCTTTCTTTTCTGCCTGCTTAGCCTGCCAGCCTGTACCGATAATACGACCGCGCCAACCGCAACTTCACAACCGGCTACGCCAACTGTCTCGGTTTCACAGGCATCTACACCTGCTACTACCGCTGCCTTAACGCAAGCCCAGGTACCCACTGCCACTACCGCAACGCAGTTACCCGCTTCCACTTCAACTACAGCCGTTTCCAATACCACCGCAGCGGTCGTGACACCTGTTCCAGCCACCGCCACGTCTGTATCACAATCTTTTAGACCGGTTGCAAAAAATATAGGGTCTGCCGGGTGTTGCCAGGAATTTTCCTATAGCTCTGATGGTAAACTTGTGTTCTACGACAAACCGGCAGGGGATAACCGAGCAGGCACATGGTTACTTGACCCTGCTAACGCGCAGCGTTCTTATCTGACGGCAGGTTTCGGCACTTTTACTCCTGACCGTTCTTTAGCAGCCTTGATAAACGACGGCGCCGGAACCACCACTATCCAGAACCTGGCCGATGGTAAAACGCTTGCCACTCTTAATAATCGCGCCAGCCAGACGCTTTTTTCACCCGACAAGAAACAACTTGCCTGGGCCTTGCGCCTCGCACAGCAGGAAGGGCCAGAAGCGCCCCAGCATTTTGAATTATGGGCGGCAAATCTGGATGGCTCAAATTCCAGGGTAGTCTGGAAAGGTACTGAAATAGCAAACCTGGCCTGGTATCCCGATAATCGCCGCCTGCTGCTGACCGGTCGGGACGCTTCTAACCAGCGGTTTGGCTTATGGATAATTGACACGACTAACGGCAGTGCAAACCTGGCGGTGGACAGTAAAGGCCTGACCTCGGCTTCACTCTCACCTGACGGGGAGTGGCTGGCGTGGTGGGTTACTTTACAGGGCTCAAATTTCAGCGGTGTCTGGATAGGTCATAGTGATGGTTCGCAGGCTAATAAGGTTGAATGGCTTGGAGGTTTTCGCTGGACCGCCGGGCATGAATTACTTTATATACCGGTACGCCAATCCGGGGATAACTCTTCGGCTTTGTGGAGCTTTAACCCTGATAACAACCAATCGAAACAACTGACCGACCCTGCCGCTATACCCTTAAAGATAGTAGAGGATCAATGGCAGGCAGCGCCGGATGGTAAAACAATCGCTTATCGTAACGCGGCTGATAACGCTCTCTGGCAACTTACTTTCCGTCCCTGATAAGTAGTTCAAGATCTTTATCCGAAGAGCATAAAAGTTAGAAATAGCTGTAACTATGGAAAATTTGAAACCCTGGCATCGTTCTATGCAATGGGCCCTGGGAAACCTGGATGAAGCGGTCTTTGCCCTCAGCACCTTTATGCTGGAAATCAAAAAGACCCCTTCTTATCTCTCCCAACCCGAAGAACTGGCCCTGCTCGCCGAGTCCGCTACTATCAGCGAGGCCGAAAATGAGCTGCGGGCGCAACCACCCTTACCCGAGGTATATATAACTCCATTCTCCCTTCCGCGCCTGGCATCAGCGCCGGGACTTATAGCCAAACGATACCGGACATTTCGGCTGCAATACAGCAGCGCGGTAGACAGCGGTTACCCTGTCAACGATACTGTCTGGGGCTATTATCTGGAGCGCAACAGTTCCCCGGAAACTCCGGTGGTCATTTACCTGCACGGATGGATGGAATTTGAACATGGTATGTCCTTACGGCTGCCGTTAGCCTGGCTGGCTAATACGCCGTTCAATATCCTGGCTTTGCACTTGCCGTTCCATTTCGAGCGCACTCCACCGGGAACTGCCAGCGGCGAGCTATCTATCACCGGCAACCTGCCTTTAGCCATCAAAGGGATGCGCCAGGCAGTCAGTGATGTCCGGCAGGCTGTCGCATGGCTAAAGCACAGAGTTCCCGGGGCTAAGCCTAAAGTAGCGATACTGGGTAAAAGCCTGGGTGGATTGATCAGCGCAATGACTCTTATCGCCGAAACCAAGCTTGAGGCCGGGGTTCTGGTCGTTCCAGCCACTGCCAGCCGGGCCTCAATCTGGCAAAGCCGCTACACCCGGTTAGTGCGGCGCGATTTATTACTGCAAGGACTGACTGAAAAAACTACGGCACGCTTGCTGGAAGCCCTTTCGCCCGAAAGTTTCAGACCGGCCATTGATCCGCAACGCATCCTGGTCTTTAAAGCTGCTGCCGACCGGGTGTGTTTCCCTGCCGATACCGACCGCTTTGTAAACCAATGGGGCGTTCCTTTTGTGGAAGTTCCTACCGGTCATCTAACCGCTACTTTTCATCCTCGGGCACGACAACTCTCTCAAGCTCACCTGCAAAAATTCCTGCTGGATTAATCTTAATTCAATTCATGCCGTTTCAAGCGGGTAAAGCGTAAGGCTTTACCCGTTTGAGTGTCTTTATAGTGTGCAAAGGTATGTTATTTGCTGGAAATCCCTGGCTATAACTATACAGGCCAGAGTTTGGTTCTAACATATCAGTTTTTAGGTACTCTTTATTTGCTACCACTCTAGTCACAGAACTTATTGGAACCGCCTGGATTTTGAAAAAGAGTTGGCGAGGTACATGAAGCAATATTTTAAATACGGGGCTTATGGGCTATTGGCGCTCTACTGCCTTTTCATCATCAGTACTGTCCTTACCAGGCAAGACTATCTCTGGGACTTCAAATGCTACTATTTTGCAGTAAAAGCTTACAATGAGGGTTTAAATCCGTATGATACCCAAAACCTGATTAATCATTACGGTTTCTACCTGT
The DNA here is from genome assembly GCA_036261665.1 of Chloroflexia bacterium. Lineage (GTDB taxonomy): Bacteria > Chloroflexota > Chloroflexia > Chloroheliales > Chloroheliaceae > 54-19. Next base: position 97,071 of record DATAKM010000019.1, read on the forward strand.
ACGCTTTTGTCTATCCACCACTGACGTTACTGGCCTTCCAGCCTCTTAGCTGGTTGGATTATCAGGTGGCGGCCTGGATTTTTGTGCTGGTAAAACTGATAATGCTGGGTATCCTCTTAACTCTCTGGCAAAGATTTTTCCTTGAAAAGCAAGGGGGACTGGTCTTTTATCTACTCTGTCTGCTGGCTTTTAATGGCACCCTCTTTATTGACTTTAGCGCCGGTAACATTTCTATTATTGAACAGTTTTTTCTCTGGTGGGCTTTTTATTTCTGGCTAAAGGGCCGGTTGAAGCTCTTTTGCGCCGCTGTCCTGGTAGCAGCCTTTTTTAAGTTAGTGCCGCTGGCTTTCCTGGGACTGCTAATTTTCAGCCGGAACCCGCGTCGCTGGTATTATCTGGGGTCTTCTTCGGCCCTGGGCGGCCTGCTGATAGGCGCTTCCTGGCTTTATGACAGGGCATTATTCGGGCAGTTTCTCAAAAGCATGGGGCAGATAGATGAGCGAGGCATTTACAACCCTTCTCTCCTGTCACTCTTACGTGATATACTAAAAATCCCGCCTATGGAGAAGCTCTCATTACTGGATGGTGGCCTCTATCTGCTGATAGCGGTAATCATTACAGCCGTTAGCTGGTATTATCTGCGCCCGGTGCTGAAACTGAAAAAATCTCCTGACCGCGAGAAACTGATCCTGTTCCTGGCTTGCCTGGTTTACGGCCTGGTCGCACCACGCTTTAAGGACTACTCCTATATTTTACTGATACCGGCTGTCTACTTTTTGTGGTTGAAGCTAAACGAGCTGGGGAAACTGAAACCGCTGATTTTTCTGGTCGTAGCAGTTATGTTACCCTCCGCTAACCGTAATATGCTGGGTAACGCCACCCTGCCGGGTTTTACGCTTCTTACCCAAATCCTTACCCAGTATCATTCTTTGCTACTGGCCGCTCTAACCTGGGGTTTTTACCTCTACTACCTCCGAATAGCGATTCCAAAACGGACCTGGAGAAAAGTTACGTTTCAGGCGGCCCACAATTACTTCTTGCCACTTTTTACTAACGCAGCCGGGCGAAAACGGAATGCTGACCAGACATTATCCACCGAAATGAGAGATACACCTTCGTAACCGGCCTCCCTTAATAGCTCCCAACCGCTATCGCGCGTTATATCAGTCTGAATTTTAGAAGAGCCTTTGGGAAAGCTGAACCAGAGGAAACTATCGGGCCTGCTGGCTGTTAAAGCCAGGGGGCCTGATTTATCCAGCGCAGCCCGGTTAAGCACGAAAACCTGTATGAGATCGTACTGCCCGTCCGGCAAGGTGTGTAATTCCACGCCTTCCGGCAAAGGTTGTAGTTGTTCCAGGTAGCCATCCGGCGCATTCAAGATTAAGATTCTTTTACCGGGCTTTGCTCCCAGCTTTTTCAATAGAGGATTCTCGGTCATATACTCTCCGGCTTAGTCCTTTATTCGAAACGCCAGCAAGTAGCGCTTTTGGAAAAATTAGCTTCTAACCAGGCATAAATCACCAGCGGTTTTACTGCAAAAACTGCGTCAGAAGAGGTAGGATCGCTACTCAAGCGCATACCGCTATATTTGAGAGCATAGATATCGCCCAATCTTCTGAGAAATTCAGGATCAGTTATTTCTTCGGCTACGCCTTCTACAATGACGGCATTAGCTCCGCTTTCGAGGTGGACTACGACGCGTGAATTAGCTTTCAGGTTACGGCTTTTACGCGAATGCCGGTGGGTGCTGAAATAAAAATGATCGCTGTGCCAGATACCCCAGACCGGCATGGCGTGAGGTTTACCATCGGGGCTACTGGTGCTAAGCCAGTAATTATGGGCCAACTCAAGTTCCCCTACCACCTCCTGCCATTCCCGCATATGCTCTTCACCGGTAGCAATGCCGTACTCTTTGGGCATTTGAGGTCGTTGGGCCGGTTGCCGGACCGCCGTCTGGAGGTTTTCTGATTGGGTCATTTGGTAGCCTCCTTTATTAAAATTAAATCACTGCTGGATATATTTCCATTATAACAATGGAAAACTGGCTGGTCTATATGGTCAAAACTTTTGTTTTATTTCTGGAGAGAAAACCGGCCCGAGGCAAGGAGTATGCTATAATTCGAGGATTGAAGCTCAGAAGAAACTTTTGAAATTGGTCAAAAACATCAACAGAAGGTAGGTTAATTCAGCCATCAACACAGCCAGGAAGAATATATACTGGAAGTCTCCTGCGTCTTTACCCGCGTTGAATGAGCCATAAATGCTAAAGCTAAAATCGGTATCCGGAAACCGGCCTCAACAGGCTAAACCAATCTCTCTAAATCTGAAGAACCTGCCATTAGGGTCTATTTTCGCGCTGGGTCTGGCGTTACTGGCCGCTTTGCAACTCATACGCGCTTTTACTGCCCTCTTTTCACCTGTGGTGATTGATTACTCCGAGATGATGGTTGCCGGGGCCGCCGAACAGTTTCGTTTGAGCGGCAATCTAGGCTACATGTACGCTCCTCCTACCGCGCCTTACGGCATGCCGGGCGTCCAGTATCCGCCTCTCTTTATTTTGCTAACAGCCGGGCTCAATCAATTAAGTGGCTGGGGAGTCATTCTCTCAGAACGACTGCTGGCCTGGGGCCTGTACGTAGCTTCCGGCGGGCTGGTAGGACTTATCGTGGGGCAAGAAACAGGTCGAAAATGGGTGGCCTGGGTTTCAGCGGGAATCCCTTTTTGCTTCTGGGGCGTTATTATCTTCGTTCATGCCGGACGAGTTGACCCTCTGGCCCTCTTTTTGAGCCTGCTGGCAGCCTTTCTATACCGGCGCGCCCGCCTTAAACAAAAGCTCTCTTTCGGCTGGCTGGTGGGGATAAGTCTGCTAGCTTCGGCGGCCTTTTTTAGCAAGCAAACTTACCTGGCAGTCAACGCTGCTATCTTTTTTGACTTGCTCTTTTGCCCCCAGAAGCAGCCTCTTTCTACCAATATTTCCAGACTCAAAGCGCTCCGGCCCAATCTAAAGTGGGCTTTTGGTTATGCCCTGCTCTTTGTAGCCTGGACCGGGTTTGGTCTTCTGCTAGTGGGCATAGCCACCGACCGCCAGTTCTTTGGCATTTTTGAACCTGCCCGGGCCGGAAGTTTTATCTTGCAGCGAGTACCCGGCTTTATCTCCATCTTTCTACTCGATCATCTGCCTTTGCTCGTCCTGGCAGGTTGGATGATCTTTCGGCAGTGGCGACGGGGAGAACGTTTCTGGCCCTTATATACCCTTTTCGCGGCCCTGGCCTGTGTTACCATTATTAAGGACGGGGCGGTTGATTACTACTTCAACGAACTTTCATATGTGTTGTCCGTTTCGGTCGGGTTGGCGATAGCGGAAGCCCGCAAGAAAGGGCTTGAAATAAATCCGGTAACCCTAAAACACTGGCAGCACCACACCCTGGTAGCGCTGGCCCTGCTAATCCAGTTGGGAATAGCCCTGGGTATGTTATTAGGCTGGAGTCACTGGCGAGACTTTGATTTATCAAAAAGGGCTTACAATGAAGGTCTGAGCCTGGTGCGAATGGCTTACGCTGAAGAAGCGCAGGGCGGAAAACCGCCCCTGGTGCTGGTAGATAGTTTTTTGCTTGAAACAGGCCGGGCGCGGCAGGTAGCGGATTACTTTATCTACTCAGTTTTACTGACTAACGGCAAGCGCGACCCGGCAGCACTGGTAGCGGACCTGGATGTTGGTCACTATGGCATGGTTATAACCGAGAATTTTTTGCGCTGGCCGCCCTCAGTTGAAGCCGCGCTTAACAAACGTTATAATTTGCACATTATCTACGGTGATGATGGTAGAAAGCCCTACTATGTCTACACTTTACGCGACAACGGAAAGGCTTAGTGATGAACCTGGACCTGGTGCGTGCTCGCGGCGAAACTCCTGGCTGCGAGAATGTTGTGCATTTCAATAACGCTGGCGCATCCCTCATGCCCAGCCCTGTACTTGACACCGTTACATCGTATCTCCAACTGGAAGCTCAAACCGGCGGATATGAAGCCGCCAAACTGAAAGCGGCAGAGGTAGAGAAAGTCTACGACTCCGTGGCGACGCTACTAAACGCCGGGCGAGATGAAATTGCCCTGGTAGAAAATGCCACGCGTGCCTGGGACATGGCTTTCTATTCTATTCCCTTTGGTCCGGGCGACCGTATTCTGACTGCTATGGCCGAATATGCCAGTAACTATGTGGCTTTTTTACAGTTAGCCAGGAAAACGGGCGCAACTATCGAAATAATTCCTGACGATGAGTACGGGCAACTTTCGGTAGAGGCATTGAGCGACATGCTGGACGAACGTGTAAAGCTGATAGCTATAACCCACGTACCGACCAACGGAGGCCTGGTAAACCCGGCAGTGGAAGTAGGTAAGCTTGCGCGTGAGGCCAAAATTCTCTACCTGCTGGATGCCTGCCAGTCCACCGGTCAGATGCCACTAGACGTAAAGGAAATCGGCTGCGACTTTCTTTCGGCTACCGGGCGCAAATACCTGCGGGGACCACGCGGAACAGGCTTTCTCTATGCCCGGCGGGAAGTTCTGGAAAAAGTGGAGCCACCCTTTGTAGACCTGCACGCTGTTACCTGGGTAGCTCAAGATCGTTATGAACTGAGAGCGGATGCCCGCCGCTTTGAAAACTGGGAGCGCAGTATTGCTAATATGCTGGGCCTGGGAGCCGCCGTGGATTATGCTCTAGAGTGGGGGCTACCAGACATCCGCGAGCGTGTTACTGCACTGGCTGAAACACTGCGCACACAGCTAAGTGATGTGCCGGGTGTGAGAGTGCGCGACCAGGGCAAAGAGCGCTGTGGTATTGTCACCTTTACCGTTGAAGGCAAAGATCCCGATGACCTGCAAGCAGCGCTGGCCGAAAAGCGAGTAAATGTAACAGTTTCGCGCCTGACTTCTACTCGCCTGGATATGGAAGCACGCGGTCTGACTGCGCTGGTACGCGCGTCAGTTCACTACTATAACAGTGAAGAAGAACTTTCTCGTTTCTGCTCAATCTTGCAGAGCCTGATTTAAAGCAACCACGATGAGTTTCAGAAGATTGATTGCGCTCTATCTGCTGCTGGGCGCATGCTTTGCTGTAGCAATGTTACAAACTTCCATTCCAGTCTACTGGAAGGGTTTGATTTTTATGGGAGCTTTATTCTCTCATAACATGATTCTGCTACAGTTCCGGCAAAGTTTACGGGGCAGAGGCACAACATTACAACTGATCTCTTTATTACTCAACGGAGGCGGGCTGCTACTAATTTTACTATCGGGCCTGCTGGTGCTACTCTTTAAGCTAGAGTTTATGAATAGCGGAAACTACCCCTTCTGGGTAATATTTTGTTTGCTGCTCTACGGAGTCGTCAGCCTGATAGACTTTTTAGATAAGCTGCGGCGACCATTACAGCAGGATGAATTTTAATAAAAGATAACAGGAAACTTACTAAATGAGATCTGATGAGGAATTAACCAGAAACGCTAAAACTCCGGGCAAAACTCCCGCCGCCCCTGCCCCTCGCCAGCGAGAACGGGACGTGCAGGAAATAGATGATCCCTTACGGGCCAGTGTGAGCCTGCTGGGCCGCGTCCTGGGGGATATTCTGGTGGAACAGGGTGGTCAGGAACTGCTTGATGAAGTTGAAGACGTGCGCAAACAGTGTATAGACCTGCGTGCTAACTTTACGCCTGACGGAGAAAGGTCGCTGCTGCAACGTTGCGCTACCATGGACCTGGACATGGCCTATAAGCTGGTACGCGCTTTTACCACTTATTTTCATCTTGTAAACCTGGCCGAAGAGCGCGGGCGACTGCGCACCCTGGAACAGCGCGAGCGCCGGACCTGGCCGGAACCACGCGGTGAGAGTATTGAACAGGCCATCAGGGAATTAAAGGAAGAAGGAGTGAGCGCGGCGGAAGTGCGCCGTCTCCTGGGTCGGATGCTGGTGGAACCGGTCTTTACCGCTCATCCCACCGAAAGCCGCCGCCGTTCAGTCCTGGAACATTTGCAGGAAATCGGTGGATTGATTGCAAAACTGGACCAGGCTGATCTGACTCCTTCGGTCCGCCTGGCAGCCGATGAAGGGCTACACCGCGCTGTAACCGTCCTGTGGCAAACCGATGATATTCGCCCGACTCGACCGACCCCTCTGCTGGAAGTCTCCAACGTTCTTTATTACTTCGAAAACAGCATCTTCCGCATGGTGCCGCGGCTTTACCGCGAACTGGAAAATGCCCTTTTGAAATACTATCCGGGCGAACCGTTCGTGCTGCAACCCTATCTGCGCTTTAATAACTGGACCGGAGCAGACCGCGATGGTAATCCGTTTATTACCTCTCAGGTAACGGCTCAGACCGCGCGCTGGCAGAAAGACGTGGTGCTTAAACTCTACCAGAGAAGCCTCGATCAATTGAGCATTTACCTGAGCAACAGTACACGCCGGGCGCCTGTCTCTCCAGAGCTTGATGCTTCCCTGGCAGCCGACCGGCGGCGGATGCCTAAACTGGCTATTCAGCTTGAGCAGCATAATTTTTATGAGGCTTACCGCCAGAAGATAACCTTTATGAAGGAACGCCTGCGCCTGGCCATCGAATACAATCAGGCCATGTCCGATGCTGCTGCGGCGGCGATCAAAATGAATCGCCTGGCTTCTGAAGCCGGAAGGGGTACCGCAGTCCTGACCGAACACGACCGGGAAGCTATGTATCACGCGCCGAGCGAGTTGCTGGCCGACCTGGCGGTTATCGAGAATAGCTTGCGCGAAAATGCCGGCGACCGTATTGCGGATGGGCCTATCTCTGACCTGATTATCCAGGTACAGGTCTTCGGCTTCCATCTGGCCGGGCTTGAAGTGCGCCAGCACAGCGGCAAACACCTGGCGGCCCTGGATGAGATACTTCGCAAGCTCGGCATTACGTCTCACTATAAAGACCTGGCCGAAGATGAGAAGTACGCTTTACTGGAAAAAGAAGCCAGCAGTCCGCGGCCTCTTATTCCTCAGAACCTCGATATTTTTAGCCCGGAAACGCGTGAAATCATTGAAACTTTCCGGGTAATGCGCCGAATGCAGGAAGAGGTCGGGCAGGAGGTTTGCGAAAATTACGTTATCAGTTTCACCCACCAGCCAAGCGACATAATGGCGGTCTTACTTCTGGCAAAAGAAGCCGGAATGATCCGGGTCCAGGCTAATGTAGGGAAACTGGCCGAGTCGGTCGAGAGCGATCTGCACATTGTGCCACTTTTTGAGAGCGTCGAAGATCTCAGGCGCTGTCCCGAGTTAATGCGCCAGCTTTATCGCACTCCTGTCTACCGGGGAGCGCTACGCACCTATAATGGCCTGCAAGAAATCATGATTGGCTACAGCGATAGCAATAAGGACGGCGGTTTCCTGACCTCCAACTGGGAACTTTACAAAGCCCAGAAAGCCCTGGCGATTGTCAGCCGGGATGAAGAGGTAGATTTGCGCTTGTTCCACGGACGGGGAGGCGCAGTCGGACGCGGAGGCGGTCCGGCCAATCGGGCCATTATGGCCCAACCTCCCGGCACCCTTAACGGTCGCATGAAAATGACCGAGCAGGGCGAAGTGATCTTTGCCCGCTATGCCAATCCTGATATAGCCCACCGTCACCTGGAGCAAGTCACTAATGCCGTGCTACTGGCAACTCTCAGCCCCCGGGTCAGGGCAGGCCGGGCAGAATGGGAAGCGGAACAGGCCGCCATCATGGAACGACTGAGTAACCGGGCTTTAGAAGCCTACCGCGAACTGGTTTATGAGAACCCCCGTTTTCGCGATTACTTCCTGGAAGCAAGCCCAATCAGTGAACTGAGCCGGCTCAATATGGCTTCACGCCCGGTTAGCCGTGGTGTGGGAACAAATATTACCGACCTGCGAGCGATTCCGTGGGTTTTTAGCTGGACTCAAAACCGCCATTATCTGCCCGGATGGTACGGCATGGGCACCGCCCTGGAAGAGTTCCTTTATCCCGGTGAACAAACTGAAGCGAACCCTGAAAACCTGGAAGCGCTTCAGCATATGTATAATAACTGGCCCTTCTTTCACACCGTTATTGACAATGCGCAACGCAGCCTGGGTAACGCGGATATTAACATCGCCCGACTTTACGCCTCGCTGGTTGAGGACGAAAACTTACGCAACGAAATCTTTGGAACTATCGAGGCAGAGTACAACCGGACAGTCAACAGTATTCTGCTGATAACCAAACAGGAAGCAATCCTGGATAGCATGCCGGTGCTGAGCCGCTCAATTCGTCTGCGTAACCCGTATGTCGATCCACTTAGCTTTGTGCAGGTAGGTCTTTTGCACCGCCAGCGTACTGAGTGCGGCCCTGCCGTCCTTGATGAGGATCGCGAAAATTGCGAGCAGATGCTGGAAACTATTTTGCATTCAATTAACGGAATCGCAGCGGGAGTGCAGACTACCGGTTAATTAGCCCTTAAAAAAGGGGTACAGCTATAAACTGTACCCCTTCGCAGAATTATTTCGTGAAAAATTTAGAGCCGGGTGGGGACAAAAAACCTGTCCGGGCTTCCGACCATTTCTGGCATAATCTCAGCCACTCATCGTGATTGACGTTCTGGCGTATGCTACCGGCATCCAATCTATGTAGACAGCGCGCCGGTACGTAAGTTAATTTACCGTTCCAATCCCACTTTTTATGAAAGAGTTCCGGGGCATGGTCTAATACACCCTCTACCCGGTCATCATAAGGAATTGTCCCGATTTCACTCACCGAGTAAAGTCCATCACCCTGCGAGATTAAATAGCGTTCGGCATCACTTAACTCATAAATGTAAAAAGCCGGTACAGGACTAATGTGACTTAAATGGCTCATCCAGTAAATGTACCAGACGGCGTAAGTCAGGCTGGAGTGAATGGTGGGCAAAGCACCTCGTGCAAAGAGAGGTTTACCATCCAGGTTAACCTGAGTAGCGTGGTAATAACTGGCTCGAATTGAGCTATTTTCAGTTTTTGTATTTTGAGCCGGTAATTGTTGCATAGCCCTGAACGAAAGGTCTGATCTGTTTCTTGCTGACGAGCAAACTGATTTTCAACTTTGTTTTCTATAATAACGTACCGGAGAATTTTCAACAATAGGAAAAGGCGGATTACTTTCTAGATTAAAAAAGGCTACCATATGAGTAGCCTTTTTTAATCTAGTTTGGTGCTGACTTTCAGGAATTGAAGAGGTCGCTCGGACCCTGTGCCAGGATTATCAGAGTATCCCCTGGTTTGAGCTTATCCTTGAAGGTCGGGAAAACCTGGACGAGTGCATCAATGTCCGATTGAGCGGTAACCGTCTCGGCAAAAGCCTCGGCGGAAAGGTTGCCTTTGTTGAAGCGAATATTTGTCGAGGAAGTTTTATCCGCAGCTTCGGTCCAGCCTTTCTTCTTCATCTCATCCCGGTAGTACGAGATTACCGAACTGGGGCTGTCTTTTGTACTATAGGCACCCGCCTGGGCATTGGAGAGGTCTTTTTTAGTCGAAGCATTACCGAAGGCAGTTTGTACCCGGTCAAAATCGGCAATTGAAAGATCCAGTTTGGTTGCATTCTTGGGAGCCGGTAAATCACCAACCGCACCGCCAGCGCCTCCGCCGCCGCCCAGGAAGACAAAGAAGACCAGCGCAGCGATAATAGCAATAACCAGGACGGCGCCACCGATAATCAAAGGCAAGGGAAACTTGCCGCCTTTGGCGGCAGGGGCGGCAGGTTGGGCATAGCCCTGCTGCACACCATAGCCCTGTTGTTGAGGATAAGCTTGCTGGTCGTAAGCAGGCTGACCATAACCTTGAGCAGGCTGCTGGCCATAGCTCTGAGCCTGACCATAGTCAGCCGCTGCGGGCTGTTGGCCGTAGGCCGGTTGACCATAATCTGCGGCAGGCTGGGATTGACCATAAGCCGGTTGGCCGTAATCTGCGGCAGGCTGTGACTGACCGTAAGCCGGTTGGCCATAATCAGGCGTGGCCGGAGATTGGGCATACTGGCCATATCCTGGCTGGGCAGCGTAACCCTGGTTGGCGTAAGCGCCCGCATCGGAAGCTGCCGCGCCGTAACCGGAGGCGGCAGGTCTTTCGTAAATAGCCTGCTGAGTACTGGCAGAACTCGGCGGTGTATCCACTACCCGGAGAACGGTTGTACCAAACTGAATTGTATCGCCTGTCCGCAGAGCCTGCGGAGAGCTGATACGCGTGCCATTAACAAATGTCCCATTGGAAGAGTTGAGGTCGGTTAAATAAAAGGTGCCTCCCCGCTCTTCGATTTCAGCGTGTTTACGAGAGACTTGCTCGTCTGGCACTACTACTTCATTACCCGATTGCCGTCCCACAACTGCTTTTTGGGTTGTCAAATCGTAAGTACGTCCTGGCTCGGCACCTGATTGCACTACGAGTTGCATAGTCCCCCTTTTCTTTCTAGCTTCTTAAGCCGCTTCGTCAACATTAATTACAAAAGATTTCTAATTTTTTGTAGAAGTATAAACGCTCTATTCCGCGTATTTGGTTACCATTATACAATCTAAGAATATGTCAGGCAATGGATTTTATAAATAAAACATTTTACAAGAAGGCCATCATTATCCACAATTCTAAAGAAATTTACAACAACTTCTTTAAAGCAGTGGATAATGATGGCCTGGTTCTGGTACTGCCGGTCTACGAGCTATAGACTAATAGTGAATTTTAACCGGAGTACCTACCGAAGCCCAGCTATACATGAATTTTGCAGCCGGGGTCGGCAGGTTCACGCAGCCGTGACTCATGGGATGGCCGAAGTTGTTATGCCAGTAAGTGCCGTGGATAGCGTAGGCCTGGTAGAAATACATAACATAGGGCACGCCCGGTAAGTAGTAGTACTCTCGCCCGCTACCTCCACTCATAGCCTGGCTGACATATTTAACATAGATGTTAAAGGTGCCGGTTACGGTCGGGTGGTTGGAAACACCGGTGCTAACCAGCGAGGTGAACACCGCCTTGCTACCTTCGTAAGCTGTCAGGCGCTGCTGGCTCAAGTTAACATCAATCCACTTGCCATCTGAAGCAGCAGTAGTAGCTGTCGAGGTTGCCGGGGCAGGATTACTTGCGGGGGCCGCTGGTTTACTCTGGTTATCACTAACAGGTTGCCCATTACCGGGAATTACCAGCACCTGACCGGCGAAGATGGTATTTGGATTAACAATATTGTTAGCTTTCTGGATAGCGTCAACGGTAGTACCGTACTTGGCGGCAATCTTGGCCAGGTTATCGCCAGGCTGTACCGTATAGTTGGTTACCTGAGCATTGGAAACAGGCGCTTTTGTGGGCTGAACTACTACCGGAGTAGCGGTAGGCGCGGCTTTAGTCGGAGTAGCCGGGGTCGAAGAAGCAGGCGCTGCCGAACCCGGAATGCGAATGGTCTGGCCAACATAAATGTAACTCATCACCGAAAGCTTATTATAAGAAGCTAATTCGTAGAGAGGTATATTAAAGCGGGTAGCAATAGCGCTTAAGGTATCACCGCGCTGAACTATGTAAGCCTGTTCCCCGGTAGTAGGAACCGCCGGGGCATTATTAGAATTCGAACCGGTTGCGCTGGGAATCTTTAAAACCTGGCCAACATAAATGTTATTTACGTTGGCGATGCCATTCGCCTGCGCTAAAGCCTGTACGGTAAGACCATAACGCGCTGCAATTGCTGTAAGATTATCGCCTCTCTGCACTGTATAGCTGCTATCAGCGGCAGAGGCATTCGTGATACCGGAAACAAGAAAGATTGAGGCTACCAGCAAACCGGCTAATAGCCAGGATAGCTGGCTTCGCCAGTATTTCTTGTGTTGCTGTACTGCTGAGTGGTACATTACACATTTCCTCCCGCAATTAAAAACAGGATTTTAAACTAGAAGCACAGGGCTGGCCTGAGCCAGTTACTGGAGACCCTATGAAGACCCGAAGGGTAGTCGCATTGACATAATATTACTTAATTTATTATAGCATTGTTTTTCAGCTTGACAATAACTTTTCAAGCTTTTTTCTTATTTACTTCATAAGTCATTCAATTCAGGAAAAATGAGGAAATAAAAAGGCGCGACTTATATCGCGCCTTTACATGGTTAAATGGGTAGTTGGGTAAGGTAAATTGATATTCTATGATAAAAATAGTCCGAGAAGGCGAGCTAAGCAGTTCTTCTACCGAAGGCCGGTTCCGGCGTGTAATAACTTACGCCACTGGGAACCAGAACCTCCATGTGCTGGCGTTGTTCTTCAATGCGTTCAATACGCTCGCGTTCTTCAAGCAAGTATAAGCAGAATTGCCGGAAATCCGAAGTTGTACCGGCCACACGCTGAAGCATTTCGAGCTCCATCCGAGGTAGAGTGCAGGGCATGGCTGCGTCGGCAAGCATCCGAGAATTATAGTCCTGCAAAGCTCCCAGGGGATCGCTCATCAACAAGGATTTGAAATCACAATCGCCAAGAGCCATTTCGATAAGAACATTCAGTTGTAAGGCAGATTTTAGGCTTTTCATTAGTAACTCTCCCTCCAGGCAGCGTTCAAAGTCGGTAGCTAATGCTGCGAGAAGCAATTCCTAAGCCTGAAGTAATTAATAGTTGACAGCTCTGGCGAGTATACTTAAAGGCCAGTTCGCGCTAATTACATTCCGGAGCCACAGTCGGGCATATCCATTCCAGAACCGCAGTCAGGCATATCCATTCCGGAGCCACAGTCGGGCATATCCATTCCAGAACCGCAGTCAGGCATATCAGCAAAGCGCACAGCAAAAACTAAAGTCTCCATCTTAACTCCTCCAGTTGCAATCTCTTTTTAATCTTTTCCAGAACTCTGTTGTTGAGCAGTTTTAACTCTGAGAATACTATACCGTTACATTCTTGTGCGCATCTTGCAGTTTTAGCCACTTTTGGCTGTTTTTTTCATAAGATTGCATCTTTCTTCTTTTATTTTGGGGTATAATGTGGTTATAATAGGAAAAATACCATAACTTTTTGTTTTAACAAAATTGGCAATTGAGCGATTGAGAAGTTGTGCGGTAAGTTTTCCGGTGTTAAGTAAACATGCTAAGCCATAGTTACCTGGGAGCTGTAAAAAGTAAATTAGCGCTACTAGAATTAGTGCTATTAGATGTAGATGGAGCAAGTTGATAAGCAATATGCTGACTTTACCAGCCACCAGACTCTTAGTACCGGCTCGCCCGGCCAAAGAACGTTTGCTTGAACGGGGTCGCCTGTTAAGTGTTTTAAGTGAAAGACCGCGTAAGTTGATGCTGCTGGTGGCTCCCGCCGGTTTTGGCAAGACTACTTTGGCCCTTGATTATGTTGCTACATCTAATCTCCTTCAGATGAGTGAAGCAGCCGCCTGGCTCTCATTGGACCTGGGCGGCATTATGAAGTGGGATACTCGTCTTTTTTTGCACGCTCTTACCGTTGCGATTAAAAATGCCCTGCCCGGCTTAAACCTGTCTGAGATTGAACGCGAATTATCACAACTTAGCGCAGGCTCTGAGCTTTCGGAAGAACTCTCCGCGAACCTGGTTTTTGGTATTTCCAATATCCTGGCCCAGCAATCCCGCCCTGTATTGCTGGTAATTGATGATTATCACCTGGTCTGCGATGAACGCAGTGTACGGGATGCCCGCCTCATTAACGATATCGTTAATACCCTGCTGATTACTGCTCCTGAACATTTACGGCTCCTGATCGCCAGCCGGGTATATCCGGCACTGGACGTTTTAAAATTGTCAACTGAAGATCAGGTTGTAGTTGTTAACAAGGCTCAGCTTAAATTTACCAAATCTGAGATTGCGGCTTTTCTCAGCCTGCGCGGAAAAGATATTGGTTTAACCGAACAGGTGGCCCTGGAAAGTGAAGGCTGGCCAGCCGCAGTAGCCCTCAAACTGCAAAATCTCGATCTTGATGCCAATCTCCTGGAACAGTTGCCTGCCGGGAACCTGGGAGCTTCCAGCCGCTACAAAGCTCTGGTCGAGGAGATGTTAAAGCAACTTGAACCTCCCTTGCGCCGACTGCTTGAAGCCTGCTCGGTGCTGGACCTGGGCATCAATATCGAAATGGCCCGGCAACTGGTTAGTTGCTACAGGCAAGTTGAAGCCCCGGAGGAACCGGTGCCGTTGGTAACAGCCGAGCAAGTAGCGGCGCAGCTAAAACGCCTGGAAAGTTTTGGACTGGTAGAAAGATTCAACAGTGTAGCGCCAGGAGGCGAATCTGAATTACCACCGATTACCCTTTACCGCTACCATAATTTATTAAAAGAATACCTGGAGAAAAACCTCTCGGAACAGGTTGTTAAAACTCTTAATAGTACAGCCTGCGCCTATTATCGCGAAACCGGTGACTGGGCCCTCGCCTTTGAACATGCGCTTAAAGCCGGAAATCACTCGGATGCTGCCGAAATCCTGGAAGAACGAGCTTACGAGCAGTTCAAAACCAGTAATGTTTCAGAGATTGCCCAGCGGGTCCAAAGGCTGGAAGAATCGACCCTTCAGAAACATCCTCACCTCTTGCAGGTAGCCGGGATGGCCAGTTTTACAGCCGGCCAGATGGAAAAGGCCATGGCTTACCTGGAACTCGCTAACCGGCGCTGGGGTCACTATGAACCTATTGATAACTTGATCTATCCGGGCACTGAACCCCTCACACCGGGCTTGCTGGTAAAAGTACCTGAAAATATGGACTCTTTACGGCTGCTCAATAAAGCGGAAACTGTTATCTGTATTGGCAAATTGATGGAAGTGACCGGGCGTATTCAACATGCCCTCTCAATTTTAGAAGGTATTCAGGAAGTACTTAAAGAACTCCCAAATGATGACTTGCAGCTTGAAGATCGCCGGCTATATATTCTGGCTCTGGCAAACCGGCACCTCGGCAATTCCTACCGCTTGCTGGGCCGGTTCAACGAAAGTATCGAAAAACTGACTAACGCTATCAATATATTTATGCGGCTGGGAGATGGGTACAATGTAGCCGGTTCGCGCCAGAATCTTGGAATAGCCTGGCGACAACTGGGAAACCAGGCTCGCGCCGAGTTAAACTTCCGGCAGGCCAGAGAGTACTGGGAGCGGCATGGCACCCCCAAAGAATTAAGTACCACTCTAAATAGCCTGGCGGTCGGTCTAATTAACCAGGGTCGTTTCAAGGAAGCGATAGATTTATTGCTAGAAGCGCTGGAAAAAGCGCGTGAGGCCGGGCACGAATACGTCACTATGTACATTCTGGCCGGGCTGGGAGATGCCTATCTGGGCGCCCGAGATAAAGCTAAAGCTCTTTCTTATTATGCTCAGGCCGGTGCCGAAGCAGGTCGCCAGAATAGCTTCGAGATGTTGACTTACGCCAAACTGGGAGCAGCACGCGCCCTGCGCCGGGCCGGAGAACCGGCCCAGGCTCGCCAGGCGGTACTGGCAGCCCTCGACTATGCCGAAGAAAGCACTGACCGCGATAGAGCGGCGGCGGCAGTCGAAAATGGCGCTTACCAGGCCATCTACTCTCGACAGGAATTGGCCCAGGCTCAACTGGAAGGCGCCCTTTCGCTGGCTCACAAAGTACAGGCCCGCCAGACCGAAGCTGCTGCTCATTTCTGGCTGGCTTATTTGCACTATCGAGTTGGTCGCTACAAACTGGCTTATGACAATATGCGCCGGGCTATCGCCCTGGCTCAAGAACTCGGTTACGATGCCTTCCTGCACGAAGAAGCCGTGGAAGTGCCTGATTTTGCCGAGCATTTCCGCGCCAATCCGAACGATCCCGTAGGCGCTTTCTTTTCCCCCAATGAAGAGACCGCGCTCAACTCCGGCATGGTTATTGAGATGCGGGCCTTTGGTCGGGCCAGAATTATGCGCGGCGGTCAAGAAGTGCCATCAGTTAGCCGGAAAGCGCGTGAGTTGATCTTCTTACTACTTGAGCAGAAAGTTCCGGTCAACAGTGACCGTATTTTAGAAAACCTCTGGCAAACTACCCTGGCCGGTAATGGGCAGGGTAGCGGCTTTTACAGTACAGTAACCCATGCGCGGCGTGCCCTGGGAAGTTCTGATACCATTCGAGCCAATGATGGTTCTTATTCTTTGAATGTGCGCTACCGCTACGATGTAGAACAATTCGAAGAACTGCTGAACCGGGCTACTCGTACTACCGAGGTCGAGACCAAAATCGAACTTCTGGAAATTGCTCTGGATCTTTTCAGTGGCGAATTTCTTGCCGATACGGATAGCGATTGGGCAGCAAACCGCCGGAGAGAACTGGATCAGAAAAAGATTAAAGCCTTAAATATGCTGGCAAACGCCTACCAATCTCAGGGTAATCGGGAAAAAGCGCTTGAAATTCTGATACAGTTGATGAACCTGGAACCCTATGACGAGCAGATTATTCGCTCCTACACTCAAATACTGGCTGAAACTCGAAGCAAAACTATTGCGCTTAATTTTCTGCGCAAGCGAATTGACTTTTTACTGGAGGAAGAGATTGAACCGGAAGAAAAAACTTACCAGTTTATTGAAGAGCTCGACTCTTCTCGTTCAATCTCTAAACGTCGCAAACCCTACGGTAAATTGGCTATTTAAGCTTGATAAAACTTACTTCTTTCTCTATAATTATGTAAACTAAATGCAGTAAAAACCTTACCTGTAGTTGTAGATTATCGGAAACTAAGATACAGAAACTAAGATATAGAAAAATGTCTTTTGTTAAGTTAAAAGTGGCCCTTATCGCCCTTTTTGTTCTATCGGTTGTAGGTTTAGGTTTCTTTTTTTCCTTTCAGTTTAGCGGTAATCATAATGTGGAAGTTGGTGAGGGAACTAAGGCCAATCCGCAGGCTATTATCACTTCTCCGCCCGCCTTTCAGGCACCACTGTCAACGGAGACAACCATTCCGTCCCCTGTAACCAGCACCGAACCGGCTACTACTGCCACACCGGTATCTGCCACCACACCCACTATAATTACTGCACCTACACCTACCGCTACTACTGTGGCTGTAGTGACGCCAATTACCTTCGCTGCGGGTGATCTCGCTGTTATAGCGGCCAATGACCTTAACCCCTCCCCTACCCCTGAAGTTACCGTACAGAACTTCACGCCGCCTACTTTAGAAACTGATGTAGTTGCCCTGGGACTGGTTGCCCCTGTGCCGGTCAGCGGTAACGGGCGCTGGATTGATTTCAACCGGCAAGAGGGCGTAACTCGCCTGATGGAAGGAAATAAAGTAGTCAAAACCCTACCAAGCGCTTACGGCTACGGAATACCCGGTAGCGATAGCGATTTCTACAGCACGGCGCCAGGCCAGTATAACGTTTATGAGAAGAACCCGGACCTTGTTTACGACGGAACCTACAGTGGATTATATTTCGAGGGTTGGGTGGGTTTTGATAAAACTCGCGCCAACGGCTTTCACTCCTTCCTGCTCAATGAAAAGGGGGAAGTAGTAGATAACAGAACAGGCCCGGTTTCTCACGGTTGTATCCGCACGGAAGACTGGCGTGCAATTTTCGATTTTGCCGAGGTAGGTATGCCCGTGATAGTCCATGATAGTCTTAAAGCGGATAATAATTTCAGTAAGATGGCCGGTGAAGGCCGAAACAGATAGTAAATTTGTAGCCCCGTTAACAGACCACTTCCCCGACACTCTGTTAGAATCGATCTACCTTAACTGATTTCACTCATGCTAAAGAGCCAACCACCCTAGAAAGGGGGCTACTCCCTTGCCTGCAATTGCAACCCGGCGCTATGTAGTCTATGGGCGACTGCCTTTGAAACGTACCCCTCAAAGTGGGCTTTTCACCACCAAATTTAAAGAAGATGCCTTTTTTGTCGAGCTTAACGACCGAGCCCTGGTACTGAACAGCGGGGCACGCACAGAGCAATCTTACGAGATTCCCCTCTTCTATTTTGATAAGGGTTACTTTGAGCGCAGACGCATGATTGAATCAGTAGGCTTTACCGGGGCGCATGGGCTCCTCGAACTTTACGTCCAGTTTGCGATGTTACCCTTACTCGACCCGGCCTCGTTGGATAATATGCGCCAGGAGATCCTGGAGCGGGCCGATTATGTTCGTAGAAAACTGGCGTTAAAGCAGGATCAGCAGACACGCCTGGATATGCTCTTGCTGGAATGGTGTAATGAGCCGATTATATTGTTTGATTTTGACCGGACTACCTTCACCATGCGTTTAAAAGTACGTGCTCCACTTCCTGCTCCATTACCGGTTTCAGCCCGCACCCGGCGCGGATTACTCAACTATTACAACGAATACGAAGATTTACTCTGTTCAAAAGCCGGTTACTACATCATAAGCGCTTTTGAAACCCTGCCTTCACTGCAACAAATAGATCTATCTATGCTACGGATGGAAAGAGAACCTGTGAACGGAATAACTCTATCCGGGCCGGAAGAAATCGTAAAACAGCACGATTTTGGATTGAAGCGGGTAGACCCGGCGGCTTTACCGGTAGCTGAAACTGACCGTCAGCGTAAAGCTCGCGAAAAAGCTGAACGCAAAGAGGCTAAACAACAAGAAAAGCTAGAACGGCTTCAGTTAAAAGCTCTATCTAAAGAAAAACAGCGCCTGGCCTTTACTCAGCGAGAGCCTGATCCTTTTGACGAACTCTTTGATGGCACTCTATCGCACGAGAGTACGCTGCTATCGGTCAGGATACCACGCCAGGGCTTTATGCAAATGCAGCGAAGCAAGCAAACCTACAGCGCAAGACGCGCCCTTGAACTGTTCGAGTGCCACCTGAACACCGATGAGGAAGCTACTACTATTTACGAGGTAGAATCTTTTATTTAACGCACATTGAGAGCTGAAACCGTATATTTACTATTGGGGTTGTAAAGAATCCAGCCCGACCCGCCTTTTTGTTGAAATTCTTCAATTGCCCTGATCTCATCCCGCACTTTAGTTTCATCGTACTTTATGTCGCCCCGGCTAAAGTCCTGTAACCACGGGCGGACCTGGGCTACCCGCTCCTTTAGCTGGCTTTGAGCGCTCAACATACTCTGGCGCACCAGTTCGTAGGGATTCTCGGTCGGTTTGGGAATACCGAAAGCGCCATCCTGCCATTCCACCGGGTAAATCAGGGGAGAAATATAATCCACATTAGGAGCCATAGCGGTAACGCTCATCCCAATACCCAGATCATCATTCTCGATCAAAGCCGAGCCCAAAACGTTGACAGAGGTATAGACCCCTAGCGGAGAGAGTTTATCACGGGCCGCTTTGAGAAACGCATTAATCGTATCCTGGCGGGTACTAGCGTTACTGGTACGGCCATCCTGTAACTGGTAGTCTATATCGTCCAGTTTGCCGAGGACCGGGAAATGGAGCGTATCAAACTGGATTTCATCAAACCCGGCTTTACCTGCTTCCTCAGCTAATCCCAGGTAGTAATCCCAGGAATCGCGCTTATAGGGGTTTATCCAATTGTAGCCGCCGGCATCCGCCCAGGGCTTGCCGGTGCTACGGCTTTTTAGCGTCCAATCCGGCTTTATGTCTGTCATAACCGGGTCTTTAAAGCAGACTATCCGGCCAATCGTGTAAAGCTTATGATCCTGCAAGGTTTTAAGTAAGGCGGCAAGGCTCGGAATACGTTTATCATTTCCGGCCAGCAAAGTCTGGGCAAGTGGTAACTTACTATCATATAAAACTTTACCGGACTCATCTTTCAAGTCTACGATGACGGCAGTAATTCCGGTGTTGGTAATTGAATTGAGAAAGTTATTAAGATTACCGGGAGTTGCGATATCGGCGGGGTCAAGGTAAACCGCTTTAACCTGAAATGGTTGGAGGGTAACATCGGCCCTTACGGTTCGGCTGTACTGAGCTGTGCCGCGCCGGAAACCGGCCGCGTGAGCATTGATAGTGCCACTTTCCGGCGGGTTAGAAAAACTGTAACTGCCATCAGCAGCAGTCTCGACCGACAGGTCACCCAGTGTGACGTAAGCGCTCGCAATACCATTCCCGTTTTGATCTTTAATCTGGCCGCGCAGGATGGATGGAACTAATTTAACATCTGTTGACAGAGCGCTCGATTGTTTTACCTCGGCTTTACGATAGTTATTCAGTTGGGCTGTCAACGAATAATTATCAGTCGCTTTAGGGAAGTCAAATTTTCCTTCATTATCGGTAGAAGCTCTATCGTTAAGGCTAATCCCGGCAGTTTTAGCCAGAGCCGTATCATTGGTAAGATCAAGGGTAACTCCGGCCAGAGGTTGCCCGGTGTAAGCATCTACTACTGTCCCGCTGATATGCTTAACCAGATTCTGTTTACTTACATAAAGTCCGCCCAGGCACAACAAGGCAAGCACAACATAGACAAAAGTGGGTGTGCGTTTCGGTGGGGAAGGTAATGACGAAAGACGCCTGCGGCGGCTGGGCATGAGAGGTTAATATGCTCCTTTTCAAGCTTTGAGAATACCGTTAAATACCAGACATATATACAAAGCACGCCAACTTGAAGCTTGTGCAAATTGGCGTGCCTTTTACTAAACAGGACAATTACAACTTATGTCCCTTTGACCAGGCCGCCAGCACTGAAGTGGTATATTCTCCGGTAGCATTCCAGAGAGTCCATCCCCATGCCCCGTTATCTTCAGCCGCCTGTATCTGGGCTTGAACCCGGTCAGGCGTATTCTTGATAATCGGCGTTCCCCAGGTCTTGCTGAAATCTTCCAGCCAGGGCCGGTACTTGGCAATAGGCTGAAGCTTGGCTTCCAGCTTATTGGCGATAATCCCGCTCTTCTCGATAATTACACCGGGATATAAACCAGGATGGCCGGGATATTTAGCCTGATCGAGAGTACCCAGGTCAAAGTGGCTGGGATAAACCATCGGGCAAATATAATCGCTCAAGAAGACCAGGTCGTTATACTGCTGCCCGATATTATTATCATCCTCGCGCCAGAGGCTCATTCCAAAAACGTCCAGCGAAAGGAAGGTGTTGGTAGTCTTCAAAGTATCGTAAGCTTTGCGGACTACGCCATCAATCGTTTTCTCGCGCAATGACTCGTCATCGGATAACTGTGACCAGCTAAGATCCGGTTTGTACTGAATTTCCCTCAAAGCGCCGTCAGTCGGGAAACGGATGTAATCGTACTGAATCTCGTTAAAACCCAGGTCAGCTAATTCTTTGGCCAGCGAGGCGTTATAATCGGCTACTTCCGGCTGGAAAGGATTAGGCCAGGTTAGGCCATTCATATCCTGCCAGGGTTTGCCCGTCTTGTTACTCTTGATAGCCCACTCCGGCTTGGCCTTGGCTAAACCAGGATCGCGCATTACTACGAAGCGAGCAATCATGTAAACATTATGCTTTTTAGCCTCAGCCATAAGTTTAGGGATATCAATCAGGACATCCGAGTTCTCGCCTTTATCCTTAACCAGTCCAAACTGGCGAGCTTCAGGAACCTGGCTGTTATACCAGAGCAACCCATCGTCATCATTCTTCATGCCCAGTACGATGGCATTAATCTCGCCCCGGTCGGCCATGTCCCAATACTTGGTAAAGAGGTCGTTGTAATTGGCATTGATCGCCAGGATACCGGGAACATAAACCGCTCGTACTTTGAAGGGGTCCATTTTGGCACCCTGAGCCAGTTCGGATGGTTTGAAGGTCTGAATCTTATAGCCCGGAGCGCGTACCGTCAGAGGCGTGCTATCGTCACGTTTGAAATCAGTAAAGGTAAACTTGCCGTCCTGGCCGGTGGTTGCCGTCAGATCACCACTTTTTACCAGAGCATTCGGGACCGGTTTACCACTCTTTGAATCGGTCAGGCTACCGGTGAAAGTAGTAGACTGAAGATCGAGGGTAACATCAGCCGATTTTCCTGGCTCAAGGGTCTTATCTACAGTTGCGTAACCTACAATATTGACGTTGATAGTAGCATCATCAGGAAGACCATTGAAAGTAAATTTTCCTGACTCATCTGTAGTGGTGTATGAGTCGCCGCCTTTTACCAGGCGACCTGCAATCGGTTTCTTGGTATCGGCATCTTCAAGTGTACCGGTAATGACACGTGGTTTTAGCTGAATAGTTTTGGCAGCTTCGGTATCAGTGGGAAGGGGAGCAGACTCATAACCCGGAGCGGATACAACCAGTTTATCGGTGGGGTCAGGCAACTTGTTGATAACAAATTGCCCCTTGGCATCTGTAGCTACTAGCTGGCTACCGTCAGCTTTTTTAATAGTAGCCTGGGTTACGGGTTGACCGGTGGAAGCGCTTACTACCGCGCCTTCCAGGTTATTTTGCTTTGGCAGTGCTGCTTCTACTTTTCCAAAGAAAAATGGTACGATGTACTGCACCAGTAAAAAGAGAACGACCAGCCCACCAAGACCAAATAGAGCGTACTTCGCACCAGGACCGAGCGGGGATCTCCTGTTTCTCAAAACTGTGTTTCCTCCATATTACCTGCAATGAAAGTTACAGGCATTTAAACCTGCGCTTAATCATCAATAATTCAATTTTTAAGCGCCAAGCGTTATGCGACGAACAGACCAAGGGTGTCATAATTTTGAATTTTAACCGTGCCAGGGCCGACTGTCAAGCGATTAGTAGTTAGCGGCAAATTTAAGAAAATTACTATAGACCTGCAAGCCTAACTTTCCGCTCTTTTCTGGGTGAAATTGAGTGGCCATCCAGTTATCTTTGTAAAAAGCGCTGGCAAAATCGAACCCGTAATCGGTGACACCCGATACCCAGGATTGCGCTTCGGGCGCAGGTTCGGCATAGTAGGAGTGTACAAAATAAAAATAGGAGTTATCCGGTACACCTTCCCACAGGGGGCAGGGTTTGATCTGGCGTACGGCATTCCAGCCGATTTGAGGGACTTTCAGGCCGGGGCGCTCTGGAAAACTGCGCACTTCTCCGGGTAAAACTCCCAGGCCGGCTGTATCGTTTTCTTCCAGGTGATCAAAAAGTAGCTGTAAACCTACACAAACTCCCATAAAAGGCCGCCCGCTGGCTACCCGTTCGCGGACTACTTCGCCCAGTCCCGAGCCGTTAAGATTGGCCATGCATTGTCCGGCCGCACCCTGCCCGGGAAAAACCACTGCACCGGCTTCCATTATTTTACGCGGGTCACTCGTAATTTCGACCGTAGACTCAGGGCCTGCTACCGCCTGTAAAGCCTTCTGGACGCTACGTATATTGCCAGAATCATAATCTACTACCGTTATATACATTTTAGTGTTCTTATTTCTTAATCAAATCTTTAGCTAAATATTATTCAATTTTGCCTTTTGTGCTGGGCAAAGAGGTGCCTGTAATGCGAACAGCATCTCGCAGAGCCTGGGCGAAGCTTTTGAAAACCGCTTCCAGGACGTGATGCGAGTTCTTACCGCGAATCTTATCAATATGTACGGTCAGGCCGGCGTTAAAGGCTACCGCCCGGCAGAATTCCTCGATAAGCTGGCAATCGAACTGCCCCACTTTCTCCGGCAAACCTTCTACCTCGTAAACAAGGAAAGGACGGCCAGAAATATCTAGAGCGGTGCGTACCAGAGTTTCATCCATCGGCACATAAGCGTGACCGTAACGCTGAATGCCTATTTTGTCGCCAAAAGCCTGCTTTAGAGCCTGACCCAGCGCAATACCGACATCTTCAACAGTGTGGTGGTCATCAATCCAGAGGTCGCCTTTAGCCTGTACATTCATCGTGAAGTTCGCGTGTTTGGCAAAAAGGATCAGCATATGATCAAAAAAGCCGATGCCGGTTGCTACCTGGCTACTGCCATCACCATCCAGTTCCACCGTTACCCGTATTTGAGTTTCGAGCGTATCCCGGTTTACTTCAGCCCGGCGCGTCTTTTCCAGTTGTTGCACCTCTTGTTATCTCCTCTTTATTTAAGTCTCATTACTTTTGTTACTCAGCCTGCTCTCGCTCGGACTCATCCCTCGAAGACCCGCGCAGCACTTGAGCAATATGGTGAAAAAGATGAGCGATGGCCCGGCCTTCATCATTGCGAGGCGCAGCGCGCAAAAGAACTGCCCTCAAACGGGTCATTGAATAGGTGACCCGGGTTTCAGTGGTATTGGGGTAGAGCGTCCAGAGCAGGTCTGCCAGCGCTTTGAACATGAACTCGCGCTCAGTTCCGGTTGCCAGTTGTGCATCTTCTTCCAATGCCTGGATTGACTCGGTCACGCTGGGTGTTTCTCCTCGCCGGGGAGGCTGCCCTGCCCGGCGAGGAGCATCCACGCGCCCGCTTGCCAAAACATTACTTTCGCCCGCTTCCTGCGGTGGGTTAGCGCTGAGCCAGACTTCATAGGCCACTACCAGGGCAGCCTGGGCCAGGTTGAGTGAGGGGTTAGTAGGGTCAGTCGGTATGGTGATGAGAGCGTGGCAGTTATCGAGGGCCTCATTTGGCAGGCCGTTATCCTCACGCCCAAAAAGCAAGGCTACCGGCACCCCCGGACCCTTCCGAGCAGCTTCAAGCGCAACTTTTGCAGCCGCCCGTGGAGTCAGGTATTCCCGCCGTACCCCTCTTTTACGAGCAGTTGCTCCCAGTACAAAGCCGCAATCGGCCAGGGCCGCATCCAGAGAAGGAAACCGTTCGATAGCATCAATAATCGGGCGGGTGTGGTGCGCAATCCCTTCGATGCGGTAAGGGTCATAAGCAGCCGGTTCTACCAGGCGCAACTTTTTCAGACCAAAATTGCTCATCACCCGAACTACGCTGCCCACGTTTACCACGTCTTGCGGCTGGTAAAGCACCACTACAATATTATCTAGCACAGAAACCTCAGACATTACTCAACCCGCAGCACTATTTTGCCAAAGTTTTGATTAGATTCCATATACCGGTGAGCTTCCGCCGCTTCCTGAATCGGAAAGACTCGATCAACTACGGCTTTCAATTTGCCACTGGCAAAGCGCTGAAGAGCAAATTCTGATAACTGGCTGGTAAGCTCCGCTTTTTCTTCGACTGTTCGAGCGCGCAAAGTAGTGCCGGTAACATGTAAACGGCGCCGCATTATACTGCCCAGGTCTACCTGAGCTTTGCCGCCGCTCATCTGCCCGATTAGCAACAGCTTTCCGTTCATTGCCAGGCTGGTAAGGTTCTGCTCGAAATAGTTCGCCCCGATAAAATCCAGAATCAGATTAACGCCCTGCTTATTGGTTAACTGTGCCACAGCCTGATCGAAAGGGCCTTCCTTGTAGTTAATCAAACCGGTCGCGCCCAGTTCCTTACAGCGCTCCAACTTTTCAGCCGAGCCTGCCGTGACCAGGACCGTGGCGCCTGCTTCCCGGGCCAATTGAATAGCGGCGGTGCCTACTCCGCTACCCCCGGCATGAATCAGGACAGTTTGCCCGGCTCTAAGGTCCCCTAGCACAAAAAGATTGAGGTAAGCGGTTAGAAAAGCTTCCGGAATAGCAGCGGCCTCTTCGTAAGAAAGATTATCCGGAACAGACATGGCCTGGGTTGCCGGGAAAGTAACCTGCTCGGCATAACCTCCCCCTGAAAGTAAAGCCATAACCCGCTGTCCAGGCTGCCAGTCTCCTTTGACCTCGCTGCCAACCTTCAATATTTCCCCGGCCATTTCCAGCCCAAGAATGGGCGAAGCGCCCGGCGGTGGCGGATACATACCGAGACGTTGCAAGAGGTCCGCCCGGTTGATAGCGGTAGCATGAACCCGCACCAGTAACTCATCCGGCTTTGGCTGCAAATCTGGGGTTTCCTGCCAGGTTAAAACATCAGGACCACCCGGCTCTTTTACAATGATCGCTTTCACTGTTCGTTCGGCTTTCTAAATCTAATAATTATTCTCAGAGCGTAAGTTTAGCACAAATCTGAAAATTTTTTTGCGGTAAGGTTTATAAAATAAAAATAGCCAGCACTTTTAGCGCCGGCTAAGAAACACCAACTATATAAGCAAGCAGAACTTTAGAACTACAAACTCCTACAACACTTCTTTAAAATTATCAGACTAGCAGCAACCCCAGGCAGAAAGGAGAATCTTACCGTCTTCACCAACTTCATGCTTGACACAATCGCGGTAAGCGCTATAAACGCTGCGCATAATCAGGTCGGTCTTCCACTGCTCATCCTGACGAGGGCTGGCATCAAGCCAGTAATGGCGCAGACGCAGGAATCGTTCAAGGCGCAGTAAGAAGAAGAGTTGAGCCCTGCTGTATCCGGCCAGTTTAGAACGATCCAGGCGAGTATCATTAGCATTGTCTACCGGTTCGGTATTGAAATAAAGCGGGCAAAGGTGTTTGTATTCGCCCTTATAAACCGGAGCAGGTTCCACGTAGGCCGTCTTAGGAGCAACAAAACCGGCAAATTCAGCGCCCGTATCATTAAGTCTATCATATAAAGGTCTTTCGACCGGGGCAGCAGTTGTTTCAGTGTTTTGAGCGTTCATTCTGAGCGCTTTCAAAAGACCAAAGCCAAAACCGGCATTAGGTACTCTCGCTTGATTCGAACCGGACGAAAAATCATTTGCAGGATAAGCAAATTCAGTATCAGTTTCGTTTTCTTTACCAAAATCTCTGTTGAAGGTATCCATTTTAATATCCTCCAAAGTTCTGCTGCTTGCAGTACTTCTTCTCTAGAAAGTTAAACAATCAGTTAATATACCGGACAGATAGCTTGTTTTCTATAGGAGGATCCTCCGCTGCTAAGCCAGCAGTCCATCAGCTAACTACCGTAGGGCGGTAAGTCTTTCCTGGTATGCATCCCTATCCACATCCGACCGCCTCTGCTAATTATTATTACAAGATGCGTGCCAACAGTCGGCCCGTTTCTTATTCCGAGGAAAGTTATTTTCATAGACCTGTTAGCGGCCTACGTCCTGCAAATAGTATTTGAAGGGGTAATTGTTAAGTTAGAGTTAAGTAACTTATAGCACAAATTTAAAAAGCCCCGCAATTTGCAGGGCCTTTTAGTTCATCTTGAAAAATTATACTTTTTGCTTTTCTTTCTCTGGCTTACGGCGAGGTTTGGGTTTCTCCGTGCCGTTTGGAGAATGACCATTACTGGTATGAGCTTCCGTCCCGGTATGAGCTTCTCCTGGCTTTTCCAGAGCAATCTCCAGCACTTGATCGATGTTATCCACCAGTGAATACTGCAACTCATCGCGCAGTTCCCTGGGAAGATCATCCAGGTCGCGCTCGTTTAATACCGGTAAAATGACGTGCTTGATACCAGCACGCCGGGCCGCTAGCACCTTTTCTTTAACCCCGCCTATGGGCAGAACCTTGCCGCGCAAAGTAATCTCACCGGTCATGGCTACATCTCCGTGAATTGGCCGCCCGGTCAGGAGTGAAGCAATCGCGGTAGTCATGGTTATACCGGCACTCGGACCATCTTTAGGGATAGCGCCTGCCGGAATGTGAATATGAATATCACTCTTATCGAAGAAGTCAGGGTCAATATGCAGTTCTTTAGCTTTTGAACGTACATACGAGAGCGCAGCCTGCGCCGACTCCTTCATGACTTCGCCAAGCTGACCGGTCACAATCATATTCTTGCCGCCCGGCATACGAGTGGCCTCGATAAAGAGAATATCTCCGCCTACCTCGGTGACTGCCAGGCCGGTAGCCACACCCGGTTGCTGGGTGCGCTCGGCTACATCTGAGAAGAAGCGCTGCTTGCCCAGGTACTCGGTAAGTTTATCAGCGCTCACCACTGTTTTCTCGGTCTTGCCCTCGGCGACACCGCGAGCAATCTTGCGCAGAACTGTGGCGATCTCACGCTCAAGGTTACGTACCCCGGCCTCCCGAGTATAATCGCGGATTATACGGCGCACGGCGCCCTCTTCCAGTTCCACATCATCAGATGTAAGGGCATGAGCGCGTAACTGTTTGGGAATGAGGTGCTGTACAGCGATGTGTACTTTCTCCTCTTCGGTATATCCGGCCAGTTGCAGAATTTCCATGCGGTCGCGCAAAGGCGCCGGTATCGGGTCAAGCAGGTTAGCCGTAGCGATAAACATAACTTTGGAGAGATCAAAAGGCACATCCAGGTAGTGGTCGCGGAAATCCCGGTTTTGTTCCGGGTCAAGTACTTCCAGGAGCGCCGAACTGGGATCTCCCCGGTAATCCATACCTATTTTGTCTACTTCATCCAGCATAAAGACCGGGTCGTTTGACTCCGCCCGGCGGATAGCCTGGATAATCCGGCCCGGCATAGCGCCGATATACGTACGGCGATGACCTCGAATTTCGGCTTCGTCGCGCATGCCACCCAGCGACATACGGGTGAACTTGCGTCCCAGGGCGCGGGCTATACTCTGGCCCAGGCTGGTTTTGCCAACTCCCGGCGGCCCAACCAGGCACAAAATTGGCTCACGCGGCCCGCTATAATTATGCACATCTTCGTAAGTAAGCGGCCCGTCATGAAGATGTGCAGGTTCCTCAATGGTAGCGGTTAAGGTAGCATCAATTGCAATTTCGCCATTTCCGCTTAACGGTTCAGGAGAAGGTGCAGCTACTTTCAACCGCTCATTCCGCAACTTGCGTACAGCAAGATATTCGAGCAGGCGCTCCTTGATCTTTTCCAGGTCGTAGTGGTCTTCATCCAGCACTTTCCTGGCTACGCCGATATCCAGCGGTCCTTCGGTGCTTTTTTCCCAGGGCAGGGTTGTCAGCCAGTCAAGGTAAGTTTTAATTACGCCATATTCAGCCGCTGCCGGAGGTAATTTCGAAAGACGGTCCAATTCACGTTCGGCTTCCCGGCGAGCCTCATAGGGCATTTGAGACTTCTGAATCAATTCACGGAACTGATTAATTTCGGCAGACTGCGGGTCATCCTCGCCCAGTTCTTTCTGGATGGCTCGCAGTTGTTCGCGCAGGAAGTATTCACGCTGCGTCTTGCTCAACTCATCCTGCACCTGGTTCTGAATCTTGCGGCCCAGTTCCAGCACTTCCAGTTCTTTAGTCAGGAACTGGTTGAGCAGTTCCAGCTTGTCACTGACCCTGGACATTTCCAGCAACTCCTGGCGTTGAGCCAGTTCCATACGAACGCTGGTAGCAATCAGGTAGGCCAGTTGGCGAGGCTGCTCTACGTTTATAGCGGTGATTAGCAGTTCATCGGGAATTTGCGGCACGAGAGAAACGAGGCGCTGGAAAAGCGTAAGCGAATTACGCATGAGCGCCTCTACCTGGACATCATTTTCTTCTTCGTCCTGAAGCAAATCAATCCGGGCTTCCAGATAGGGGTCGGTCTGAACGTACTCTACTATCTGCATTTTTTCAAGGCCCTGCACGGCCAGGCGAATGGTGCCATCCGGCACTTTAAGCAGTTTATGAACAGCCGCCACAGTGCCAATAGTGTAACTATCACCCGGTCCGGCTTGTTCCACTTCAATATTCTTCTGGGCTACCAGGGCTACCAGTTTCGGGCCAGGCTGCTGCATCAGGTCTTCGATTAGTTTGATGGAACGTTCTTGCCCAACTGCCAGCGGAAATACCGTCATTGGATATACTACGGTATCTTTTAAAGGCAGAACCGGCAGGATACTCGGAATTTCGGGATTCAGCTCAATATCAGTTGAATCCGGGTTAACGGATTCCTGGCGGGTTTTACGTTTTCCGGCAGTAGATGTAGAGGAAGTCTTACGTTTGCTTTTTTCAGTGGTTACTTTTGCTTCCTGTTTACTCTCTTCTTGCGCAGGTGTAGCTCCCACCTCGGCCTGTTCCTCATGCTGGACAGGCGAAGTCAATTCTTGTTGCTGGTCGCTGGCTTTTGCTCTCCTGGCACGCGACTTGGCTTTAGTAGTGTCAGCAGTCTGCGACGCTTGCTCTTTTTTCTTACCCGATTTGTCTTCAGCCATTTCTTCTCCCAATCGGCCCAGTTTTGCCTATTCTAGCAACTTTAATTTTTAATATTAATTCCGGTTTGGGCTTTTCCGGCAATTGGCGTTTAGGAACTTATGTCCAGTTAAGGATACTCGCCTATTTTACTTTAGATAAGGTCGATTAGCAAGGGTAAGGCCCCTGGCACTGCCCAAAATTTAGACATTTGTGCTATAATCTTAGCCTGAGAAACAGTGGAAATTTAACTATCCGCCTCTCTGTTGTGAGAGCGGTTTTTTTATCTGAAGAGACATGCCTGAATTACCTGAAGTCGAAACAACCGTGCGCGATTTGCGCCGCTTCTTGCCCGGACGTGTAATCAGTGGACTGACCTGGGCCGATTGGCCAAATATGTTCCAGACCCAACCGCCCGAAGTTTTTGGACAGTTGATCGCGGGTGAGGAAATCCTGGGACTGGAGCGCCGGGCTAAATATATCATCATTAACCTTTCCAGCGAGAAATTTTTGGTTTTCCACCGCAAGATGAGTGGTAACCTCTTCTGGCGCGAAAAGGATGCCGCTCCCGACCGCTTTACCCACGTTGTAATTGCTTTCAAAGATGGCAGCGAGTTGCGCTTTACCGATATGCGCAAGTTCGGCCGGGTTTATCTCTTTTTGAGCCAGGAAGAACTGGACCAGTATATGAGCAGGCTTGGCCCGGAACCGCTGACCGAGAGTTTTACTCCTGAAGTCTTCACCGGGTTATTGAGTGGCCGTAAAGGACAGCTCAAACCGGCGCTTTTAAACCAGAATTTGCTGGTAGGGCTGGGCAATATTTACGTGAATGAGGCTCTTTTTGTCAGCCGCCTGCACCCTCTACGCAATGTACAGAGCCTGACCGCTGAGGAACAGGAGAAGCTTTATCACGCCATCCGTATGGTGCTGAACAAGGCGATTGATAACCGTGGTACTACCTTGAGCGATTACCTCGATGGGGAAGGGAAAAAGGGCCGCAACCAGGAGATGCTTTTCGTGCACGACCGCAAAGGCGAGCCTTGCTCTGAATGCGGCACTCCCATTGTTAAAATAACAGTGGGACAGCGCGGCACTTATCTGTGCCCGACCTGCCAGCCTGACCCTACAATACAGTAACTCTTTTAGCCAGGCCAGCAAGCTGCCCAAAGAAGTTATTATAATTCTATCTTCTGACAATTAAGGCAATAGCCTGGCCTTCCAGACCTTCCATTCGGCCTACAAAACCGAGTGTTTCGGTGGTGGTAGCCTTGACGTTGACAGACTCTCGACTAATTTCTAGGGTTTGCGCCAGGCTACTGCACATAGCATTGATATGCGGAGCTAACTTGGGACGCTGAGCGGCGATAGTAGCGTCAATGTTGGCAATAAGCCAGCCGCGCTCCTGCAAAAGTGAATTGATTTCCTTGAGCATTTGCAGGCTAGAAATGCCTTTGTAGGTAGGGTCTGTGGGTGGGAAGTAGCGGCCAATATCACCCAAACCTGCCGCGCCCAGCAGTGCGTTGATAACGGCATGGGTCAGCACATCCGCATCAGAGTGACCATCTAAACCCAACTCAAAAGGAATATTTACTCCTCCCAAAATCAGAGCGCGTCCTTCCACCAGGCGATGTACATCATAGCCCTGCCCCACCCGCATTTCCGGTAGTTTTGGGGTATTTTCAGTTTTAGCCTGAGGGAGAACTTCACTTTGGGGAGCGTTCTGCTCACTGAAGATGCGGCGGGCAATATCCAGGTCGTCCGGGGTGGTTACTTTGATATTGGTGTAGGCCGCTTTGTAAACTTTAACCGGCTTTCCGGACAATTCCATCATCATGGCATCATCCGTCACTTCGGCGTTGCTGGCCTGCGCCTGCTGATGCGCCTCGCAAATCATATCATAGCGGAAAATTTGAGGAGTCTGGATAGCCCAGAGCTTTTCGCGAGGGGGAGTTTCGTGAACCAGGCCGCTGGTCTGCTCTACCAGCTTGATAGTATCTTTGACCGGAACGGCCGCTACACAGGAGCCATATTCACGGGCCGCTTCCAGGCCATCAACCAGAATCTGTTCTGTAACAAAAGGGCGGGCGCCGTCATGAATCATAACCCAATCCGGGGCTTTTGCCGGGTCGCCGCCCAGGGCTGCCAGGCCATTCCAGACCGAGTCCTGGCGACGCGCTCCACCCGTCACAAAACCACGCAGCTTCTGCCAGCCTTCCTCGAAAGCCAGGGCTCGTCCTTTTAGCAGGTTCTCAGAACTTAACACCACCACATATTCATCAATCAGAGGGCTTTTTTCAAAAACTGCTACAGTGTAAGCCAGGAGCGGACGGCCTCCGGCCAGGGCAAATTGCTTATCTAATCCGGCCATGCGAGTACTGCGGCCTGCGGCGACGATCACTGCCGCTACCCTGGCTTTTTGTGGTTGTTGAGCAGAAGAAGATACTTGAGACATTTTCTCCTTGTTTCCAAATAAAAGAGCCGCCTCTACACCTGCCGGGCAAAGCGTTTATAAAAAGGTGTAAAGCGCGGCCTAACGATCACGCGGGGAAGTTTCGTTATAATCGCGGTAATCACGTTCCGAGCTGGAATTGGAAGTGCGAACCGTAGCAAAAATCATGCGTCCGGCCACAGTTTGTAAGGTGCGAGTAACAGTGATGGCGACTTCCTGGTTCATGTAGCGCCGTCCGTTCTCAATCACAATCATGGTACCGTCATCCAGGTAAGCCAGGCCCTGGCCTAATTCCTTGCCCTCCTGAGTTACCCGCACGATCAATTCCTCACCGGATAGCACCACCGGGCGAACAGCCTGGGCCAACTCATTGACGTTCAGAACTTTCACACCCTGTAATTCGGCCACCCGATTCATGTTGTAATCGTTCGTAATGAGCGGGTAGTGATTAGTCTTGGCAATTTTAATCAGCTTCGCGTCTACTTCGGTTACATCGCTGGTATCCATATCCGAAATTTCGATAGGAACAATCGAATCCTTGCGGAGCTTATTTAGCATTTCCAGGCCACGCCGTCCTCTGTTACGGCGCTGCGCGTCCGAGCTATCGGCAATATGTTGTAGTTCGTTAAGAACAAACCTGGGAATGATCAGGGTTCCTTCTATAAACCCGGTCTGGCTGACATCCGCAATCCGGCCATCAATGATCGCACTGGTATCCACCAGGATCGAGCGGGCGAAGGCGTTATTGCCACGCGCTTCTGCGGCAACCGCGTTAGCCTGGCGGTTAAGCCCGAAAAATTCAAAAATCTCGCGTTTGCGCATGACCATCACGGCCATACCCAGGTAACCAAAGATAATTGCTGATAAAAAAGGGAAAATAGCCCCAAGCACTCCAGGTAATTTGGCAAGCGGAATAGTAAGCAAAGCTGCCACAATCAGGCCCATTACCAGGCCAACACCGCCGGCAATTAGATCTACCGCCGGAAGGACTTTAAGGCGCCGACGCGCCCAGTTGTAGGGACCGATAATGAGGTAGGGAGCAATCGTGGCGCCTAAGGCTGCGCCGGCCAGGGCCAGTAATACGACAACTCTTAATTGATCCTGACTGCTATCAATTGTAATGCCAATTTGCCACCCAAAAACCGCAAAGACTGCCATCCCCACAAGTCGCAAGAAAATTCGGATGCCCATTTATATAACTCCTCGCCCCGCTCTGGGTGATAAAAAGCGAGACGACGCGCACCCAGGAGAGTTGCACGTATGTATGAATAAGTCAGATAAGAGCTTGTAATTCCTTCAGAGCGTAACCAGAAAATAGACGAAGTAGTCTGTCTATTAAACTCAAACTTTGGGTTTTTTAATTCTATCATTCAGGCTACAGACTGTCAAAGGGTTAGCCCTTCAAGTTTAAGTTATGTTTAATTGTGATCAATCTAACAGATAGTTACTCTCGCTTCTGAGGCCTTTTTTCTTAGGCCAGTCCTCGCAAAGCTGTCAAAATAGCTTTAAACAGTTTTATTACTACTACTTATTTTGCTGAAGAGCCTTGCGGTAACGTTTAAGCGTCAGGCTGCTTAACATGATTCCCAGAGAAGGGCTTAGACGCTGGAGACCCCATAGAACTTTAGAATAAGCGGGCATGGTAATGATTGCCCGGTTCTTCTCTACACCCTCCAGAATAAGCTCAGCGGCCCGCTCGACCTCCATCAGCTTTACCGGCAGTAAGTTAGTAAAATTATCATTGGCTCCTTCGTTAGTTCCAACATAGATAGAGTTAGAGTAGATATTGGTTTTAATAAAACCGGGACACAGTACACTTACTTTCACGCCATAAAGGGCTGCCTCAGCTCTTAACGACTGGGAGAAACCGACTACAGCAAACTTGGTGGTAGTGTACGCTCCCAGGACTGGAGAACTTACCAGGCCTGCCAGCGAGGCGGTATTGACGATGTGGCCAGAGCCTTGCTTGATCATGACAGGATAAGCCGCCAGGACACCGTTAATAACTCCTTTGAGATTTACAGCTAAAATCTTATCCCACAATTCCGAGGTCATGTCCCGCAACTCCCCGGCAATCGCAAAACCGGCATTATTAAAGATGTAATCCAGCCGCCCAAACTCTTCTACCGTCTGATTTACCAGGTCTTGTACTTGATCTGCCTGGGTTACATCCACCCGCCGGACATGCAACTTGCCGGTAACAGGCAAGACGTTTTCTATATTAATGTCAGCTACTACCACCTTTGCGCCGCGCTTCAGTAACTCCTGGGTTACCGCCTGACCTATACCGGAAGCACCCCCGGTAACAATTGCTACTTTGTCTTGAAAAATACTCATCAAACTCTCCTGTATTGTTACCTCTAAACCGGTTCAAAAGCAGTTACATCGTGGCACCGACCCTTCTTATATCATAATACTCTTTCACAGGGCTTAACAAGAAGTTTACTTTTTCAAACCCGGGACAAGAAACCCAGGTTGCAACAAAAGCCCGCCAGTTTGATTGCTGGCGGGCCTCTTTGTAATCAGACTCTCTATTCTAACAGATTAGCGTTGTAGCACCAGGGTAGTGTTCGCGGGAATGGTGAAGGTTAAACCGTTACTCCACAGGGTTGAACCAGAGACAGTAACGGAATAGGGTGTCACCGCATTCCCGTTATCATCCTCAGTATTCAGCCGGTCGGTAAAGGTATAGCTGGTGCTGTTATTGGCAATACCTAACTGGTTCAGCATATCGCTGGTAAGATGAACGGTGTAAGTCTTGGCGTTGCTGCGGTCGAAATTGGCAATCACAACGTAGCGACTGGTGCCACTGACCCGAGTGTAGGCGTAGAGCCACTGGTTAAAATCATTGCCTAACCCGGAGTTGTTAGCCGAAATATCTCCGTAGAAATCCTCGGCGCTCTTAAAGGCTGGCTGCTGAGATAGATTAACCAGGCGGCTGTAGTAGCGTTGTAAAGCCGAACTACGGGCATCGAGCGTACCACTGCGATAAGCGCTCATCTGCGGCATGTTCACATAGTTGAAAATACTGGTCTTACCGTCATTGCCGCCAATGCTGTCATCAATGCCGTTAGCCGGTTCGCCAACCTCGTGGCCGTTGTACATCAGGATGGTGCCATCTTCCAGGTAAATCATTGAAGTAGGCACTTTGCCGTAAAGCATGTTATTGCAGTCTACCGTACCATTATTGTAGCAATTGTTGGCCCCACCAAAGAACTCGTTGGAGGCGGGCTGTACTTCGTCATGGTTCGAAGTAAACTCTACCATATAGTCGGCGCCGCGCCCGTAGCTGCTGAGATTATTGTTGCGATGGCTGGTCAAACCGTTAGCCCACCAACCGCTGGTGTAAATGTTGCGGGCCTGGTCGTAATTGCCTTTGTCGTACACGCCATCAAATCCCGAGGAGAATAGGGTATTGATGTGCGAACCGGTACGCCAGTTGCCACCATTTACGTAGCAGTCATTGTCGTAGGCTTCGGCCATCCAGAAGAAATTGGGATTGCGCTGCTTCGACTGGGCGATAATATAGGCCCAAAAATCACCGGGAATACCGTGGGCGAAGTCGGCCCGGAAAGCATCTACACCCAGACCCTGCCAGTAGCTTACCACCTGATTCCACTTGTAATAGGTAGAACTGGTGTTGGTCGGGTCGGCATTGCTACCGTGATAATCAAGAATAGCCGTATCTGTCCAGTCATTTGTGCCGCAGGGGAAGACATGACTATCGTTGCCATAGGCTTTGGTGCCATTACCGGCGTTATTCAGATTGCCACTGCCATCTACCCAGATATAGTTAGAGGTGCTGAAGGCGTTCGGGTTGGTCGAAGTATACTCGCGAGCAGTGTGGTTACCGATGAAGTCAACCATCA
This sequence comes from Chloroflexia bacterium, assembly GCA_036261665.1. Lineage (GTDB taxonomy): Bacteria > Chloroflexota > Chloroflexia > Chloroheliales > Chloroheliaceae > 54-19. The sequence continues at coordinate 133,161 of DATAKM010000019.1, forward strand.
CTTTCATCTGGGCACCGTGGATTCTGGATACCAGGTTATTAAAATCGGTCAGAGTACCGAGATCACTGGACACGCTATAATGGTCGCGGATAGCATAAGGGCTACCGGCGGTACCTTTCGCTCCATAGGTAGAACTGGTTTCCTGCTGGAATATGCCGGTTAACCAGATCGTGTCAAAACCCATGTTCTTGATATTGGTGATATCGGTGCTGCTGATAGCGTTAAAAGTGCCTGTAGTAGACGAACCGAAAGCGCTAGCCCCGTAAGTGCGGACGAATAACTGGTAGACGCGTTGGTTGTGCTGGCTGTCAACTACATACATTTCGTTGTTATTGGCGTCGTTCGAATCGCTGTCTGTAAACCAGGTAGTACCACCAGAGTTAGAAGCATAGAGGGCGTACTGTACCCAGGTGTTAGCGGCTTGCGCCGGGATAGAAGCCTGGAGCACATCGTTGTTGCCGTCAGTACCGACCTTTACAGCGGTTACATCACTGGAAGTTGACCAGTTGTTAGTGGTATAGCGTACCGCACCGCTACTACCCTGGGGATAAACCTCAAACTTTATAGCCACGTTATCGGAGGCGGCAATATAGCCTCCCGGATTGCGACTGTAGTTTCCAAGCCAGGGACCGGCTGCCTGGGCTACGGAAGACTGAAATAAAACAAACCCAAGATTTAACAGCAATAGTAAAGCAAATAAGGTGCGCAAAGCAAAGGTTGGCTTCATAGCCAGCTTCATCAAAAAACCTCCTCAAACTACTTTGTCATTTCATTGACAAAAGTCTCATTGTTAAAAGGCACGAATTTAACCGGACTACTTTAATAAACAGAAGCAGCACCAGTTTTTGTCGAGTATCCTGTGGAAAGCGCGTTGATACCGTTACTTCTTTGCCTGTTTAGTACCTGTTAGAAAATGAACGCAGGAAAAATTGGCCAGCCCAATACCAATTCGAGAGCTAAGCCGCATGCCAGGGTTAAGTTGAAGAATTGTGTGCGATGAAATTTTGCGAGTCTGTTTCTAATTACGAAATCTAATATAGCACTCTTAAAAAGTTTGTCAACAGCTTGGATTAAGTATTATAAAATTGTAGCTAAAAAGTACTATAAAGCGTTATTTCTTAAAATGTTATAGAAGGCATTTCACTATTAAACAAAAAACTTTGTTCTTCCATATAACGAATTAAGCTGTTTAAAGCTTTACAAAGCTAGCTACTTCTTCTCCAAAGGCTTCTGAGCGCGCTGATCGCCTGATTATAAAAAGATATTACATAATTAGCGGGCAGTTCGGCTATAGTATAAGGGTTCTGAAATAGGCTGGTAGGCTCATTTTTCGGCTTGCCCCTTGCCTTTTTGTGATAAAATGTTACCAGCACTTGACGTAACTATTAATGGTTCGTGGACTTTGCCGTACATTTGTCGCCGTCAGGCGTTCCGGCAGCAAGAGAGATGGTTTATGGACTTTTTACCTTTTCTGTGTTTTACAGTTTTTATCATCGGCCTGATTGTCGGCGTTGTCCTGTTTGTGACCAGAAGCTTGCAAATTGTGCCGGAAGGGACAGTTGCGGTGGTCGAGAGGAGCGGCGAATTCCAACGCGTCTTGAATCCTGGGCGGCACTTCCTCATGCCCCTGGATCGTATCAGAGCACTGGTAGAATTAAAGGAATTTACCGATATTGTCCATGCCGATACAGTAATTACCCAGAACGCTACCGTAATTGGCCTGGATATGGATGTCAGCTACCGTATAGCGCGTTATGTGCCCCAGAAAGTTACCCGCGACCAGCACAACCGGATGCAACCGGTGGCGGTTATCCAGTGGAACCGTATTCAGGTGCGTGAACGGGATGTCTTTAACGCCGTTTATAATGTAGACAACTGGCAAGAGAAGACCAAGCGAGAAGCTACCGCCATTATGCACGACTATTTTTCAGTCATAAACCTGGCACGTGATATTTTTGGCAACGACGGCGGGGCAATCAAACGGATCGCCTCCAGCATCCGCGATATGGTCAATGATGAGACCGCCAAATACGGCGTGGAAGTTACCAACGTTAAGATCTATAACCTGACTCTGGATGAAGCCACTCGCATGTTCCTGACCGCTCAGAAGCGGGCCGAAATGCAAAACGCCTTGCGCCTGCAAGAAGCCAAGAACCAGCGCGAGATTCGCGATACGCTGCACCTGGATAATGACCAGTTGTTACGCTGGTTTGAAATTGAGACCCGCAAAGAAAAACCAATAGCTCCAGAAGCCAACATCTTCGTGGGTGAGGAAGGTTTCAACACCAGTTTGCTGCCCACTACCGGACCATTCTCAACACGCCAGTATAGCCCGCCGGGCGGTGGCGGTAATGGCGGCAACGCAGGAGGAGGCGGCAACCGCCAGTGAGTTCATACGAATATCACTTTATAATAACCAACGGTATCACGCTGCACGTTGTCCAGGCCGGGCCGCAGCAAGGCCCGCTGGTTATTTTATTGCATGGCTTTCCCGAATTCTGGTATGGGTGGCGCAAACAAATAGATTACCTGGCGGAAAAAGGTTACCGGGTATGGGCTCCCGACCAGCGTGGCTATAACCTGAGTGAAAAACCGCCAAAAATAAAAGATTACCGGGTAGAGCTTCTGGCAAAAGATATTGCAGGGCTGATAGAGGCGGCCGGGCGCGAAAAAGCCTACATCGCCGGTCATGACTGGGGCGCAATGGTGGCCTGGAACCTGGCTATAAGCTACCCGGAAAAGGTCGAAAAACTGGCTATCTTAAATGTACCACACCCGGAGGTCATGCGACACGCCCTGACCCATCGCCTGTCTCAGTTGGTGCGCAGCACCTATGCCATCTTTTTTCAAATCCCCTGGTTGCCTGAGAAGTTGACTGGCTTAAATAACTGGATGCTGGGTACCCGCGCCATGAAAAGTAGCAGCCGCCCGGGTACCTTTAGCGAGAGTGACCTGGAACAGTACCGCCAGGCGTGGTCACAACCCGGCGCTATGACTTCTATGCTGAACTGGTATCGCGCTTCTGTCCGGTATCCACCCAGATTTCCTTCTACTGAAGCCGCCACCGTAAAAGTACCCACATTAATCATCTGGGGCGCAAAGGACCTTTTTCTCAAGGCTGAAATGGCCCAGCAAAGCCTCGACTATTGCCAGGATGGGCAACTCAAGTATTTCGAGCAGGCCACACACTGGGTTCAGCATGAAGAAGCCGTCAGCGTCAACCAGCTTCTAGCAGACTTTTTTTCTCAGCCATAAAATAGATCAGGGCCGAAAAAGCGCACTGCCTTGACGCTGACCTGTTGTACCTTTATCATCACCTTAACGGTACTAAATCAATAAACAGGAGCTTGAGTATGGCTTTAGTGATAGATGAATTTGATAGTCCCTCTTTACAGGGAAATCCTCTTAATGACCCTTCTACCCGCAAAATCCCCGTCTACCTGCCACCCTCTTATTCAGAGGACAGCGCTAAACGCTACCCGGTCGTTTTTATGTTGCACGGTTTCACCGGTAACAGTTCCATGTGGCTTAATGTAAACAGCTTCTATACGCCGACTGTACCGGAACGCTTTGAACGCCTGGTTAAAGATGGTGATTGCGGTGAGATGATTCTGGTTTTTGTAGATGGCTACTGCGCCTTTGGCGGCAGCCAGTATGTCAATTCAGCCACAACCGGGCAGTACGAAGATTACGTGGTTAAAGACCTCGTGCCGTATATCGACCAGAAATACCGCACGCTTGGAGCAGGTAGCCGGGCTGTAGCCGGAAAATCCAGTGGCGGTTTTGGAGCGGTGCGTCTCGCTATGCGGCATCCCGACATTTTTGCGGCCTTCGCCTCACACGCCGGGGACATGTATTTTGAATATTGCTACCTGCCCGATTTCCCCAAAGCGGTCAATGGAGTCTCACGCTTCATGCATACCCCGAACCCGGTAGGGGCTTTCCTGTCCGCTTTCGCGGAAGCCGAGCAAAAAGGCAAGCTGATTGATACCTTGAATATTATCGCCATGGCTGCCTGCTATTCTCCGGTAGATGTAAGCGGCACCCGGCAATTGTCTCCGGTAGAAATAGAATGCAATTTTGAAATTCCCTTCGATCTTTATACCGGTGAACTTAAAGACGAAATCTGGCAGCGCTGGCTGGAATTTGATCCTGTGCGTATGCTGGATAAAGCCGAATGCCAGGAAGCCCTACGCCAGTTAAAAGGTTGTTACCTGGACGCCGGGACACGTGATGAGTTTAACCTGCATCTGGGGGCGCGTATTTTTGTAAAAAAGGCCCAGGCTTATGGCTTGAACGTCCATCACGAGGAGTTCGAGGACGGGCATATGAACATAAATTACCGCTATGATAGATCCCTCCCTTTCCTGTGGCACGCCCTGACTAAGTAATTTTATGTAAAGTAGAAAGAACTGAAAATGACTGGCCTGATAGTGCTGGCAGGTGGCGGGGAGTTTGAAAAGGGCTATGAGACGGCTGACCGGTTTGCCCTGGAGCAGGCAGGTGGACCAGAAGCGCCCGTGGTGATTGTACCGACTGCGGGAGGCGCGGATGGTGGCATCCCCATGGCTTCTCGCAACGGGGTAAACTGGTTCAGGCAACTTGGAGGCCGTAATGTAGAAGCCCTGCCGCTGGCTACCCGGCAAGATGCCAATAAATCCGAAATTGTGCAACAACTGGAAAAAGCCCGGTTAGTTTACATGGCGGGAGGAAGCCCGGCGTATTTGCTGGAAGCGCTAAAGGGTAGCGCCGCCTGGGAAGCCATGCAAGAGGCCCTCAACAGCGGAGCGATAGTGGGAGGTTCAAGCGCCGGAGCAATGGTGCTGGCCCAGTACATGTATAATCCCAGTACAGGGGAGGTTATTCCGGCGCTTGGTCTTTTGCCCAATACTTTATTCATCCCGCACTTCAACACCTTCGGTCGTAAATGGGTCGACAAAATCCAGGCGGCTCTACCTGACGTTCTTATAATTGGAGTTGACGAAAAAGTAGCTATTATCGGGCGGGGTAATGATTGGCAGGTGTACGGGCGAGGTTGGATAACATTATACCGTAAAGGAAAGCCCGCCAAATACCAGGGCGGGCAACCTTTCAAATTTGATTATCAGGGGAACTAAACTCTTCCCATTAACTGCACCAGGTGGAAAACCTTGTTAAGCAACGAAGGTACCTCAAAGCCTCCTTCGGGTATAATCAGGTCAGCATAGCGCTTGTTAGGCTCTACAAATTCAAGATGCATCAACCTGACCGTACTTAAATACTGGTCAATCACCGACTCGACTGTACGACCACGGTCGGCCACATCTCGCCGCAAGCGCCGGATAAACCGGATATCGGCATCGGTATCCACGAAGATTTTAAGCCCCATTTTGTCCCGCAGCTTCTCATCGGCGAAAATCAAAATGCCTTCGACAATAATTACCGGGCGCGGCTCAATCCGAATAGTTTGCGGGCTACGTGAATAGGTCTTGAAATCGTAGACCGGTTCATCAATGGCCTGCCAGTTCGACAAAGCGGTCAGATGCTCCGCCAGCAAGTCGTTATCCAGTTCATCCGGGTGATCGTAATTAAGCTGAGCGCGTTCTTCCAGCGACAAATAGCTGCGATCCTTATAGTAAGAATCCTGTTGCAGTAAGGCTACCTGTTCGGCCCCTACATTCGCTACGATATGGCGCGAGACAGTAGTTTTGCCGCTCCCGGTGCCGCCCGCTATTCCAATAATTAAAGGCGCATCGTGCTCCTTTTCAGGCAATCCAATAGAAGCAGGTGAAGAAAACCCTTTCTCACCTTCAATAGACATCTTTCCCCCCTCACCGAGTTTACCATCCGACTATACAAAGAATCCCGGTCCTCTCAGGCCGGGCTTACTTATGCAAAGTTTATTCCTGCGATAAGGCTTTGTCAAACCTTTTCTGCAAACTATAAAACCACCCCTTCGTCGTTGAAGAGGCGGTTTGGTGTTGGGATATGCAGCCAGTTATTAGTCCTTATTTGAACTGGGCTGCGCTGTAGCTCGGCAGTACACCGGAGTAGAGCGCCAGACCGAACCAGGTCCAGTTCTGGGCGTAGTAGGTGCGGGCCTTGCTGGCGTCGATATGGGCCGGGTCGGGGTCGTCCCTGCCGGTATCTTGCAGGCGCGGCAACAATTTGGTTGCAACTACCTGGTCAGCCAGGGTCGGGTCGAGAGTCTGGAACAGGGTAACACCATTTACAGCATAGATTCCCAGATCTTCGCCGTTGTCCTTGGGTTTCCCGGTGTGATCGTAAATCACGGCCAACTTTTGCTGATCTTTCCAGTAATCACGCAAAACACCGAGCGATTGCAGGTAATCGAGGGCCCGTTTGTCACCGTTCCAGCGATAGTCAAGCGTCACACGCCAGATAGTGCGGAAGGCGTCGTAGCCAAAATCGCTATCAAAGCTCTTATCGGTATCGAGCGCTGAAACTAAATTGCCGCTCTGCTTATCTATGGCGCACCAGTTGGGAGGTAACTTCCCGCTGGAAGCGTCCAGGCCATTCTGGGTGCAACCTTTGATTACCTCATAAGAGGTATCTACGAGAGCCAGCCAATCATGCCGCTTGTCCGGGTCGATCAGGGCAAACAGGCGATACTCGTAAGGCGAAAAATAGGAAGGATTGAGGACCGGGTGCGCCAGGGCAGGCGCCCAATCACCGGCGGTCAGGTAGGGACGGCCTTTGACCGTTACTACCGTCTTGTTCCAGATATCGCCGATTATCTCCTGGGCCAGCGTCTGGTAGCGCGGGTCGCCCCATTTACGAGAAGCCAGCAATAGAGCGAAAGCAATATCCTGGTCGGCGTCGGTAGCGGCATTGCGATCAATCACCTTCCAGTTATTATCCGAAGTGCGACCCCAGAGGTAGGCGAAAAGCTTATCGCCGCGCGGTTTTTGCAAATTGTTGAGCGACCAGTTCAATACGCTATCGAAAGTGCCACGGTCCTCCTGCCAGAGCGCCCGTAAGAGAGCGTAAGACTCGCCTTCGGAGGTACTGGCATCAGCGCGTTGGGGGTCGCGTACCCGGCCATCCTGCTGCACGTAGCGGTTTTTGTAAGTCTGCCAGAGTTGGTACAGTAATCCGCTCACCTGGCCTTTAAGACTGGCAGTGTCGCCCGTGGTAGGCGTGGGCACATTCGGAGTTACCGTAGGCGGAGGCGCCGAGGTAGTCTGGACCTGCGCCTGGGTAGTCTGCGCCTGACTTGTAGTGCTGACCGCAGTTGTGGTTACCGCCGCCGCAGTAGTTGTCGCACGATTAGAACTAACGGCGGCGCCGGTAACAGGCCTGGTGGTTACGCCCGAAGTGGCTGCGCCGGTCGTAGCCGGAAGACTGGCTTGCGGGCTGCCGCTGGAGCGTCCCGCCAGGTACGCTATTATCAGGGCCATTATTATCACGAGCGCAACCAACCCGTAATTCAGAGGAGAGCGTCTCACGCGCCCGGATAATCGTGACCAGAATTTCTTAAGATTACGCATCGCTAACTACCTGAGTTTTTTACTACTTGATTCGCCGTGAAGTTAAAGCTCTTGCTTTCGTTTATAACCTGCGGGTCGGCATTGCTGCTGAAGGTCGAACCTGTCACATAGCCGGCGGCTTTATTCTGGATCACCAGGCCTACTCCGGCACTTTTGAAAACTTTGGTCGCTACCATCTCAAGTCGCCCGTCCGCGACCATAACTGCCGGTCGCCGGGTATCAAGAGGCGTTACTGCGCTCCCGCCGTTATGAATCTCTACCTGGGCCAGGGTAGCCGTACCGCCTTTAGCCACCAGCACTCCGCCCCAGTCGCCCGGTTTAGGTTGTTCCTGGGCAGAAGTAAAAACTACAGGATTGCCTGGGGTACCGATAGCCTGAAGCGTACCGCCTTCTATGCGCAGGTTAACGCCCGTTCCCAGCCTGACCATGACACCCGGCTCGATGCTGAGGGTTGCGCCGGAACCAACCAGCAGATCTTTTTCAACCAGCACCGGGCCATCGGACGCTCTCCAGATGGTTGCGCCAGTCAAAGTCCCACCTGCCTTGGTCCCCTGGGCCGATTTTGACTGGGCGGAACCGGGCTTAAGCACCAGCAACCCTACAATTACGGCGACTACAATCAAAAGCAGTGGCAAGCCAACCAGCATCAGCGTTTTAGTTGAAATTCCGCTCTTACCCTTGTTAGAAGTAGCGCTTGAGCGAGCCAGCTCACCGATTACCGGATTTTCAACTCGACCTTTAGCGGCGACTGGCGCAGGCGGGTTATAGGCTAGCTGCCGCACATTTTCAGCAACGGGTTCCGGTCTTACAGCGGCAGGAGTAGCCTGTACTGGAGCGCTGGGCTGGCGAGAAACCTGCTCGGCAGGTTGTTTTGCCGTTGGTTGAGGCTGTACGGCAACCTGTTTGGGAGGTGTAGCCGGATTAGGCTGTAAAACCGGCCTGTTGCTCAGGCAGGCCAGCAAAGCTTCCTTTAGCTCTGCAGCACTGGCGTAGCGTCGGGCAGGGTCTTTAGCCATACAGCGCAAGATGATCTGCTCCAGGGCCGGAGAAACATTTTTGTTAAACGCGCTGGGACGTGGCGGCTCATCTTTCGCGTGGGCCAGGGCCACCATAATGGCCGAAGGATGTTCGAAAGGTAAACGACCGGTCGCCATCTCAAACATCATTACGCCCAGAGCGTAAATATCGGTTGCGGCTGTAAGTGCACTGCGTTGAACCTGTTCAGGTGCCAGGTAAGCTACCACTCCTACACTGGGATTGGTGACAGTCAGGCCGGTATTACCAACCGCCCTTGCCAGGCCAAAATCGCTCAGATGAACCTGCCCCTTTCCATCCAGCAACACGTTCTGCGGTTTAAGCACCCGATGAATAATACCCTGCGAGTGGGCGTATTCCAGGCCATCGCAAATCTGCGCCACCAGTTGCACGATTCTGGCTGTGGAAAGAGCCCCTTCCTGCTTCAACAAACTCTGCAAGTTGCCGCCGTCAATGTGTTCCATTACGATGAAATAGCGCTCGCCATCGTAGCCATAATCGAAAATGCGCGTGATATTGGGATGAGCCAGTTTGCGAGTCATCCTGACTTCCTGTCGGAAACGCGCTACAAATTGCGGATCAGATTCAAGGTCGCGGAAGAAAAGTTTGACCGCCACAATACTGTTATTTTTGATATCAGTGGCGTAGTAGACGTGAGCATTGCTGCCGCGAGCCATTTGTAACTGAAGGCGATAACGTTCGGCAATAACCCGCTCAATATAGGGATCTTTGGCCACAGCCCTTTCGTTTCTTTTTACAACATTAGCCATTTCTTCACCTCTTATTCGTCTATCTCAACCTGGGATAGCGAAATCCACAGGGCTGCAAAGAATATCAGGGCGTGCCAGCCGATAAAGATCGAGAGTAACTGCGCGTAAGTATTCCAGCGCTCGCTCAACAGTACCGGCAGTAGAACCAGTAACACCAGGCCAATACTGGTTTCCCAGATAGTACTCTGGATCGCTTTTACCACACCCGACTTGGTTTTGAACTTGGGTGTGCGCAGGAAAGTACCGCGTTTCTGAACCAGGGCCAGAATACAGGCCTGGGCTACGGCGAAATTTAAGGAAAGCATCATCATGAATACTCGCCAGGCTTCCAGCCAGCTACTCTTGCAGGAAACTCTGATCCCCCAAAGAGTGCGAATAATACCGATCACAATGTTGAAGACTGGCATCAGGAGAGCCGTAACCAGGATAGGCCGGAACTCCAAATTGACATTGAAGGCGTAAAGGTAGCCCAGGATAGCCAGCATACCGGTAAAGACGATAGTCAGGAGTGAAATGTACCAGTGCATACCGTGAAAGAGGTAATCCAGGCGCTGGATGCCGGTAAGAGCGGTCTTGCGGCGTTCCGGTTTGCCGTCTTCCCCGGTAGCAACGTAATGGTTTGTCACCAGCATTTTGAAATAACGCTTCAAAATCTGGATACTACCAAAGGCCCAGCGATAGCGCTGCTTCTTGGTATCGTCAAAGGTATTGGGCAACAGGCCGCGCCCGTAAACCTTTTTGATGTAGAGACCTTCGTAACCACGGGCCAGCAAGCGCAGGCTGGCTTCGGCATCCTCGGTGATACACCACTCGTCCCAACCGCCGATGCGTTTGAGGGCGGACCGGCGGATCAGGCCCATCGTGCCGCAGAAAATGATGGAATTGTGTTCATTGCGAGCCAGCATGCCCACTTCAAAGAAGAAGCGCTGGGAAAGGTCGCTATCCCGCTGGAAGCGGTCATCATCCGGCACAATGAAGGCCTGGGGCGTTTGGACGAAAGCGACGGAGTAATTCTGGAAATAAGGGACGGTTTCCTTAAGGTACTCAGGGGAAACGATGTAGTCGGCATCTACCACCCCGATAATCTCTACATCCGGCGCTAACTGGGTCAGGGCGAAGTTCAGCGCGCCCGATTTGAAACCGGGATAGTCTTGCAGGTGATAGACTTTGATCTTATGCTTTTTGCAAAAGTCCATCACGGGCCGCCAGAGGGTGCTATCGTCAGTATTATCGTCAATCATGATGATTTCATAATTGGGATAATCGAGCTGCGTTAAGGCGCGTAAAGTATTGATCACCAGTTCCGGCGGTTCGTTATGGGCAGGTACGTGCAGGGATACTTTCGGCCAGTAGTTAGTCGGGCTGGTCCAGGGACCGGTCAAACGCCGCCAGACCCTCCGGCATAGCACGTTCAGCATTTCGAAGGCATAGTAAATCGTCAGGACCGCCGCGCACAGTTCAAAAACCCAGAGAGTCAGAGAAAGAGCAATCTGCCAGAAGCCCATCGGCACGCTGAAAGTCGCCGACAGGGCATAGACCAGAAAGCCGATGATGCTCAGGGTAATAGCGCTCATAAAGCTGCGCCCGATTGGATTCCAGTCTTTCAGACCGAACCACATCAGGAGGTCTGATAGCGCCAGAATTCCGGCTCCAATTGCCAGGGCCACAGTATCGCGAAAGAGGTAAAGGTGTAACAGGCTTACTCCGGCGTAAACCGGCAGGTAAGTAAGGCCGATCAGTAAAAGATTCTTTACAAAACTCTTGCCCGGGGACGGCTGCTTGTGGCCACGAATGATCAATTGAAGAAAACGCGCCGCCAAAGCCAGGAAGATAAACCAGATAGCGGTAATCATGGCTACAGATCTCCAACATTAAAGCTTTTGAAGCTTTTGTAATTAGTGAGGGTTTTTCTACGAAAACTTAATTTCGTACCCTTCTTTATTATTCAGTTTCTTTATCGGTTATTTTGCGAAGAGGCCCTATTCCGGCTGCTCTGGAGGAACCTCTTTGCTGCTGTTATCCCTTGACCAGAAACCCTGCTTGTTGATTCCCCTGCTGGGGAGGCTGTGACGGACTCTGAGACGAACCAGGCACCCAGTAGTTTAACTGCGAGTCCAGATTCTCAATCTTCCAGTGTTTATCGAGGCTGTAAGTGATCGCTTTCTTGCTAACCTCACCATTCTCGAAAACCGGTAATTCTGCCTCGCGCTTTAGCTCGTTTCCGACCTTCTGGAAAGCCGGGACTGCCACCCCGATTACCCCACCGGTCAGGTCTATGGTTATCAAACCTGCCGAGAGCGCCTGGCGAGCCAGTTTGTTGAGATGATCGTCTTCCACCTCGAAAATATCGGTAGCCGGATCAAGTTTCACCAACCAGTTCTGGAAACGCCGTCGCTCGAAATCGAGTAGAGCATTGATGATGCGCTTGGTAATACCGGGCCGGAAGGGTTCGGCTGCCAGCAAAAGGTCTTCAACGGTTTTAGGATTGGGAGCGCATGCTCCTACAATTTGCCGGGCCAGCAAGGGGTCTGCCGGTAGCGAAACTGTTTTGTAGCTATCAATAATGGTAATGCGTATCAGGGCTGCGCCAGAGTTTCTCACGTTGTTCATTACTTGGTTCCTCCTGGCTGTTTCTGGAAGAGTAAGACCTTGATGTCCTTAAACTCTTGCTGATTCACCAGCTTAAATTGTTTATAGATCAACCGGTTTTCAAATCCGGCGGGATCAGAGCCATCGGTATGGCTGGCAACTACCCAGATGCGATCATTCGCTTTGAGCGCGTTTGTCAGGTTCAACGGTTCCGAGCGGCCATTATGAGCCAGGGTTTCGTCTGCGGGATAGCCCCGGCGGTCGACTGTAGTCAAGGATGTACCCTTGACCTTATCGGTCCAGAAGTAGTCAAACGGCATTTCAACGTACGGCGCATTGAAAATGATTAAATCAGTTGGTTTGGCGTTCGCGGCTACAAAGTTCACGGTGCCGCGCCAGTCTTCTTTAATAGTGGCACTGCTATCGACCCAGATAGAAGCCAGGTTCAGTAAAATCAGCGGGACCAGGAAAATTGCGCCTAACCGGATACTCTTGAAACCGACAATCGCCCGGGCCAGCAGGATATAGAACGGGACTGCTGCGCTGATAACGGTACGAGTCAGATAGATCGGCTGGCGCAGGCTAAATACCAGCGAAACCAGGATCGGGGCCAGTAAGAAGATCACCAGGAAGAAATAAGCGTTGCGCTTCTCAGGGTTGCGTTTGTCGGGAATTACGAAGACCCAGGCCAGCAAAATAACTACAATGATGGTGTTTACGAAGCGGTTCGGCGAGTCCAGGCTGCTGAAGGATAGGAAAGTATCCCAGACAGTGCTGAAAGTGGGCGGGCTAATCCAGAAACCGCTGTAGACCTGGCTGAATTGGTGCAGGAAGACGGGTATCCAGGGAATATAGGCCAGCCCTACTACCAGGTAGCTGATGAACATCGGCAAGAACCGGCGAGGCTTCTGCCAGATAAAATAGAGGCTAAAGAGGCCGGAACCTACCAGATAGTAGAAGGCGCTGTAGTCGCTGTAAATGGCGATGATGGTGAAGAACGAGAAGGCGCAATACTGCCAGATGCGGTTTTCCTGCATGGCGCACACCAGGAAATATGCCGACAGTAGCACAAAGAAAACGACCATCGAGTACATGCGAGTTTCCTGGCTGTACCAGATATGGAAAGGTGACAACGCCAGGATAAAAGCGGCTACTCGCCCGGTATTGCGGTCAAAAAGCCGTCCCGCCACCAGGTAAATGAACCAGATAGAGGGTACTGCGAAAACGACCGACAGCATGCGAACAGCCATCAGACCATCGCCAAAAACCTGTACCCAGCTATGCAATAAAACGTAGTAGAGTGGCGGGTGCTGGTCGTAATTAACCGTAAAGTTCCAGATAAATCCCAGGTCATATTTAACCGTAAAGACGCTATAAGCTTCATCGAGCCAGATACTCTGGGCTGTGATGGCAAAAAGCCGCGAGGCTAAACCTAATACCAGAAATCCAACCAGCCACCAATCAACAATATTTTTCAGCCCGGCGCGAGCCGCTTTCGGTTGTGGTTGGTCCTGCCAGGGTTTTTGTACATTTGTTGCCTGGAGAGTTTGCATTCTGTATCCCTTTCGTCATTGCGCTAGTTTCCTGTTCCCAGGTCTAGCCACTTAAACGGGCTTTTTCGCGTTTTCGGTGAACCGGCGATAAAGTTCGGAACATTTTGGAAAAAAAGTAAACCGAATTTTCGCCTCTGCCAGGCAGAGACTTCATAGCCAGTTAGCATTTATGTAATTAAAGAAAGGAAATAACTTCGTTGTTAATTCTTGAGTCTTAGTGAAGATCCGGGCAAAGCTTAATCTGAAAGGCGGAAACAAAAGTTGAAGTGTGGCGAATTCTGATCAAAGCGAAGATAAATTGATAGGGAATTAGGGCTACCGGGTGATGTTTGAGGCCGGTTTAGCACTGACGGAGAAATAAATTATGCTACTGCATTGTCCCCTGTAACTACCTTACCCCGTAACTTCAATCGCTCTTTAGTACCGTAGTTGCCAATATCTTTACTGTCATTAGAATGAGTTGGTAGCGATATAGTTACGTTTTATTTACAACATCATAATATACCTCGCGCAGCTTTTTTACTGTGAACAATTTAACCTTTTCTTTGGAATATATAGCACACTCCGAAGTTAATCCCGGTCACAATCTTCGGCCCGGAAGTGAGCATGTTAGAATAGCAGAAGTTTATTAACCAAGGAGGCAAGAGAAGACTCGATGCTCACAAACTACCAGACTATTCAGGGCTACGGCGAAGAAACAGTCATCATTAAGAAATCACGCTTTATAGGCTATGCCCTTCCGGTTGAAACTGAGGAAGAAGCTGTCAGGTTCATCGAAGGTATTCGTAAAAAACACTGGGACGCCAATCACAACTGCTACGCCTACCAGGTCGGGCCTCATGATGAAATTCAAAAGTCTAACGATGATGGCGAACCTTCCGGTACTGCAGGGCGACCAATCCTGGAAGTAATCAAGAAAGAAGGGCTTAAAAATGTAGTGGTGGTAGTAACCCGCTATTTTGGGGGAGTTTTGCTGGGGGCAGGCGGTCTGATAAGAGCTTATGGGCAAACGGCAGGCACGGCAATTCACGCCGCCGGGATAGTAACCCGCTCCCTTTTTCAGGTGGTACGGGTAGGAATTGATTATACCTGGCTGGGGAAAGTTGAAAATGAGACTTTGCAGGCAGGCTTTTTTATTGAGAATACAGAGTATACGGATCGAGTTACGGTGGTAGCGCTGGTGCCGGTGGAGGAAGTTGAGAATTACAGCAAACTGATTACCAACGCCACTAATGGGCAGGCCTTAATTGAAACGGGCGAGGAAATGTTTGCTTCAGTGCGGGATGGAAAACTGGTCAAGTAAACCAGGAGCAAAAAGGCTGATAGTGGTAAGTATCACGGAAGTTGTGTGATGAAGGTCATAAAAGTTTCAGGCAAGTTCAGCTAGAATAATTGTGTAAGTTCAAACAACAAATCAAAAACGAACTTACAGGAATCCTCAAAAATCCTCCTTAAAAATACTTCAAATTCTTCTCTCAAACTCCTCAAGAGAGCGCCGGTTGAGCAGCGGCGCTCTTTTCATTTTCATAAATATTCTTTTTAAGAGTCAAACGTAATAATCGAACCAGACATAAAAAAGGAGGCCGCCTCAAGACGACCTCGCACAAATCAAGCAAGCCCTATCGGATATGGTTTACAAAATGAAAAGCTAAATCAGGTGGTTAATTACTTATATTTTGATAGTATCGCGCATAGAGGTAGAGGTTTCAACGCTGGCCGGTTTGCTCTCAGTAGTAACCTCAGCCGTATGCGGCAGAACTACCCAGGCGGCTACCAACAGACCAAAAGCGATCAAGCAAGCAATCAACATTTCAGGTTCCTCCTTAAATTACTACACTCTTTATCTACTATAGACTAAACAAATTCTTGTGTTGTAGTGGCTCCCTTAGGAGCCACTACCTTAATAGCTCTTATTGACTAGAGCTGATAAGCGGGTTCGCCGTGTTGGGTAGTATCCAGACCCAGCACTTCTTCTTTCTCTTCGACCCGCAAGCCTACAATCAGGTTGACCAGTTTGAGAATTACGAAGGTCATTACCGCCGAGAAGGCTACCACCACTACCACCGCCAGGGCCTGTTTACCCAGTTGCTCGATGTTGCCGGTAATCAGACCGTCAGCACCGGCCGAGTTAACAGATTTCTGGCAGAAAATACCGGTTGCCAGCGCTCCCCAGATACCACCGACACCGTGAACTGCGAATACGTCCAGGGCGTCGTCTACTTTCAGGACACCTTTGAGCTGTACTGCGAAGTAGCAGACGATACCACCGACGAAGCCGATCAGGATAGAGGCCTTTGCGTCTACGAACCCTGCCGCGGGTGTAATCGCTACCAGGCCCGCTACCGCTCCGGCAGCAGCACCGAGCACGCTCGGTTGCTTGTGGTGAGCCCAGCTTACAGTCATCCAGGTAAGGGCGCCCATAGCAGCGGCGGTGTTGGTGGTAACAAAGGCCGTAGCGGACAATTCACCCGAAGCCAGGGCGCTACCGGCGTTGAAGCCGAACCAGCCAAACCATAGCAAACCTGCGCCAAGTACGGTCATAGTTGCGTCATGCGGGTCCATCTTTTCCTCGCCAAACCCGATGCGCCGTCCCAGGACCATAGCGGCAACCAGGGCCGAAACGCCACTGGTTATGTGTACGACCGTACCACCGGCGAAATCGAGAGCGCCGATGCCGTGTAGCCAACCACCGACACCCCAGACCCAGTGCGCAACCGGGTCATAGACGAAAGTGGCCCATAAGAGACTGAAGACTACAAAAGCTTTGAAGCGTTTGCGTTCGGCGAAAGCGCCGGTAATCAGGGCCGGGGTAATCACCGCAAACATACCCTGATAAACCATAAACAAGATATGCGGTACCGTAGCGGCATAATCCGCATTTGGCGTAGTGCCAACACCATCCAGGCCAACCCAGCTAAGGTTGCCAATCAACCCCGCGCCACCCGCATCAGGACCAAAGGCTAACGAGTAGCCCCACAGCACCCACTGGACGCTGATCAACGCCAGCATAAAGAAACTGTGCATAATGGTCGAGAGAACGTTTTTGCGCCGGACAAGTCCACCGTAGAAAAATCCAAGAGCCGGCGTCATGAGCATTACCAGGGCGGCGCTGATAAGTAGCCAGGCTGTGTCGCCGCTGTTAACGGCAGGCGTAGTTTGGTTCATAGTGCTCCTTTTTCTCCTCGTATACCCCCGATAGATCCAAATTTAACGCTTCATTGCGCCGGCCCCGGTAATTTACCGAAGAGCCATATAAAACTCCTACTCACATCTTTACTTTCGAAATACGTTTGGTTTTCTGCTTTAGCCAGGTCTTGTACTAATGCGTCAATGAGTAGTTCGATGTTGCTATTATTTTTACATCTTGTGAGAAATGAGGCAATATACGCACAAAACATAATTTTAGGCCTATTTCTTGTACAAATTGCACAAGATACCTCAACAAATTCCCCTGTTACTTTTGAATAAAGTCAATCTGAGCTTTTTCAAAAAATGTGGCATAGCTTTTGCTTTAACTCAAAATGACATAGCATTTCGATAAAGAATCAGTTAACTCATATCAGGCTGTAAATAATTTTTATTGATAATAACTAGCCTTATCTGGCTTTTTAGAAGGACCCAACAAACATGGCTATTGCTCCAGACAAACTTGAAACCGGTCTGAAATATACCTGGCTCAAAGATACTGCTGCTAAGTTACCGAATACCTTAAATAAAAAGAAGGATGCCACCAACCAACCCGCTATGAAAACCGAAGTAACCGTAGAAGAAGGACCGCTTTTCGATAACCCTTTTACTATTGAAGATTTACGGGTATTTGATGGCGAAACCGTCAAGGAAATTGTCCGTAACAACGCTTATGGCTTCGATCTCTCGGAATTAGCCCTCAGCCTGAAAGAGGCTCCTGCTGAGTTAAATGATTACATTGAACGGCAGCTTAATAAACGGCAACGGCTGACCTTAAAACTGGCCGGTAAGCGCCCTGCTACTAAAGCTGAGGTCGAACAGGCTCGCCGGAAAGTTTTGGACGGTTTGTTCTGGGAACTTACTTACTGGAAAACTCCGGAACTTTATGAAGAACTGACCGAAGGGGAACATCTGCATCCCGGCATCTTCCGGCAACTGGCGCATGATTTACGCGGAAAAGTAGTGCTGGATGCCGGGGCTGGCAGCGGGCGGGCCTCTTTTGAATGTATGCGGCAAGGCGCAAAAACGGTTTATGCCGTAGAACCTTCACCCGGCCTGCTGAACATCCTGGAGCAAAAACTGGAAAAACAACCGGCAGGCAGGCGGTTAATACCGCTCCGTGGTCGCTTCGATAGCCTGCCACTTGATAACAAAAGTGTGGACGTCTCTATTTCCTGCTCCGCTTTTACAGCCGACCCGGAACAGGGTGGAGATCCAGGCCTGGAAGAAATGAAGCGTGTAACCAGGCCTGGCGGCAAAATAGTAATTATCTGGCCGCGCCCTGAAGATCACCAGTGGTTCCAGGAACGCGGTTTCCAGTACGTGAAGTTACCTTTACAGAATGAGATGAAAGTGCGATTTCGATCTTTACAAAGTGCCATGCGGGTGGCACGGCGTTTTTATGCCCGTAACCAGCGTCTCTTAAAGTATCTCCAGGAACGCCGCAACCCGGAAGTGCCTTTTTCGGTGTTAGGTTTCAATCCACCACGCGATTATTGCTGGCTACAAATGAGCTGACAAGGGCTAACCAGCAGTCTTTAAAAACCATAACCAGGAGCGCAGGTAAAAGATCTGCCAGAAGCTGAAAGTAACTATTTTATCGGTAAAACCGAATTGGGAAAACTGAGGAAACACTGAAATGACAACAGCGGTAAATCAAAACGATAACAAGATGGCCCAGGCGCAAGCATCGGGCCGCCGCGGCAGGCGCAAAGCCTGGACCAATGGACCCATTATTTTAATGCAGGATGTTTCTAAACGCTTTGGCAAAGACAAAGTGGTAGTGCAAAATATTTCTTTTGAGATTAATCCCGGCCAGATTTTTTGTCTTCTAGGGCCTAGCGGCAGCGGCAAAAGCACCACGATGCGTATGCTAACCGGGCTTTACCGCCCAACCGAGGGTACAGTACGGGTATTCGGGCAGGAACCTTATAAATTCCGCAAAAGGTGGCGCGAACGTATGGGTTACATGCCCCAGCAATTCGTACTATTTCCTGAACTTTCAACGTGGGGCAATGTTAATTTCGTAGCTTCAGTATATGGAGTTGGCTGGTTCAACCGGCGAAAGAAGATTAAAAGAGTTCTGGAATTTGTTGATCTGTGGGATGCCCGCGATAAACTGGCTTCCCAACTGTCTGGCGGTATGCAACGCCGTCTGGAACTGGCGGCAACTCTCATTCATAATCCGGAGCTAATCTTTGTAGATGAACCAACCGCCGGTATTGATCCTATTTTACGGGCCAAGTTCTGGGATCATTTCCGTGAATTGCGCGACCAGGGACGGACCCTGTTTGTTACTACCCAGTACGTAACAGAAGCCGACTATTGCGATAGGGTTGCTATTCTAAATAGAGGACGCGTGCTGGCATTGGGCGCACCTGAAGAAATTCGCAGGAATGCTTTTGGTGGAGATATTATCAATCTGAGCCTGGAATTTGTGACAACTCAGGCGGTCCAGGTTCTTCGAAGCATCCCGGGTATTCGAGAAGTACAGTTCCTTAACACCCAGGATTTGAAGTTAGTAGCCGAGGATGCCTCGGTAGTGCTACCGCAAATAATTGAAGCTTTGCGCCGAGCCAATCTAAAAATAACCACTATTGAGCAATATCGCCCGGATTTTGAAGAGGTCTTCGTCCAACTGATGCAGCAGGATGATAGCCAGGCTGAAGAGGAAAGTGAGGGTGATTTGATGGCCCAGGTAGCCCACCGCTATGCCAGTAGAAATCGCGCCAGGCAGCAAATGGCAGACCAGCCTACCGGCCAGTTTGCAACACCCTACCAGTCCGGCAATCCAGAAGGCCCAGCGCAGCAGTTTGTGCGAGAGCCTGTAGCACCGGCACAGCAGAACAACCGGCCCGCCACTCAGCCCTATGCTGAGACAGGCTTACCGCGTTACGAGCAGCCTCGCCCGGCGCCACCTATGCCCGGACCGGAACCGGTCCCTTCACCACATCCGTCCGGACCGGAACCTACTCCGGTACCAGAACCTGAACCGGGACCTCTACCGACCATGCCGCCGGCCACACCCATACCTGATAGTCGCTATGTGCAGAGCAGCAACCAACAGGAACCTGCCTACGCCGCCGAGGAACCGGAAGTTGCACCCCGTTTATCAGAGCTAGAGGAACAACCGGCCAATCCTCAACAGGCGCACTTTCAAGCCGCCGAGTCAGAAACGGGTTCTACTCCGCGCCTCAACGATTTTGACGAAGAAGCTACCTTAAAAATGCCGGTAGTTAATCCGGCTGAAAGAACATCGCAGAATGACTACCATAAGGAGGCTGGTAAGTAGATGAACAAGTTATTTGTCCGCACCCTCGCTTTCTGCCGCAAAGAACTTTCGAGTTCTGCTCGACAGCCTTTGAAAGTGCTTGGCCTGGTGCTGGGTCCGTTTATTATTATGGCAATTTTCGCTGCGGGCTATACAGGGAAAAGCCATTATCAAACCGCTCTGGTAGTACCTCAGCAAGAGGGGGTCAGCACGAATCTGGCTGATTACCAGTCATTCTCTAAAGATACCTTCCAGATTGTAGATGTTACCTATGATAAACAAAGTGCGATTTCCAATCTTAAAGATGGGAAGCTAGATGCCGTAATAGTGGTGCCGCCCAATGCCATGCAGCAAATTTACGATGGCCAGAGCGCTGAATTTCCGGTCTACTATCGCCAGCTTAATCCGGTCGAAGCTAACTACATCGAGTACAGCACTTATGTTTACGCTTCCGAGTTTGATAAAGTGGTATTGCGCGAGGCAATTACAGCTTCAAAGCCGCAATCCGACCAGTTAAAAACCTATACCTCACAGATGAACCAGTCAACTGACCGGCTTCAAACTTCCATGCGTAATAATGACCAGATAGGCGCTCGCATCGAGTTAGAGAGAATGAAGGCCCTTACTCAGGTAGCCAAACAAAGCACAGCCAGTCTGATTGTACCTGGAAATAGTCCTGATAATAAGAGCAACGAAAGTAATCTGATCGGGCGAAATGTAGTTCAATCGGCAGTAGGGCGAATCAATGACCGCCTCAGTGCGATTGACCAGCGTTTGAATACAATTGACCAGGGTATGCAATCAGGCGACTTGAATTCACAAAATCAGCAGAATAACCTTGCGCAACTCAAGCAGGACAATAATAACCTGGCGAATGATGCCAACAAACTGGCCTCCATACCTCCGGCGGTGATTGTTTCGCCGGTGCTGGCAAAAGCTCAAGACCTGGTCAGCACCCCGGCCAGTTTTGTCAATTTCTATTCACCGGCAGTGGTAATTTTACTGCTACAGCATATTGGTATAACCCTTTCCGCCCTCTCGATAGTAAGAGATCGGATGCTGGGAGCAATCGAAATCTTCCGAGTAGCGCCGATTAACCCTACGGAAATCTTGATCGGCAAATTCTTGAGTTACACTATTTTGTTGATGATAGTGAGTTCGCTGCTGCTGATTGCCATGAAGGTCTTTCTGGGTGTACCTTTCATCGGCAATATCTGGCTGGCGGGATTGGTCCTGCTTACTTCTACTTTCGCCTCTATCGGTCTGGGCTTTCTGGTGGCAGGTTTATCAAAGACTGAAACCCAGGCCGTTCAATGGAGTATGCTGTTAATCCTGGCCAGTATCTTCTTTACCGGCTTTATCGTTCCCATGATCCAGTTTGATCCGATTATCCGCTATGTATCTTATGCTTTACCGATGACTTTCGGGGCTTCTAATCTCCAGAACGTCATGCTGGATAATTTCACTCCCTCTCTCTTTTACCTGCTGATGCCTGTCGGGCTTGGCCTACTATACTTCCTGGTAGGCAGATTCCTCTACAAACGAAACTTCAGCATAAGCTAAAGTAAGGCAAGTCAGCTACGCTTACATCCAGATAATGTAAGCGTAGCTGACTTGATACTCACCGGCTCTGATTACCTTGATTAATTTTATTTTATTGACTTTTTGATAGGAATAGGATAAAATTAATTCAAGGTAAATTTGATTTCTAAACTCTACTCAAGCTATTCAGTTTATTCTTGAATAGTGTAATGTTCCTTTTTTGTTTTTCTTAAGTCGCAATTAAACAAACCGAGTAATTTAGACTGATTCTACAGGTTCAAAATATCGGAATAACCCAATGGGTAGTTGGGTCGGGTAAATTAATTAATTGTTGAAACATTAATCTAGCTTTACTGGCAACATTACAGGTACAATTTTTAGTCAGTGTTAACTAGCGTCTTCTAAGACCTTTATTCTTACTATTATCGGTAGTACTAATCTCGAAGCAGTAAGCGCATAAGGCAATTTAAGCTAATTCTATACTTAGCTTTGCCGGTGAGAGCGACACCGCGCTTATTGCGGGTACTTCAAATCTTTCAGATGTTTGAGACTTGTTTTCGTTATCAGTTATTTCTCAGGACGATATTATTGTGTGAGTATCGGCAGTTTATAGCATAGGAACTTACTATGTTTACAGCAATTCCTCCAGCATGTAAAAAATTCTGGCTCTTACCTCACGTGCGTCCCCCTGGACAATACCCAATCACTACCCTGCTTTAATTGGCAGTTCGCAGATACATTTACCCGGGTTAATCACCTCGTTTAGATTCTGATTACTTCAGTATCTTCTAAATTTGCTCGCAAAATGCGGAGTTCTTTTCGAGATGCCTTACTTTTTGTGCATTAAAAGGAAACAGATTTTTGTTAAGTGAAAGGGGTTTTCATATGAACTTTAGGTCAGCCAGAGCATCACGGTATCTTAAAGCGCTATTTTGCCTGCTGCTGATTGCGACTTTCGTGGTACCGGTAACGGCATTTGCCGATCCAAATTTCACATCTGACAACTTCAAGCTAAAGTGGGAGCGCGCCGACAAGGCAGTCGCTGAAATTAAGTCTAATCCTGCCCGTAGCTGGCTTTGGGGACCAGAGTCCTTCTTGCCTGCCGGTGGAGATACGGAACCCTATGCCGATAGCCCCGGCGGTAAACGCCAGGTTATCTATTTTGATAAGGCCCGTATGGAATTAAACAATCCCGCTACCGGCCTGGTTACTAACGGTCGTCTGGTTTTTGAACTGATTTCAGGACAACTCGCTACAGGCGATGCTCCATTTGTACAGCGTAAACCAGCCAGCGATATTCCGGTAGCCGGAGATGCGGTCAACAACGACGGGCCAACCTATGGCACTTTTGGTAAAGTTGCCAGTCTCAATCTGGACAACCCGGCCCCAAACCTGACCGGACAACCAGTTACCGCCAGCATTGATAAAAATGGCAATGTCGGCAGCGCAGTTGACCTGGGAAGCAAAGCCAAATACGCCTACTTTGAAGGAACTTTGAAACACAATATTCCTGACGTTTTCTGGAATTTCTTGAACCAGAAGGGCAATGTTTACGAAGGTGGCAAATATGTTGATAATCAGCCGGTTCTGGGTGTTAATCCCGCCGCACCCTGGCTCGATGCCACCGGTTATCCGATTACCGAATCTTAC
This sequence comes from Chloroflexia bacterium, assembly GCA_036261665.1. Classification (GTDB taxonomy): domain Bacteria; phylum Chloroflexota; class Chloroflexia; order Chloroheliales; family Chloroheliaceae; genus 54-19. Next base: position 156,247 of record DATAKM010000019.1, read on the forward strand.
TGGGCTAAAGTAACGGTTGGCGGAGTGGTGAAAGATGTCTTAATCCAGAACTTTGAACGCCGTACCCTGACCTTCACGCCTTCCAATCAGCCCGCTTTCCAGGTAGAAATGGGCAACGTGGGGCGGCATTACTTCACCTGGCGCTACGACAGCAAATATGATATCCCGGTTACGCCGCCTCAACCGGTGGTAAATAGCTGCAATGAACTTCCCGTCAATAGCCCAGGTGTAGAAACTCTGCTACGCTGCGGACCGGCCGGAATGGAAATACCGATTTTCGCTACCCTCGATCCTAACGAGACAGTTCAAGTTTACACGGTAAACCCTGACGATAGCGATGGCGTCAAAATCGGCTCGTTCGATGCGGACAGAAAAGGCGATGTTGAGATTAAAATTATTACCAGGACCAGTAGTTCGCTCGGTTTCCATACTTACCGCCTGGTAGGAGTTTCCAGTGGCAAGAAACTGGACGCACATGTCTGGCTAGATCCGCCGCGCACCAGTCCTACTATCCTGGCTTCTGCTCTGGATGCCAAACTAACCGATCTGCTGGCTTTTGCGATTGTTGGTTTTAACCCGGATGAAGAGATCAGGTATCAAATTAAGACTCCGGACGGTATAGAGTATCATAGTAACTTTACTATCCATACTTCTAGCGGGGGAGGTTATACAATCTTCTTGCTCCCGGCAGCCGATATTCCAAATGCCAAGCCGGGCGAGTGGACCTTTGCCGCCGTAAGTGTGGCCGACCCGAGCCGGTTTGCAGGTATCAAGTTTACGCTAAAGTAAAGGAAATAAAAGAGGACCGGGTGAAAGTCCCGGTCCCTTTTTTTAATCCAGGATCAATTTTCATCTGGTAGCGCCAAAGAAGGTACCAGAACCATCCTCTTGCTGATAAGCAAACCTTTTCAAAAAATCCTAAAGAAACAGACCTGCTGCCTGAACTTACGCTTTTTGAGAGCTGAAAACCTCTATATTAAGATCTTTATCAGCATAAATCATATCTTCTGGTTTGTAGCCGTACTGGGCAGGCTTCACTGTGCTTTTAGCATAGAAGATGGCGTACTGGTAACGATAGTTACTTTTTGCCTCCTGGATGCCTCCCAGTATTTGATCATAAATAGTGTGATAAGGAGCAAAAAAGCGGCGGTCCTGCCCAAGCAGGCCGGAGATACAGGTAACAGCAAGCCTGCGATTTGAAGGAGGGTCTACCAGGAGCACTTCTGCTCCGCCCGGTATTACCTTTTGTAACTTCTGGAGAGCAGGATTGCTGCGCTTAACCTTGTAGACAATATCCTGAAAGCCAGGCCTACCCTCAGTATCGGCAAAAGCTTTAATCAATTCCAGTCTGCCGGATTGGCCGGTATACTGAGCTAGCGCCTCCCGAGCAGCACCGGTTAGATTTCCGGTATGCACAATTACAAAGGCAACGCCCAGGCTTTCGATCACATGCAGGCTTGAAGGGCCGGGGAAGTATTGCATCTCATAATATAACCGCTCATACCCAGCCGGAATAATATTGGCGCTGCCATTGAGCATAGGCCGCCTGTGTGAAAGACTATACATCAGGTAAATCGGGCTATTAGTAACAGGCGTAGGTTCCGAAATAGGCAGTTCGAGTAAAAGAGCGTCTGGGGCGATAACCTCTTTGGAGCTTTCAGCGGACAGCCACTGGTAAAGCGGAGGAGCGTTAACTCCTGTTCCGGTATACATAACAGGCATACCGGGAGCAAAATAATCGACGGTTACCAGGGCTATAAGCACAAACGCCAGCCCTATAACCCTGAGACTTACACCTTCAGGAAATCTTCCTGCTTTAAGATTGAAATGCTGTGCTTTTTGCAATAACCAGACCACCCCAAAACCGGCGCAGACTGCCAACCCCAGCATAAGTAACTGCCCGAAGCGTTGAGCTACGCGCAAGGCATCAAAACCGGGTATTAGCTGGTAGAGCCATTTATAAGGCATGGGAATGCCGGTGGGATTGAGTCCATAAGCTTCCAGGTTCAGAGTGGGGCCAAAACTTAAAAGCAGGCCGGTCAGGCTGATAAAAGCAAAAAACCAGCGATAGGCCGAAAAGGGATTAGGCCTCATTTTATCCCGGTAGAGTGTAAGCCCGGCTAAAGCCAGTAGTACCGCGATTAGACCGGGGTATAACATACGTTCGGCGCTGGTTTGCAGGTGAAAAAAGCCAACCTGGACAGGCTTGTATAACCAACTGGTTGGTAAGGTTCGCAAAAGGCTATTAGGAGCGGCGCTCCAGTAATTCACTTCCGATAGATTGCGCTTAAAACCAAAAAAATCTTTGGCTTCTACAAAAGGCCGGATGAAAGGTAATAGAAGTAAAAAGGCGCAGGCCAATACTACTACTACCAGGCTCATTTGTTTAAACGGTAGTTTCCACTCCAGGCTGCTAAATTTCTTGAAACGCACGCTATGCCAGAGAGTTGACGGAAGGCCGGTTTGAAACAACAGGTAGTAGAGTAAAAAAAGGCCAGTTAGAATAGCTTCAAAGTAGGCGTAATAACCGGCTACAAGCGCCTGTATTAAGAAAAAACCGCCAAAAAGAACTAGATTTATTACATTCTGGCGTGAGACAATACCAGGCTGTTGCTTTTCAAGCAGTTTTTCCTGTGCGGATAAGCGTAAAAAGCGGATCAAGAAATAGAGGGCGAAAACCATCCACTGCTGTGCCCCGAGGCCCAGGTGAGCGTACTGGCCGAAATGAAAGGGGGAAAAGGCGTAAATCATCCCGGCGATTAAACCGGCCATGTTGCTTCGGGTCAAGTATCTGACCAGCAGCCACATCGCTACGCCGCTCAAAACGTAAGAAGAGTAGTTCAGCAGATTAAAAGCCAGGGGTGGATTGCCGGTTAACCAGACTATGGGAGCGCCCAGCAGGCCTTCACCCGTGACCAGTTCATTCAAGGCCAGACCACTTTTCAGGGGGTAGAAGGCATTAGTCCCATATAGATTAAAAGGATTTTGCAATAACTGGTGGGCGATTGACCCTATTCGCCAGGCATTATCAGCGGGGTCGCCCCAATCCGGCAAAGAATCGCTGAGATGCAAAACTAGAGGCCAGGTAAACGCGGCAGAAGCAACTACAAAGAAAGTCAGGATACAAGCTACCCACTTTAGTTTATAAAAAAGCAGCTTAAAGGCAGGTTTAGACAGGGCGACATCGCCACCAGTTATAGACACAACGGCCTCCGGAATAGCACAACGAGTATTAAATTAATATTTAAATTTTTCTATCAGGTTTTCCGAATTGATAGAGAGAAAGGTAATCGCTCATCCTTTGAGGAATATTTTAGATTAATATCAGTTAAAAGTAAAATTGAAGATCAGAATTTGAAGACAAAGTAAAAGGCATCCCGAACACCAAAGTCGGAATGCCTTTCTTTCGAGAATTTAATTGAAACCAGTTACGGAATCAGCACTCCATCACCAGGTTTAGCATCGGCAGGACTGCTATAGCCATTAAAGCGAGCAAGGTCATCAACATTAACTTTGTACTTATCAGCGACAGTCTGGAGAGTTTCTCCCGGCTTAATGATATAGCCATCACGCCCGCGGAAATCGGGACGAGAAACCGGGACTACCACCTGATTTCCGGCAAAAATGCGGTCATTCTGAACTGTAGAGCGGTTTGCGGCGCGTAAGGCATCAATTGAGGTACTGAACTTACTGGCGATGCGGTACATGCTATCCCCGCGCACTACGGTATAAACTGCGGGGCGCGGTTGAGCGGGAGCAGGTGGAGCAGTGGTAGCCGCAGGCGGTGGCGCTGCGGTAGTCGCCTGGCCCTGATCTCCTCCATTAGCCGCAGTGGTTTGTCCACCCTGCGCGGGAGCGGTAGTAGCTTCACCCGCCGGGGTGGTAGCGCCTACTACCGGAACAGTACTGGCCGGTCCGGTCTGACCGCCACTGGCAGTCGCGTTAGCACCACCTGCCGTAGTAGCCTCAGGAGCACCGCCTGTCATAGCACCGCCCGCGGTAGTAGAGCCACCGGTTCCAGTGGTAACAGCCGCGGTAGAAGTTGCTGCCGCCTGGTCAGTACTGTTATTAGCCTGAGGCCTGGTCAGGAAGAGCAGAATTGCGGCGATGATAATCACCAGCACAGCAAGAGCAATCAAGTAGCCGAGCAAGCGGTTTGCTCGACGGCGCCCGGTGTTATCAAGGTTAGTAGCATCTTCTCCGGTCAAAGCTCTCTTACCGCGCTGGCGGGCATTCGCCATCGAGCCAAAAACCGGGGCTAAACCTGCGCCCGGCCTCCTGCCACTGGAGGTTTGCTCACGACCCTCGCCGAAGCGAGCCTGCCCCCTGTTCGCCCCGATATCCTGTACAGGCTCGTCAACCATCTCATCCTCAGTGGTATAAGAGGGTTGGCCGTAGGGATTGTTGTAAGGCGCTTGCTGGTAGCCGCCATAATTGCCCGCAGATTGCCCGCCCTCAAAATCAGGGCGATACGCCGCGGAAGGAGGCGGAGGAGGTGGCGTGAAATTCGATTGCGGCGCAGTAGTCCCGCTTCGATTGTAATATGCAGCGTCATCCCGGGCAAAAGGCATGGTCTCCTGGCTGCCATTACCACCGGGTTGATTACGGAAAGCAGGGTTCGGCTGATTAAAGCCGGACACTACATTATCTTCACCAAAACGGGCGGTTGGTTGTGTGACTGGCGGTTGGGAGGGTGGGACTGGCGGAACATTCTGAGCCGCACTTTCCTCTTCAGCGCTCAAGCGGGCCTGAATTCGCTCGATACCACGTTGAGCCTTTTCATTATTAGGATTAATGCTAAGTACCCGTTGCAGACAGACATAAGCCTCAGAAAGGTCATCGGTCGTAGCCGCCCGATAAAGCCAGCCCAACTCGTTACCCGGCTCACTGCGTACTACTTCACAGAAAATATTGTAAGCTTCCTCGCGCCGTCCTTCTTTGGCGGCTTTAAAGCCCTGAACCAGCATGTTGCTGACTTCACTGCTCGAAGTACCTGCATTACCAGGGTTTTCCATACTCATTGTGGACTCCTGTGGTCTTACCTAAATCGAATCACGGACCCTGTAACGCGCACCGTAAATTTTGCACTCGCTGCGCTTTTACTTTTTGGAAATTATAATAAGAGCGTTAATTACTTAACATATCATGCATTTTAACTCATTATAGCATATTATGTCCAGTAGTTTTTTTGCGATTAGCTAAAATAGACTACCTGGAGCTTTTGTAGTAAAATCGGCCCGTAACTTTTGGGCGTTTTCCAGCGTCTTGTTTTTTAGTGCCAGGCAAGAGAGTCTGAAGTTTTTTATATTGAGAATAAACTGTTAAAAAGTGGTTTAGTAATCAGAAGAACTCAAAACTTTTTTAACCCTGGTTTAATTTGCCAGCACCAGCCAAATAATAATTTTCAGGATAAATGGCAGTAGATAAAGAACCTACGCACAGGCGTAAACCCTTATCAGAGGAAAAAGCAAATCTGGTATACGCCGAAGATAATAATATTCCCACATCGCAGGATGTTACCGGCGATCTTTCCGAGCGCAAATCCGGTCCGCAAACAGCAGAGTATGCTGAAGAAGAAATGGATGATTTTGCCGGCGAAGTAGAGTCGGAAGATTTTCTTGAGGAAGAAACTGAGCGGCCGAGTATCAAAGGCTGGTGGCGCTGGCCGCGAACTTTCGGCTACTTTTTTACCCTGGAAGCCGCGCTCTTCACCCTTATCATCATTTTTGCGGTTGTAACGCGCTTTTATGGCTTGAGCGAGCGAGCCCTGCATCACGACGAGGGAGTACACGCCTACTACTCCTGGCGCTTTTATAATGGAGATGGTTACGCCCAGGAACCCTGGAAACATGGCCCTTTCCTTTATGATATAACCGCCCTGGTCTTCTGGATTTTCGGAGATAGCGATCAGACCACCCGCGTTTCAACCGCTATCTTCGGGGTGCTCATGTGCCTGTTGCCGCTCGGCTTGCGCAAAGAACTGGGCCGCTGGGGAGCCTTAACCGCCAGTTTCCTGCTGGCAGTTTCGCCCATGTTTCTCTACTTCAGCCGCTTCCTGCGCGAGGACATCTTCGTGGCCTTTGCTACCATGGGCCTGTTTATCGGACTGGTTCGCTTTGTAGATAAACCGCGTCCCCTCTGGTGGAATATAAGCATGCTATCACTGGCAATGCTTTTCTGTACCAAAGAGGTTAGCTTTTTCTACCTGGCCATGTTCGGCGGTTTCTTAGGCGCCTGGATGTGCTGGCAGTTAGCGCCGCGCCTGTTACTGGTGCTGGGCGGTTACCTGGTGCTGGCTGTAGTAGTCTTTTTCTTCGTTATGCAGCTTTATCCGCCCCCGCCGATTCCTTTCGAAAACATTAACGGGAATGAGCTTAGCACTTATGCGAGACAACTGGTGAAGCACCCGGTTTTCTGGGCCTTTATTATTCTGGCGCTCGGCGGATTAGCGCTTGCCTGGTTCTCCTTCCGGGAAGTAGCCGTCAACCGGCGGCGTTTTATGGTCGATGAAGGCTGGGCATCTCCCGGTATCCGCTCCGCTACGGCTCTTTTTGCGCCCTATCGCCAGGAAGGTACGGTAGCTTACGCGGTAAGCTGGCTTGGGCAGCATTGGAAAACAACTTTTACCGGCCTGGGATTAGCTTTTGCCTTTTACTTCGTGCTCTTTACCGGCTTTTTCAGCGATATTCCCCAGGGTTCAGTAGGCCTCTTTAGCGGCTTATGGTACTGGATGGCGCAACAGGGCGTAGCGCGAGGCAACCAGCCCTGGTACTACTACTTTTTTATGATGCCATTCTACGAGCCGCTGGCCCTGTTCTTTGGGACCATCGGAGGGGTCTATATCCTGGTAAAGTCCTTTGGCTACGGTTTCCGGCGCCAGCGGCGGGTCGTTATGATGCCTGTATCAGAGTTACCGGAGGAAAAGCACCAGCCAACCCCGGTAGTGGAAAACGATCCTGAAATGGATACGCCGGAAGCTTTAAGAGGCGTTACCGGACGGCGTCTGCCTGCGTTAAATAAGGAACAGGCAAAAACCGAGGGCACTTCTGGCGAAGCGCAAGAAGATGAAATGGTAGAAGTGGAAGTAATCTTGCGACAGGCCGGGAATGATTTATGGCCGGGACGGCGCAGGCGCGAATGCCACCCCTATTTTGCGCCCTTAATGCTGACAGTCTGGGCTTTTGTGGGCCTGGCAATTTACACCTGGGCCAGCGAAAAAATGCCCTGGTTAACCGTGCAGGTGGCTTTACCCTTCATTTTACTGGCCGCCTATCTTATGGATGGTGTCTGGCGAGGCATAGAAACTTACTTCACCAGCGGCGAGGCCCGCCAGCCTGTATTATGGGGCGTTTCAAGCCGGGCATTCTTCTGGACTCTGGTTGGCGGTTTGACAGCTTCAGCCTTATTGCTCTTTATGACATTGCTCCAGTTGACTTCGGCTGAAGCTAAAGTAACAGTGGGAGGTGGCTTCCGCTTCGACTGGTTGACAGTCTGGATCGCCCCGGTTATTGCGCTCTTATTTTTCACAGCCCTCTTCACTTTTATGGGGTTGAAAATCGCCACCAAAGCAGCCGGAGCGGTTGCCTTTGGTCTGCTGACGATTTACCTGATCCATACGGGCTTCGGCTATGCCTACGATCATGGCGATGTGCCGTTAGAAATGGGTATTTACACTCAGACCTCGCCCGACGTGTACAGGGTGGTGAAAGAGCTGAACACCGTTACCAGTATTCTACCGGATTTAAAGCGTACACCGGTTCTGTATGATACCGAACTGCGCACTCCGCTGGACTTTTATCTGCGCGATTATGTCTACGCAGACCGGGTGAGCGACTTTAGCACCATGGCCTCACAGCGCGTAAATTCGGTGCCAAGTGTGGCCCTGCCGCTTGACCAGTACGAAGTGGTCATGATATCGGATACTAAAGCCGGCACTTTAAGCGAAACTCAGAAGCGGACCCTGGCGGATAATTTTATCAGCCGTCACTACGTTTTTAACCAGTGGTTTGACGAAAGCCAGTACCGCAATTTTGACCAATCCGCTTCAGTTCAGATCAGCTACTTACAGGGTAAAGCTTCCAAAGCCACGGTAAAAGATGCTTCCAATAATGTACTGGTGCAGCAAGGCGAAGTGCTGACTACCGAACGCCTGCAAGAAATATCGGCTACCCCGGGTGCCCTCGACCGCATTTACAATGCTAACGGAGGCAATTCCTCCCTGCTGCATCTGAAAGAGGCGGCCCAGTCGCTCAACCAGATGAGGATGCCCGATCAATTCTCTCGTTTGTGGCGCTACATTATGTACCGCGAACAGCCCGAGCCACTCGGTACGCGCGAATTTACCCTGTATATCAAGAAAGACATTGCCGGTTTGTGGCGACAGTACAGCGATCTGGTAGATTACCCGATCAGCGGATTAAGATAACGATTGATACTCGATTATAATCGGACTAATTAACAATTTAAGTAGTAGAGAAGGTAAATGACTGAACAGGCAAGACCTTTCAAGAAGATTCAGAACCGCATCAACACTTTAGGCGCTACCCAGGCCAACATCAGTGCCGCGCCTGACTATGTAACAGAGGAAGAGCTAGCCGAGCGAGGCCTTTCCCCGGAGAAAGCCAGTCTTCGCCAGCGGTCAGTGCTTGATACTTTACTGGCCTCAGGTAAGATCAACTGGGAAATAATCCTGTGGATAGTAATTATCGCGCTTGCAATTGTAACCCGCATGTGGGATTTAGCTCCACGGGCTATGCACCACGACGAGAGTATCCACGCCAAGTTTAGCTACGACATGTACAAGGGGGTAAGTGTCTATCGTTATGACCCCACCTGGCACGGCCCGTGGCTATACTACATGGTCACGCTCTCTTACTTCCTGCTGGGAGGCGCCAGTGAGTTTAGCGCTCGTTTTGCCCCTGCCGTCTACGGTATCGGCCTGGTTGCTATTTGCTGGTTCTTACGCCCGATCATCGGCCGGGTGGGAGCGCTGTCATTCGCAATTCTCATGCTGGTTTCACCTTCCATTCTCTACTACTCCCGGTCACTGCGCCACGATATTTTTGCCACTTTCGGCATGTTACTCTTCCTGGTCGGCCTTTTCCGCTACGCTGTTCAAAAAGATGGTCGCCGCTTCTGGTGGATGGCTGTTTCGGGCCTGGGCTTCTTCATTCTCTTCGGCAGCCACGAAATGTCCTTTTTCAACCTGGGCATGACCGTTTCCTGGCTGGGATTAGTCCTGTTGTTCGAACTGGTAGTGCTACCTGCCCGCGTCCGGCGTACCCGCGAAGTAGCCGAGCTTAAAGCCGCTGCCGAAGCGGAAATGGCTGAAACACGCCAGCCAATCCGGCGCCCTCTTGAAGATGACGAACTGGATGATCCTTTCGCCTACGAACTGGAAGCGGAAGATGCTGCCGAAATTCGCCCTGCCACTAAACCTGCTGTAAATCCGCCAGCCTCAACCGCTGTTAGAGCTGAGGAGTTTGATCAGGATGAGGCCAGGGGGTTTGAAGAAATCGAGGAAGAACGGCCAGGCGAAGTGCCGAACTCTTACTTTAACAAACTCTGGCTTGGCCTGTTTGGTATCTTTGCCGTAACCTGCTTGATCGGTTCTATTCACCTTTTCAGCGATAAAACTTACCAGGGCACCCTGATTCAGTTCCTGGGAGTGAATGCTTACCTGATCTTCATACCTTTCTACCTGCTACTCTCCGCCGCTGTCAGCTACCCGCTAGCCATGTTGATTGATGGCGCCTATACCCGCCTCAGTTCCCGTAACTTCCGAATAGCCGGGATAGCCGCCCTGGCTGCCTTTGTTGGACTGGGAGCGATAGCTACTTTTCTCTTCTTGCGCAGCCACTCTGCGGCACAGTACTTAACAGAAGCAGGCATGAAAGCCGCTGGTACCACTTCAACGGCCATTAATTACACGCTGGATAAAGGCTATACCGGTTACAGTCAGTTTTCCTACGGTGGACTGACCTGGCCATCGCTGCTGCCTCAACTGGTCTTTCTACTGGTAGCAGCGGTTCTGTTCGGGGCGCTGGTAGGCTGGTTATTTGAGCGCCGTCTGCTGGTCTATACCGAGCGAGGGATTTACGGAGCGCTCATCAGCGGCTTCTTCGTGCTGTTGATTGCCACGCTTATCAGCCTGCGCTTCATAATGGTTCCGGACCGCTCCCAGTTACCCCAGGGGGCTTTACCGCTAATTGGCCCGATGGACAAATGGCTGGCCTATGTAATCGGTGGGGCAGTCCTGGCGGTTATAATTGGTTTCGTAGCCGGGTGGCTGGTTTCGCTGGAACACCTGATGGACGACGAGCAGTTAAGAGGCTCGGCCGTTTTGCGGGTACTTTTACGCTGTGCGCGCCATCCGCGCGTGGTAGTAGCCTTCTTGCTGGGCTTCGGCATTCTGTACGTGCTGATCTTCAGCAACTTCTTCTTCGCGCCTGAGCGATTGGCCGATGGTTTCTATCGCGGTCTGGAGTACTGGAGTGAGCAACACGGCAAGCGCCGCCTGGATCAGCCCTGGTTCTACTACCCGATGCTGATGTTATTGTACGAAACCGTAGCCGTTTTCTTTACCTTTGTAGCCCTGGTCTACTTCCCGGTCAACTGGTGGAAACGCACTCGCCAACGGGGGCGCTTCATCTTTACTCCCAGGGGCGTTTTTATCGGTCTCTCTTTCTGGTGGACCTTCCTGGCATTGGTCTTCTATTCGATTGCCGGTGAGAAAATTCCCTGGTTGAACATGCAAATCGCGCTACCCGCCAGCCTGGTTACGGCCGAGTTTCTTAACGATTACCTGCGCCGCTTTAACTGGAAAAGGTTCTTTAGCTGGAAGGAAGGCCTGTTGTTTGCCGGGCTTTTCATCCTCATGGTGATCTGCTCTTTCGTCCTGGTCGGCATGGCGATCAACTTTCCTAAAGTCGGCCAGTTCAATACTGGATTGAACCGCGCCGCCACCAGCAATGATATTACCTACGCTATCGTCCAGATGGTACTGGTAGGCGCTATCGGGTTAGCGCTTTTCGGGGTCAGCCTCTGGCTGTGGTGGAACGGTCGCCTGGATGGGCGAGTGGCGCGAGGGGTAATCATGTTCGCGGTCAGCCTGCTACTCTTCGCCTACTGTGTCAAGAGCACTATCGCGCTCAATTATGGCCATCCTGATACGGCAATTGAGCCGATGATCTATACCCAGACCACGCCGGAAGTACCCCTCTTTGTAGAGCGTCTGGGCCGCCTCAGTCGCGACCTGCGTGATACCTATAAAGTAACGCCCGCCGCGCCTCAACCCGGTCAGTTAGCCGCGATTGACCCAGACCCGGCTAACAGCAAGGGGATTCCGCTTTACGTCAGCAGCGAAGTAGCCTGGCCTCTATCGTGGTACTTGCGCGACTATACCGATGTTACCTACGGCACGGTCAACAGCGATCCGAATGCCGCCAATGTAATTGACAAGTTGACAGATGCGCGTGGCAACAACTATGTCATGATACTGGTCTCCTCAGGTGAAAACACCAGCAAACTTCAAGACCAGTTGCAGGGTCAGTACACGGCGCACCAGTATCGCTTCCGCTGGCACTTCCCTGAGGATGATAGCGGGTACGGCGGTCTCGGCTATACACCTCCCGATGACCCGCGTGAGGACCGTATCGCCAAGAAAGACATAGTTAATACCCGCTGGGACATGTTTATTCGGAGCTTTACGGAACAGCCTTACGCCGGCAGGTTGTGGCGCTACATTATCTATCGCGAGCTGTGGCAACCACTCCAATCTTTTGATATGGTAGCTTACGTGCGCAACGATGTGGAACCGGATTTTGCTCTTACAGACGGGACCAGCGCTACCGCTAACACGGCTAACGCTGATAGCCTGCCTGCATTCGAGATGACAGCTTCCAGCCAGCCGGGCAATCGCAACGGCCAGTATCGCTTACCGCGTAACATTACTGTTGCCCCCAACGCCGATTTCCTGGTGCTGGATAGCCTGAATGGCCGAGTGCAGCGCTTCGATAAGAACGGTACTTTTCTCTCGAAATTCGGTTCGATTGGCGCGGGTGATGGGCAGTTCACTTTAGCTCAGTACGAGAGTGGGCCCGGAGGTATCGCCACTGATGAAGACGGTAATATCTACGTGACAGATACCTGGGGATACCGTATCGAGAAGTTTGATAAGAATGGCACTTTCCTGGCCAAGTGGGGTAACGGTCAGGATACCAAAGGGCAGGCCCAACTGGACCAGCAATACCCTACCAGTTTCTACGGGCCGCGCTCTATTGCCTATGACAAGTCCACTGGCGAGCTTTACATCACAGATACGGGTAACAAGCGTATCGTAGTGTACGATAAGAATGGCAATTTCAAGCGCCAGTTCGGAACCGGCGGCAGCGGACCAGGCCAGTTCGATGAACCAGACTCGATAGTTATCAGCCCTGACGGCAAGCTTTATGTAGCCGACATGCGCAACAAACGCATCCAGGTCCTGGATAAGCAGGGTAACTACCAGAGTGAAATTCCTGTATCAAGCTGGAAAGAAGTCTCGCTGAACGAGCCTTACCTGGCTTTCGATCCGGTTAGCGGAGATCTCTTTGCCAGCGACCCGGCCAATGGAGCTATTCTGCGCTTTGACAAAACAGGCAAGCAAGTGGCTACTTACAATAGCGACAACGGTCTGAGCCTGATTAACCCGATTGGTATTACTTTTGCTTCAGACGGCACGCTCTATATCGCCGATGGGCGTAAGAACAGTATCGTCAAGTTCAAGCCTCAGTAAGACCCGGTGAGTTCAAGCGCATAACGAGCGCCCGGCTTTCAATTTGGACAGATTGAAAGCCGGGCGCTCGTTGAAAGGTTAAAGAGAAGGTACGAAAGTCCCTCTTAAAAATACCGGAACAGGCATGGTATAATGAGCCGACCCTGGTATGTTAATCTGTAGCACGTGGCAGGCATCTCAATTTTAAACTTAAATCCTTAAACTCCCCTGGAGTCCATTCTAAAATTTTATTTTAATGCTAACTTCTAACAGTCTGGATAATCTTAAAACCAGTAATCTTCCTGAATATGTACCCCAGAGCCGCGCAGGCCGCTATTGGTGGCTGACCGGCTTTTTTGTAGCCCTGGTAGCCCTGCTGCTACTCGGCCTGACCCGATATGGTCAGTTTCAGGGTGAAGACTTTACCATGTTAGGCCAGTTGCGAGGCCCCAAACAAACTTTTGCCGATACCCTGGGTTTCTTCTTTCAGGATTGGGGCCTGGGCGGAAAAGCTTACGCGCCATTACCGCGCCTGCTTTTCTTTTTTGAGTACCGCTTCTTTACTATAAATCCGGCGAACTGGCATATAGTTTCGGCCATTTTACACGCTGTTTGCTCAGTGCTGGTCTGGGGCCTGGCCTGGAAACTGACGCGCCGTCCGGCCCTGGCGGTGTGCGCCGGATTAATCTTTGCTACTCTGCCCGCCCATGTACCGGTGGTAGCTCAGATTATTAGCCAGGCTGACTTACTGGCGGCTATTTTCAGCATTGCCAGTGTGTATTGCTTTGTCAGTATTCGCCAGAACAATAACGCCGCCAGCGCCGCAAATGATGCGCCTGCTCCGGCTCGCCCCCTTGAACGTTATTACTATCCCCTTTCGATAATCTTTTTTGCCCTGGCACTCTTATCGAAGCCCGAAGCGATTGCCGTACCGCTGGTGCTGCTGGCTTACGACTTTATCAGCGGCGGGATAGACCGGATGCTACATGCAGAAAGAGAAGTACAACCGGGAGATGCCGGTAGTGCGAGCAACATGTTTCGGATCTATACCCCTTTTATCGTCCTGCTGGTGCTTTATATCGCGATAAACCTGGCGTTTCTAGGTGGGCTGGGCGCTTACCTGCCTGCGGGTGAACAGAAGGTTGATATTGGAGGCTTTTTAAGAGGTAATATAAGCAATATTTCCAATCCGTTCGGCCTGGACGGTACGGATGGCCTGATTTTGTTGGCGGCGCTGGGCGCTTTCCTGGCGCTTACCGGCGTCCAGGAGTGGGAGGCCTGGCATCTTACCCATCCCTTTAGCGCTCCCATCCCTGAAGAGGCCGCTAATCCACAACCGGTTATTGATGATGACGATGAACTGGATGACCCTACAAATCTGGCGCAAAATGGAGTAACGAAGGTCCCAGAAACGTTACCAGAGGCTAAAGTTGAGCCCTCCTCAACTGAGAAACTACCTCCTTCTTCCGGCGAGCCAGTACCGCCTTACTGGACCTTACGAACAGCGGGGTATGGCTTTCTCTGGACACTTCTGTGCCTGCTGCCTTTTATTTTACAAACCGCCAATTACAATACACTCTATCTGGCCAGCGCTGGATTCGCGATCTTCCTGGCAGCGGCCCTGGCACCTTTTGGCCTTTCCAATCTTCCTGCTACAGTTGATCGTGAAAAAGCAAAAGTACTTTTCGGTAAAATTGAACTCAGCTACTGGCTCAGGCTTGCCGCGATAATTGCGGTAGTCGCGACTTATTTCGCCACTGCTGTAGGCAAAATTGACGAAGTAAATCAGGCCTCTAAGGGCTTTGCGATCTTGCTTAGCTCTCTACTCAGTTAAATACCCGGATACTGATGAGCCTGCCATAAGGTTTTTGACAGGCTCACTACCCCCTATAGGCTAACTCGGTATATTCGTAGTTCGTTTCGGAGTTTAGTTAAGCTATGCGACCAGAACTACCTCAAGCCTCGCCGGAATTACTGGATAAAAAGGTCAGTAGCGGTCAAAAGGTGAAACGCCTTAGAACCTACTGGCCGGTGTTAGCGCTCCTGATACTGGTTCTACCGCTTTTTTCCTGGTTAAATCACCGTCTGATTACTACTTTTGATTATCCTAATTCTGATTATACCTTTTTCTATGCTGCCGGTAAGAATCTTTTACACGGTAATAATCCTTACATTTCAAGCAATACCGAGAGCATTCTGGTCGAGGTAGGGATGGCTCGCCGGGATTTACTGACCGGCGGTTACGCCTATCCGCTCTATACCGGTTATATTTTTATACCTCAGGCGATTTTTTCGCTCGATTGGGCCCTTACCATCTGGACCGTCTTTAACGAAATGTGCCTGGTTGTAACAATCTGGCTGTTGCTACAGGTCGCCTTGAAAGGCCTGGAAGGTTTAGAGCGTAAACAGGTAGAGCATTACCTGGTGCTGGCTACGATGGTCCTTTACGTACCCGGTCGCCATTTTCTGAAGACTTTGCTGGACGGGCAGATAAGCATTGCCAATCTGCTACTAACAACTCTTTTTATCTACGGATTAACTTTCAAACGGTATGGTCTGGCAGGTATTGGCCTGCTGGCGGCTGTTTTCAAACCTACTCCCTATGTCCTTTTTTTGCCGGTAGCCCTGCTGGTGTTACTGCCCCGTGAAAGAAGAAGAGGCCTTTACTTTTTCGTTGCTGGCGCTGTTCTTCTGGTCGCCAGCGCTTTTGTCATTAACCCGGCGTGGCCCTGGCAGTGGTTAGGCTCGCGAACCGAGCTAGGCTGGAAGATTATGCTGCGTAACTGCACAATCTGGGGTCTAACCGGCCACTGGGGCGAATCTACCGGCCAGGTAGCTTTATTCATAGGCATAGCCGCCGTGCTCGCCCTGTCCCTGGTGGGAGCAATGTGGCTGGCATGGCTAAAAATACCGGCTATGCGGAGTAACCCGCTCCTTTTCTGGGGATTGCTGGCTACCCTCTCCTATTACGCCTTTATTTACGCCTTTAGCTACGAAGCCGTAGTACTGCTAATTCCGCTACTGGGACTTTTAGTAGAAATCCGGCGCTGCCGCCCGGTTCTGAGGTGGTCTATCCTGGCGGGATTGGCGCTCCTGATGTTAATTCTACCCTGGGCCACTAACGGCGCTAAACCACCTGACGATGAGCAGGTAATCGCCGCTTACACTCTCGGCATACTAGTCTTTACCTGGCTGGTGCTGCTGTTAATCAGCAACCAGGCCCACAGAACTAAAAACCTGCAAGTTTGAGAGGCCAAGAAGCTCAATATCTGCTATACTTGCGTCGAAAAAGAAAAACGAACAGCAAAGAATTTCGGAAGGATTGAGCGAAAGTTGAATTTCGGCGAACTATCTGAGGTACTCACTCAAAAAGAAGTCCTGGCGAAAGGCAATTTAGAAACAGCGGTAAGCGGTATTGTATATTCCTCGCGTGAAGCCCAACCGGGCGCAGTTTTTGTAGCAGTAGTGGGCTTTCATACCGATGGTCATCGTTTCCTGGGAGATGCCGCACAGCACGGAGCACAGGCCCTGGTCGGTAGTGATCGCGCTCAATTGGCAGCTTTTATTAATAGCCCCCAGTACAGCGGTCAAACCGTCGTACTTGTCCCGGACGAACGCACCGCCTTGACCCACCTGGCAGCAGCCTTTTACGGGTTTCCTGCTCGAAAAATCGGCGTAGTGGGTGTTACCGGAACCAAAGGTAAAACTACTACAACCTTCCTGATCAGCGAAGTGCTGGAAGCCGGGCCGTACAGTACCGGTCTGATTGGCACAGTTGACTTCAAGGTAGGTCCGCGCCGCTGGTCAAATCAAACCCGCCAGACCACCCCGGAAGCGGTGGAAGTGCAGCAGTTAATGGCCGAGATGGCTGCCGCTAAAGTAGACTATTGTGTGCTGGAGAGCAGTTCGCATGGCCTGGCCCTGCGTAAACTGCTGGATTGCGCTTATGACGTTGCTGTGCTGACCAATATCACCCACGAGCATCTCGATTTCCACGAGACCTTTGAGAACTATCGAGAAGCTAAAGGCCTGCTCTTTGAAGCCCTGGCGGACGAACCGCCTAAACCATTCCTGCGCTTCCCTAAAACCGCTATTATTAATGCCGATGACCCGAATGCCCAATATTTCCGCGAAAGAGCCGAAACGGCTACCAGGGCGAAGGGTTACGAATTAAGGGTGTTGACTTTTTCCATCGAAAACCCGGCGGACATACGAGCGGTAGATATCGTCAGCGATAACCGCAACCTGGAATATACGGCTGTAACACCACTCGGAGAGGTCCGACTGCGCCTGAATCTGCCAGGGCGCTTCAATGTTTACAATAGCCTGGCTGCCCTGACTGTAGGCCTCTCGCAGGGGTTGACCCTGGAAGAGATCAAGCGCGGTTTGGAAGGTGTAAAAGGGGTCTCGGGCCGCATGGAGAAAGTGGACGAAGGCCAGCCTTTCAGTGTGATCGTAGATTACGCGCACAACCCGGACTCTATCGAGCAGGTTTTGCGTACTTTGCGCCCGATTACTCCAGGCCGCTTGATTACTGTCTTTGGCAGCGCCGGAGAACGAGATGTCGCTAAACGACCTCTCCAGGGCGCTATCGCGGCCCGTTTAGCCGATTTTGCGGTTTTTACTAACGAAGACCCTCGCCTGGAAGACGAGAATGTCATCATTGATCAGATTGGCGCCGGAGCGGAAGCGGAAGGCTGGCGCGAAGGCGTTAACTTTTTGAAAATCGCCGACCGGAGAGCCGCCATTGAAGCGGCAGTCAGGGTGGCCCGGGCAGGCGATACGGTGCTATTAGCTGGCAAAGGTCACGAAAGTTGTATCATCGTGGGAACTGAAAAAGTACCCTGGGATGAACGCGAGGAAGCCCGGCGAGCGTTACAACAACTAAACAGCAGCCAGGTTAAATAAATAATTATCTAGAAACGAACGACGGTGGTTACTTACTACCGTCGTTATACTATATCTGAAAAAAAAGATGCGTCTAGCCGTAATTTATAATCCGGTGGCCGGAAGTAATCGCCGCGAGCGCCGTTACCAACAATTATTAAACCTGCTGCGGCAAAACGGGCATCAGTTAACTATCTTTAAAACCAATGAGCCGGGCGATGGCACCAGGGAGGCCCAGCGTGCCCTGGAAGAGGGATGTGAGGCGCTTCTGACGGTTGGTGGGGATGGCACAATCAACGAAGTTATCCAGGCGCTGGCGGGGACAGGCATTCCACTGGCGGTTTATCCGGCAGGTACTACCAATGTCTGGTGCAAGCAAATCGGGGTATCAGCCAACCCTAAAGAGGTGGTTAAAACGATCAATGCAGGAATTTGCCGCAAAGTAGACCTGGGAAAATTGGAGGGTCGCTATTTTCTGCTGATGGTGGGAGTTGGCCTGGACGGTGAAATTACCCGGGCTATAGATCTGAAGCTAAAAAAGAGAGTGGGCAAAATAGCTTACGCCCTGGCTGCCTTACGCCTGGGTCTCTTTTTCCGCCCGGGCACAGCTAAAATTCGCCTGCATTTAGCTGAAGACACTCCCAAGGTGTTAGAATTAAAGACAGCGCTGGTTATTGTAACAAATACCGAGCGGTACGCTATTATGAAGCTGGCCCGTGAAGCCAGAATGGATGACGGTTTATTAGAAGTACTGGCCTTTAAGGAAAAGAACTTCTGGTCCAGGTTCTCCAGGGCCTTTTCTATCGTTCTCAGCCAGACCGAACGCGATAAACAGGTAAAAAGATTTCGCGTCAGACAGGTGCAAATCGAAATGGAAAGGTCAGTAGCCTTGCAGGTTGATGGCGATGCCCACGGGCAAACAGGTTTACAGCCGCTCACCATTGAGTGTGTTCCAGCCGCTTTGACCGTAATTGTACCGCAGGAAGCCGCTTCCCGGCTTTTCAGGCACGCAGTCAACCCGGAATAGTAATTTATAATGTGGGGAGGTTAATAGAGGTTGAAAGAAGTAGCGATTACTGCGGCTTACGAAGCCGGGCATCTCATGCTGGAATGGCGGCGCAAATTTCCGGCCGGACCTGCCGCTATGGATTATAAAGATGCCAAAGATGTTGTAACCGAAGTAGATACCAGGGCCGAAGCCATTATTATGGGCTACATTCAGCGCAACTATCCCGAGCATAATATCCTGGGCGAAGAGACCGGCTTGAGCCAGGGGCATCCCGACTCGCCCTACACCTGGATCGTTGATCCGCTGGATGGTACCGCCAACTTTGCCGCCGACCTCGCGACCAGTTGCGTCTCAATTGGCCTGGCCAAAGACGACCAGATGGTGCTGGGAGTAGTTTATAATCCCTTCCGGGATGAGCTTTTTGTGGCGGAACGAGGTAAAGGAGCCACCCTCAACGGGCAACCCATTCACGCCTCTCACACCGCCACCCTGGCGAAAGCCCTGGTGTGCTTTGACCTGGGCTACAACGAGCCGGTAGCGGTAGAAATGCTGCGCCAGGCTACTTTCTTCCGGCCGCAGGTGCGCAGTATGCGTATCCTGGGCTCAGCCGTTTTAGGCCTGGTTAACGTAGCCGTGGGTCGTTTCGACCTCTTCTACCACTCATCCCTTAAACCGTGGGACATGGCAGCGGCGCTACTGATTTGTGAGGAAGCGGGAGCAGCCGTTACCGATAACCAGGGGCAACCGGCCAGTCACTTAAAACCAAGTATTATTGCGACTGCAAAAGAACTCCACCCGCTCTTCATGCAGCAACTTGAGAGCTACCGGCAACAAAAAACGGTTTAACTCTGGACGCCAGAATTTGTCATTGAGAGTTAGATAGCTATAGCTTAACATCAATAGCTATAGCTGCCCAGGGCGCGGCGGCTGGCACGTAGCCAGTCAATAATAGCTTCGTTTTGTTTAATTCGTAATTCTTGCACCAGCTCGGCAAACTGTTCTTCCTCGGGTGTCCGGTCGCGGTTGCGCTCGTGTTCACTGGGGCGCGGGTGGCTGCGGCGACCCCCCCGAGGATTTAAATCCTCTTCTTCTTCCCCGTAATCGAAGCCACTGTAGTTACCAGCGCTGATTCCCACCAGTTCTTCAGAGTCCTCATTCAAACGCACGCCGCGCTGCAAGCGGTCCAGTAGAGCCGTGCATACTTCAAGCTGGCGGTCTATCAGGGCTAACACATCATCATCACCCAACTGGCGGGCGAAATAGAGTTTGACCAGAAAGTCGAGCCTAATTTCACGGGTCCGGCCAACCGGAGTACGCACCCACTCCATAAAGGCGGCCCGGCCCAGGTGGGAAAGGTGAAAGATGCGCTTGGGCGGACGGGCTCCCTGGCTTTCAAGCTCGGCCTCGATATGTCCAACCTTTTCCTGCTTCTTGAGCAAAGCGTAGAGCATACTCATTTCCAGGTGGCAGATTTCACCCAGGGCCGTTTCCGGCGAAAAGCGGCGAGCCAGTTCATAGCCGTGTTTAGGGCCATCTAATAGTAAACCTAACAGGGCGTATTCGGTGGGCATTACATCCATAGCAAGATTCCTTGTCTTTTGACTAACAGCACAGATCAAAAAGAAAGAGTCTGTGAATATTCAATGTAAGAATATTATAACATGTAAATAAACTATACATTTGAGGCTAAAAAAGGTCAAGCCTTACCGCAACAGGTTTGACGCTCACTACTCTACCCACTATCATCAGTCTTGTTTAAGGTTTGTTCAATATCAAGTTACAGGAAGAAGAATAAAATGTCCGATACATTAGCAGGGAAAGTGGTACTTATAACGGGCGCAAGTAGCGGTATTGGCAGGGCCAGCGCCCTCAAATTTGCCGAACAGGGTGCCTCGCTGGTGTTAGCCAGCAGGAATGCCGAAGCCCTCGAAAACCTGGAGCGAGAATTGTACTCGCCCGGAACGCCCACCCTGAGTGTTCCGACCGATGTTACGAACAAGGCTACGGTAGTAAATATGGTGGAAGCTGCCATGCAGACTTTCGGGCGAATAGACATCCTGGTGAACGCGGCGGGTGTCGGGGTAATCCGGCCTAGCCTGGAATTGAGCGAAGCCGACTTCGACCGGATGATGGCTGTAAATGCTAAGGGTACTTTTCTGGTCAGCCAGGAAGCCGGTGCCAGGATGGCTGAAGCGCGCAAAGGGCATATTATCAATCTTCCGGGTATTTTAGGTAAAGCCGCGATGATGAACGCTTCCGGCTATTGCGCCAGCAAATGGGCCGTTACCGGCATGACCAAGGCGATGGCGCTTGATTTTAAACGCTTCGGGGTGAAGTTTACCCTCTTACATTTTGGTGGGGTTGATTCGCCCTTCTGGGACAAGATAGACGGCATGCGAGTACAGCGAGACAAAATGCTAACTGTAAACGATGCCGCCAATGCTGTTCTTTTCGCCGCCACCCAGCCTGATATGGGAGTGCTGGGCGAGATTGTACTTCAGCCGGAAAGTCACCAGCTATAAGGCTTATAACATAAATTGCTCTAAAAAACCGGCTGTGTTAGCCGTCTTTTTACGTGTAAACCTTTATTATGCCATCAAAGCTTTAGCAAACGTAATACTACACTCGGCTCGAATATCTTCGAGCGAGCAGTCCCACATCTCTTCCAAGCGCACCGGACAGAGCAAGTTGGCCGCTTTGCCGCGCTGCCATCTCTCTGTCAGCCCATCAAAAAACGGGTAGGTTCTTTGGACTTGCGGGTTGCTACGCGCAAAACTACTGAAGAAACCGGCAGCGCGGCAAAGACCATTGAGGCAAGCCGAATGGGTTTTCCAACAGTCTCAAGTGATCGATTCGCTTGAGCCGACCCTGGCTGAGATTATCGTCTGACCCGGTGAAGATTTAATGCACCTAATAAGTTACAAAAATAATTTGTTCTTTTTTGCAAGAAATGTTATTCTTTAGCGTGCTTTTTTATCAGCCCTACTTTCTAAAAGAAAAAAGATTACAGGACCGGTAAAACTGGAAGCGCCAAAGAGTCATCAGGCAGTGATAAAAGTCGTTATGAGGACCAAACAGGAGAAACAGAACTAAAATGGCTGCGCCTATTCCCAAAGATCAACTACTGCTTTCAATAGTAATTCCGGTTTATAATGAAAAAGGGACTATCCGCGAGATTATTGAGCGAGTAAGAGCGGTTAACATCCGCAAAGAAATTCTAATTATTGATGATTGTTCCACTGATGGCAGCCGTGATATTTTGAAAGAACTGGAGCGAGGGCCGGAAAACGCTCCCGCCGACGAGTGCAATAAGTTACGTTTTTTCTACCATCCTATCAATAAAGGCAAGGGAGCCGCTTTACGTACCGGCTTTGAAAATATCTCCCCGGACTCCAGTATCGTGATCGTGCAGGATGCCGATTTAGAATATGACCCGCAAGATTTTGCCATTTTGATAAAACCAATCGTAGATGGCAACGCCGATGCGGTTTACGGCTCGCGCTTCCTGGGTACTCACCGCGTCTTTCTCTTCTGGCACTATGTAGCCAACCGTAGCCTGACGCTGTTTACCAATATTCTTTACGATACCATTTTGACCGACATGGAAACCTGCTATAAAGCGGTTCGTTCCGAGATTATTCGCAGTATCAAGTTAAGAGCCAATCGTTTCGATTTCGAGCCGGAAATAACGGCCAAGCTCCTAAAACGCAAGCTCAAAGTCTATGAGGTTCCGATCCACTATAGCGGCAGAGATTACGCCGAAGGCAAAAAGATCGGACTCAAAGATGCCTTTGAAGCCCTCTTTGCCCTGGTAAAGTATCGTTTTATGGATTAGCAAAAACCCCTGATGTACACCTTGTCATCAGGGGTTTTACGTTTTTAAAAGGGTCCACTAACTCAGGAATCAAACAGCAACCGGTCCATGCCTCGTACCAGTCCGGTAATCCCCATAACTTTGCGAGCAGCTAAAAGCGTTCCGCCTATATAGGGTTCCGCACCTGAACCCGCATCGTGCCGAATAGTCAGACGTTCGTCCGGCAGGCCAAAAATAGTTTCAAAGGCGATAACATAACCGGGTAAGCGTAAAGAGTGAACCTGGCTACCGCCAATGGTCGCGCCCCGCGTCTCCTTAATACCAAGTGTTTGCTCGATAGGCACTTCCAGCTCAGCTTTAGCTATCAGACCCAGTTCCTCGGCCAGTTCGAGGGTGGTGCCGCTGGGAGCATCAGGTTTACCGGCGCTGGCATAGTCAATAATCTCCCAGGAAGGTAAATAGCGGGCCGCTATTAGCGCAAAGTGTTTTGCCAGGGCAGCGGTTATTGAAAAATTACCGGCAGATATCACCCCAAGGCCTTTAGCCTGCGCTTTTGCTTCAATCTCGGCGTAATCGGATGCTTCCAGGCCAGAGGTGCCGATAACCACGCGTAAACCTTCGTTCAGGGCCAGCAGGGTCCGTTCCTTGACCGAGAGTGGAGAAGTATAATCAATCAGAACCTGGGGCGAAGCCGCTAAAGTTTCTTCCAGCGAACCTGCTATTTTCAGGCCGTTATGCTTCATGCCCAGAAATTCGCCAACATCAAAACCTGTTAACTGGCGAGCAACCGCCCCTACCAGTTCAAACTCTTCAGATTCTATAATGCGGCGAGCCAAAAGACTGCCCGTCCAACCGGTCACACCAGCAATACAAACCTTTATAGCCACTTTCCGAAATACCTTTCTTTCTTCTCTTTTTTCTATAAAACAAGCCAGTTACCGCGCCGGTAGCAGTATATTATTCTCTGGCAGGATAAACAAAAAACGAGAGCTATAATCCTCAGCAGAAGAGTATAGCTCTCGTTCAATTTACGCTGTACTAGGGCTGTAAACGGCGCTGCCGCGACAGGCGCAGGCGCCGGAACACCAGGGTAAGAGCAGCCAGCACCAGACCAAATACCGGCATTTCCCCACCACTTTGCGGCAGGCTGTTAGTCCCGGTAGGTAGCTTGCCGTTGTCGCCGCTGGCGGTGCTATTACCCGCTACACCGCTAACCAGCGGCGTGGGAGTCCCAGCGGAAACAACATTGTTATTGCCGGTAGAGTTACTGCCCAGGGATGCCGGGGCGGTAGTAGCTGCGGCGGTAGTGTTCGCGGCTGTGGTGGCTGCGGCGGTAGTAGTGGCAGCAGTGGTGGTAGCGCCAGCGGCGGTAGTAGCTGCGGCGGTAGTACTTGCGGCAGTAGTGCTGCCGGTACTGGCTGTCGGAGCCGCTGTAGTGACCGGCGCTGTGGTAGCCGCCGCAGTAGTAGGCGGTTGAACATTGCCGGAAGGAGTAGCAGTCGGAGCCGGAGCCTGTCCGCCAACTCTGAAGCGGAACTGGTGCTGCGAAATACCGGAACCGGCGTTATTACTGACTGTCACTTCCGCGAAGTAATCGCCATTGGCCAGAGCATTCGGTTGAATAGTATAAGAAGTAGCTCCGCCAAGAGAATTAGTCGCCAGGGCAATCCCGCTGCCATCAGTATAGTATACGATCAGCGAATAGGTATCGCCGGGGAAGCGGCTATTCCAGTTAAGAGTCAAAGGTAACTGGAAGAGAGTATCGCTGTTACCGGGGGTACCCAGAGTAACATCGGCCAGGTCAGCGGAAGGAGCTTTGGCGCTACCGCCGCCAAAAGTAAAGACTGAACTGGTCCAGGTACGTAGACTGCTTACTCCGCCAGGATTGCTGAAACGCACGGCATACAATTCGCCCGGTCCGGTTACCGGTACGGACAAGAAGGAATACTGGCCCGTATTATCAATCAGGCTGCTGGCCTGAATTGAGTCGGTTCCGCCTGCGCGTTTAATCAGGTCTACCCGGCTACCACTGAGCGCGGTGGTATTACCATTAAGCATAAACGAACCGCTTATCACGCCCGTAGCCGTTGAAGGAGCCTGGGTAGTAGAAGCAGGCGGGCTGTTAGGTGCGGGTGTATTAGGGCTGTTAGTCGGAGTCGGGCCGGGCGTGTTGGTCGGCGCCGGACCCGGCGTACCCGAAATACGCGTCGGGAAGATCACCGGGGTAGGCTGACCTGAACTGACAAAAGTGTTCGTGGGTGGGATCGGCGTGTTAGTGGGCGGAATGGGCGTATTGGTCGGTCGTATGGGTGTCTGGGTTGGTCCAGCCACAGAAGTATTGGTCGGTACAGGCGTGTTGGTGGCACCCGATACAGGTGTATTGGTCGGTACTATCGCTGTAGCAGTCGGTGGAATGGCCGTATTGGTGGGCGGTACCGCTGTGCTGGTACTGGTCGGCGGAACAGCCGTGTTCGTCGGCGGAATGGCCGTATTGGTCGGTACAGGCGTATTGGTAGCTGCCACAGTGCTGGCAGGCGGCGACGGCGGTGAAAAAGTTGGTGTAGCCGTGGGCGCAGCCGGGGTTGGAGTAGGATTACCGTTAGAGGTTGAGCTTACCGTCACCGAAACCGAGTTACTGGGATACTGCACAAAGTTGGAGTCAACTATGGCCGTATTGGAAAAAGAAGTACCTGTAGTCGCACCATTGGCGATTACCGTGGAAATTAAAACCGTAATTACAGTACCGGCCGGTATTCCCGGAAAACCTAGAAAACTAACCGTTTTGCCGGAAACACTCGCGCCGCTTATAAAAGAACAACCGGCTGAACAGGAAGAAGAGACATAGTTAACTTGAGCCGGTAAAGTATCGGAAAGGGTAAAAGTATCCGGGTTGTTAACTGTGACCGAAATATTATAAACAATCGGGTCGCCCACCGCGCCGGTACCCGCAGAAGCTCCCTTGATAACATCGAATGCGCTCTGGCCGCGCACGGTCGGAGGGAATATGGTAGTGACCAGCAGACTAACCAGTGGCCAGACTATCAGGAAGAAGGCTAGTGCTAACCCGCCCAATTCCAGCCAGGTCCACTTAGCCGGTTGGAACGGTCGCGATGATTGATTCCTGGTCTTCATATAGTAATTTCCTCTTCTGGTAAAAGACCCTACCGCGCGAGCTTCCGGGCAGGCTTACTTTTCCAACCTTGCCTTTACAATTAAACGTTTCGTTGCCAGGCCCACCGGAGTACAGGTAATCAAAGTAGCCGTTGGGTCGGTTGTCGGTGCCATTACCTCTACTTGAGTCGGAGCGACTTCAAAAGTGGAGGTAACAACATAACGGTAAACAGCATTATCGGTAGTAACTTTAAATTCGTCCCCTACCTGCAACTCATTCAAGCGCAAAAAGACACTTCCGCGAATATCGCGATGCCCCACCAGCACCATATTCCCCGCCTGGCCGGGCATGGCTGTACCACGATGGTGACCCGCCGCAAAATCGGCCACCTGCCAGGTTCCCAGGTTAACGGTTACTTCTTTTACCGGCGTATCAATACCCAGTTTAGAGATTTGCAGACGACGCGGTGGACTGGGTGGAGGGGCCGCACCCTCCTCAAGAGTCTGCCGCTGAGCCTGTACAATCGCCGGCGTGGGGGTAGGCGCTACCGCCGCTGCCGCAGTTGCGGCCTGAGTTGGAGTTGTCCGGGGAGCCTGCGGAGTAACCTCGTTTTCTACCGTAGCCGTAGGAGCGCTGGTAGAAGGGGGCGCAGGCAAGTCCAGGGTATTGGGGGCGTAGGCGCTCAGGTAAACTCCTTCGGGCCGGGAAGGTAGCACTTTGAAATCATCGGCTTGAGATGAATCAAAAAGATTCACGTTAACCGCAATTCCGGCCTGCTGCAAAGCCCAGCTACCAAAAATCCAGAGGGCCGCAACAATCACCAGGGCTTCCAGGGTGTATCCCGCAATATTCAGGATACGTCCGCCCGGTTTTCCTGATCCTTTTGGCGGTGCGGTTTTCTTAGTTACCAGGGTGGCCGGAGCAAAGCGATCTTCCGGTTTTGCAACAACCGGACGTTTTTCAGCTTTTTTGGGAACGGCTGCTTTTTTGACCGGTGCCTTGTTTTCAACTTCTGAAGCCGAGGAACGTTTCGCCACCAGTAAAGCTTCCAGTTCATCCACCGAAAGTTCCTGGGCGGTGGCGGTAGGCTTGACCGGGGCTTCAGACAACAAAAAATCCTGTAATCCTATTAAGTCAGGATCACGGGCTTCAAAGTTGCCGGCGCCTTCCGGCTTATGCACTTCCCGATTTTGATGACTGGCCAAAGGTTGCGCCTCCCGCACCGCTAACCTCTTAGCCTCGTTCCGCAAGGCATTTAGTAGTAACCAGGGTTAAAACGAGTTTTTGCATTACATAACTACAACTTGAATATAACATAACACTACAGGACTAAATACGCAATAGCCCCCGTACTTTTTTCTCATTACAATCACACGCTAATTTTACGCTGTGGCTGAAGTTATATTCAACTTTATGGGTTTGGGAAATATTAGTCAATCTTATTAAGGCGAGCGTATTGTCCATGATATTTTATTGCTGCTACATTGTAGTACCTGGCTGCATCTATTTTTTCATCAAACCAACCAAGTATAATTTGTTTTTTATTTAGGTAAATATACGCTCTCCATTTATTTTTCCATTTATCAAAATAAACACCTTTATATCCAGAGCTATTATTCTTTCCAATTTTGCGATTCATTAAGTTTTGAGACCGGGTACAAACTCTCAGATTTTCTCTCGTATTGTTCAAGGCGTTATGGTCTTTATGGTCTATTTCTCCATCCACTTCTCCAAAAATATATCTATGTAATAATAATGTCTTTTGAACACCATTAACTTTAATGAAAGTAGCAACATATCGTCCATTCCAAATCCACTTAAAATTAGATACTTTATCAAATTGGTCATCATCAATTAGAGCAAACTTTCCCTTCCCTCTTTCTCCGACTAATGGTATTTTTCTCATAAAAAAATAACTGTTTGCCCCTGTGTAGTAACCTACACAGAAGTAAACAGTTATTCGTCTGTTTTGGTTACCAGGGGGAGCCGTAGCTCACTTATTATTCTAGCACGTCTGTTCTAGTATTCAAGTCTCCAAAATACGCTTCTAATCGTCTTTGTTGCTCTGCAAGTATCCAATGCATCGGTAATAAGTCCCAGTGCTCATCCTGGGCGTCGCTTTGGAGATGGTGCTTGAGGCAAAGAGTAAGCACTCGGTCAAATGCCTCGTTATACCGTTTCTCAGGATACTCTATATGAGCGGTCGTTAGGTTTGTTCGCTCACATTCAGGATAGAGACAAGTGGGATAGATTTCACGACACATGTGTTTAAATTCCGTCCAGTAGTCGGTTTGAAGGTACTCGGCATATTCAGCCTTACTCTTCACTTCGTGTTTTTTACGCTCTTTGTCTGAGACTGGTTTTTTGGGAGTAAACGGGTAGCGGGGTATCCACTCCTGTGTTTCTGTTGTGGGGAGAGTAGGAGCAATGAGGTTAAACATAGGTCATTTCCGAATCATTTTGGCTGTCCAATCGACTTTCTTTTGTAACTCACCTTTACAGGCTGGACATTGACACACTCCGAAGCGGTGTTCTGCTTCTTTTAAGTCTTTACTCATCTTTTGCATGACAATTGACTCCGCCTGGAAGATAACCAGCGGATCATTCTGTTTTGGCCGCTCTAAATAGGATGGTGTCACCTGTTCTTTCATACCTTATTTTGTTGCTTCTACTCCTGTTTTGTACTTGATAAGTAAGTCAATCAGTGAGCATAACATGGCTGAATAAGCCGCACCTAGCGCAAACTTAAAGTCATTGGTTTGTAATCCCTGTAAAAATGCTAATAAGGTTGGGATGGAAAAAATAAAGGTATTGGTTGCCCATTTTTTTACATCCTGATAGTTTAAATCATCTTTGACACTTTGGTTCATAATCTTTCACCTCCTGACCACAGTAGTTACAACATTCCTTAAAATAAAAGGTGTAACTACCATCTTCGTTTCTCTGCACTCTCTTTATTTTTAACTCTTTACCAAATGAGTTTCGCATAGACTATAAACCAGCGTTACCAAGTAAAAAACAGATTCCAAATCATGAGCACGAGTAATGGAATACTTGATAGAAGTAACCCTATCCACGACCATTTGCACGACTCGATATACTCCTGATGCTGGTCTTTTACCTTATAATTTAATCGGTGATAAAAAGTGTTCCAGGTCATCAAGTTTGCTTTTAACTTGTGAAAGGATGGCTTTGTACGAGGTAGATGCTGCCAGGGTATGGATCTTATCAATAGCTGCTTGGACAGTCGCTTGCTTATCATTGGGATTAACTGGTATCTCTAGTGTATCACATAGGCTTGTGAAGCAATTCCAGTTAGTATTCCTGTCTTTTACTGCTTGATTTAATAATTCTTGTAGGTTCTGGTTTGTGACCGGGGTTCCCTTATAAACCACGTATTTGAGAATCACTTTTTGGGGATCGCCGTAAGTTTGGCCTAGATCAACCACTGTCCCTGTCCATGGATCGGCAATCTGAACAGTTGAACCATTGCAATCCACACATACAACAAAATGTGTATAAGTTCCTCGGTCTAAACACAGAATTGGAAGAAGTGTCGGGTCACTCATTATCTGCTGAAGTTTTTGCAGGTCAGCCGGAATAGAATAATACGAATCAACTTCTTGTAAAGAGATATCAGGGAAAACCTTACAAAGCGCATCATCGGTCATTAGATTGCCACTGATATAGAGATTTTTATTAGTAAGAATGTCGTCAAGTTCTGCTGGTGTTATGGAATGAGTAAAGTAACCTGCTACCGCTGCATCAGAGGTATCATAGCAGCCATCAGAGCCTATTGTGGTTCCATTAACTGTCCCTAAACGTTGATTTGCCCATCTGGAATCGCGTTGACTGTAAATGATTGGTAATTGCCGCATATTATTTAACCTTGCCGAAAAGTCCCATCACATCTAATCCCCGATCAATAATCCCGCCTAAAACCATTGAACAAGCAGAAATAGCCACCACAACTAATTTCCAGGTTTTACGAAAGTCAGTATTCCATTCATGGTCTGCTTTGCAGGTAGAATACCATTCCTGAAAGTTATACTTGCCTAGACTGTCTTCTAATTTATCAATGCGGTGGGTCATCGCCGTATTGTCACTTTTGGTTGAGTTTCTTAGGTCATTCATGTCTTTGGAGAGACGGTCAAATTTATCTAAAAGCGTGGCGTGATTTGAGGAGACTTTTTCAACCAGTGTAATTAAGATATCGTGATCTGACTGATATTGTAGTAGTTCCTTTTGTGTTTCATTCATAGTTATCCAATGATATATGCTCTATTCCCCGCAGGCGGTTGATTTTTTATTTCTATAGCCGCAGCAACTGATCTATCATTCGTTGAACTCCATGTCCAGTTCACATTTGTTTGTGGACTATTCGCAAACTGTGTATTTACTTTGTTGTTATACAATAATGAGAGATTAGTAAAATTACTTCCTGAATTATTCATTGAAACACCTTCTGCAAAACAGATACCAAGTGTTGCATTGAGTGGGTTTGCAAAGGAACTAAGAGTTAAAGATAAGCCTGTTGCTGATCCATTAAAACTATTCGTATTTGATTGGACGATAGGGGTAACGGTCGCTGCTCCAGTAAGTTGGACTACCGCCCATGCTGTATTAGAACTATTCGCTCCACAATTAATTGTTAATGCACCCACTGTTGGAGTATCAGATACACCCCAAAATAAGGTAACACGAGACCGCCAGTAATTATTGCCTGAGTTCTGCATCCTGGTTGTTATCTGATTCCACGTTATATTGCATCCTGAAATACTCGGTACTCCTGCATCAATAGTGTACCCTTCATTAAAAACTGCAATAATTACTACTTTATTTGCAGTAGGAGTAATTGAAGCAGTACTAAAGGAAGACTGGAGGGCATTGGTATAGGCATTGGTTAAGAGTGCTGTTGTAATCATATTAATTCTTTAGAACCTTTAAAATTAAGGTGACTCTTTGTACTGTAGTCGCTGAATCAACATTGAAGCGAAGGGTGTCACCTGCTGCTATCGTCTTTGTCCAGCCTGTGAGTGTTGTATCTGTAGCATTCGTCGCACTTGAGAGAGTTGGTTTTGCGGAAGCAGTAATTGTATCTGCAACGGTTGGAGGGTAATTAGCTAATGTATCTTTCCATATATCTATAACAATAGAACCTGACTGATCTGCTAAAAGGGTGGCACTTTGTATTGTGCAATTAAAATCAATGCTAAGATCCCCTTTAATTCCTGTTGTTATTGGGGAACCACTAGCGTCAATAATAAATACAATGTCAGAAGTCTGATTCAACGCAGCAAGCTTTATCGTATTTCGCTTATCGGCAATTTTTGCATTAGGAATATTGGCAGATCCATTGTCTACTGTAATTTCTGCAAGTTTATAGTGATTGGCTGGCGTTACCGGAATGCCAGCGCCTGGGGTTCCCTTGACGACAACCAAAGAAGCCACACCTCCACCGTTTGCATCTGGGGTCGCGGTTAAATCTGTTTTGACACAAATTAAATCAATTCTGGTCGAGCCTGAACTATTCTGGTCTATCGTAAGGGTAGTCGTGGCATCACCCAGGTAATGGCGATAATACGCTCCTGCTGAGGAGACATAAGAGTAGATTGTGCCACCTGCAACGGTGACAGACATGGCCAGAGGACTGGATTGGGTCACGATGAGGTCATTTGCACCGACTATTCCGCTATTACCATCAAGAAGGTCTTTGGCGAGCGCCATAAAGTCCTTATCAATGTGGTTGGTTTTCCCTTGAATGATGGTAGTCTGAAAGCCTGCCATAGCACTTTAATTATAAAAGTTTCGCTGGTATACGTTATATATTTTATGATCCCATCTGGATGTAATAGAAGAAAAATCCAGCAATATTAAGCGTGGGGGATCCAGTATTAATTGTCTCAAATCGTGCTTGCGCTTTGACTGTGTGAGTACCTTCCCCTAATATTTTTGGGTAAATAACTTCATAGGTTCTGTTGTAATCATTCCCTGAATACAAAAATATTGCCCCAGCATTATCACGCACACCATCAATATTCATCATAATGACCGCATTACCAGTGTTTCCGACCGATTCCGTTAAATTTGCTTCTACCTTTAAGATAAAGAGAATTAGGGTATCCCGACTGACAGTAATTGTTGGAAACTGTGAGTCCGCTAAATCAACCCAGCCATTTGTTGTAAATGTTTGCGGGGAGCCGTGCGTTGTGTTGCTATTAGCAAAATTCGTACTGCTGACTAAACCGTTTTCATCAAAAATAGTATTTCCGCCGATCACAAACTTTTTTACTTGATTAAATGATTCAAGCGAGCGAAGTCGTTGTTCATGGTCTCTGATTGTAGCTAAGAAATCCTTCAGTTGATTAAGCATAGAGAAATGTTGGCTTGACGTATTCAAGTCCCCCATCATAGGTTACTTCAATCGCCGATAGCCTTACCACATCATAAAGATTGACAAAATTGCCATATTGCGCCTGCACCCGTACCCAATCTCCAGGCTGCAACTCTGTCAAATCCGGTTCACTTAATGGATTATTCTGAATGGTATACTGCCGACTAGGAAGGCCATAGTACAGAAGCTGTTGATCGCCATAAGCGTCAAGTTGGGTTTGATCGAATGTATTTTTTAACGGAACAATGCGCTGCAATAATCCATAGGAAGCTTGCAAGTTAGTATCACTCCTGATGGATTTTGCCATTGCCTCACCGTAGCCTGAGCCTTGCACACAAAACTCGTTGGCCGTATTTTCAAAATCTCCGTTTAATTCCAATTCATCAATGTTTTTGTCCAGGTTGAAAATGATTGTATCGGATTTATCGGTTCCTTTTTTGGTATAAACATTAAAAACTTTCGTCTGGGTGATTTCTAAATCAAACCCTGGTTTTGTACCGGAGAGTTTTAGGAGTTCATCATACAGAGTTGTATATTCGATATCCTCATTCAGCAAAAAGGTTGTCTCAAGTGTTCCTTGAGTTATACCCATATCGCCATAGGGTTTCCCCTGACTGATGTTAATGAGGTTCCAAGCAAGCTGACCTGCATCAATACTGGTATAAGACTCTTTCGTGTAAATACAGCGTTTTTTAAGCATCTTGAGAAAACCAGAAAGCGTGACTGTCAACATGCAGTCGTCTCGTGGCACCCGTCCGTGATAATTCCACATACGGCCGCCCCAGGCAATATCATCGTCTCGATAGATATAGACATCCCGAACACCTAAGGCAATAAAGGCATTAGTTGCCTTGTCGTCTTTCAAATTGATTTGAAAGCTACAATCGCCCTCTCGGTTTAAGACGCTTTTATAACGAAGATTAGAGAAACGATCAAACTCGCCTAATGTATTACCTGTTATGTCTTTGACAATGATGTGATATTCCATAAATTAGATTGCAAGATAACCATCTCGCCAGGACAAACTCATTCCTGTGTTTGCAGTATTCCCTGAGCCAACAGCAAGGGCTATCGTGTTATTACCATAATACAAGTCCCACCAGAAGCCAGAGAGCAGGCCATAGACGTTGGTAACACCATTTTTATAAGCGGTTCTTCGCTTCGGGTCTATTAGGACAGAATCAGTATCTCCCAGTGTCCCGGTATAAAATAGGTCTTGGCCGGTGGTTTTATTGGAGATGGTAAAGTTAGTACCTGGACCAGTAATTTTAAGCTGAGTTGGATAGACTCTTGCGTTTCCGGCATTGTACGCATTAAATGTCCCTGTAACCGTCCCTGCTAACGCTAGAGGGAAGGAAATCGGAAAACCAACGCCAGTACCACCTAAGGTTGCAACACCACCTGTAGCCGTTTTTAAGTCTTGCGAATAGATAATTGGGTCTGGTAATAGCAATGAGACTGAGAAGGGAGCGTTAAAGGCAAATCCTTGTTGTTCTTGGATTTCAAGTTCGGAAGCAGCAACCGCATCAAATTGAACTGTTGCTCCATCATCTGTCACGGCCTGGACTGTTTTTACTGTATCGAGAAATGAGAGTGCGCGTCCTAATTCCCGCCTCACCTGGGCAAATGAATCTGCATCCTGGGCAATAATCATCCCGGCAATCGTATGGGTGCGGGATTTGTAGCGTTGAGTCTGGAGTATTCCTCCATGTGCATTGGCATATTCATGAAAGCCCAATTTTGTATCAGGATTACCCAAGCCCTTGATGTCCTGCAAAAGGATATTGTTGTTAGGGAAGGTATAAAACCCGCCATTAGATGGTATGGTATAGCTTGCGAACATAATTAAAACCCTGAATCGTATTTCAATGCCATTGAGAGCTTTTGCACGATTTTATCTATATCTGTGTCATTTCGTACATAGACCGGACCAAGCGTAATTTGCGGGTTGCGGTTATAGGTATTAGTGATTGGAGCCTGAATAGGTTGGCGACCAGACAGCATATCACGGGAGAGTACATATTCCCCCTCATGTAGAAACGCTAGACCGGTATAGGGAACCGCGCCTCCCTGGTCGTAGGAGAGTAGTCCAAGATGGGCAACGTTCACTCCACCCCAATCAAATGCAGGGGTTTTTACTGGACCTATACCCACGGCTGGTATATGGATTTGAATTCTATTTATTTGGTCAATAAACCCGTTCATCATCCGAATGACCGTATTGATTCCGTCAATAAATGCGTGTTTAATGTCTGTCCATAATTGCACGAAAAAGGCAGAAATTGGCTTCCAGTCAGCAATTATTACCCCTGCTAAAAAACCTAACGCGGCAACAACACCGCCAGCAACGACCGCAAACGCTCCAAAGGTTCCGGCAGCAACCACTAGTGCTCCAACCAATAACACTCCAAAAGTAGCAGCCAAAACACCAAGGGCTATCACGATACCCATCAACACATCTTTGTGTGTTTGTAAAAACCCATTGAAGGCCACCATCATCTTATTCAGATTATCAAACCCACCTGTCATTTGATTTAGAGTATCGAGTAATCCTTTCCCAATTGTCTCCTGCACATCACCAATATTATGCTTGAGAATCGCCATTTGCCCGGAAAAGGTTTGGGCTTGGGCAAGCGCTGACCCGCCAAATTCTGTCCCCAACTCTTGTAAAATTAACTTTTGTGCCTCAAATAAATGGCCGCTTTCAACAAGATTTTTAATTGTCTCCTGTTGTTGATCGTTAAAATTAACACCAACCCGACGCAATGCAGTAATTCCTAAAATTGGATCTTGCAGTGCTTTACCGAGTTGAATTGACGAAGACTTCAAATCCTGACCAAGTGCAACGGACATATCAAGCACGGTTTTGGTGGCTTGCGGAAATATATTTTTACCAATATTGGTAAAGGTTAAGAGGAGGTTTTGAGCGCCCGTTATTGCTTCATCATCAAACGTCGATTGCTGCTGTAAGGCAGTTGAGAGGCGCAATACTTCATCTGCGGTCACACCTGCAACACCTTTTGTTGAAGCAAGTACCGCATTTAATTGCTGTCCAACTTTTTCTGACTCTTCATAGGCTGAGATAGCTGAATAAATTTCTCCTGTCACTGCCGCAAACCCAGTTCCTAATGGTATAAGCCCGTCTTTTAGTAATTGTTGGGATTTTTTAGAAAAATTACCAATAGTATTTCCAGCATCGTTAATAACCTTACTAGCTTCATCTCTTGCTCTCAGTACGATTTGTAGAATTGATTCATCCATAGGAACTACTTAATTGTAGCGAGGCGAACAAACTTTTTTATATAAATATCGAAATTCCCCCTTGCAAGGCTGTGCTATAATACTGAACATATGCAATGCAGTAATTGCAAACAATATCAAATTATTAAGCGTTCTACTATGGTGCTTGGGATGGGAGCAGGCTTTATCCTTTTTGGCCTTATCTTTTCTCTCGTCCTTATTGGTATCCCTGTTCTCTTCTGCGGTATTGTTTTATTGATAGGCGGGATTACTATGCGTATTTTTGGGATCGGGGAAAAATTCATTTGTAATAACTGCCATAAACAATTTACTCCTCAAGAGATATTATCCCTGCGGTAATTTGCTCTGTGATTGATTCAGCTTCGTTTTTTCCAGTTTGCCTTTGGCCTCTAAAATAATGAGCCGCTTTTGAATCCAATCTTCCGGCTGCTTTTGTAGGTCAGTATAGGATAAATTGAGAAGGTCACAAATTAGGGCTTCTTCCATCTCCTGGGGGATTGCTTGAAATGTTTCGTTCCGAAACGCCTTAAAAACCAAGAAAACTAGCTCATCTCGTTTTTTTTTGAGAGGGTAAGGTTCTTTGTAATCTCATCAGCCTTGCGTAATAAAACCATTTCATCTTCATAGGTTAGTTCATCTAGGACAGCCGAAATATCTTTTGCTTCTGTCCCATCCGGCAGCATGATTTTCACTATTAAATATTCTAGAACCTTCCGGGTGGCTTGTTGTAAATCAGCTATTGTTGGGTTAATCACCCGCTGTGTCGTGACATCAAACACAATTGCGGAATTTGCAATTTGCAGAACTGTCTTTACTTCTTTTCTCGTTAGATTTTGTTTTATGTAAACCTTATGTCCTTCGGATGTAATAAGTTCGATTGTGTCTGGCTGCATATTAGTAGCTGGCGACTAAATTGGTAAGCGTCGGTGTCAAGAGTTTACTTGTTGCAGTATCATAAATACCGTTCGCCTCAATTGTTAAAAGGTTATGGGAGTCAGTAATTTTCGTTTCTCCTGCGGTATAGATTGCTTTGGGAATGAGCATATCCAAGACGTAATGAGAAGCATTACCAATGGTATCAACGCCGGTAGCGATAAGTTCGATAGACTCAGTTGTTTTATTGATGTAGTTGGTTAATCTGGTTAAGGTAGTAGTATCAAGATAAAGATCCATTTTAATAGTAACTTCTGACCCATTTTGAATAGAGTAATAAGAGGGTTCGTTATTGCCAAGTGCGTACACCATCTCAAGGCCATTTTTATATTCTAGTTCAAATTTTTCAACTTCTCCTATAGTTGATCCACCAATTTTGACTGCTAAATTTGCATGATTAAATGCCGGAACATTGGAAAAAGAAGCTGAGATTTGGGTGGAAGAAGCTTGGGTCTTTGCCAGAATCGAGGGCGTAAACTCTAACATTTCCCCAACTTTGCCAGAGAGTTTAAACCCTGAGACAAGAGCGCCTGCGTACCGTCGGCAATTCTCACCCTGCCCTTGTTCAATCGTCAATGATGTTTTAGTGGCGCTTTCAGAGAAAACATGATCGTAAACGGTTGATTCGCTGCCGTGTGCTGCCGGAGTATCACTACCAAGGGCTGATAATAGGAAATAGCCAACTAAATCTGCAAACGCATCAAAGGTATACTCTCCTTCATATGCAACTTTTCCTTTGATTGCGTCATAGTATTTTTGCAATCCTCCTTTGAGCGCTGGGAGCATTTGAATATTGTTTTTAATGGTAATACCGCCGGTAGGTCGAACAGGGATGGATTTTGAGGGAGTGACAGGTGTTCCCCAGTTGGATTCTTTAGCAATTGATATAAGTGACTGTATTCCGGCGCTCATAGATTCGATTTAACTTATTTTCGTTTCTCCTCTCGTGTTTGGATTTCTTCCAGGTCAGGATGGTTGACCTTTTTATCGGTTCTTATCAATTCTCCTAGTTTGACGGTCACACTAAATTCAGGAAAGTGCCTTTCGTCTTGTCCTTTGTACCGATAAACTTTCATTCTACTTAATTATAGAAATGAGGAAAGTATTCCTTATATATTTTTGTTTAGCGGATGACGTGGCCGGTGGAGAGTTCGATAATCTCAAAGACTCTGGTTGGAGTTTCTTTCTCGCCGTATGTCCACTGCCCGGAGATGGGGATGGAATAATCACAGGAATTATTCAGCGTAATATTATGGACAAGGGCAGCTATAACCTCATCTGCAACGGTTTCTAGTACATCCTCATAATCGGGGTCGTTTGCTTCATCAGTCCGAAAATAAATCCTAATGATATGCTGCAATTGCCGCTTATTGGCATTCATCGAGTGGTACTCTTCGCTATGTTCTTTGGCTGAGACACAAGCTGCGGGAAATTGAGTGAGCTTCTTTTCTTCTTTCCCATAGATAGCTTTAAGGCTTGACACCCCCTGTAAGACTGCAACGAGTTGATCTTTAACTGACTTATAACCGAATGTACTCATATTATTTTCCAGCAATATGACTAATGATGTTCCTCCCTGCCTGCTCTAAGTAATTAGTCATATTCGCTTTGACTTCTTCTTTTGCCTGCTTCATATACCACTTGGGCTTGATATTTCCCTTGTAGGTGAAAGGCTTTCCGCGTTTACTTCTGCTATGAATAATCATCCCAACCGTTCCTTTTTCCTGTGCTCTGGCATAGACTACATCAGTCCCAACTTTGGCAACCGGATTAGCGACTGTCGCATATTCAGCATGAATAGATCGCCATAGTGTCCCGGTTTTATGCGGAGCTTTACTCACGGCCTTTTGCCGCAAATCATTGGCGGTTTTATTTAACGCTTCTGAAAGTGCTTGCTTGGCAATCATGGAACTCGACAAGAGTGTCTTCTTTAACTCTTCACTCCCTAAAATGTCTACTGTCAATTTGTAATCAGCCATAGTTATACAACCATTCGTGCCATAACCCTCGTATATTGCAGGTATTGCACTTTGGGCGTGAATGGAACACCATCAACCAGGTACGTTACTCCCTCATCAGTGACAATCTTATCGCCATTTTTGACCTGAATAGTAATATCTGGGATAAAAATCTCAAACAATTGATAGGAGGGGACATCGCCAAATGAAGCTTGTATATCGGTGCCGGTCGGGGAAACGCACACATTAACATTCTGGTAATCAGGCGTTGCTGAATACTCCTCTGTGTTTCCTGTTCGTTGGAAATGGTAAATACTGGCAATATTGGTTACAGGTAATGGCATATGAATTAGAAACGATCAACTGACGGAAGTCTATATTGATCTAGCACCAGTTTAACAAAGTCCGGTATGCCGCCTTTCTCATCATCTCGGAACCGCACTTGTACATTGCCAGCGTTGACCAAACTTACCTCTTTATTCGCATCCGGTGCTGCTTTTATTTTTCTTCCAATCCATTCAATTAAGGCTAACTTGACGGGCGCTGGTAGTGCCGCATCACTCTCATACGTTATCGCAACACTTTGATGGCCTAAGCGAGTAAGAAACAATCCTGAAAGAGGCGCTAAATCAATTTTGACATGGGTTTTGTAATTAAAGACTGTGGTAAGATCCAACTGCTCACCGCCGATGGTGACTTGGGTAATGGTTTTAATCGGCGGATAGGAAACAAAGAAGGTATCCTTTGGGTAAGGAGATAAAACATCTTCATAGGCATCAAAGGTCTCCGTAATTGGGTTAGTGACATTCCAGGAGCGATTGCAGTAGGTATCAACCATTGCCTGCATAGTGGGCTGTAAGAGGGTGAACAGATTTTGTCCGTTCCCAGTGAGGGAAACCCCTAAATACTGCTCTATATCGGCTTGGGTGACGTAATTCATGGTCTATTTCATTATAGACTGTGGAATGCGAGCAATTATATATTTTATCTTTAAAACCATTTCTTGGTATAATAAACAGCAAGTATTGTTACGTTGCAGAATTATCATTGAAGCAAAGGTTAGAATCGATGGATTTTCAAGCTAAAGACCTGATTCTCATTATTCTTTCTATCCTTTTTGGATATATTATTAATCTTACAACCCCTAATCTCAACAATAAGCTTCAAAATTGGCGAGATAAACGATCACAAGAGCGAGCAATTAAATCAGTAAGAAAAGCAACCAAACGATTGAAAAAGCTTAATGGAGAACTTGATGAAATAAGAACTTATACGGAGAATACTCAAAAGCTTGTTGCTCATTTCTTCCTTTCTGTGATGTTTGCACTTGTGAATATTTTCCTTTTTCTCCTATTTGTATTCACCATTTTTCTTGTATTTGATTTAAAGAATGATTTAAGTATCCGTATCGTCATGTTACTCTTTGGACTCTATACTTTTGGTCGAGCCTTCCTTGATATTAGGAATACCCATACACTCGCCGCAAATATTCGATGCTACGAAAGCTACGAGGAACGGACCCAAAAACAAATAGACGAACTTAGAATGTTTATTGCAAATCATCCCCCAGTCGATCAGAGAGGATAATAGAAGAAAATAAATCATGGATATCCAAGCGAAAGATATTATTTTATTAGTTGGAGGTGCATTTCTAGGCCTAATTCTAAGTATTTTTAGTGGTTATTTTGTTAATTTAACAACACCATCTTTAGGCCTTCGCATAGAAAAAAGACGGGAAATACGAGCACAAATACGAGCTAAAAAATCAATTGAGGAAGCCAAAACCCGTATTCAATTACTAGAGGAGGATATAAGGAAGACAAAGGAATATCGTGAGAACTCAACAAAATTGTATTATGAAGTTTTTTACGGTATTCTTCGTGGTCTAGGATTATTAGCCGTTGGTATTATTTATTCTTATATTCCATTAATTTTTATATATATAAATGATCATGTCAAACTATTAACTGATCCAGTAATACTTCTCATTTCTTCAATTATATTTATTCCAGGTTTTTCCCTATTCCTTTTCGCATTTCTTACTATAGCTAAAACTTCAGTCATTATTGATTCTGTTCGTAATTTCCCCGAATACGAGCATATATGGATCAGACAAATTAAAGAATTACAAAGTTTCGTCAAGGACAAAGAAGGATTCAAGGAAGAAACAAAGAATGAAGTCTAGCTATATTCATTTTCCGGTAGTCTGTTATATAGTTTCCCGCCATAAATCACGGCACCTAGAATCTGGTTTTGCAGTTTCCCGCCATAAATATATATTTGCCCATTTTGCGTATACTCTTTGGGTGCTGCGATAATTCTCGCCTTCCCATATTGCTGATGGAATAGTAACCCCAAAATATTGCCTTTCCCCGCCTGTAAACCAACTGAGAGAATATTTACTTTTGTTTTTCCTGCCAGGGTAATTCCTGTTGAGGTTCTCACTATTCCTTTTCCAGATTGGGTTTGAGTAGAAAATTCGGTCATTCGTACCTTTCCCTGTAATAATTTCTCGGTTATTCTCGTTATCCGGCTGAACCCTGCCTGAGCTTGCTCGGCAAGTGTCGTTAGTCTTGCTATTGCCGGTTGTATCTTCGTCGTGGCTAAAAGAGTAACTAAAATACTGGAGGTACCTACCTGAATACGAGAAAGAAACACAGTGAGATATGCCACTCCCTGTTGAACCTGCTTCCCAAGTATCGTCACCCTCGCCTTTGCCTGTTGTATTTGTATTGTCGCAGTAATAGAACTGAGAAGTTTTGCTACCCCTCCTTGTGTTTGCATTGTTAGCCGAGTAAATCGAGCAATACCGGATTGGAAAACGTGTATAACTTGTTGTATTCGTGTCTGTCCTAGGATAGTCTGAATTGCTCGGTTAGTAATACGGATAAGTCCACCCTGAACCCGGACTATATTAGCAGTAATCCTTGCAATACCAGAAAGAAAGGTTAACCCCTTTACAAAGGCAGGTAAGGGATTACCAAGTAACGTTCCATTGTTATTGTTCCCACTTGCATCAGCGGTTGGATTTGCACCATCATCAAACAAATAAGAACCATAAAGCGTTGTCGGGGAGGTGCCGATGACAAAATTATCAATCGTTCCCTTGAAAAACGCTCCGGGTGTCCCGCCATTATTGAGCGCACCAAGCAGGAAGTTATTAGAGAGATTTGTAAAGGTTGCGGGTGGGGTTGCGCTAATGGTCACAGGGAGTATTGCTTCATCTAGTTTAATGGTCACCGTTCCTGCGGTCACATTGGCACTAATCTCAATGGTGTGTTTATTCCCGTCGTTAAAGTTCGTGGCATTGGTGGTTCCGGCTTTTAGTAAACGTGCACCTGTATCACGAATATAGAGCCGAAATTTCCCTGTTGAGGTTGTTCCATTGTAATCTGCGTTAAAGTGCAGAACAACGGACATGGCAGGGGCAACGTAAATCTCTCCAAACTGAAATGCTGCTGTTTGCCAGGTCTGAATATCAAACTTGGCATAAAAACCATTGCCTAAGTTACTGCCAAAGTTCCCCAGTGTGCCGAGAGAAACATAATTTTGTGCGCCATCAAATTGGAGTGCTTTGCCAATAGTCCCAAAAGACGTTATCTGAATGCGTGTTACCCCTTGCTGAAGCTTAGTTATGAGTGCCGTTAGTCTTGTTTTACCAGGAAGTGCTTGGAACGTCAAAGCAGTGATACGGACAAATCCCTGCTGTAAATGTTTGGCGCTGTTAGTTATACGGGAAACCCCAGCTTGGAATTGTTTAACAAATACCGTTATCCGTGTCTTTCCTGTCTGTGTTTTCAGCGTAGTATTGAAGATATTGGCAATCCCTGATTGCATCTGCTTGGTAAGGGCTGTAATACGGGTAAGCCCTGCCTGTACTTTTACTGTGGTATTTTTAATATTGGCTAGTCCTGATTGGATTTGTTTGGCAAGGGCAGTAATACGGGTTACTCCTGTTTGGAATTGCTTGGTAAGAACGGTTAGACGTGCTTTTCCCTGTTGGTACTGTGTCGTAAGGGCAGTAACTCGTGCTTTTCCTGATTGGGTTTGTGTGGTAATTGTTCCGGCTGCGGCAATATTCGATTTTCCGCTTTGGGTTTGGATGGTATTGGTAGTTGGTAAATTGAAATTATCAAAATACGCAAATGATCCTGATGCTTCTGCTTGCCAATTCCCTGATTGCAAAAAAGCCCGGACAATCGTATTTGCTGTCCAATTAACAATTGACCAGAGGTTCGTCCAGCTTGCTCCATCCGTTGAATAATCAGCGTACAGAGTCCCGCTTGCCTCTCGGATTCTAAACCAGTTATGCGTACTTGAATTATAAGTAACATTACTGCCAACCTGCGTATTTGAACCCCCTGCCACTCTTTTGAATAGTTTAATGTTTCCGCCGGAGACGGTGATCCATAATTTATCGTTTTGCGTCTCATTCCAGAAAATCCCAAGTATTGCTTCATGGCTGGTTAATGCTTGATTGCCAGCATTTACTAATTGCGTTATTGTCGCTGTTCCGGCTAGGTTATAATAATTAAGAGACGTAAACTGATTATATTCAGACGCAGCAGTATGAGAGATTTGCAGTTGTTGGCTAGTCTCAACCACCTCTGAGGCATTCGCTGCAAGTTCTGTTGTCCATATCGTTGTATTAATTGAATTATCATCGAAAGTATCCTGTAAGACTGATAAGGAGGACGGAGCAATATTAATATCGTCAATAATAAATTGTGTCGGGCTTGTCGTTGCGTCAAACTCGTAATTGTCAAACAGAAAGTAGGCAGATGTGACCGCAAATGGGCTTGCTTCGCTATAGAGCGTTGTCCAGTTTGTGCCGTCGGCTGAATACTCCCAATAGATTGTCCCGCCTGATTCTCGAACAGCCCAATAGAGCATGGTGAATGGATCATAGGGCGTATCTGCCAGCATCGTAAAAGCATCCGCAACTTTTTTAACTGCCTGCATCCGTTGGGTACTTGCGTCAACGCTGATAAATGCCCAGTTATGATCCGAACTCTCTAGTGTTTGGTATTCAAGTTGGATACCAAAATCTGCATAGGCATGACCTGTTGGCGCTTGTACAACTCTTGCTGATAAACGAACGCCTGTAAAATCATATGGTTCTAACGAACATATTCCGCTTTCTGAGTTAAGTGTCGTTGCGGCAACGGAAAGCTTTAACACACGCCCTGCGACTGATACGCTACCGCTGGTAAATCCAAATGACCCCCATTTAGTTGTATCTAATGAATTAGTATTAAAGTTCTCCGTGAGCGCAGATGCTAATGGAGTTGTATAAGTAACAACAACCTTTCCTTGCGCTCCCGCAGCTCCCGCACGAGAGGTAGAGCTATTACGTGTTGCGCCTCCTCCGCCTCCCCCTGGCTGTGATCCGGCAGTTCCTACTGCGCTTCCGGTTTTAGCACCATTTCCACCGGCTCCTGCCCCACCTGGTAAAGTTCCTGAACCATTCCCTCCACCTGTATTCCCTGACCCTGGTAATCCATCGCCATTATTCCCTCCTGCTGATCCTCCACCGCCTCCGTTATTGGCATTAGGTGTTCCTCCTGTGTTTCCTAATCCACCCGATTTCTTATAATCTCCTGTCCCGTTTGCGTTCGCTCCACCAGCACCACCCGTCGTGGTATTATTTGCAACACCTCGTCCTCCCTCTGCCACGACTAAACTACCGAATGATGAATTACCGCCATGCCCTGGAGTCGCACCAGAACCGGCAGCACCACCAGCACCAACTACTACGTTATAAGACGTACCCGCAGTTACGGTGCAATTATTACGGGAATAAGCACCACCGCCTCCTCCTCCGCCTGAACCATTCGTAGTTCTACCAGCACCACCGCCTCCACCTGCCCAAACTTCAGCATTACAGGTGGTGACACCCGGTGGACAAATCCATGTACCATTACTTGTAAATGTTTTTACTGTTGTTGCCATATCGGGGAGGCGTTAACGAGTTCCTCCCCGATAGGACCGTTAACTTTTAGAAATAGGCAATTTTGCAAGTTCTGCCTGTATTGATGCCGGATAGTACCCTGTAACTCCCCAATTCACAATTGTCTGTTTTAATGTCTGTATTTTTTCTTCCTGAGAGACTGGGAAGGGGTGCATAACATAGTTCCCTTCATCACCTAATTTCTTTTTCAATTCAAACATAGTGGTAAACTTCAAGCCAAACTTGGCAATATTGCGGGAAAGCGTATAATCATCGATTAAATGTGCTGCATCTACGCCACTATTGCGTTCTAAGACAATCGGATGAATATTTGCCATAGCTTGCGATAGGGTTAGATCATCTAATGGTTTCCACAGATCAATACACCAATCAGAAGCAACTGTAAACCAATTACATGAGCCTATGTGTCTACCATCACGCATAAAGAATCGATCCGTTGTCCATCTGTTATCCGCTATATCTGCGCCGTTGTGCATAACCGTATCTTTCTGCAAGTGAGTAGTGACATCAAATAAATCAGGGTGAATGAGAGCATCAACGTCAAAAAAGATATTCCAATCATTACCCAATTGCTGTCCTAGTTCATAAATTTGGAGCTTTTCATAGGTAACAGGAAAGTGTTTAAATTTCCTCTCTTGGATAACATAAAACTCAGCTCCTATCTTTTCTGCATAGGCGTGAAGTAAAGGATAGGTAAGTTGTGTTATTTCTTTGTTGTAATTAATATTTAAGGTAAAAACTGTTTTTTTCATATTATTCAATCGTAATCTCAAACTTTCTGTTCTTCCCAAAGGGAACATGAATTTGAAA
Source organism: Chloroflexia bacterium (assembly GCA_036261665.1). Classification (GTDB taxonomy): domain Bacteria; phylum Chloroflexota; class Chloroflexia; order Chloroheliales; family Chloroheliaceae; genus 54-19. Next base: position 201,150 of record DATAKM010000019.1, read on the forward strand.
ACCGATTCGATAGCGGACAATAGAATTGATGTGCTTCGTCTGTGTATGGAACTTAAAGAGATGAGAAATAAGTGTCTTCTCTATTTGTGTTTGATTCTCTCCTATCTGGATCACATCGCGGTAGTAAATTGGTGTTACTCGACTGCCTGCTGGGGGGTACGGGCACTGATTAACCCCTCCGTTTATTCTGATTTGAAACTTCTCAAAATCAACCGTAAAGACATGGCCTTTGCCGACAAGGGAGAAGGTTTTTAAGGGTAAGTTTTGTAACACATCATAGAAAGCGGATCGAGTAGGATCTATGCGGGAAACATCATCAGAGTGTTGTTTGATAATATTGCCGTTTTTAGCCTCAGCGGTAAATAAATACTCAAGGGTATATGGTATCATAGGGCTTGCCATTGTATTGGCCTTAAGAACTCATTGTATTGAGTGCCTAATACGAGACTTATGCTTCGCTCTCTTCTATTGAAACTTTCGTCCCGTCTTCTAATACCTCGGCAAGAATTGCTTGCTGTTGATTCGCCTGTTTCCGTACCTCGGCAACGGGTTTATTGATTGCTTCATAGTCTTTTAGCAGTTGATTGAGTTCCTTACTGCTCTTTACAGATGGGAATTTGAGTATTTTCCCGCATATAGAACAAGTAAACACAAATTCGTTATTGTGATCTACCTCCCCGTTGTGAGGTGTTTGTTGTAAGTCTGTTGTGCAATAAATGTTTTTCATAGTTTTAATTCTCAGAGTACTGTAAGGCTACATAAATTGTCGCTGTGTCACCGGCTGCTGCTGATGTTGTTGTCTGTAACTGTGTGCAAAGATACTGCGTATAGCCTCCTCCTGCTGCAAGAGTTGCGCTGGCGGCTGTAGATGGGTCAGCACCAAAGAGAACGGCTGCCCCTGAACCAACTGCCGGACCACCTGAAGTGTAATCAGTCGGAGACGACATGCCAGAATCAGTTGTTGTTGCTGGTTGTGAATACGTTGCCTGGACTTTACCATGAAGTGTTAAACCAGTCGCTAACGCTGAACCTGCGGCTCCTGCGTTTGTAGTATTCGCTGAGAATTTACCGGATGATATTTGATTATATGATCCTGAGAAAATGCCAAATTGATATTTAGTAAAGGAGTTGTTCCCGGCTGTTATTGGTGAAGCTGAATATGCTGTCCCTGAGTTAGCAGTACAGTCATCAACATTCTTCCAGTTTACATCCGTTGCCCAATTGGAATTACCAATTCCGGCTCTGGTTGTGCCATGTGAGCTTGAAACCGCTCCGTTGTCTTCTCCAAAATGAAATGTTGCTGCCATAGGTCTAATTAAGTATAGAAAGAAACCCCTAAAACCTTATATACTTTTATTTGCTCTTCCCAGGTTTCTTCATCATTTTGTCTTTTGGTGCAAATTCGATTTGTTTTGTAGCTGGCTTTGCTGGTTCTTGCACTGGTTTTTCCGGGGCTTTTTCAATTGGTTTAATAACCTCTAATACCTGACAATTCCCGCCTAATGCTCGTACGACTGATTCAGATACAATGATTGGCACATCTTTAATGAAGTGTTGTCCTTCGCAATTCCCTGAATGATTAACAATAATTTTGTATTGGTTCATAGGTTCTACCCAAAGCTGTCGGTAATCCTGCCCAAATTACCGACACATTTCGATAGTCCTTCTTGTATTTCTAAGTAGCTCTCGGTATTTCTACGCTTATTGATTCGCTTCGATTGCCGATCACCCTTGAGCTAACAGTGACTTACTAGGTTTTCTAGTAATCAATTATTAGGAAGCTGCTGTTGCCAATACGCCAAACGCACTAGCGGCATTTGCTAATTTGATGTCAACTTGACCCCAAATCTTGAGTGCTACCATGTTTTGCTGGAAAGTATTGATTGCAGTTGAACCGTCTACATCAGTAATTGTCGCCTGATCAGAGATTTCCATTGTGTATTGCATCGCGTCTCCAAAGACAATATTTGACCAATCAACGAGGGCTAAGAATTTCTTCCCAGCTTGTGATTCATCACTATTCTTCGGCATGACAGCGGTGGTATTGTATGGATAGCCCCACAATGTTGGCGGGGTGTTTTCTCCGTATCCAGGAAGCAAGAACCCTTGTTTGTCAGATCCGACTACTGCTCTCTCTTTTCTGAAGTTATTCAAAACTGAGCGAGACATGACCCATTCCATACTGTCACCGATGAAGTTTTCATCAACCAAATCCTCAACTGCCAAAAGGTCAGTTGCGGTTGCTTTGGCGTAGGTGGTATTTGTACTTCCTAAGGTATAGACTGGTACATTGGTATTTTGGAAAATACCTTCTCCTGCCGCTAATCCTAATAATCCCCATTGGTCTTCCAGTTTCGCAATCGCTTTACCAGCGAGAACGGTAAGAATATCAACGAGTTTCGGGTTTGCGTTCATTAACAAAGTCTTGGAGATAGGTATCATGACACCAATTGTTTTCGCACTCAGCTTGACTGCTCCAGTTGTTGGCTGAGAAGCGGTCATGGCCGTTGTATCAGTTGCTAAACGATAGGCTTGTACAGTACCGACAGTCGGAACGTCTTCTAAAATGCCTTGCATCGGCCATTGCATAGCTTTACTTCTAATTAAGCCATACTTCTGCGCGACACCAATGACACTATCTGACACATAGGTAGGTACTAATTCTGACCCGTTGGTTGCAGAACCAGAAGAGAGCGATTTCGTTTCTTCTTTTCGTACCAGTTTCTTGATGTATTCCGCAGCGATTGCTTTCTTTTCAGCAAGTTCGCTTTTTTCTGAAGATTCTCCATCTCCAAAAATTTGTTTGCGGAGAGGCTTCTCGTTTTTGAATTTCTCAACGAGCATATCTACTGTTTTTTCAGTCACAATAGGAGCAACTTTTGATGTTACCGCCTCAACTACCTGTTCAAACTCTTTCTTTTCGTTTTCGTTCATTTGTATTTTATTCACCTCCCTTATGTGTTCGTTAGCAGTCAAGACTAAGCTTTTGCTAACTTAGTACCCACACGGGGTAATATTTACTCCGAGCTTCACTTTTGGATTTGTTTTAATAACCGCAACGTCAATCCCACTTCTTTATCCGTTGATTTCAATGAATTTGCGAGTTTGGTTAAATATGAGGTAGTCGGTTGGACTGTTTTCTTCTCATCTCCGTCTTGCATATCCTCTGGGTCTTCTACCGCAACGGCTGCTAATACCCCCTCAACCTGTTCTGCTGCTTTCTTCATATGGTCGCAGGCGGTTTTAAGCATATCCTCGTGTTTGCCAGAGATTGCCCGGCCAGCTTTTTCAATAACTAACTTACCGTCTTTCATTACCGGAACAGCTATCTCTTTTTGTCCCAAGACTGCTTGATCCTGTACAACTTCCATCACCAGGGCTAATGCTTGATTGAGCTTATCAATGGAAGGTTGGGAAACTTCTGACTCAGTGAAATACCAGATAAAGTAACTGAGTTCATCTAAAAGATAACCAAGTGCTATGACTTGGTTAACATCCTTTTCAACGACTTCCTGTGTTTTAATCTCCCCAACTTGGGGAGTTTCTTCTGTCTTCTCCTCAGTTTTGGCAGGTTCTGGGCTGGTGATTTCCTTCTTCTCTTCATTCCACAGCTTTTGACTCTCTTCCAGATATTTTTCAGGAGTAAACCCTTTTTCAATCGACATTCTGAGCGCCTGGGCATTATCCGGCACTAAGACAAGCGCATATTCCAGCAGTTCCCATTTGGTGTAATTGACCCCGCCTAACTCGTTATACTCACCTTCGTGGGGAATAAAGCCAATGGAGATGGCATACTGAAAGCCGGTTGTGTAGAGTTTATGGAGAATATCGGCTTCTGGGTTTGCGCCTTCTGGGGGAAACTCCATTTTACTGACAATGTAGCCGTCACCAATGCCAACTAAGAGCGCTCTCCCAGTTGAGGGTCTATCGTACTTATGGAAGGCTGAAACAATTGGGTTATTGAGGTAGTTATCCAATATACACCCATCCATACTCATCACGTCATTGGAACGATCAGGATTTGAGGTGGAGATTTTGACGGTCATAGTGCGGGACTCGTCTACTGGGTTGCCTTTAATTTTGCATTGGTATATTTTAGTGGCGGCAAAGATTTTCTCTTCTTCGGCTTTCTCGATGACCTCAATGTTGTAGGTTTTCCAGGTAAACTTTCCTGTCTCTGGCTGCTTGATTGTTTCCTCTGGAGCGGTCTTTTTGACGTTTTTCATACGTTGTCTATCTTATTGTAGGGACTTCCAAAGCATTTCTTATATATTTTTATTCTTGCTCGCTTACCCCTCCTAGATCACATTCACAATGCGGATGGGCTGACGGCGCATCATCACCGGATGGGAAATTCGCATCCAGTCCAATCACTCCTGCTGCTGCATTACCTAAACAAATTTCACACGCCTGAGCATCCGGCACCCAATATTTGCCACTTACTATCCCAGATTGCTTATATCCTTCTAAATTCCCCTGACTATAGGCATTGGCTGTCTCGGTTCTTGCAATCCGTTCTGCCCGCCAATCACTCTGGTCATCAAAAAAACCGGAAATACTCTCTGCTATCGTGTCTATACTTGCGCCCTGGTCTACGCCTTCTCTCACAAGATTGCCTATCTCTTCTTTCATCGTATCTGAGTAACTTTTACTATCCTCCATTGCGTGATTGGCAAGCCACGCCACGGCTCTAGGGTTTTGCAGGTCAAAATCAACCTCGACTTGTAACTGTGCAAGGGTTTGCTTCCCTGATTCGGCTAAGATGCGGGTTAATCCGTCTTTGGTGGCGTTATAGACCAACCCAATCCAGTCATCGTAGTTCTCAAACAGGAGCCTTACTAATTCATCAGGGGTTTCTTTGGCAATTGAGAAGGCAAGTTTTTGTATATAATTATCTGCTGACTTAGCTTGTTTGAGGTTCTCTAGCAATCGGGTTTTCAGGTCACTATTTAGGTTTAAGTACTCTTTTTTTAGGATGGCTGCCTGTTCGTCCTTATATGCCTTTGTCTTTTCTTGCTGGTCTTTAGACTTCTCCAATTTAGTATAGTTTTTTTTTACGCTAATACTTTTGGCTGGATCTACAGGAATGGTGGTATCTGATTGCACTGGTGCGCTGCCGAGTGGTTGCACCGTAAATGGTGCATACAGTTCATCGCCACCCTCAATCGGTTCTAAGCCTATCTCTGCTCTTGCCTCATTGGGAGTGATGTAGTAATTCTTGATACCGGATTCTCTATCTAATCGTTTCTGCTCTAAGTTCTCCGGCACCGGATCAGTAAAAGAGAAGCGGAACTTTTGCGGGTCTAAATTAAATAAGGGCAAGTAGTATTCATTAAGTACCCCGACAATAAATTGAATCTTTGGCTTAATGACGTATTTTGAGAACACATACTCAACTTTATCTGCTGAGGCGTAATTCACATCCTCTGAAATACCAAGCAAAATCTTTGGCACACGAAATATTCCTAAGATTTCATCCCGGCTATTTTTGCGGCTCTCGGTAAATTGCATCTCACGGGCGTTCGGGGTTAAGGATTGGTATTTTAAGCCTCCTTCTAAAATGCCTAATTTATTGGAATTTAGAACACCTCGATAGTTTGCGTCCCAGTTGCTGCGGATTCGATTGTACTGCTCCTGGTTCAAAGTTCCATCCGTATATAACAGTGACGCGGGTAGTGCAGAATTTCCAAAAAAATTACGCTGCCATGCTGAGGCATAGGTATCAATATCTATCGCTATATCCGCAGCCTGTACTGTTCCCAATCCTCTATATGGGTTCTTGGGATTAAACCGCTTGAAGTGAATCACTTCTTCGGGGTCAAGGGGGACATCTTTCCCGCTATCATTGGTAAAGACAAAGCCGCCGATATAGGTGCTTTTTGACTTCACGACTGCGGTTCTAGTTGGGTCTAATACCCAAATCTCACTAATCTTGTTATTCTCACTTCGTGGCAAGTACCAAAACGCATTGCCGTCAAGCTCTAAATATGCCTGTGTTGCAAAAATAAGTTCGTAAAAGGAGGTATAGGCATTGACAAAGCGGAGAACGGAAAGAGCTTCTAAGGCGGTTTTATTCTGGGTATCAATCCACCCATCTTTTGTGCTTTCTTGTAAATGCAAGTCACTATCAGCAACTCGCTCAGCAATAGCACTCACACAGGCATAGACCCAACTACGATAGGCAAGAACATACTCATGTTCTTTCATTCTCGGCCTATCGGTCGGGTTAAAGAAGCTAAAAAGCGAGGCGTTTATTTCCTTCTTTTGGAAGAGACTGGTAAGACTGCCAAGAAAAGACATAGCTACTCAATTGTAGTGAGACAACCGGGGAATCTTATATAAATTAGAGGGAACCAAACACAGTGAGGGGTTAATCTTCGATCTTGGCTTTGAGGAATTCTATATAACGTTCTGTCTTTACTCGGTAGTACTGCTCAAACTCCAAACCTTGATTATCCCTTTGCCAGAGGACAAACAAGGTGTTCCGTATTCTCTGACTCTGTGTTTTCTGCTCAATATCCTTATCAATCATTTGCTCAGGAGCATTTACTTCTTCACACGGGGTAATCTTAAGGTCAACCGCTATCCCCTGTAGCTCCATAAACAGAGCCTTCTCCTGGACGGTCAATTCTGGGGTTGAAATGGTGAGGCCAAGACTTCTGTCTTTTCTTGCTCGAATTCCTTCAATGACTGCTTGGGTGATAATTGATTTCATATTAGCTTTTTAATAAATACCGGAGTAAGCCCCATAGACCTATTGAAAGAGGAAGATAGATAATCCACCATTGCCAGCTATTGAATAACCGAAGATTCGGAAAAATTTGATCCCAGATAAAGTTGGTAAGCATGTAAAAAACAAAGCTTGCTATTATATAGTGCATGTCATTTCTTCTTCTCCCCATATATCCGAAACTGCTCACATTGACAAAAATCAGGCCGTAGATTGCACCCGCTACACAGATTGTCTTTTGTTAGTTTTCTGCCACAACAGAGTGTTCGTGCCATAATAGTGTTAACTCGTAATAAATCGCCAAATCATGCCTAAATGAAACAAAATCCAGAGAATACCAATAAGCCCTAAAATACTTGTGAAGCATCCGAAACAGCCGCAGGAGCAATTAGTCTTATTATTTTCTTCCATATTATTTTTGAGCGAGATACCGCTTAATCAACTCTCTCACCCATTTAGATACTGAACCTAACCCGCTGAGGATAAGCTTTGCTCGAAGCTTCTTGTAATCTTCTTCTTCAACGTAAAATGTCACTCTCCGTAATTCACCCATATTGCTTAGCTAGATATACTATAGTTAATATGTTATTATGTTTAAACATAATAGTCAAGTAGTAATATACCACTCGTCCCGTTTCGCTACCGTAATCAGTTTCCAGTATTTCTCATGTTCTTCTATGATAAATTTGAGGTCTGCGTTGCGGTAGACGACATGGCCGTTTTTTAGTCGATAAGACAGGGGAGCGGTTCGTAGTAATTTCAATGCTGGCTTCTTTTTGATACCACGCTCCAGCATTCGCTGTTTAGCGTGTTGGGTAACTTGGACATTAATCATAATTCAACAAGTGTCACTGTGTTTGGAATGACAGTAAATGGATACAAAAGGCTATTTCCCTGTTTCCAAATATTCTTCAGTTCTACCTTTGCTGTAGTTTCATCAGCATCCACAATCTCAACACCTCGTTCTTCAACAAGACCCATTAAAGTAAAACCATGTTTCTCCTGGAAGAGAATATATTGTCCTGTTATTAGCTCTGTTTTCCTGACCCTTTTTATTACCTTCATAAAATTTACAACCATCTAATCCCTGGCTCTGGCAATCTCATCACTTCAAAGTACATCCGCATCATCAACCCATCTCCGTAATCAGGACTTCTTCCCAAGAGGTTTTTGATGGTCTCTTTGTTCTCGTCTTCTTTCCCAACCCCGCCTTTAGGAATAATTCGGCGTGGTTTATCTTTGCCGTCATTAATTTCCTTGATAATATCCAATTCCTCAGTTATTTTGTCTTTAATCGTCTGGTCGAGACAATCAATATAGACCTGGGCATCATTGACTAACTCAGCCAGCTTGAACCAACACTGAGAGCGAAGGTTGGCAAAATTTGCCTTGAGACCCTTTTGTTTTTCTTCCTGGGTAGTAAATGGCGAGGCGTTGGCCTGGAAACCCTTACACTGTAATTCATCAACAATTCCAACCCCAATGCCATCGTAATCTAAAATAATATGGCTGGTAGGAATTTTGTATTCTTCCTTTAACTGAAGAATCTTTTGCCGAAGGAGTCGCTGGTCAGTTACATCCTCGGTGTAGCTATAGATGACTCGTAACCCCTCCCAAACATACAAAACTGTCTTATCCTTGCCTTTCCCTGCAATATCGCCGGATAAGAACCGCTCCGTCCCTTTAACGTGGACATTTGAATAGAGATCAAGGATTTTATCGTAAATGAATATCTTTGTTGGGTCATCGTCATAGTCGAAATTACCATACAGCAAGCGTTCAATCGTCGCCTTACTGGATCGTTTTATTCGGTCTATATACGCTTGTGGTAGGTAGGGGTTATCAGAGGCCAGCGCCCGGACAAAGCGGCGGTTTACGGGCATTATACCGTCTTTAAAAGGCTTCCAAAATCGCTGGTAGATATGCCCCTTTTCAGGGTTAAAGGTCTCTAAAAAGATTGGTTTGAGTACCCGACCGTCTTTCTCATCATAAACCCCAAAACACTGTTTCAAGTTTTCTTCCCAGGCTTTGTTTTTATTGCGGCGACCAACACGGGTGGAGAGGATTTCTATAGCTTTATAAGGAGTTTCATTACTCTCATCAATCCAGCACCAGGAAAGTTCTAACCCACCAAAACGGGTATAGAGTGGGTCTTTGGGAGAGGGAGCCGTATCAAGAATGAGGATTTCGCTTTTGTTGCGAAATCTAATCACCCCGTCCTGCTGGTTATACTCATAATCCCAATTCTTTATTCCCTTTACCTTTTGCTTAAGACCCAGCTCCTGGGCGACTTCAAAGAATGAGGCAAGGGTTGTGCGTTTGAGGTTTTTCAGTTCAAACCGGCCAATGGCGCCACGACTGCCAGGGAATAAATCAGACAAACAAATACCGAGTTTACAGCCAAAATTGGTCTTTCCTCCACCTGCGCCCCCACCGTATCCTTCTTCATCAACTGGAGAGGTTGGGTCTTCGAGGTTATCCCATGCTTGTGTTTGCTTAGGAAGTAGATTGATTGGGTTCTTGATTAACATAGGTCTTATTGATGACAACCACCGCCGTCTTATTTTCAGCAGGGGTAACATCTTCGACCTTCTCCGGCTCGTTATAGCCCATCATTTTATTGATGTTCTCAATGGCTCGGTTGGCACCGTTACTATCAAACTGATAAACACCAGCCTCATGATGGACACCGTTTTCATCTACCCATTCTTCTTTAACTTGCATCATTCGTTTTTCTTTGGCATCGTAGTACATCAGCGGCTCTGCTTTCATACTCATTCGTTTGATCTCGTGTAAATCTTCCAGAATGGTGGCCTTGTTGAATCCAACTAATTCCTCAAGTTGCGTCCGTCGCTTCTCAAGATAGGCTTGTATATTAGCCTTCGTTAGTAGCTTTGAAGCTGTCACTACTGCTGTCTTCTCACTATACCCTGCCTTTATTGCCGCCTGGGTAGCGCAGCGTGAGCCGCCTAATTTGATATACCAATCACAAAAGTTTTTCTGCATGACATTTAACCGCCGTAATGGTTTTGGCTCTGGTATTGGTTGTATAATTGCTGTGTTATTCATACTTCTTTTTTAAATTCTTCAATCCATGCCATAAGCTCTTTCACCGTTGGTCGCTCGTATTCTTTGAAAATCTTAGATTTCTCCCAGATCACAAAGATTTTCTTGGCGGTCATCCTGGGCTTACACAGATGATAGAGATACACCAGGTTTTTTAATGCCTGTGTTTCTAGTTTGTATGCTTGCATAGCGAGGGTAATATTGAAGGCGTTTTCGCATCCGTATCACAATCTGATGTACCGACTGTAAACAAATCCCTTCCCGCTTGGCTATTTCCTTTCGTTTGTAGCCCTCCAGAAGTAGGGTAGCAATCGTACGCTGCCTCCTGGTGAGCTTATTAAACAGTATTGCCTTTCCCTCATCTCCATAAAACTGGTTGGAGGTTTGGTTATTGTCCTCAATCTCATACCCAGACTCTACTAATGACTCATAGGACTGTTCTTTAATTCGTATTTTGATTGTTTGTGTCATTCGAGATAAAAATGGCTCCAATCGCCAATAATCTGCTCTGTATCCGGTACCGGATCAGCTAACCCTTTTGTCCAGTCAACAGAAAGGCCGCTTTGCTCAAACCCGATAAAATACTTTGCCATGCGTAATTCCGGCAAGAAGCGGTGTTCCGGTTTATAGCCTGAGAGTGTTGACTGGTTCCAGCCGAGGTGTTCAACTAACGATGGGGAAGTAGCATACGCTTTGAGGTTATGATAGTAGAGATACATCCCCAGCCGGTCATCATCAAAATAAATCTGCGGCTTGATATGGGTAGTTGCCCAGGGGAGAAAATCTTCAATCATGGGGATTGGCATAATGTACGCTTGTGCCATCAAAAACTTATTCACAAGCGCCCACGACTTATACTCAGCCCTCGCCTGGAGAATGATGTTTTTATTGGAGAACAAGGTAATGAATTTGTCAGGCAAAAGTTCAATAAGTTGCTCGGCTGTTTTGATAAGGTCTTTGCAGGGAAGAATATCGTCTTGCAGCACCAGCATATGGGTATGGGCTTTGGTATAGGTTGTCAGGGTTTGTTGCGCCCCATTCCAAAGGTTATTCGTTTCATCAGTAACAACAGTTACTCGGCTATCTTCAATGAGTGAAACGAGAGCCTTTGTCCAGCGGTCTCGTCTCGGTGTATGTTGTATGTTAATGGCTAGGTTATTCATGTTTTCTTTTGAACTGTTTTTTATATGCTCCTTTCTTTGCTCGTATTTCACCAAAAAAGAGAATAAGATAAAGCGCAGTAATAAGCGGCCAGACTATATTGATATTCAGAGCGAGGCATTTTAGCCGATATGACATCTTTGATCGAAGCGCTCTGAGACTGAAGTAAATGTAACCTATCAAATAAATTATAAAGAATAGTTTCATACCGTTATTTTTTCGCTTTCGCCTCCACTAACTGCAAATACTTCTCTACGTTTTCCCCAGTCAGTTCTTTATAAGCATATGCATCGCCCCGAATCACCCACCAGTAATTACCGCTTCGTGCCTCATAGTCTAAGCTTGACTTGCTCCCATAATGATGGACAACCGCTTCTGGTACAAACACAGATTGTTTGTTAAGCTTCTTGGTCACCATCCAGGCAAGCCAGCTATCTGAGAACCAGATTTTGAGTTGTTCCGGCAAATAGCCAATACTCTCCATAAAGCCTTTGCGGAACATAAAGCAGGTGCCCCGAATGTCAATGTCTCCGGCTCTGGCCGCTTTGCCATAAGGGGTTGGTTCTCCGTCATCTTTTTGGTATGGGTTAGCTAACAGCACCTCTGCATCTAAGAGCGAATTCATCAGGTACACATCCCAGAATTTGGAGAAAGTAATATCGTTATTGATAACAGCGATATAGTCGCCGGTTGCAGCCTTAATACCAGTATTCCAAGTATGAGTGACAAATCGATTGGGATCGCTTTTGATTCGCTTTAACTGTACCCGATCAGTCGTTGGAAAGTAGAGGGAGTTGATATAGGCAAAGGTTCTCTCGTCTGAACCGTTATCAACAATAATGAGTTCCATTGGGTGATAGGTAGTTGCTAACAAGCTCTCAATGGTTTTTTTCAGGTAGTCCAGTTGGTTAAAACTGGCAAGAACGACACTGAGTTTGCCCTGGTTGACCCGGTAGACCTTCCCGTTAAATAGTTCCTCAAACAAGTACTGCTCAAAGCGGTGACGGCGCTGGGTATAAACTTCCTCATCATGGCGCTGGCAGAGCATTGCCCGGTCATAGGTCGCGTCCTTTTTGGCTTGGCCCATAAACCAATGGAGATGGTTGACAACACCCTCACTCATGAGAAAGGCATTGCGCTTCATTGCCGTCTGCTCTGTTTCAATATCACACATTAAGTGGTAATACAAAGAGGAGTAGATGACATTTGCCTCATCCTCAACCCCTGAGAATTTTTGGATATACTCACGGGAAACGCAGAAGTGGGAGGCGTGTTTGCCGGTCTTAGTAATCGGCCAGGAATCTTTGACTCCAACCATCCCTGCTTTTGGATTAGCAGTAAAACAGGTAAGAACTTTTTCATCCCAGCCCTCAGTAAAAGAAAGGTCATCCGCCCCGCAAAAGATAAACTTCTCCTGTGTTTTTTGGTAGCCGGTGTTGATGGCATTGACATAGGTATGGGGAAACCCATTGAGGATAAAGTTTTCTCTAATTGCTTGGCAGATTTCAAGAGTTTCGGTGTCTTCCGGCTCAACTATAAAATAAATCGTGTGTGGTCGTTTGGTCGTTGCGTGGATGTTCTCACAGACGGCGGCCAGCCGGTCTGCGCGTTTGTAAGTAGGAATTAAAATGGCTAGGTCATTCATAACGAAAAAAACCCGTCAGCAGTCTTAAAGCTTTCCGGGTTCTGAGTTTGATAATTCTTAATTGCTTGTTTCACTGGGCAATAATACTCAACTATATTGAGTATGGCACTTGCCGATAGCTCTTGTCAAGATGCCTTCTTGTCCTTACTGTCGGATCAACAGTAACAGTTGCGAGCAATAACGACGAAAGACATTGACACTAGATACCTCAAGCATAGCAAATGGAATGAAAAACACAAGAGGGGAATTCCACTCCCCTACCCTACCATGAAAAACAGGAAGTCTCTTTTAGCCTCGAAACTATCCCAAAAGAGGCGGAAAAGAGGGTAGGGGAGCGTGTTATAGGTCTAAATAGGGGACTGGTGAAAAGTGATTTTTCACATTTGTATATTTAGCCTGTAGTATTTAATCCTATAGTTACACATGCTATAATCGCCCAGTTCGTAACCGTTTATTGTTTCCGTTTCAATAGAAATGAAGGAAATGAGCGATAATGCAGCTAGTCGCAAGCTATCATCTACAAACAAATGAACCAGTCGTATCCAGCGCTCTTTGGCAGGAAATCCAAAACCAAATTAAAACGGCTGTAGAAGCGATTGTCTGGCCCCCAGGCAATACTGTTTTTGCTATCAATCCGACAAAACACGGGAATGGTGTAAGTCCTATTAAGCAAGCATTCTTAGAAACGCTCGTGGGGTTTGGTTGGCAGACAAAACAAGTATCAATCTTTAACGTTGGTGCAGTTGATGCAGTATTCAAAACAGAGAGTGGAATCTTTGCAGTCGAATGGGAGACAGGTAACATTTCATCAAGCCATCGTTCATTAAACCGACTGTCTCTTGGACTCTACAATAAAACTCTTGTTGGGGGTATCTTGGTACTGCCGTCCCGTTCGCTCTATAATCATTTGACAGACAGGATCGGCAACTTACGAGAACTCCAACCCTATTTTCCACTCTATCAATTACTACCCCTCAATCACGGCGTGTTGACAGTGATTGAGATAGAACACGATAAAGAGGATCCATCATTGCCACTTATTTCTAAAATGACAGATGGATTTGCACTTATAGCGAAAAGCAAACAAAACAGCTAAATATTCTCAGGGGAGAAAAGCGCAAGCGGTTTTTGCATACGCTTGAGCCGTTTCACGATAGGATCACAGTCCTGTATTTCACTGCCAATCCAGAAGCGGTTCATTTTCTCCGCCGCTTCGTAAGTGGATCCGCCACCGCCAAAGGGATCAAAAACGACATCACCTTCAACGGAGGCAATAGTTAATACCCGCTGCAACAGTTTTAATGAAAGCTCATTTCCTTGGCGATTTTTCGTTGATTTATGTCGTACTGGAGGTATATCGTTCCAAACATCCGTTAAATTTAGTCCTTCTTTATTTAATTTATCCCGGTGACCGCCGTAATCTTTGATTTCTCCACCGCAGTGACGGCAAACCGGAATGGGAACCCGTGGCCGTAAAAAGGTCTTCGGCTTCGTTCCTTTGGTGTAGTACAGTAAACTATAATGAGAGGGATAGAGCCGTCCCGGTATTGGTAAGCCAAACTTAATATCAATGGTAATCCAGTGGCGAAATGTTAGTCCATTTTCGCCTAAATACGAACCGAGTGAAATATTCCATTTCGGAAGATTATAGAGAAAAAAACTCCCGCCCGGTACAAGGATTCGGATGCATTCATCAATCCATTTTTTACACCAGGAAAGATATTCTTCATCTGGCCGATTATCATTGACGCGGTTGCCATATTCTTTGCCGAGATTAAATGGTGGATCCGCAAAAATGAGATCAATTGAATTCGAAGCAATGGTTGGCAATAAATCCATGCAGTCTGCATGGTAAAGTTTCCCTAGAGTAGTTTCAAAAACTGGTTGAATTGTATCAGCTACTGCCCGCACAGTCATTTGTATCATCCTATCTGATAGGTCAATTACTGTACTTATTATATCCTATCTGCCCATCAGAGGGAAATAATTAGCTTTTTTGTTTTGCAAGAAGAGTGAGAAACTCTGAAACAACTTTTTCCGATTCGTTATAACACCTATCTGCTGGATAAA
>DATAKM010000042.1:0-50311 GCA_036261665.1 Chloroflexia bacterium
TGGAATCTGGGGATTAAGCTGGCGAGCGGAGGGCAAAGGTTTTGAGACATGGCCCATCACAACCGCGATAGGTGTATCGCCGGTGTAGGGAGTACGCCCGGTTAGCAATTCGTAAAGCATTACGCCCAGCGAATACTGGTCGCTGCGAGCATCGAGTTCTTCGCCCAGAGCCTGTTCCGGGCTCATATAGTCGGGCGTACCCACCCCCGTTCCGGTGGAAGTCAATTGATTTCCGGCAGCCTGTTCGGCCAGCTTAGCGATACCAAAATCGGATAAAACGGCTCGTTCACCCTGGTCTATCAATACATTGGTAGGCTTAACGTCGCGGTGAATGATACCCATACGATTGGCATAATCAAGCGCGCTGGCTACCTGGCTGATATATTTGATCGCTTTATCAACTGGCAGAGGACGGCCATGCATTTCCTCTTTCAAAGTAGGGCCATCAATTAGCTCCATAGCAATATAGAGCAGGCCATTGTCCTCACCGGCATCGTATACCGTCAGAATATTGGGATGGCGCAGGCGGGCAATTGAGCGAGCTTCTCGCCGGAAACGTTCTACGAAAGTAGTGTCACTGGCATAGTTATCCGCCATGACTTTAATGGCTACTTCCCTTTCCAGGTTAGGCTGGTAGGCCCGGTAGACCGAGGCCATGCCGCCTTTGCCGAGAATGCCAACTATTTCAAACTGGCCTACTTTTCTTCCTTTTTCAAGCTGGCTTGACACTGCCCTGTTCCTTTCATAGGCTAAAACTCAAAACTACAGCGACCGGTACTGTTACGAGATTTTTTAAGTAGTGGGTATAGAGACAGACATTAATTCGGACAGATTTATTATCTCATTTTTGGCTAACAGGGTATGTTATAATGCTCACATCTGATGAATAATTGCAGCATAATTATAGCATGCCAATTGCATCTTTGACAGAAGCAGCTTGTAGACCTGGTCGGGCCTGTAAAGCAGGTTATTCTCTAAAGCGTAGCCATACGTTTATACTGCAAGAAGTGTGGGACTGGTAGGACTAGAGAGGCAGGATAGCCCGATGAATATTCTAATGACGGGCGATGTGGTAGGTGAAAGTGGGCGTAGAGCGGTTAATTTATTATTACCGGCTTTAAGGGACCAGTACAAACTGGACCTGGTAGTCGTCAACGCAGAAAACGCCGATGGCCTGGGCCTTTACATCAGTTCTGCCCAGGATTTACTCGACAACGGCGCGGATATTCTAACCCTGGGCGATCATATCTACGATAAATTTGAAATCTACGACTACCTGGCAAAAGATGATAGAATAGTACGCCCTCTCAATTTTAGCCCGGCTATTCCCGGTAAGGACCGGATTATGGTCAAAATAGGGCCATGCCGGGTGATGGTGGTTTCAGTCCTGGGACTGCTTAAGATTAATATTTATAGCTCCCTCTCCCCTTTTACCGCGCTTGATCACCTTCTCAGCGAACTGGAAACACTTCCCGATGAAAAACAGCCTCATATTATCCTGGTTGATTTTCATGCCGAAGATATTCAGGAGAAGCAGGCGCTGGGCTGGTATGTAGATGGGCGAGTTAGCGCGGTAGTCGGCACCCATACCCACGTGCCAACCCTGGATGCTCGTATATTACCGGGCGGTACGGGTAAGGTTACCGACATCGGTATGTGCGGCCCGCGTGATGGTAGCCTGGGTATGAAGCTGGATGCCGCGCTCACCCGGTTCGTTTCCGGAATGCCCTCAAGATATACCCTGGCCCCCGGACCGGTTCAATTTAACGCTGTTTTTCTTCAAATAAACGAAAAAACCGGCCGCTGCCAGCATATCGAACGTGTAGACCGCCTGGTAAATTTCACCTGTGAAGTTGAAGAAACCCCCCTTATCTCTGGTTCTCCTACATCCAGCCTTGATTCTCAGGCGCTTACCTAACTACGTATCTACCTATCATACTTCTTTTAGAAATTTCTTTTCCTGATGTGTTATAATAAGTATTGATATAATCAATGCCAGATATTATAATATCTTATATCGTATCTGCTATGAGAGTACTGAGCACAGTTGGCGAGTGCAAAATTAGAACTAGATAGTAAAGTATAGTCAGGGGATTAGGGGAAATGGAAATCGGTCAACTTCGCGCCTTCGTAGTTGCCGCCCGCGAAAAAAGTTTTACCCGCGCGGCGGAAGCTCTTTATGTCACTCAACCTTCAGTTACGGCGCGTATTCAAACCCTGGAAGTAGAAATGAAGACTCCCCTTTTTCTGCGTAAAGGGCGTACTATCGAACTAACCGATAGCGGCAAAGCTTTCCTGCCCTATGCGGAAAGGGCGCTTTCAGTCCTGGATGAAGGTGAGCAGGCTGTCCGCAATGTGCGTGATGGTACGGCGGGTAGACTGGCCCTGGCAGCAATTCAGACTATCTGCCTTTTTTTGATCGCGCCTGTGCTGGATGAATACCACCGCACAAACCCAAATGTCGAAATCTCCCTCCGGCAGGGAGTTTCTACCGAAATAATTGAAATGCTGCTGGACGATGTAGTACAAATGGGCGTGTTGCTCGGTCCGGTTATTCATCCCCAGTTAAAGACGATTGCCAGTTACCAGGATGATTTTATCGTGGTAGCTTCTCCGCAGCATCACCTGGCCCAGCGCCGTGGACCTGAAGGCCCTTTAGCCGTAACTCCCGATGAATTATCCACCGAAGAATTCATTATGCATCGCTGGGGCACCGCTTTCGATACTTTTATGAGCCGGGTTAGCGATCTTGCACGCAAACCCCGGATTAATATGGAGATCGAAGTCACGGAGACAACTAAAGCGATGGTCAAAATGAACGCCGGTCTGGCTGCGCTGCCCCGTTTCGCCGTTTTAAATGACCTGCACAGCGGCGCTTTAGTCGAGATCCCCATTAAAGATTGGGAACCGGTGATTATCCAGGTAGTAATGGTCCACCGGCGCGACCGTGAAATGAGCCTGCCTGCCCAGCGTTTTGCCGAATTGTGGCAAGCGCTGAATCCACTACCGGTTTAGTTTTTGATAGTTGCAGCCTATAGTTTGTATCATACAGCCCAATTTGTCTTTACAAACCGGCAGTGCTATGCTATTTATGAAAAGAGTGGAGGGTTCTGCTTATACTTGCACTAAGTAATGCCGGCAGAACTTGTGATTAATTACTATTTACCTCTCAAGGATGAGGAAAGGAGCCGCATTCTAATGGCTTACAACGTTACTCTGATTCCCGGTGACGGTACCGGGCCGGAGATTGCCGAAGCTACTCGCCGGGTTCTTGATGCTACAGGCGTGCAATTTAACTGGGAAGTCAAGCATGCCGGTATTGACGAAATGGAACGCAGCGGCCAGGTATTGCCTGCCGATACCATCGAGTCTGTTCGGCGCAACAAAGTTGCCATCAAAGGGCCTATCACTACCCCGGTTGGAAAAGGCTTCCGCAGCGTAAACGTTGCTTTGCGTAAAGAACTGGACCTCTACGCCTGCTTGCGCCCCTGCAAGTCTTTCCGTGGTGTGCGCAGCCGCTTCGAGAACATTGATCTGGTGATTGTTCGTGAGAACACTGAAGACCTTTACGCCGGTATTGAGTTCAAGCGCGATACGCCTGAAGCCGAAGAAATGATCAATACCATTGAAAGGCTAAACGGCACTCGTATTCGCCCGCACAGCGGTATCAGCATTAAACCGATCAGCGTGGAAGGCACTACCCGTATCGTAAAGTTCGCTTTCGATTACGCTCGTGAAAACAAGCGTCGCAAGGTTACTGCGGTTCACAAAGCCAATATCCAGAAGTTCTCGGATGGTCTCTTTTTGGAAGTAGCCGGTGAAGTTGCCAAGAATTATCCTGACATCGAGTTCAATGATGTAATCGTTGACAACATGTGCATGCAGCTCGTGCAGAAGCCGGAAGATTACGATGTGCTCGTGCTGCCGAACCTCTACGGCGATATTATCAGCGACCTGGGCGCCGGTTTGATCGGTGGTCTAGGTATGGCTCCCGGTGGCAACATCGGCGAAAGCGTAGCCCTGTTCGAGCCTACTCACGGATCCGCGCCAAAGTACGCCGGCAAGAACAAAGTGAACCCGCTGGCCATGATTCTCTCCGGTGTGATGATGCTGCGCTATCTCAAAGAGTTTGACGCCGCCAATCGCCTGGAACGTGCTATCCAGGAAGTGATCGAGGAAGGCAAGTATGTCACCTACGATATGAAGGCTGACCGCAACGATCCGACCTCCGTTGGCACCAGCCAGTGCGCTGATGGCATTATCGCTCACATGCAGGCTTTGAAGTAAGCCCGGCAGGTATTTAGAATGAAAGCAAAAGCAGCCCCTTAATAGGCTGCTTTTTGCTTTCTGGCAGGTCAGTCACCGCTTATGGTGGCAGTCAAACTTTTACTGCTACCGGTTGTTAGTTATATAAATCGTTGGAACAAAATCATGGCAAAGAACCTGCGTAAAAAACTGGGCGACCTGGGCGAGCGCCTGTCTGTAGCAAAGCTGACCGAGCTAGGCTACCGGGTAATCGAAACTAACTGGCGTTGCGAAATTGGCGAACTGGATGTGGTTGCGTGGCACGGTGAATGCTTAACTTTTATTGAAGTCAGGACCAGAAAAGGCGGCGGGGCCGGAACACCTGAAGACTCTATCAGCCCGGCCAAGCAACAACGTCTCCTGAGCCTGGCGGAGGCCTATTTACAGGCTAATCCCGGTTTATACAACACTCCCAACGAATATCCACCTTGCCGGATTGACATGGCAGCGGTGGAATTCGATGCGGCGGGCCGGCTGACACGGCTACAAATCCGCCAGAACATCGTTGAAAGTAGCTAAAGAGAGTAGCTAAAATGGCTCCTGCCAAACGAGCTAAAAACACGGCGCATTCCTATTTACAATTTGGCTATAGTGGACTAAAATGAAAGTGCGTGGGAAGGGAAAACTGAGAACAAAACCCTGTCGTATCAGGTGCTGGTTGGTGGACTTCTGACACCGGCCACTTTTCCATATATATATTACTTTCACAGTAAAAATTCCCGCAAACAGCCAAATTAATCATATATAATAAGAGTAGTTCTGGGAAAAGGAACTGATTACTGAAATTATTAACCTACTTCAATTTAGTAATCGCATTAAGGTAAGGCCATTAATTTCTTACCTGGCGGGATGGTGTAGCAATGAAGAAGTATGAGCGCGAAATACGAGAACTTCTCGAAAAGATGGAAAGTTTCGTGCCGGAAAACCCGACCGGCGAGAAAGAACGTGTGCGTGACCGCGAGCCGGAACGCGAGCGAGAGTCTCGCAAACGTTCGGTGGGCGTGATGCCTCCCCAACCTATCCCAATCCGCCCGCGCCGTTCTAACACCTCTAATTTTAGCGCCTGGCTCAATGAGCACCATGTCAGCGTATCGTTGCGCTGGATGCTGGCAGGCTTAGGCCTGGTAATTGTGGCCATGATTATCGCAGAAAATTTTGGTGGCTTGCTCTGGTTGGCTCAGCTAGTAGGGGCGATTGGCGGCATTGTTTTTCTCTCTCCTGTCCTGATCCGCTTCTTCAAAGGGCGGGACCTGGATGATGGCCAGCAGTACTGGCGAGGCCAGGCAGTCGGGAGTGACGGGTTTAGCTGGACCAATGTTAAAAGCTGGTTCAGAGGTCGTGGGAGAGGCAATCGTCGTAGTAACGACCCCTGGAACAACCGCAACCGTAATAATAGATGGTAAATCAGTAAGTTCTTCAAAAATAATTTCTCTGAAGCGGTCTGACCGGGACCGCTTTTTGATTCTGTGGCTTGAAAAAGCTATTGCGCCTCTCAATAAAGGGTGCTATCATACTAGCCTTAACACCAGAGGCCTACCTGGTTGCCTTTAAAATATCGGACTGGTCGGCTCTTTCAGCTAAATTTGTAAAGAAGCTTGTAAGAAAACTGGTTTGACAGGTGTTATTAAAACCAAAATACCGGAAAGGTTACTATAGAAATGGGTTATATTAAAACTCAGCTAAAAAATGGAGTAAGGGTCATTACCAACTCCATGCCGCATACTCAATCGGTTAGCACTATCCTTTATTACGGTGTCGGAAGCCGTTATGAAGATGACAGGATTGCCGGTATCAGTCACTTTATAGAGCATATGGTTTTTAAGGGCACCCAAAAACGCCCGACCGCAAAGGACATCAGCGAAGCCATTGAAGCAGTCGGTGGCGTTCTCAATGCCAGCACTGGCCGGGAAGTTACGAACTACTGGGCTAAAGTGCCTAAAACGCATTCGGCCCTGGCTTTCGATGTGCTGAGCGATATGCTGCTGAACGCCACTTTTGATCCCGCTGAAATTGAAAAAGAGCGCAAGGTTATTATCGAAGAGTTGCACCAGACTCTCGACTCGCCGCCTGACCTGGTTAACGAAATCATCAACCTGGTAGTGTGGGGAGAGCAACCAGTAGGTCGCGATATCGGCGGTAGCGATGAAACGGTTGGTTCTATTACCCGCGAAGATCTGCTCGGCTACATGAAAAAATACTACCTGCCTGCTGATATGGTGGTCAGCGTAGCCGGTAACATTGACCATGATGAAATCGTACAGATGGTTGATGATACCCTGGGTCAACTCCCGGCAGGGGAACGACCGGTAGCTAAACCGGCGCAGACTCTGAACGGAGGCCCGCGCCAGCAGATTTATCATAAAGATACCGAACAGGCTAATCTTTGCCTGGCAGTCCCGGCCCTTAACTATACCGATGACCGCCGCTATATCCAATCCATGATGGATACGATTATGGGCAGCGGTATGTCGAGCCGCCTTTTCCAGGAGATCCGCGAACAGCGCGGGCTGGCTTACACTGTGGATAGCTATTCGAGCCAACTGAGCGATACAGGCGCATGGATTGTCTACAGTGGCGTTGACCCGGAGAATATTGATGACACGATCACGGCTATCCTGGGCGAAATGAACAAAATGCGGCAGGAGAAAGTGCCTGAAGCGGAATTGATCAAAGCCAAAGAGTACAATAAAGGCCGTATGCTGCTTGGCCTGGAAGATACCCGGGCTGTAGCCAGTTGGGCAGGCGGGCAGGAACTGTTGCTGGACCGCATTATGACCGTTGAAGAGGTGGTTGAGCGGATTGAGGCGGTTACCACTGACCAGATCTTAGAGCTGAGCCAGGAACTTTTCCGGCCTGAAAATCTCCGGTTATCGGTGGTCGGCCCTTATAAGAATGAAGAAGATCGCTTTATGAAACTTTTGAAGCTGTAGTTTTTACCCCCAAAAGAGTTGACATAAAAAAGACCTCAGGCAAACAAATCCTGAGGTCTTTTTTATCTTCTTTAGGCTAGCTCTGCCAGTTTCTGGCGGGCCAGTTCGAGGCGATTAACCGACTCCTCGCGGCCTAACACCATTATCATACCCATCAAATCCGGTGACTTGGTGCGCCCGGAGAGCGCCACGCGAGGCGGCCAGAACATTTTGCCCCGGTCAACCCCTATCTCTACACCCACATTGGTCAGACCCTCTACCAGGCTTTCGCGGTTCTGGTAGATTTCTTCGGGTGCAGTTTTCAGGTAGTTGATGGCGGCTTCCAGCACTTTAGTCGCGGCGGCAGGGCCTTCATTCTTACCGACCAGATCGCTGGCAGGATATTCCAGGCTTTCAGCAGGCACAAACATAAAGTCAATTGTGCCGGGTACTTCGGCCAGGGTTTTGGCTTTATCCTTGACCAGGGCACAGGTTTCGGTAATGAAGTCCAGCCTATCGCCAGGATTGGCCGCTACCTCAGACGGAATAACCCCTGCTTCAGCCAGGAAGGGCAGGCAGCGCCGGGCAAAATCTTCTTTAGAAAGGATATGGTTGATATAGTAGGCGTTCATCCAGTCCAGTTTATCCAGGTTGAATTTGGCCGGAGTGGGTTGGATACGGGCTATATCAAATTTTTCGATCAGGTCTTCCTTGCTGAAGATTTCATCCTTATCGTTGTAGCTCCAGCCCAGTAGCACCAGGAAGTTCATGAGCGCTTCTGGTAGATAGCCAAGTTCGCGGTACTGCCCTACCGAAACCGCGTTATCGCGCTTACTCAACTTACCTTTCTGTCCGGGAGGGTTGAGGATAACCGGAGGATGGACCAGTACCGGCATCTCCCAGCCCAGCGCCTGGTAGATCATGACATGAAGAGGAGCGCTCGGCAGCCATTCTTGACTGCGGATAACGTGCGTTATCTTCATATAATGGTCGTCCACGATATGAGCCAGGTGGTAAGTCGGGTAACCGTCCGATTTAATCAAGATGGCGTCCTGGATAGTGCTGTTATCGACTGTGGCCGGTTTTACTACGGCGTCATGAACGGTAGTAGTACCCTCCAGCGGCACTTTGAACCGGATGGTCGGTTTAACCCCGGAAGCCAGAGCTTCTTCTTTTTCCTCCTCGGAAATAGTGCGGCAACGCCGGTCATAGCCAGGCGCCTGTTTCTGGGCCATCTTGGCTTTATTGACGGCATCAAGGCGTTCCGGGGTGCAGTAGCAGCGGTAGGCGTGACCTGTCTCGATCAATTGCTCGGCGGTTTGCTGGTAGAGTTCCAGTCGTTCCGATTGAACATACGGCCCGTAAGGTCCACCGATACCCGGTCCTTCATCCCAGGTCAGGCCTAACCAGCGTAAAGAGTCCTCAATATCTGCCAGCGATCCCTCGACAGTGCGTTTGCGGTCGGTATCCTCAATTCTTAAAATAAACTGCCCCCCGGTATGTTTGGCCCACAGGTAGGCAAACAGGGCCGTCCGAATGTTGCCAATATGGGGGTTGCCGGTTGGGCTGGGGGCGTACCGGGTGCGGGCTGGTTGTAGCGAAGCGCCGCTGTTTTCTGTTGTCACTCCGAAGTTCCTCTCTTTGTTATCCGCTCGTTTTCGTTTCCGAAGCTGAGTTTTCTATTGCAACCTTTATTATAGGCTCAATAGTAGCCTCGGTCAACCATACTTTACATAAAATTTTAATTTTATTGACTGGTATGTTACTTGCTACCTTCATATTAGTTACCGAAGATGTCGCGCTCAGACAGGGTAGTCAGGGTATGTTCCAGAACTATTGAGGACTAAAGGAACTATAGCAAAATTATCTTTTTGACTTTTAGCCTGGTAAAGTTCTTTTTCTAATAACCGAGGTGGATTTTAATGCTTGAGCAAAAGCGGGAAACTGAGACTCCTAAAATAATTGAAGATTCTGAAAATAAACCAAAAACCTTTACAGAGCTGGCTCAACGGGTAGGCGGGCGTCCCCGTGTGGTGATAGTTGGGGCGGGGTTCGGTGGACTGAATGTCATACAGCAGTTGGCAGGTAAAGACGTGGATATACTGGTGCTGGACCGCAACAACTATCACGGCTTCTGGCCGTTGCTATACCAGGTAGCAACCGCCGGCCTGGAACCTCAGTCTATTGCCTACCCGGTCCGCGCCCTGGTACGAAAATATTCTAATATCGCCTTTCAACTGGCTAACGTCAAAGGGATAGACCTGGAGAAAAAACAGGTCATGACCGAAAACCGGCCTATTTCGTACGATTACCTGGTGCTGGCAGCCGGTAGCGCTAACAGTTATTTCGGCAATGATGCCCTGGCAAAAACAACCTACGGCTTGAAAGACCTGGAAGATGCCATTCGTCTACGTAACTGCGTATTGAAAACTTTTGAGCAGGCCATTCAGGAGACTGACCCGGAGCGCCGCAAAGCCATGCTAACCTTCGTAATCGTAGGGGGTGGGCCAACAGGGGTCGAACTATCAGGGGCGTTCGCGGAGTTGATTCGGCATGTCTTGCGCAAAGACTATCGCAACTTCGACCTTTCCGAGGCCCGGGTAATCCTGGTAGAAGCGCTCGACAAAATCCTGGCTCCTTTCCCTGCTTCCTTGCAACAAAAAGCCATGAAAAGGCTGGCGAAAATGGGTGTGCAGGTCATGCTGAACAAGCCGGTAGCCGGTGTCGAGCCGGACCGGGTGAAGTTTAAAGACGGCACGGAATTACTGAGCAATACGGTAGTATGGGCTGCCGGGGTACGCGGGGCGCACCTGGGAGAGAAACTGGGGGTAGAATTGGCCCGTGGTTTTCGAGTAAAGGTAGAGCCTACCCTCAATCTTCCGGGCCACCCTGAAGTTTTTGTGATTGGCGATATGGCTTATCTGGAAGGCTTTCATGATAATCCAAAAATGGCCTACCCTATGGTAGCGCCTGTTGCAATTCAGATGGGCAAATATGCTGCGAAAAACATCCTGGCCCAGGTACACGGTGAGAGCCTGGAGCAGTTCAAGTACTTTGACAAGGGCAGTATGGCCACGATTGGGAGGCAAAGCGCTGTTATGGATGCTTTCGGCATCCACCTGAGTGGTTACTTTGCCTGGTTAGCCTGGCTCTTTGTCCACCTGATGAGCCTGGTCGGTTTTCGCAATCGCCTGATTGTTTTTACAAACTGGGCTTACAATTACTTCACTTATGACCGGGCTGCACGCCTGATTACCGGTAAAAACGAACACTGAGCCAACTCCTGATGTAACTTTAAGAATCTCTGTATAGAGGCAAATCAGTTTTTTAAAGCGAAGACTGGCTTGCCTCTATTTTCGCTTTGAGAGCGGGAAAACATGCCTTGCTATAGATGGAATAAATCAGGTCCATAAATTCGATTAGCTTTACATATAGAATGGCCTGTGTTAAAATTTGCTAAGTTTGTGCGAGGCTGCACATTTCATCTCCGTGCGCATTGTGGCGGGACTGAGAACTTAAAGTATACCTGGAGCACTAGTGCAGTCTGATCTCGTCAGGCTGTTGCCCTCCCGGATATAATGGATTTGATTTTATTATTCTCACCCTGGCCCCTGCACCACATATTAAAAGGAATAGCTTTATTAATCCGGCCTGCACACCTTATAGGCCGGGTCAATAGCTGTTTCCGGCGCTGGAGATATCAAACTAAAACTCACGTAAGCAATCCGAAGTCTCGCAAGTCTTGCATAGTTCCATACAGTCGTTAAAAAACCGTCAAAGTAGGGTTTATATAGACGGCTAGGTGTTACGATAGCAACAGAATTAAGAAAATTAAACCGACTAAATCTGGAGGAGGGAATCCTATGGTTGGTGCGTGGCTCGGAGTAATCTATGGTGCCGGGCTAATCGGTGTTCTATTCTCTTTCTTCCTGGCCCGCCAGGTTCTGGCGCAGGATAAGGGAACACCAGAAATGCAATATATTGCCGGAAAAATCTACCAGGGTGCAGTGGCCTTCTTACGCCGGCAATATACCACGATTGCTATGCTGGCAATCGTAGCGGCGATTGCGCTGGGCGTACTTTTGAGCTTATTGCCGCATAGCAATAAAAGTAATGCCAACATTGAAGGTTTTGAACTAGGGATTAAAACCTCTATCGCTTTCCTGGCTGGAGCGATATGTTCTGGTATTTCCGGTTTTGTAGGAATGTTCGTGGCAGTGCAGGCTAACCTGCGTACCGCCGCCGCTGCCCGGCGCAGCCTGGCAGATGCCCTTCGCACTTCTCTGCGAGGTGGCGCGGTTTCCGGCTTCCTGGTAGTTGCGCTCAGCGTAATGGGCTTAACTACCATCTTCCTGGCCTACGGCGGACTTGAATTAATGAATGCCAATCCCAATCCGCAGACGGTTAATAATGTAATCGCCAGTATTGTTGGTTTCGGTTTTGGAGCCAGCTTTGTGGCCCTCTTCGCGCAACTTGGCGGTGGCATTTATACTAAAGCTGCTGACGTTGGCGCTGACCTGGTGGGTAAAGTAGAGGCGGGTATCCCGGAAGACGACCCGCGTAACCCGGCCGTAATTGCCGACCTGGTAGGTGATAACGTGGGTGACTGCGCCGGTCGTGGTGCTGACCTCTTCGAATCTACCGCTGCTGAAAACCTGGGCGCTATGATCCTGGGAGCGGCCCTTTACCGGGCAACCGGCCAGGTGGGCTGGATTCTTTTCCCGCTGGTCGTGCTTAGCTTCGGCATCATTGCTTCCCTGATAGGGGTTCTGGCAGTGCGTAGCAGCAATCGCCCGCACGACCCCATGAACGACCTGAACCTGGGCTACTACGTGACGGCGGTGCTGGCCGCTGTCGGCATGTTCGGCACGAGCTACTGGATGTTGCAGAGTGACAAGTTCACCGACGCCGGTTGGAAGTTTGGCCTTTGTGGTCTGGTCGGTATTGTTACCAGTGTAGCCTTCGTCTTCATCACGCAGTATTACACCTCCGGTTCCTGGCGGCCGGTGCGTGAGATTGCTCAATCGAGCCGGACCGGCCCGGCCACTGTCGTTATCAGCGGTACGGCGGTAGGGTTTGAAACTACGGCCTTCCCGACCCTGGTAATCGGCGCGGCTCTCCTGGCATCGTTTGGCCTGGGCCAGTCGGTAGCAGGTGTCAGTCCGGCCGAGGCTTTCGAGTTTGGTATTTTCGGTACGGCGGTAGCCACCATGGGTATGTTGATGAGCGCGTCCTACATCCTGGCGATGGATACCTTCGGACCGATTACGGACAACGCCGGTGGTATTGTCGAAATGAGCAATTCGCCGGAAGCTGTGCGTGAAGTAACCGATGCCCTGGATGCTGTTGGTAATACTACCAAGGCTCTTACCAAAGGTTACGCGGTTGGTTCGGCAGCCCTGGCGGCCTTCCTGCTTTTCTCGGCCTATGTCCAGGAAGCCGGGCTGATCAAAAACGTCCGCGATGTGAATTACACCACCGGTACCGGGCCGCAGAGCTATCTGCCGATCGCAACTGACACCGGTAAAGCTACTTCTATCGTCAATATTTTTGACCCGTTAGTGTTTGTAGGTGGTTTTATCGGCGCTATGCTGGTCTTCCTCTTTAGCTCCTTTGCTATCCGGGCTGTGGGTAAAGCAGCTCAGAGTATGATCGAAGAAGTGCGGCGCCAGTTCCGGGCCGACCCCGGTATTATGAAGGGCACCAGCGAACCCGATTATGCTCGATGCGTGGATATCAGTACTCGTGGCGCTCTCCGCCAGATGATCGTTCCCGGTATTCTGGCGATTGGAACTCCTGTACTGGTAGGTTTGATCTTGCGAGCGCAGGCAGCCGCAGGCTTGCTGATCGTAGGTACTATAGTCGGTGTACTGGTAGCCAACTACCTCAACAACTCCGGTGGTGCCTGGGACAATGCCAAGAAGTGGATTGAAGCGGGCAACTTGAAGGACGAAAGCGGTAGAGTCCAGGCTAAACGCAGCGAATCTCACGCTGCGGCCGTAGTCGGTGATACTGTGGGCGATCCTTTCAAAGATACTGCCGGGCCGGCTTTGCACGTTTTGATTAAACTGCTGGCAACTACTACCCTGGTGCTGGTCCCACTCTTTATCTAAAGTTTGTAAATCCTGACCAGGATGAAAAGAAGAAGGTTTGCTTCCGTTATAGGAAGCAAACCTTTTTTATTTAGTTGCCGCTATGCAGTGGAGCTGTAAAGAGCAGGACTGAAATTCTGGATAGCGGATACTTCAGTTTATCTTCTTATTTGATAAAGGGGCGGCTTTTACATAGCGGTAAATCGAAGGTTTTTTGACCGGGAGATGTTCAGTGTGATACTTTAGTAACAGGATATATGATATGTTAAGTATTAACCCCTATTTCTAAATTTTATACAGTAGAGATTTACTGCTGTTTTGTTTATAATAGATCTATCGTATTATGTTTCAATTTACGGTATGGATTACAATAGGATAACGCGATCCAGTTGTAATTTTAGCTCGTGTTGACCTGTAACCTGGCAGTGCTCTTGTTCTGTTGTAGTTGCTTTAAAGTAATGGCCTGTAAAACTCTTTGTCCCGGATTTATTTAATAATATTCGGCGATATAAAAGAGTCACCTTAAGGTTTCGTTTGTAGTAGCCTGTTTCGGCATAAGGAGGCAAAATGCTGTACGCCACTGCTGTTGGTGGAGCTTTCCGCTAACTCTTTTCGGCACCCTTTTTGCCCGGCACCGCTTACTGATCTGAGTTGAACTTCAGATATAAACAAGATTACCCAGGACTTTTCCCATTGGTTTCAAAAAGGCTTTACCGGAAATCAAAGGTAAACCAGCATTTTTGTAGTACGCTACTCTGAACAACTTAAGATGTTTTAGATTCTCAAGGAGGAGAAAACATGAAATCCTTGAAACCTGCTTCTAGCCGGTATTCGGTGACTCATGGTCTTACCCGCTCTGTTGGCCCCGCTCACTGGGGAGGCTTGACGATTCTGGTCTTACTGGCCAGTCTGTTGCTGGCGGCCTGTGGAGACTCGACTGCCACTTCCGCTCCGGCAGCCACTACCGCCTCCGCAACAACGGCGGCCAGTACAACAGCGGCGGCTGCCGGAACCACAAGCGCCGCGGCGGGCAGTTCCGCAACTACCGCCGCGGCTTTCAGCGGTTCTTTCGATGGCACTATCAAGTTTGGTGCGCCTCTATCTTTAACCGGTTCGCTTAACAACGAGTCCAAACAAACCCAGATGGGTTACGATCTCTGGAAAGAAACTACCAACGCCAAAGGAGGCATTGTAGTAGGTGGAAAGCATTATCAAATTGACATCAAGTACTATGATGATGCCTCCAAACAGGATGTGAGCGCTACGTTGGCCACCAAATTAATTAACGAGGATAAAGTTAATTTCTTACTTGGTCCTTACGGAACCAGCAGCACTAACTCTGTGGCTACTATCGCCGAGCAGAACGAAATCCCGATGGTAGAGGGCAACGGTGCCGCCGAATCGATCTTTACCCAGGGTCGCCACTATACTTTCGGCGTGCTCTCGCCCGGTCCGAAGTATTTGCAGGGTGTAATAGATATGGCCCTGGCCCAGAATCCCAAACCCCAGAAAATAGCCATTCTGGCCGCCAACGACTCTTTCTCCAAAGAAGTTGGTACCGCTGCCAAGAACTACGCTACCAGCAAAGGCATGACGGTTGTTCTTTACGAAGAATATCCTAACGCCGAAACTAACCTGACCGCCCAGGTTACCAAAGCCAAAGCCCAGAACCCGGACCTCCTGTTAAACAGCGGTCACTATGCCGAAGCTACCGCTATTATCAAAGCCGCCAAAGAACTCGGTTTGAACCCGATGGGCTACGGCTTCTCGGTCGGCCCTGGTCTGCCGGAATGGGGTAGCTCTCTGAAAAAAGATGGTGATTATGTGTTCGGCGGTTCGCAGTGGACTTCAGCCGTAACCTATAAGGGTGACGATGTTTTTGGTACCTCCAAAAACTTCTACGATATGTTCGTCAAGAAGTACAACGTTGAGCCTGCTTACCAGGCGGCGGACGGCGCGGCCTGTGGCATCGCCTTCCAGAAAGCTATTGAGAAGGCCGGTACGCTTGATCCCAAGAAGGTACGTGACGCCCTGGCCAGCCTGGACATTACCACTTTCTACGGCCAGATCAAGTTTGACGAACGTGGCATCAACATTTACAAGCCGATGGTGGTTGAACAGTGGCAGGATGGCAAAAAAGTGACTGTCTGGCCTGCCGATGTTGCTTCGGCGAAACCGCAGTGGCCTGTCCCTGCCTGGGATAAGCGCTAATTTAATCAGGGACCAGGGATTAAGACTCTAAAGTCTTAATCCCTGGTCGTAGCCCTACCCCCTTTTGACAGGGTGGTTCATAAATGCGGGAGATTAACTGTGTCGTTACAAGTTCTGGTGAATGGCATCTTGCTGGGAGGCTTGCTTGGCCTGGTTGGCCTGGGTTTTTCGCTGGTCTGGGGCATTCTGAATATTGTTAACCTGGCGCATTCTGCTTTTATTATGCTCGGTGCTTACCTCACCTTCTACCTGTTTGATAAACTGAATCTTGATCCCTTCCTGACCCTGCCGGTTACGATGGTGCTGCTTTTCGGCCTCGGTTTTGTGGTCCAGAAATATCTGATTAACCGAATTATCCGAGCCCCGCTCCTGGTGACATTCTTACTGACTTTTGGCCTGGAAACCCTGATTGTCAGCCTTGCCCGGGTTATATTTAGCGGCACTCCGGTCAGGGTAAGCCCATCCTACTCTGCCAGCGGCCTGGAGCTTGGTGATACGGTAATAAACTATGCCAAGTTAGCCGGAGTGGGTGTGGCTTTAGTGCTGACCTTACTGCTCTATCTCTTTATGGCTAAAACCAAAACCGGCAACGCCATCAGGGCTGTTTCGATGGACCTGAACGCGGCTCGCCTGATGGGTATTGATATTCCTTTTATTTACTGCCTGACCTACGCGATTTCAGCGGCGTTGGCCGCCGCTGCGGGAACCTTGCTTTCAATCTGGCTCGGGAGCTTCACCCCTGACGAATTTGGGATCTATAACATCAGGGCTTTCGCCGTGGTCGTGTTAGGTGGCCTGGGTTCTGTGCCGGGAGCCTTGCTGGGCGGCCTGGTCTTTGGCATACTCGATCAGATTGCCTCCGGGGTTAACCTGGGAGATATCAGCCTTAGCGCCTGGAAAGAAGGCCTGATCTTTATCGCCATGATTGTAGTCCTGATAGTGCGGCCCACTGGCCTGCTGGGTAAGGAGGGCTACCGTTAATGAGCCTTAACCTGGTTATTATGCTCCTGTGCATCGCGCTCGGTATTGTAGCCAGCCAGCGCGGAAATCGCCGGTTGTCCGGTGCGGGGCTAGGTCTGCTCGCTGTTTTGCTGCTGATAACACCCTTTATTTCCAATAACCGCGACAACATGAGCAACGTGTATATTATCGGCCTGGCCGCAGTTGGCTGGAATATAATAGGCGGGTTCACCGGGTATGCCTCTTTTGGGCAGGTAGCATTCTGGGGCCTGGGCGCTTACGCTGCTGTTGTAACCGCCTCAGTACCCAATGAGGCCCAGACCACTCTCGGTTGGCCGATCTGGCTGGGATTTCTAATGTCGGCGCTGATACCTGCCCTGGCGGCTCTGCTAATTGGCTGGCCGGTTTTGCGGCTTAGAGGCCACTATTTCGCGATTGCCACCCTGGGCGTAGCGATTGCCGTGCGCGAAATATTTAAGAACGTAGACTGTATCGGCAATAAACTGGTCTGCCTGGGCGGAAGCAGTGGCCTGCAAATTCAGCCCATCGTCAAAGCCTCTGAACGCGATTTTAACTCCTTTTTACGCTACTTCGTGATTTTGCTGATGTTTGTAGGCGCAGTGGTTTTTAGCTGGTATTTAACTCGCTCCAAATTTGGTTACGGACTGTTCGCCATTCGTGAGAATGAAGAGGCGGCGGGGGTGCTGGGCATTAACACAACCTGGTTTAAAATCGGGGCCTTTTGCCTGGCGGCAGCTTTTGCCGGGCTGGGCGGTGCCTGGCGAGCCATGGTCAACGGTTCGATTTATCCAACCGAGGATAGTATTTTCGATACCAGTATCAGCCTTTACCTGATCATTATTTGTTTGCTGGGTGGCGTGGGAACCGTCTGGGGACCTTTTATCGGCGCATTTATCTATTCCGCTATTCAGGAATTTCTGGGAGCTTTGCAGGGTGTACCAGGGTTTGGCTGGGTGCTGGATTGGAAGAACGTCATTTTTGGCGCAATCATAATCTTACTGGTGGTCTTTTTACCGAAAGGCATTTTGCAACTGGTGGGTAACAAGGGTGGTTTCACCTGGAAAATTTTCCTGCGTAATATTCGGGAACACAGTGTTTAGCCGGGAAGAAGTTGCGGGGATGCGGTTAAAGATCAAGCTTTTAACCGGCAGCCTACCTGGAAATGTCTGATTATATGGCTTCGTTTTGAGGATAACATGAGCGATAACGTATTGCTTGAAGTAAAAAACGCCACCAAACTCTATGGAGGGGTAGCCGCCGTTACCGATATTAGCTTTAACGTCAGTCCAGGCGAAATCCTGGGTTTGATCGGGCCGAACGGGGCAGGTAAAACTACCCTGGTAAATATGATTAGCGGTACGGTAGTGCCATCGCGAGGTACGATTAAGTTCAAAGATGAAGTATTGAATGGCAAAAAGCCGCATATCATTGGCAAGATGGGAATTGCCAGGACCTTTCAGATTGTCAGGCCCTTCCAGAATTTAACCGTACTGGAAAATGTAGCGGTCGGCGCTATGTACGGGAAAGGAGGCGCCCGCCGTACTTCGGCCCAGGCTTTCCAGCGGGCAGAGGAAGTCTTAAAACTGGTTCACCTGGACAAGCGCCGCAATGATTTATCTGAGTCGTTAAATAT
Source organism: Chloroflexia bacterium (assembly GCA_036261665.1). Taxonomy (GTDB): domain Bacteria; phylum Chloroflexota; class Chloroflexia; order Chloroheliales; family Chloroheliaceae; genus 54-19. The sequence goes on from DATAKM010000042.1 coordinate 18,132, forward strand.
CGCCGGGCGCAAACGGCTTGAACTGGCCAAAGGACTGGCTATGGATCCGGAGATACTTTTACTGGACGAAGTTATGGCCGGTTTGCGAGGCAGCGAAGTGGATGAAGCCATGGACTTAATCCGGGCTATTCATGCCAGCGGGGTAACGCTCCTGGTGATCGAACACGTCATGAAGGTAATCGTAGGAGTTTGCCAGCGGGTTGTGGTGCTGGATTACGGTAAGAAAATTGCCGAAGGGACACCCGCCGAAGTAACCGCTAACCCGGCAGTCATTCAGGCCTACCTGGGCAAGCGCTATACCGCCAGCCAGGGAAAGTAAAAGCTGGGTCATAGCGCCGAATAGAAGTGTGTCTGGCTTAAGGCCCCACCATACAAGACATTTAGCAACTAGCATAGTTCGGAGGATTGCTTCATGGTAGCTCCTGCTCCCGGTTCCGGTAAGGCTGTAGACCTGCAAAAAAGCCCGCTTTTACAGATCAGGAATTTAAATGTCGCTTATGGCGATGTTCAAGTACTATGGAATGTTGATCTAGATGTTTACCAGGGAGAAATTGTTGCTCTGGTTGGTTCAAACGGGGCCGGTAAATCTACTTTGCTCTCAACCATCAGTGGCCTGGTATCACCTCGTGCCGGTAGTAGCATTTTATTCAACGGGCAAGAACTGGCCGGTGCAGGTTCAAGGGCCATTTGCGAGGCCGGGATTTCACAGGTTCCGGAAGGCCGGCGTCTCTTTGGCGCGTTGACTGTACGCGAAAACCTTTTGCTGGGCGCTTTCCGGCGCAATAATAAAGCGGAGATCAACCAGGACCTCGACCGCATGATGGAACTTTTCCCGCGCCTCAAGGAACGCCTGAACCAACTGGCAAGTAAACTCTCAGGTGGGGAGCAGCAAATGGTAGCTATCGCTCGCGGCTTAATGGCTCAACCCAAGTTGTTGATGATAGATGAACTTTCGCTGGGCCTGGCTCCGGTTATTATTGATGGTTTGCTAGAAATTCTCCAGCAGGTAAACAGCACCGGTATGACAATCTTGATTGTGGAGCAGGATGTCCAGACTGCCCTGGAGTTAGCCGGGCGCGGCTATGTTCTCGAAACCGGCTACATTACCCTGTCGGACAGCGCCAAACTGCTTTTACAGGACGAGCGAGTTAAGAAGGCATATCTCGGTATTTAGAGCTATGGCCGGGCGAAAATACTGAAGGGCCTGCTTTTAATATTAAAAGCAGACCCTTTTTAGATCAGTAAAAAATTCGGCTTAATCTATTTTTTCCCAGACCAGTACGTAGACCTGTTCGTGTCCCTGGAAGGGAATAGGATTGGTACTGAGCGAAAGACGCTTACCTTCCAGTTGAATAAAGCGCACCTGAGTTGAGCCGGTGTAATTGGGGTAGAGTGCCAGTTGTGGATAGTGAATGACTGCCGAGCGTTCCTCATCCAGGGCATAACGCCCGAAGTAAGCCGTATAGCCTTCAAATGCAGCTTTTAGTTCTTCCGGCGTGCCAAGTCCCCGATCATTGCTGGCAAAAAAAGGGCGGCGTGGATCACCCAGTTGGACGGTCATGAGGTCGTTTTCGCCATAGACCAGCAAACCGTCAGGTTGAGGCCCAAAGGGGTAAGTTATGTGCCCATCGCTCCGGCGCACTTCCCAGGAAACTAACTTCCAGAAGCCTAACAACTTACTTTTAAGCATTTTTGGCCTTTCCAGTTCTAAGATGCTACAAATATTTTATTGGAAAGCTTTTATGACAGGCCAGAAATCGGCTCCTTCCTGCCCTAGACGCCAGGCTGCAAAGCCGCCCAGGTTATTGCGTTTTACCACATTCAGTTTGGCTCCAAGACCACGCGGGGTTTCATACCAGATGCGGTGGCTATCTCCGTTCGAGGTATAATCAGCATAGGCCTGCTGGTAAAGCTCATCATAACCGGCAGTGCCGTTATTACGCTTTATCACATCCAGGGTACCGTCATAGCCGTAGGCTTTGGCCAGACCTCCCTGGCTCAAGTTCCAGTCATAGCCGTAAAAAGGCACACCCAGCAAGACTTTGCCTGGCCCGAACTGTGAAGCGGCGTAAGCTGCCACCGAATTAACCCAGTTAATCGGAGCCACCGGGCCATCAAGTCCGCCTGCGTAGGAGTAATCGTAAGCCATTATTACAACGTTGTCGAGATAGGGTGCCAGCCCGGCGTAATCGTAAGAGCCTCCCCAGCCTGAAGTTACATCCCGCGAGCGGGCTGCTACCGCCATAGTTACCAGCTTACCTTTTGGCTTGAGCCGGGCGTACAGCGCGCCCATGAACTGGGTTAGATAAGGCCGGTCTTCGGCCAGCACGTTCTCGAAGTCAATATGATAGCCATCATAGCCGTTAGCGTACACCTGAGAGTCTATGGCATCAATAATCTGGCGCACCCTGGCCGGATCTACCAGCAGATTATGCAACGCTTCCTTTCCGGCGCTGAACTGGTCGTTCTGTAGCATTGGTATGACTTTTACACCGTGGCTATGGGCCAGTTGAGTGACTTCCGGCTGATCATTACCGCTAATAGTACCGTCCGCTTTCAGAACGAAGTAAAAGGGTGAAATAACTGTAAGACTATCGGCATAGGCCCGCAGCGAAGCCAGCGAGTTGGCCGTTGGCACGTAATAAGCCCAGCGAACTGGTCCGCGTTGTACGCTGGGAGGAGCCGCCTCTACCTGCGTAACTTGAGTGGGCCTCAGGGAAAGCAATCCCAGGCAGCCAATCGCCACAATTAACAGAACTACGATGTAATGAGATAACCGGATAGTTTTAGGCATAAAGAATTTGTTCAATATAATAAAGCTAAAAGGTATGCTTAACATAATATCATATTCTGCCAGAAGCAGACAGCCAGAAAAGCGATTCAAATTTGCGAAATAGGACAAAAGTAATAGCTATTGAGATAGGAATTATGTTACATTAAGTTCTAAGAATTGTTAAATTTTAGAGGGATTCAGGGCCGTTTACCGGCAAAATTGACGATAATTTTAAGCCAACGTATAATTAAAAAATAGCTCTACAACGTCTTTTAATGTATCAGCTCTTGGCCTTCGGATAAGGAACGTTCCAACCATATGACAGTTCTGGCTATAATAGGCGGGCAATGGGGAGAAGAGGGCAAAGGCAAGCTCACCGAACTACTGGGCGAACAGGCCAAAGTAGTGGCACGTTACAGTGGCGGAGGTGGGTTGCGGCAGCCTGTCCAGAATCAGTTTGGTAGTTTTAGCCTCCAATATATCCCACGCAGCGTTTTTAATTCTAAAACCATCACCATACTGGGAGCCGGTATGGTTCTCGAACCTAAAACTCTGGTGGAAGAGTTACAGGCTCTCCGGCAACGCGGGGTGGATTTGCGCAGGTTCTATATCAGCGAACAGGCCCATGTTGTAATGCCTTACCATTTGTTGGTGGAAGAAGCGGAGCGTAAAGTCTACAATACACCCCTGGTAGACACGCCAGGTAGCGGTCTTGGCCCGGCTTACGCCGATAAGTTCAGCCGCATCGGTATCCGCATGAGCGATCTGGTGCAGGAAGAGCACTTTCTGTCGCGTTTATCCAAAACCCTGGCAGTCAAAAATGATATTCTGACAAAGGTTTTTGGCTTACAACCGCTCTCGCTTCAAAAGGTCTATCACGAATACCTCAACTATGGCCGGGAGTTGCGCGACCATATTTTTGATACCCGCCTGATCTTGCAACGCGCCCTCGATAGCAACCACCGTATTCTGCTCGAAAGCGACCAGGGTTCTATGCTCGATATGGATTTTGGGGCTTATCCTTATGTTTCAAACGCCGCGCCTACCGTTGGCGCTGCCAGCAACAGTTCGGGTGTGCCTCCTTCGGCTATCAGCGGGGCTGTCGGGGTTTTTAGTGGCTATATTTCGCGCTCTATGAGTGGTCCGTTTCCTACCGAAATGACTGCGGAAGAAGCCAAACCGCTCTTACGCTTTCGCCTGAGTACCGCCAGCCTGCGCCCGGCTCATACCGGCACTCTAAACGGGGATTCTGTCCGGCGGTTTGGCTGGTTCGACGTTGTTTCGGCCCGCTTTGTAGCTCAGTTGAACGGTCTGACTTCAATCGCGATTACTAACCTGGATGGACTCGACAACTTTGAAACAATTAAAGTATGTGTTGAATACCAGGTTCACGATGCTGCCCTGACCCGCTTCCCGGCTGACCTGGCGACTCTGCGCGCCGTACGTCCGGTTTATCAGGAGTTTCCGGGCTGGAAAAGTTCGACCAATGGCGCTAACTCTTTTGGCGATTTACCGGCTGCCTGCCAGAATTTCATCCTGGCGCTCCAGAATCTGATTGGTGTACGGATTGATATTGTCTCTACCGGTTCCAATCATAGTGATACCATCATGCTGCGCGATCCATTCGCCATGGCTTATTCAACTCGTGCTGTATCGGTTGCCCGCTAAACCTGTCAGGTGTTATAATTTACGAGTAAAAATGCTTCAAAGCCCCAATTGGGGCTTTGTTCAGGTTTTTGGAAGTTTTGGTTTTTGGAAGTTTTAAAAGTAGGAATAAGATGCCTGTTTACGCTTATAGATGCTCTTCCTGTGGTAGTACTTACGAACGGCTGCGTGGTATTGGTACGGAAGATCGTGAAATTGAATGTCCGGAGTGCGGCCAGGGCGGCAGCGCCAAACGCTTGCTAAGTTCCTTTGCCGCTTTTAGCAAGACCGGTGGCATAACCCGCCCGACAAATACCAGCCCTGCCGGAGGTGGTAACAGTAATGGCGCCTGCGGCGGCGCTTGCGGCTGCCATCATTAATCCAGCGCCAGCCTTGAATGGATAATCCCTTTTTTTACCTCTTGCTGGGGCTTCTGGTAGCCTGGATTGGTTCTTACTTTTATAGTATCCAGCGTAACCGTAAGCGCCTGCGAGAGATTGCCTACTGGCTCCAGGATGCCTTGCCTTTGCTTGGAGCCAAACATACCAGCCAGTGGCGTGGAGCTGACCGGCTGGATATTTTTGTTAACGAGGGACGCGGCAATATCCGGGAAGCGGCCCTGGTAGGTGGTATGCAGTCCCGGCAGCTATTCAAGGCGGTAATTTCGCTAATACGGGGCGGGCGCGACTCTTTAACTTTGCTGGTCAGCCTGCAAAAACCTCCCGCCAGTGGTAATGAATTTGAGATTTTCGAAGCAAAAATGCCTGTGCCACGCACTGTTGTAGGCGCTTCCGACTCTGGCAACCCCTGGCAAATCGAAAATTATGCCCGCAGCAACTTTTATAAATTAGCCTTTCGGACACCCAACGCCCGGGAAATGGCGAGCCGCATCCTCACACTTTTGCTGGATGATGGTTTTGTAGTACGCCGCCTGTCAACCCGTCCAGGCGCTCCCCATATTATGCTGGTTCTCAATATGAGCGCTGCACCAAAGGTCGAGGCTGCCGCTCTTCTGCGCCTGGTTAAAGGCCTTTCGGATGAATTGCCTCGCTCCGAGCAACCAGGGACAAAAGACCGGCCTGGCTCACGCCCCTCAAAATCTAAACCTCCCAGCCTGCCCGGTAAACCCTTACCAAAAGCTAAGTATAGCTCTAATGGGTTTCACAGCTCTAACGGTCATAAAGGGGATTAAGCATCCTGCTCAGGAAGCTCTGTTTTTAGTAACTCTTCAAATCTTCGCGCGTTTTCCAGCATATTGATATTATTGAACATTACATAGCTTTCGCCTTGAGCGGGTATGAGGGTAATGAGCTTTTTTAGTTCCTCGTCATCATAATCGTGCCGGTAGCCCTCTCCGCCATGCAAGCGGTAGTAAGTCAATTCGGGGGTAACGCTAGCCTGGACAAAAGGGTCTACTGCGTGGATTAAATTCAACTCCTGGCAAAGGGCTGTCACCAACTGTATTGGCCAATCACCGCGCGGTTCCCAGAGTAGCTTTAATGGCCCACGCTCAATTCCGCTAAAAAAGGAACGCATCCTCTCCAGATTGACTTTAGTTGGCTTAAAACTGGCCGGACACTGAAAGAGTACTAACTGTGCTTGCAGAGCCACGGCACACTCATAGGTAGTTTCCCAGCCTTGGTGCACGATTGATGTAGCTTTAAAAAAGCCAGCCTCCCGGCGTTCCTGCTCGGTCAGGCTGATTTTCAAACGGCTATAGGTTTTGCTCCAGCCCTCGTGCGTAATCAGTTGCCAGGCTTTAAGAGTAAACTCGAAATCAGCCGGGAAAGTCTCTCTCCAGCGTTGCAGGGTAGGTAACTGGGGAGGTTGGTAAAAAGTTTGCTGCACTTCAATAACAGGAAAAAGCTCGGCGTAACGTTTCTGGGCGGCTGCAAAACCACAGCAACCTATTTTGATACGCCTGAAGCTTTCCCCGGTTGCCTCGGTCAATTTTATTCTCCCCAAATTTGTCTTTGATTCCATTTAAAAGTATCAAAATAAAAAGTTAATATTGTCAGTCAAAATACTTGCCATTATTCTAAAAGGTGCTACAATGATCTGAGTAAAATCTGCTTTGTGTACTTACTTTAGTAACTTTGTTGTAAATGAAAGGATTAGCGGAAGAATGATTATTTCTTCGGAGGAGCAGACAGGAGTTTGCCTGGATATTCCAAAACCAATTGTAACCTTGAATCGTTCAATCCTTTTCGGCGGAGTCGTACTTGCTCTGATTTTTCAACAACCGCTAATTACCACTTTGCTGTTTGCCATCTTACTACCCGCTACTTTATTTGGTCAAAAAGTTAGCCTTATTTTCCAGCTTGGCAAACGCATTCTGGCTGCTCAATGTGTGGGCGCAGAACTGGAAGACCGTCGCCTACAGCGTTTTAACAACAGTATCGCTACGATATTGCTCGGTGCCGCCCAGTTAGCTTTCGTTGCAGGAGTGCCGCTGCTAGGCTGGATTTTCGCCGGCATGGTTGCCGTAGCTGCCGGGGTGGCGCTGGCAGGCTTTTGTGTAGGCTGTTTCCTCTACTTTCAATTTAATATGCAGCGCTACCGTCTGTTTGGTAACCGCTAAGATCCTTACTTAAAAGTGAGCCGGAAGTTCTAAACTCCGGCTCACTTTTCTTTTCATAGTAAAACCTACCGCAGTTTCTTTATGGGGCCAGGCCAGAAATTGCAGGTACTAAACTGATTTCCGGGTAAAAAGAAATAAAGGGGTTTAAACTCCATTACCGCTCTAGGGCGACTAGCTTGAGCAAGAAGGAGCTTACTTATAGCCGAGGAAAACTTTCTACAGTTTCTTATGGCTTTACCATAGCACAAAACTCATTTTCTGTCTATAAACTCGCTCATAGTGATCGAGATTGTTTACTGCTATCATAAACACCGCAAGACTTCTCAAACCGCTAAAACCTATCTCATCTATTTTTGGTCGGATACTCCTGCCATATTTTTGGTTTACCCCTGCGCTGCCACTTATCAGGAAAGTTTAGCAATAAGGAGATTTGAAAATGAGCATGGAAGGTTCATATAAATCGGAAAGGCAACCGCTGGGCCTGGAGGGAGAGCTTGAGCGCCTGAAAGCCCAGGCGCGGGTTATCTGGAAAAAGGAGTTACGTACTCTTGGCTGGTTCGGTTTAGAGGATGGTATGGCCATTTTGGAAGCAGGTAGCGGTCCCGGCTTCGTTACAGAATTGCTCCTGAACGCATTTCCAAAAAGTACAGTTACGGCGCTAGAAAACGACCCTACTCTGGTAGAGCGAGCGAAAAATTATCTTACTATACATGGCTACGAGTATTATGAGATAGTGGAAAGGTCAGTGACAGATACAGGCCTGGCCGAGAATAGCTTTGACTTTGCCTATGCTCGCTTCCTGTACCAGCACTTGCCAGACCCGGTAGCCGCAACTCAGGAGCTTTTTCGAGTGCTAAAACCGGGAGGAGTGCTGGTAGTGCACGATAGAGACTCTGGCCTTAAAGCTCTTCGCGCCCCTGAAAACCCGCTGATAGAACAGATTTATATGCAAGCCGCCGAGCAACAGACAGCCTGGGGTGGTAGCCCTAAAGTGGGGCGGAAGCTCTGGCAAATTTTGAGCGAGGTAGGTTTTGTCGAGCTTGACCTTGAATTGCTGGCGATTCACAGCGACGCAAATGATGTTGAGTCGGTATCCTGGTTACGCCCTGAGATAGTGGAGCGCGGTATACGAGAAGGCTGGTCTTCGGCAGAACAGGGCAGAATACTGCTGGAGGCCCTGTCCACAGTTAATAATTCGCCCGATAAGTATGTTTTGCAGCCGAATATTTTGGTCGGTGGGAGAAAGCCTTTGCCTTAAGGCTTTCTCCCATTTAAACCCTACCAGAAGAAAGCTTATATATCCCCAGGTTCCAGCGCTAACAGATATCCGCAAATTAACGGCTCAAGAGATTGGAGTGGTGGAAAGCGACAAGCAAGGTCAGGTAGTACTGTCCAGTGACATCTATCATACCAATTCTTTATGAAGTGTTATAATATTATAATTACAGGCTGATAGCCTTATTTCGTGAATTCGGATCAACCACCATTCGCCAGCCCCTATTCTCTAACACATTTATAGGGTCATAAGGAGTACGTTCTTGGAAGCATTTTTAGATTCAGTCGCAGTCTGGAGCTGGTTAGCCTACTTAATTGTTTTTCTGGCAGTCTTGATTGAGAGCGCCGGGGCGCCAATTCCGGGGCTGACCCTGGTACTGGCGGCGGGAGCCTTAGCCGGGCAAAACCGCCTGGATTTCTGGCTGGTCTTTCTGGCTTCTATCGCCGGAGGGGTGGCCGGAGGCGCGGTCGGGTATGCTATTGGAAAATACGGCGGGCATCAACTGCTGTACAGGTATGGCCGCTACATACGTCTCACTTCCGCTCGGTTAGAGAGCGGGGAGAGACTATTCCAGCAACACGGCAATAAAGCGATTATAGCAGGCCGCTACCTACCCATTTTTTGTTTTCTGGCCGCCGTACTTAGCGGGATTGCGCGGCTACCATATCGCCGCTTCTTCTTGCTTAATTTTCTGGGGATTTTAATCTGGTCAACCACCCAACTCACGCTGGCCTTTATCTTTGGCCGCAGCCTGGATATGCTGGTAAAGGCCACCAGCAATATTGGCCTGGCCATGACTGTGGCTGCTCTGGTTATCGCAGGCTGGATTTACCTGAAGCAGCGGCGTCTTGTAGCCCAAAAACGCGCCAGGAGCTTACCGGAAACCGTGCCGGTAAGAAGCGATAATTAAATAAAAATAGCTGCATTAGAATAGAGTGGAATAGCGACTAAAAAACCGGGGCAATGACTTGTCCCGGTTTTTTAGGTTTATCGAGGATAGTGGTTAATAGTTTAGCCTTTGCTGCCACCGACTGTTAAGCCGCCCACGATATATTTCTGGAGGAAGAGGTATACCACTGCTACCGGTAGCGCGACCAGGATGGCGAAAGCCGAGAACTGCGCCCAGGGAGTAGTACGGGCGTACTGACCGGACATACCGGAAAGGGCCATCGCCAGCGTGAAGTCCTTCGGGTTGGTCAGGAACTGCCAGGAGTAGAAGAACTCGGTCCATCCTCCCAGGAAGCCCAGGAAGGCTGTTACCGCCAGCGCAGGTACCGCCAGAGGTAAGACTATCCTTAAGAAGACCTGGTTACGCGTTGCGCCGTCAATAGAGGCGGCTTCCTCAAGGTCTATTGGAATAGTATCGAGATAGCCTTTCAGATTCCAGATGGCGAAAGGCAGAGCGCCCGATACCACCGCCAGACCTACACCCCACAGGGAATTGCGGAGATTAAAATCACCCAACTGTACCCGGTTGAGCAGGGTAAAGAGCGGGGCAAGGGTTGCCACGTTGGGTAACATCAAAACACCCAGTACGGCCAGCATAAGGGCGCCCCGGCCACGGAACTTGAAGCGCGAGAAAGCGTAAGCCGCGCTGACTCCAATAAACACGGCAAAGAGCGAAGTGCCCGCAGCCAGTTTGAAACTGTTAAAGGCCAGTTCCGGGAACGAAATCGGGTTACTGGTCGGTTGCTCCCATACTCTGCGATAGGCATCGAAAGAAGCATTCTTGGGAATGAGATCTTTCGGACGCGCATCGCTCAAGGGACTGATCGAGATGCTAACCACCCAGAAAATCGGGAATAGCACCGTAAAGGTAATCAGCAGACAGAGTATTTGATAGATAATCTGCTTGCCCAGCGGCAGCTTTTTTTCCTCTTGCTGGTATGCCTTGGCTTTTTTGACTTTACCGGCAGGAGCGGTTGTTACAGCCATAGTTCATCCTCCCTACATTATGAATAAGTTTTCCAGATCCATACTGACTGTCCTGCTCCTATTCGTAGGCGCTGGCAGTAGCCTTCGTAATCCTGTTAGTAATCAATGAGATTATCAACAAGATAAAGAAGATGTAGATGGAGAAAGCGGCGGCGTACCCGTAAAGGTTATTGCCGTTTACCAGCTTAAAGGCCTGGGTTACCAGGATTTCGGTTTCGCCAAAAGGACGTCCTTCTGACATAAAATAAGAGAGGAAGAACAGGTTAAAGGTTACCACGAAGCCGTAAACCGCGAATGGAATCATGGCCGGGCGTAGCAGCGGAGCAGTAATATTTATAAACTGCTGCCGGCTGGTCGCGCCGTCTACTGTGGCCGCTTCATACAGGTCTTTCGGGATACTCTGCAAGCCACCGGTAGCAACTACCGCGTTTAGAGGCCAGCCCAGCCAGACGTTAGCGATAAGTAAGGCAAAATAGGCCAGGGGCAGCGGTCCGATATGCGGCTGCTGGTTTTCCAACCAGGGGATGTTAAAGGTGCTGGACGGGACACCAAAGATACCGAACATCCCTTTCAAGAGCGTATTGAAAGCGCCGGAGTCGGTATCAAAAAGGTTTTTCCAAACTGTAGCGATAATGATAGGCGGAATAACTACCGGCAAAACGTAGATTGCCCGGTAGATTCGCTTAAACCAGAGGCCCTGGACGTTGAGCAGTACCGCCACCAGCACACCCAGAATCACATGGAGTACCACGTTAGAGAGGGCCCACCACAGGTTAAAGAACAGGATGCGCCAGAAGTCAAAAGTTGGAATGATATTGCGTAATTTGTTACCGCTTAGAATATTGACATAGTTATCAAACCCAACAAAATTAGGCGGAGCGGAGTCCGCTCTCAGGTTTTTTAATCCGTAATCGGTAAACGACATCCAAATCTGGAAGCCCAGCGGGAAGAGCGTAATAATGCTCATCACGATACCTGCCGGGAGCAGGTAAACGTAAGCGGTTCGAGCTTCTCTGGTACGAACCCAAAAACCTGGCCGTTTGGCGGCCACAGGGCTTGGGCGAAGCTCTACCTTGTTTTCTGTAGCCATTGATCACTCCTCGATAAACAAAAACTAGCTTACAGTTTCGACAACTAATATTCAATAACCGCTACCGGACCAGCCGGCTCAGTAATTTCTGCGCATTGAGGTTTTATCAAGGTAAAAGAAGCGAGAATCTCCAGATGTAAAAGTTTATTAAGAAGATAATAGCACAATGAGGTTTCCGAGACAATCATTGAGCGAGTTGAATTTGAGCAATTATCTTCTTCGCCAGGCTAATGAACGCTATATAATTGGGGCTTAATTCTACTGGAGATTGAGCAAATAATTTCTTTTACTGAGACAGGGAACTCGCGACAGGTACCGTTTTTCCAAGAAGCGCTGGAAATTTCCAGCGCTTCTCGAAAGAACTTACTAGCTGTTTACTTCTTGTTGTTAGCAGCGTTCATCGCGGTGCAGGCATCAGCCACGGCGGCCTTCGGATCGGCGCCCTGGTCAATCACCTTGCTAATGGCGTTGCCGAAGTTGTCCCAGTACTTGCTCAGTTCGGCAACCTGCGGGCGAGGAGTACCGGTGGTAACAGCCTGAGCGAACTGCTGGGTGATCGGGTCGGTAATGGTGATACCATTAACCGCCGGAATGTGGCCAGCCATATCAACGAAGAGCTTTTCGACCTTCGGGCTGGTCATGTAGAGGCCGAAGTTAACGGCCTGGTCGGCGTTCTTGGTGTTGGCATTGATGTACCAGCCATCAACACCGGTCAACGGGCCAGCGGGGCCTTTCGGGCCAGCCGGGATCGGGGCTACAGCCAGTTTGTCGCCGAGGGCTTTCTGGAAGTCGCCGGTGCCCCACGGGCCTTCGATAATGGCGTCAACCGCGCCGGTCTTGAAGGCGTTCTGGAACTTGTCACCATCGGTGAAGAACTGAGCGCCAGCAGCCTTCATATCCTGAAGGAACTTCAGAGCGTCAGCTACGCCACCCTGGTCAGCCACGCACTTGCCGGTGTCGTCAAGGATTTTGCCACCAAAAGCCTGGTAGAGGCCGAACTGGTGGTAAGCATCGTTGTTGAAGCCGAACTTGACACCACTCTTGGCAGCCGCCAGCATTTCGTCGGTGGTCTTGGGAGGGGTCTTTACCTTGTCTTTGTTGTAGAACATACCGACAGCTTTGAGGGATTCAGGAACAGCGTAGAGCTTGCCTTCTACCTTGGAGCCGTCAACGGAGATCTTGCTGTAGTTGCCGAGCTTGCCAGCGAGTTTGTCATCGAGCGGCAGAAGCAGCTTGGCGCGAGCTTCGTCACCCAGGCTATCGTTCGGGGCGATGAAGAGGTCAGGGCCACCGCCGGCAGCGGATTCGGTCTCGAACTTCTTGAAGAGCTGATCGAACGGAACTTCCAGAACTTCAATCTGAGCCTGCGGGTTGTCAGCTTTGAAGAGCTTAAGACCTTCTTCCAGGGCTTTGCCTTCGGAGCTACCACCGGAAGCATAGGAATGCCAGATGGTCAGCTTGCCGGTTACTTTAGGCAGAGCGGCAGTCGAAGTGTCAGTTGAAGCGGCAGTCGTGGCAGCCGCAGTAGTAGCGGCAGCGGTCGTGGCAGCCGCGGTAGTAGCGGCGGCAGTAGTAGCCGCAGCGGTGGTAGCAGCCGCAGTAGTAGCGGCGGCGGTAGTAGCGGCAGCAGTCGTGGCAGCCGCAGTAGTAGCGGCGGCGGTAGTAGCAGCCGGGGCGGTAGTGGAAGTATTGTCACCACAGGCAGCCAGGGCCAGAGTGGCTAATACCAGGACGACCAGCAGAGCTACGCGCTTGTACAACTTGTTGGTCACTGCTTCTCCTCCTTTGAGAGAGTTTGACTAAAAACTGCAAAACGCTCATTACCCAGGCGGGATTAAGGCATTTTGCTCCAAACGAACGCAACATTATCAGCCACCGCAGCTCAACTTAGAGAAAACGGTTAACTGATAGGTAAAATATTTCTAACCGGCCGCCAACCTGCAAGGCAAGCTAGAGTGGAGCGGCCAGGGAAAAATGCTAAATGTGCTAAAGATTAGTTGCTTGAGACTACCGCTAATTCCGGCCCGCGGAAAACTTCTTGCAGGACCATCATAGCGGCTCCGATGGCTACCGCTTCTCGGCCCATACGGCCGATCACGAGTTCGGTTTGTTCATAACTGGCTAATAGACTGCGAGTGCCGATGGTATCTTTAATCGGATTCATGATCAGTTCGCCAACGGAGGCTACCCCACCCCCTAGAATGATAATGCCAGGGTTCAGCAAATTGATGAGGTTCGCAAGCGCTATACCTATATAACGTCCGGCGTCTTCCAGTAGTTCCCGCGAAAGGGCATCGCCGTTGTAAGCCGCCGCGGCGATTTCCTGGGGAGTAATTTTATCCAGGTGTTCGTACTGTCTGAGCATAGTGCTGCGACCGGCCTGAATAGCCAGGCGCGCCCGGTTGATAATGGCGGGCGACGCGGCCATGCTTTCCAGGCAGCCATAGCTGCCACATTTGCAGGGCGGGCCATCCCGCGTAATGGTTATATGACCGATTTCACCGGCGCTGCCGCGCTGTCCCCGGTAGATCTTGCCGTCCAGCACCAGTCCGCACCCGATACCGGTGCCAATCTTAATATAAGCGAGGTGCTGGTAACCCTGCCCGGCGCCGCGCCACTTCTCCGCGACTGCGCCAAGATTGGCATCATTTTCAACAAAAACAGGCATGTTGAATTCGGTGCTAAGGTACTGGCGTAGGGGAAAGCGGTCCCAACCGGGCATAATAGGCGGAGCTATAACCGTGCCGGTTACATGATCGAGCGGCCCGGGCACACCCACGCCAATACCCAGCACCCGTCCTCTCTGGACGTTATGCAGGGCCAGGACTTCGCGAATATGTTCCATGATCTGCGGGAGGGCAACTTCCGGACCGACTTCGATATTGAAGGGATGAGAATGTTCGGCAACAACATTGCCTTCCAGGTCTGTTACAAGCGCTAAAAGGTGATTAGCTCCGACATCTACTCCCAGGACATGCCCGGCGGAGTAGTTGAAGTTGAGCATGATCGGGCGGCGGCCACCGTTGCTCTCACCGGTACCGCTATGCTGTACGAGCCCTTCATCGAGTAGACTGTTAATGATGTTTGAGACGGCGGAGCGGCTGAGTTTGGTGCGCTGGGCAATTTCAGCACGCGAAATAGAGCCTTCCTGCCTGATCAGGTTCAGGACTATCGAGCGATTAAGCTCTCCCATAAGCCGGACATCGGCGCTCTCTTTTTCGCGGCGCGAACCAGTCGTCCAGGTAAGTTGATCCTGTTCTGGACTACGTTCTCTAACCATGCCCATCCAACATTACTCTAGCGTAACCCTGCCAGAGAAATACAGCAAAAGGCAGAGGCTACCGCTTAACTTAAACAAATTAATTAACAGGTTTTGAGCTTACTGCGAGATACGTGTTTCTTTTCGGTGTTAATAATCTACCATAGCGTACTTAGTTTGTCAAGTGGAAAAACAAAGTAGTTGAAGATTATTTTATACTGGCTGGCTATCTTCGGTTATATACAGGTTTGGCTTTATAATAAAGGGTTATAATGCTGGTTGTGTAACTATTTTATAGCGGAAGAGTGAAGATATTCTCTAAGTTTGTTATACCAATAGATAAACATTTTGTCAACCGATAACTATAAAAGCAAAACCCCGGCCAGTTGGCCGGGGCTAACTGAGGCAAGCACAGCCTGAGCGCGTTTTTTAGTAGAACTGACTCTCGAAGTCGGCCTGCTGTTCATGCAGTACCTGGCTCAACTGCTCTTTATTTAGGTAACCATATTCCAGCAAAACTTCCCCTAATTTCTTGGGAGCGCCTAGCCGGCTAAACATCTCATGCAGGCTGACCGCAGTTTCAAGTTGCACGTCGGTAATAAAGCCTTTTTGTAAGAGTAGTTGCCCAATCGGGGTTACCGGAGCAGTGCGCCTATCCTGTCCTTTTTTAATACGGTCTATATGAACCTGCTCGGCTATCGTCCAGTAATTAAGCATACTGGAGTCGGATATTAAACGATTCACTTCTTCGATTTTGCTGCGCCCGGCTTCCAGAAATTCGCGAGCCCTGGCATTTTCAGGATGGGCCGCCACCAGACGCTCCAGGTACTTGCATCCCTCATAAGGATCTTCGGCATACCAGGCCAGCCACATCAGGGCCTGCTCATTGGTAGATTCCAGCTTTAATACCCGCAGATAAAGCTCGCGGGCCAGTTTTACATTACTGCCTTGAGCCGCTTTAGAAGCTTCTTTTAGCAGCGCGGGCAGGTACTGGGCGCTATTCGTTTTATCGGCAGTCGCAGCAGCAGCGGGTTTCTGGACCGCCTGGGCGGGCAGCGGAGTAGTCTGGCGTCCGGCACTCTGATTGCGATTAGCATAAGCGTAAGTGGCTACCGGGGCCGGGGCAACAGGATTGCGTCCGCGCCGCATGATAGCTTTAAGTCTTAAGACTAATTCCTGGGAATTAAAAGGTTTGCCGATATAATCATCGGCCCCGGCTTCCAATCCTTTGATGCGATCTTCGTCGGAACTCATGGCGGTAAGCATTACGATGAAAACTTCATTACTATTCTGCCGCAATTTCCGGCACACTTCAATACCGTCCATGCCTGGCATCATGCGGTCAAGGATTATCATATCGGGATTTTCAGTAACTGCTTTATCCAGTGCTTCCTGCCCATTCTCAGCCAGGATTACATTGAACCCGGCGCGCTGCAAACAAAAGCTGATCAGCATTAGAATATCAGGATCATCATCGGCGAGTAGTATTCGAGCACCTTGGTCTATCATGTTTCATACCTGCTCTATTTAAGAATTAGTTAGAACCCTGTTAGTTTGTAGTGGTAGAACCCTGTTAAAGCTAAAAAAATGCGCGTGATGAGTTAGCAGCCGGAAATTTTAGGACAGCAGTAACTCTTGCATTTGAATCAATCCAGTATAGCAGGCTTATTCATCAAGAAATATAGCCAATTGCTGTTATTTTTTTACTAGTATTATCGGGTAATTCATACTAAAGACTGGAGAAGTGCCTTAAATTTGCATAATCTAAGCAGCGGAGTAAGGAGGGATGCAACTCTGGCACTCGTAAGAGGTAGGAGGACGCAATCCTGCGTCCTCCTTTACAGCCTGTGAAACTTTATGGCGTGGTAGAGTAATGATTAGAGAAAAATTACTGGCCCGGGCGTACTTTATAGATCTGGTCTGTTTTAGCCGACATAATAAAATCGTTGCGGTGCAGGCCTCTAATAGCGTGCGTCCACCATGTGACCGTCACGCGCCCCCACTCGGTCAGGAGCGCCGGGTGATGACCTTCCTCTTCGGCCAGTTCTCCTACGCTATTGGTAAAGGCCAGCGCGTCAACAAAATTGCGAAATTTATAAACTTTTTCCAGTTGCTGTATACCCTCACGATCCACTACCTGCCAACCGGGTAACTGTGGAAATAAAATGGCCATTTCCTCTGCTGTAACCAGCGGAGAATTGGGTCTACAGGCCTCGCATTTTTCCTGGCTCAATGCTGTCATATCAATATCACCTCGCTATTCTGACGTTATACCGGGGAGAGCTTTACCCCTCCCCGAATAATTTGCTTGACTTATGTAGATACGGTACGGACTCAACTCAGGACAATAATACAAGCCTCGTGAGCGCGTAACGTAATTGCCGATAGATCAACCGGTCCTTCCCGGTCCAGACGAGTTGAAAGCAGAACATTACCCTGGCCGGGCTGATCCAGCTTCACAGTCTCTTCCTTCCCGGAAAAATTAAGAGCCACCAGCAGGGTTTGACCTGCCGAACGGCGCAAAAAAGCGTAGCAGTCCGGCGGAACGTTATTCAAGGCCTCGTAGCTACCGCCAACCAGGGCCGGGGTAACCCGGCGTAACTGCAACAGGCGGTGGGTGAGCGTTAGCATTGAAGCTGACTGATCTGTCTCCGCCTTAACGTTAAGCTGATCGTAATCATCGGCCAGGGGCAGCCAGGGCTGGACACCTTCTGCCGTAAACCCGCCATTAGGGCTGCTGTCCCACTGCATGGGAGTGCGCTGCGGGTCGCGTGAAACGCCCAGGCCGCCCGATTGCTTTTCCCAGCCATCCTGTATCCGCTCGGGCGGAATGGTCACGTCATGCATGGCCAGTTCGTCGCCATAGTAAAGGGTGGGCGTACCGCGCAGAGTCAAAAGCAGCAGCATCGCCAGGCGGGCCGAGGGTTCGCCAATCCGGCTGACGATGCGCGGCTCGTCATGATTACCCATGACGTAATTGGGCCAGGCTCCCGGCGGCAGGGTTTTTTCCAGGGTATCCACTACTGTGCGGACGGAAGAAGACCGCCATTCCGCTCTCAGTAGACCGAAGTTAAAGGGCAAATGGATTTCATCGAGGTTTGCTCCATAGTAGGTAGCCCATTCCGCCGGGCTGGAAACATGAATCTCGCCAATCGCAGCGCGCGGCTGGCCGTGGCTGTAGCTGTTCAGCAGGGCACGCAACTCCCGGTAGATAACATGCACATCGGGATGCTCCTGGTCGTTGACATGCAATTGCATATTAAAATCGCGCAGGGGCATTCCGGGAGGCGCCATTGGGTTAGGGTTGGGTGGATTATCGCGCAGCAAAGGGTCTTTCATGATCTGGTGGGCCACGTCAATTCTGAAACCGTCCACACCCCGGTCCATCCAGAAACGCAGGACATCAAACATAGCGTTTTTGACATCGGGATTGCGCCAGTTCAGGTCTGGCTGGGAAGTCAGGAAAGAATGGAGATAGTACTGCCCGCTCTGTTCATCCCACTCCCAGGCCGAACCGCCAAAACTGCTGATCCAGTTATTGGGGGGCTGGCTACCCGGCTTGCCATCCTGCCAGAAATACCAGTCCCGTTTGGGGTTATCGCGGCTGGAACGCGATTCTTTGAACCAGGCGTGCTGGTCGGAGGTGTGGTTAGGTACAAAATCAACAATTACCTTTAGTCCAAGCTGATGCGCCCTGTCTACCATGCGTTCAAAATCTTGCAGGGTGCCAATGTTAGGATGCACGTTCTGGTAATCAGCAATATCGTAGCCGCCATCGTTCATGGGCGAAGGGTAGAAAGGCGAGAGCCAGATAGCATCCACACCCAGCCATGCCAGGTAATCCAGTTTTCCGGTAATACCGGGCAGGTCCCCGATACCATCGTTATTGCTATCTTTAAAAGAACGCGGATAGATCTGATAGACTACCGCTTTCTGCCACCATTCGAGCGTCTGTTCATTCTCCTGGCTCAATTGCACACTCCTTCCGCTACAAAGCTACGCACTGTTCCTTTAACTATTTTACCTGCTAGAATACTATAAACCCAATATACTACTTTGCAAGATTAATTCCGGTCACAATTGCCAAATTAAAGAGTCTAATCTGATATACAGGTCAAATCTTAACTGATTCAGGGGCAGTAACGAGGAAAAGTGTGAAGCTGGATACGGATAAAAAACAAGAATTGAACCGGCTGGTAGAAGAGGCCAAAGAAGGTAACTATGAGGCCCTGGAAACGCTGCTCCGGGCCGTTCAGAACCAGGTCTACAACCTGGCTTTGCGCATGCTGTGGCTCCCGGCGGACGCCCAGGACGCCACCCAGGAGATTCTGATTAAAGTCTTTACCCACCTGAGCGAGTTCCGCCAGGAGAGCGCTTTTACCACCTGGGTCTACCGGATTGCCTCGAACTACCTGCTGACCACGCGCAAACGCCGGGCCGAAATGCGCGAGACTACCTTTGATAGCCTGGGCGATTATATAGACCGGGCCGTAGCCACCACCGCAGCCAGCGGGCAGCAGGTGGAAGATCGCGTTCTGAATCAGGAAATCAAGCTCACCTGCACCCTGGCAATGCTGCTATGCCTGGACCGCGAAGATCGCCTGACCTACATTCTGGGCCAGATTTTTCAGGTCAGTAGCGAACAGGGCGCTTACCTGATGGATACCACCCCGGCGGCTTTCCGCAAAAGGCTCTCGCGTGCTCGCCAGAAGTTACGCGACTTTGTAAGCGCCAGATGCGGGATTTACAACCCGGCTAACCCCTGCCGCTGCTCTAAAATAGCCGCCTATAAGCTGGAAACGGGCGAACTGAGGCCCCAAAAGCTCTTCCTGGCCAGTTCTCCGGTCCTGCCGCAAGAGGTGGAAGAAGCCGCCCGGCAAGGTCTTGAGGAAATGTACCAGTTCAGCCGGATGGCAGCGCTCTTCCGCAGCCACCCGGCCTATGCCAGCCCGCAGGATTTCACCCTGAAGATAAGGCAGTTGATAACTTCCGGCGATTTTCGCATGTTGAGAGATTAAGGAGCAAGCATGGCTGATTTGGAAGCTATTCCGGCCGGGTTCAAACCACTTTTTCGCAACAGCCCCTTCCTTGAAAATAACGGGCCGTTTTACTACCGGGAAGAGGAAGGCGGTTTTACCATCGGCCTGCTGATAGCCGAAAAGCATACCAACGCCCGGGGGATTGCTCACGGTGGAATACTGATGGCGATGGCCGATATTGCGCTCGGCTACAATGCCGCTTACACCCGTGACCCGCCCCTGCAACTGGTCACCAGCAGCATGACGACTGACTTTGCCAGCAGCGCCAGGCTGGGCGATTGGGTAGAAGCGCGAGTCAATATTCAGAAGACCGGACAGCGCATGGTCTTTGCCAATGCCTATCTCTCGGTGGGAGTTGAGCGCATCGTGAGGGCCAGCGCCGTCTTCGCGGTTGTCAGTAAAGATTGAGGGCCAGTTAAGGCCAGAGCATGCGGCCAGAAAGAGGTTAACAGATGTGGACTGAAACAAAAATAACCAGAACTCTCAAAATCGCTTACCCTATCATCCAGGGGCCGATGGCCGGAGGTCCGACTACCCCGGCCCTGGTAGCGGCCGTTTCTAATGGCGGGGGGTTGGGTTCGCTGGGTGCGGCCTATCTTACTCCCGACCAGATGCGCAAGGATATCCGGGAAATCAGAAGCCTGACCGCCAAACCTTTCGGGGTCAATCTCTTTATTCCAGGGCCTGCCCAGGCTCAGCCCCAGGCGATTGAGCGCATGCAGCAAATCCTGGCTACCTACCGCCGGGAACTTGGCCTGGAGACGCCTGAGATCAAAGCGCCCTATATCCCCTCTTTTGAGGAACAAATCCAGGTAGCGCTGGAGGAACGAGTCCCCGTTTTCAGCTTTACCTTCGGCCTACTGCCCGCCCGCTGGGTACAGGAGATGAAGGCTGCCGGGATAGTGGTAATGGGCACGGCTACTACCGTCCAGGAGGGCATCGCCCTGGAAAAAAGTGGGGTGGACGGGATAGTAGGGCAGGGCAGCGAAGCGGGCGGGCATCGCGGCACTTTCCTGGCGCCTGTCCCCCAATCTTTGATCGGGACAATGGCCCTGATACCGCAACTGGTGGACGCGGTGAAAATCCCGGTAGTGGCTGCCGGGGGAATTATGGACGGGCGCGGAATCGCGGCGGCTTTAACCCTGGGCGCGGATGCCGTGCAACTGGGAACCGCTTTCCTGGCTACCCCGGAGAGCGGAGCGCATCCCGATTATAAAACGCTGCTGCAAAAAAGCCCGGAAGACAGCACGACCCTCACCCGCGTTTTTTCAGGCAGGTACGCGCGGGGCCTGCGCAATCGCTTCACCGAGGAACTCCAGGATCACGAAGCCGAACTGCTGCCCTTCCCCATCCAGAACAGCTATACCCGCGATATCCGCACCGCCGCCAATAAGCAAAACCGGACCGAATTTATGTCTTTGTGGGCCGGGCAGGGCGTGCGTTTAACCCGGGCTTTGCCAGCCGCCGAACTGGTGGCGGAACTGGCCAAAGAAGTAAACGCGGCTTTGAACAAGGTGCAGGCTCAATAACCATTTTATTTGTAAAGAGGTTTATTTTTAAAAAGGGTGAAAAAATGACCGAAACAACGCTGAAAAGCAGTATCAGCCGGGAAGCCTGGAAAGTGCTGGAACCCTACCACGCCGTGATCTATTTTGCGCCGGAGGCCCGTTCGGCCTATACCGCCCTGGGTTTGAAGGGCTACTGGATGGGTTATTTCGCCTCGCGAGCCGCCCCGCTCGGCCCGGTCCGCCCGAAATCGTCACGGCTACTTTTTACAACTTTCATCACCAGATGGTAGCGCGGGCCATACCGGATGCCTGGCACTTTTCGCAGCCGCACCTGGTGCTGCGCGCCCGCACCGAAGCCGCCGATGCCGTTTTGCAGCGCTTGCTGGGGGAGATGGTAGACTCTGAGGAGTTGCGGGAGGCGGCCAGCCTGGCCCGCGAGGCTGTCAACGCCTGCCATCCTGCCGGAAGAGCCCTCTTTGCGTCTTACCTGGCGCTGCCCTGGCCTGAGAAACCGCATATGGTGCTGTGGCACGCCGCAACCCTGCTGCGGGAGTACCGGGGCGATGGGCACGTGGCAGCCTTGCTGACCGCGGGGATAGATGGTTGTGAAGCGCACGTGGTGATGGCGGCCTCCGGTAAAGTTGGCCGCGAGACTATTCAGCCGCACCGGGGCTGGACCGACCAGGAATGGGAAGCCGCCCGCCAGCGCCTGCAACAGCGCGGCTGGCTTGACTCGGACGGCGCTTTAAACGCGGAGGGGCACGCCGCCAGGGAAGCTATCGAAGACCAGACCAACCGGTTAGCTTTAGCCCCCTGGCAGCATTTAGGGTTTGAGAGGACAAACCGCCTGCTGAAACTGGTTCGTCCGCTCAGTGGCCGTATTATCGAGCAGGGCGGCATTCCGGTGCCCAACCCGATGGGAGTTCCCTGGCCCTAGCTCACCCTGTTCCAGGGAGCAAAGGCGTTCTTGACACCGCGCAGGGCCGGGCGCAGGGAGGGATAGTGGCGCAGCAATACGCTGAACATGTCGTTGTTGTCGATCCAGTCCATCCCCGCCCGGCTATAAGTCTCTACGTTATAGTCGGTGGTGAAGAAGCGGTCGCTGTTCAGGCGGCGCGAAGCCATCAGGATAAAAATGCGGAAAGCCGTGTCGCTGAAAGCGAAGCCGGGAGGTGGCGTTTCCGCGAACATCCCCACAATCAGGTCCACTTTATCCACGTCATTCTGATAAACCTCGCGCAACTCGGCCTGCCAGGCCGGGTTAGCGGTCATTTCTTCAAAAGAGTTGATGCGCGGCAGTTGGATTAACTCGCGGAACTTGTTATAGCGCGGTACGCCCAGTTCGCGAGTGCGCATAATATCGTGGGCCGCCAGGTCCATCAAGCGCCCATCGGGCCGCTCGAAAGTCTGAAGGTGGCGCGGGTAGTTATGCAGGGTGATAGCGCCGGGGTGCGAGGTGCCAAAGGTGTAGAAGATATTGGCCATGCCAAGCTGCTCTTCCAGCGGGTCTACCTGCGGCCCGGTGATGCGGTCAAAAGGCAATTCCTGGATGACAGAGTCATCGGCGGCGGAGCGGAAGCTGTACTCGTCGGGAATGAGCGGATGCATCTTGTAAACCGCTACAAATTCTTCAGTCAGGCCAAAGGGTACGCCGAAGTGATCTTTGGGCGAACCGGGAATACCGCTAATCAGTTCGCTCTGGCTGATCCGCCCGAACATGCGGTAAATCTTTTCCTCGACCAGGCCCCACCAGTTCGCCCGCATGCCGATTTGCAGGGCCGGGTTGGCCAGCAGAGCGGGAGTCCATTCTACCGTGTGGATTTTAGCCATGAGGGCGGCGTTAACCAGGCGGGCGCGCTGGAAGAGTTCTTCGTCCGTCCAGTGCGGATACTCGGCTTTGAGGCGGTCGCAGATGGAGTTGTGTTCCAGGGTGAAAGTGGTAATCATCATGGAGAGCCCCAACCACCAGCCCGGGACGCTGGACGGCTGCACCGGGGCATTCGGCGGGATGTGCAGCAGGCCATCCTCCCCGATTTTGAGCTTGCCGTCTATGCCCGACCGCACGAACTTTTGCATTTCGGGGCTGCTGCCATAAATCTGCGAGCCGTCCCACCAGTGCGACTCCACATTCAGATGGGTGGGCGGCAAACCGGCTTCTTCCGGCGTGCGGGTGGGGTCGTCGGCGGTTCGCAGAATGGTCATGGGGTTTTCGTACCAGTTATCGCCCTGGGGTAGCGCTATTTTCCAGGGATTTTCTTTCTGATTGGAGCCGTGACTGAACCAGCCCTTAATCATAAACTGAATCCAGGCGGCGGCCAGCATGTTCAGGGTAGTGGCAGGCTGGAAGGTATCGCGGGTCATCAGGCGCAGGCTGACTTCACGCGGGTTAGGGGTCATAATGGCCGGTTCGCTGTCCGGAAAAGCGTATTCCAGCGGAACATTGTGTCCGAAGCGGCTTTTCGCGCTACCCATCATCGGATTTTCCAGGTCGTTGTAAGTGCCATCGGCTGTGCGGTTGGTCAGGTAGCTTGCCTTGAAGCCACCGTCAGGCGCTTTCGAAAGAGCGCCGGGCAGGTGGGTATCGTACAGGTTATTTTCGCGCAGCCGCCAGCGCAGCCCGATCAACATCAGCAGAGAGTAAGGTAAACTACCCCGGTACCAGGGGTTCTTTTTGTCAATCTTTTCGATCAGCCGGGCATAGGCTCGCATGAAGAAGCCTTTGAAGGTATTACTTTCAGGCTCGGGAAGGCGGGTAGTGGGTGGGATTATCTGGGGACGACCGGCCGGTTTTACCTTTGCAGAATCAGAGACACTCAGGAAGGGAAGCGGAATTTTCATGGGAACGCGCCTTTCTTTGGAAACTCTTATTTTGACCAGAGAAACTGTCCACTTAGCGCGGCCCGCCACGTACCGGCGGGTTTCTAATTTTCGAGACTACTAACAAACTATTTAAAACCAAAATGAGGAATCTTACTCCTCATTTTAGCCGCTTCCCTCCCGGGGATATATTAAGCAGGTCACACAATGCGATCAAAAAGTCTTAGCCCATGTCCAGCACCCAGACCCAGTGATTGTAACCGACCTTAGTGTAGTAGCGGGCTGCCGCCGCGTGGGTATAGCTTGCGCCCAGCAGGTTATTGCGGTGAATATCATCGCTCTCCCAGACGCTCATGTTATCGGCAGCATGTTCAAAGCCTCCCGCGATATTCTCCCCGACCCAGCGCCCGGAATAGCCAAATGATTTTATGCGAGTAGGAATATCTCTCCCGAGCGAGTCGGTGTGGTTGATAACGTTATGCTGGGCCATATCCTGGGCCATCCAGTGCGCTGACTGGTAAAGATGGGGGTCGAAGGTCAGGGGCGGCTTACCGTTAGCCTGCCTGTAATCATTCAGCAGCTTTAAAAAGAGCTGTTCCTCGCTGTCAGGGCTACCTGGCGCTACGGTCACAACGGCTACGTCTGCTGAAGTCGAAGTAGTCGCACCGGCGGGGGTACCAACCAACCCTGCCACGGTAGCAGGCGCGATACCTGTTGCCGCAGTCGGGGTAGGCGCAATCACCACGGTTGGCGTAGGCGACTGAAGCGGAGTCGCGCTGGCCGCGCTCGTTGGCGATAGCACTGTGGTGGGTGCCGCCGAAACAGTGGGGCTGGCCGCCGGGCTAAGCTCAACACCGGGCGAGGACGTGGCGTTAGCTGAGATAGAAGGTGTGGCATTCAGGGAGATAGCTGTAGGTGTAGCAGCGAGCGTGCTCGTAGGAGCAGGCGAGCTTACAGCCGTCGCCGGGTTGCCCGCAGATGCAGATAAAGTAGGCGTATTATTTTCCGAGCCGCAAGCCTGTGTCACCAGTCCTAGCAGCGCCAGTAGCGCTATTACTTTAAAGACTCTCATCCTTTGCTCTCTTTAATATAAATCCTTATCGCTTATCTTCATCCCTTCCTACCAGACATAAGCTTATTCTGTGCCACGGCCTCGTAAGGTCATTTCAGGCTTTCCTTATGCTAAAATGATTGCAAGATTGATAAAGAATTGCTTCAAAAGGATAAACAATGGCCCTGCCATCTCAAGTGCAAGAACTGTGTCTCAAATATCTGGAAAAGGTGCGTAACGACCGGCAGCACCAGCTAACGCTGGAAGAGCGCTTTAATATCTACCGCAGCTTAGGGCCTTCTCGCCTCGATTTGCCCGGGTATAACAAACAGGGTGAGCTTTTCAACTATCAGGAATACACACAGTTAATGCGAGAGGAATTCCAAAATTTCGGCCTTGCTGATTACACTCTTGGGTGGTTAGCTATATTGACTGCCAGGAAAGTGTTACCGGTTTGCGAATTGATCTGGAAACAGGTTCAAAAAGAAAGGCCGGTTCTAACCCCTGACGGTTTCAACTTATTACTCAAAAACATTCAGGACAAAGAAATAGAGTTCAGCGAAGAGACCAGAAAGTCATATCAAGGAAATCAGTTCTGGAATAACGAACCCGAGGTTAGGCCACAAGAATTACTGCAAGTAGGAGAGAGTCTCTTACAACATAAATTAACTTTTGAGGAGGCCGAAAAACAGTATGAGATTTTGTCTTACGAGTACGAGGGTCTTTCACGAAGAGTCACTTATGAAGTTGACTATGCTTTAGGCGCGGTAGATGCAGCCGTAGATTTTATTATAAACGGAGTTAAAGGGAGAAATCTTACACAGGCAGGTATAAGACAGGATGCGGATTTTTTTGTAATTGCTGCGCTTGAAGCCTTTACTGCTCTAGATAAAAATCCTCCGGGAGCGCATAGTGGAGAAATTCCCGAATATGTGATGGATGAGTTAATATTAACTAAACGTTCGCCTACTATCGAGGAAATTAACCAACTTCTAAGTGAGCCTCTTATTCCTATAGAATACGACCTTGAAAAGCGCCTCCAATTCTGGGAGTGGTGGCTAACCGAAGCCATTCCGCAAGCATGGGAGTTGGCACAGGAGTAGGTAGAGAAATGACCCTACCGGAAGAGATACAAAATTTAATAGGAGAACTACTGGTCAGGATAAAAACCAGCTCAGCCCATAAACTTAATCGAGAAGATAGGGCAAGGTTGCTTAGAATGCTGAGTGGTATCTCCATATCAGAAGAAAAGACGAATGATGGAACTTTGTCATTGATTGAAGTTAAGCCTGTAGTTAGCTGGTTGGGGCTAATAACGAGCTATAAAGTCTTACCAGTATGGGAAGAGGCGAAAATATTCCAATCTGTGGAAGAGAACATTTACCGCTTTTTGCCCGGAGAAATGCTAGAACTCACCAGGAGAGTATTAGCTAAAGAAGTGGATGTTGAGGAAGCAAACCTCAAATTAGAGAACGACTTTTATTTCTTGCCTATAACCATGACAAAATTTAGCACCGAAAATGTTTATAGCGTTCTTGAAGCTTGCCGTTCTACCCTGTCAATGACTTTATGGGGAATGGAGCCTGATATACTTCTGGATGATTACGCCGCCTATGCCTGTGCCGCCTATGCCGGGATAGACGAAAATGAGCCGGGACTCTGGAACGAAACGGAGTTGCACATGATATACGGTCAAATAGAAAGTTTAATGGGTGAGAACCGTAATAGTGAAGAGTTTTCACAAATATTGGAAACTAAAAATCCCCTGGAAATATTGGAAGGACTGGGATTCTTCACAGAAGATTGGCCCGAAGAGATGAGAAATAAATTCAGAGCTTACAAACCTTTCCGGTGCGTTCCTCTTAAAACATTAGAGTTCTGGGAGTGGTGGCTAACCGAAGCCATTCCGCAGGCCTGGGATTTAGCCCAGGAGCAGGTAGAGAAATGAACTTACCGGAAGAGCTGAAAAATTTAATAGGAGAGGCATATGGCCGACCGACCGGAAACGAGATTTCCGGTCTAGTGTAATGAAATCTCTGCGAGATGAGCCAGCTTATCCAGCACATAAATTAGCCCATTCCGCAGGAATTTTGTTGAGATAGCCCGGAAATTTGGCTGCAAGCCCCCTTTGTGGCATTTCGGGGCGGTCGAACGCCTGGCACACCCTATTATGAAGGACTCTCAGTGATCTTTAGCTAAAGTTACCCGTTTTTACCGTTCTTTTTACTTCCTGAATTTACAATAGTAACTATTAAGTTCCTATTGATCGGGAAGGCTTATATTCAGGAGTAAGGGGGTAACTGATATGCCAGGCAGTCAATTCAAAACGGCCTTTATCCTGTCGGCGGTGATCGCCGGACTGGCAGCCGTAACTTCCGCCGGAGGACTTTTACTGCCGGACCTCTACCGCGATAACACCTGGACTACCTCTCAAATGCGCGGCAACGACCTTGTGACCCTGGTAGTAGCCGCACCCCTGCTGGCAGTCTCCATTATTATGACCAGGCGCGGCTCATTACGCTGGCAACTGGTCTGGCTCTCCATGCTGGGCTACATGTTTTACAACTACGTCTTTTATCTCTACGGTACCGCTTTCAACCGCTTTTTCCTGCTGTACGTGGTCCTGCTCACGCTCGCCATCTTCACCCTGATACTGGCCCTCAGTAGCATTGAGGCCGAGCCTATCCGGCAAGCCTTCGCGCCCGGTACGCCCGTTAAAGCAATTAGCGGCTACATGCTATTTATCGCGGTGGTGCTGGGCGGGATGTGGCTGGCGCAATGCCTGGCCTTCCTGTTTAGCGGGCAGGTGCCGCAGGTAATCCTTACCGCGGGCGCTACCACCAGCGTGGTCTTTGCCACCGACCTCTCCTTGATGGTCCCGGCTATGGCGCTGGGAGCGGTCTTACTCTGGCGGCGGCAGGCCTGGGGCTACCTGCTGGGCACGATCTTGATGATAAAGGGTACGACTTACACCCTGGCGTTACTGGCGATGGGTCTCTTTGCGGCCCTTGCCGGGACTCTCGGCGGAGATTGGGTATTGCTGCCTCTCTGGGGCTTGCTTTGCGCAGGGTGCCTGCTGGCGACCGGGTTTTTATTGCTGAACGTCCAAAAGGAGCGTCACTTTGAGAAGCCTTCCATCAAGCGCAGCGAACCGTCCAGGAAGAATAAGAC
Source organism: Chloroflexia bacterium (assembly GCA_036261665.1). Classification (GTDB taxonomy): domain Bacteria; phylum Chloroflexota; class Chloroflexia; order Chloroheliales; family Chloroheliaceae; genus 54-19. The sequence goes on from DATAKM010000042.1 coordinate 46,276, forward strand.
TCTGCTAATGAAATAGACGGCGAGTAAGTTTGCTGGCCGGAAAGCCGGTTAACAACGCAAGAAGAAACCCTGGAATGATAAGTCGTGGCTGCGGATAGAGTCCCTGGTTGCGCTTTTGCTCAGAAATGCTAAAATAATTCAAAAGCAAGAAAGTTAGGAAGTAAGTAAGAGGCACTAATAAGTACTTTTCTAACAATGTACTCAACTTATATTTGGAGTTAATCAACAGATTGGAAAATAACTTACCTGGTATGCAAACCGAAATCCCTCCCAAGTTCCGCGATCTGTCTACTCGTTACGGCAAAAATGGCTCAGCGACCAAACGACACCCTGATGATGTCATTCCCTCTATCAATTTCAAACATCCCATTTTCGTCCTGATGAGTAGCTTCGCTTTCGCGGCGCTTTACGCCGAGTTACTTTTCTTTGTGGCTACTTATTACGGCAACAAACTCGGCACCGCCACTAACATCGCCATTATCGCCGCCGACTTTGTGCTGGTCTTCGCCACGGTCTACGCCTCATTCACCCTGCCGCACCGCTACTATATGAAGCGTTTCCACGAGTACTCGCCGATTGTCTTCCTGGTGATGGAGTGGATTGTGGCGGTGGTAATGATGCTCTTCATGACTGCCGTGTCGCTGGTAGCCGGCATATTTTTGGTAGATGGAGACCTGGGAGCGGTTGGTGAAGTTTTGCGCTCGCTTTCGCTCTATGCAATGATGGCGATTGTGCTCTACCAGGGCATCGTGGTCTATGTCCGCTATGTCCGCTACCTGTACGAGCGGGAGATGCACCAGTCCTACAAGATTGTCACGTTTACCGGGGTGCTGGCGGTAATCGTCTTCCTGCTGACTCTTTACCTCCTGCAATTCGACCTGGGGCGCATGGGCGGGTCATTGCCGAACCAGGGCTGGCTCTCGCTGCACCTCAGTATCCGGGACGTGGCTCTGCTGGCGACTACCCTGTTCGTCTTTGCCTGGCACGCCACCATCCTGGCCGACCATTAAACTTTCGAGTTTATAAGAGAGAACAAAAAAGCCGGGTTTGACTGCCAATCAAACCCGGCTTTTTGTATGCCCGCCAGCAGCGGGCTTTAAATTTAGACTTCGGGACGGTCTATCAGGAGAGCGGGCACGTAGCTTCCGGCTTTAATCAGGCTCTCGCCGGGGGCAAGCCGCAGCAGGGCGTTCGCGCCCAGCATCGAGAGCAGGCGACTGCTGTTCTGGGCCCCTGTGGTACGGGCCGAGTAGCGGTAGGCCTGGGCCTGCCCGTCATATTGCTCGCTGACTATCGCGCGTACAAACTCGTTGCGGTCGGGAGAGTGTTTTACATCGTGCTCAAGCTGCACCTGCACCACCGGGCGCTGCAAGCGGGTGCGGCCTCCCAGCTTTAGAATAGCCGGGCGCACAAAGAGCTCGAACGACACCAGGCTGGAAACCGGGAAACCCGGCAGGCCAAAGACCGGCTTATCCCGCCCTTCGCTCCTGACCGTTACAAAGGTGAGCGGCTTGCCCGGCTTGAGGTTCACCCGGCCAAAATGGATCGTGCCGATTTCCTCCAGCAAATCTTTCACCAGGTCGAGCTTGCCCACCGATACCCCGCCGCTGGTAATCAGGCCGTCATAGTTAGCCAGGGCGTCATGAATCAGGCTGCGCAGGCCCGCTTCGGTGTCAGGCGCAATGCCGAGCGAAACCGGGTCGGCATAAGCGCGGCGCAGGGCGGACATAATGCTGAAACGATTGCTGTCGTAAATCTGGCCCGGCCCGGCTTCGTTGCCCGGCTCGACAATTTCGTCCCCGGTAGAAACCACCGCGATGCGCGGGCGGCGATAGGCCTTGAAGGTGGGCCTGTTAACCGTCGCGATCAGGCCGATTTCCGCCGGACCAATCAGAGTCCCGGCGGATAGGACTAACTGGCCGGTTTCAAGGTCCTGGGCGCGCGGACGAATATTGTCGCCAGTGCCGGAGGCTTTCTCTACCTCCAGCACCCCGTCTCGCTCCGAGGTGAACTCCACCATAATCACGCTGTCCGCGCCGGGCGGCATAGGCGCGCCGGTCATAATGCGTACGGCAGTGCCCGGTACCACAGGCGGCGCGACAATTCGCCCTGCCGTCTGCTCGCCGATAATCCGGCGTGACTGCTGGCCGTCACTCGCCAGGAGGGCATAACCGTCCACGGCGGTAGTATCAAAAGGCGGCATATCAACCCCGGCGTAGACATCTTCGGCCAGGATACGGCCATCACCCTCGGCCAGCTTTACCTCTTCGGTTTCAGCCGGACCGGGCGCGGCCACGTTTTCAAAAATCAGGCGGGTGGCCTCTTCAGGCTCGATCATCGGGAAGGGCGAGGCCCGCATCACGCGTTCAGTTTCACTCATTCTTCGTTTCCTTTAAAGAGCAAGGGCAGTTAACCGGTTGAGCCTGGTGGCTTACCAGGCGATTTCTCCGTTTCCAGTTTTGCGGTTAAAGCGTGCCGATCAGGTTTCGGAGCGTTTCCATATTCTCAACATCCTCTTTGCCCTCGGGGCCTTTGGGAGTTTCTAGCACCATCGGGACATTCTGGAAGCGCTGGTCGTTCATCAGGAAGCGGAAGGGTTCGAGGCCCATCGCCCCTTTGCCGATTGCTTCGTGGCGGTCAACCCGGCTACCGAGACCTTTCTGGCTGTCGTTCATGTGAAAGGCTTTAATTCTGTGTGTCCCGATATACTTCTGGAACTCGCTCATGGTGGCCTCATAGGTCTCCGGCGTGGTCATATCGTAGCCGCTGGCGAAGACGTGGCAGGTATCGAAGCAGATGCCGGTCCATTCAGGATGGTCAAGCTGTTCGAGCAGGCGAGCCCAGTGCTCGAATTTGTAGCCCAGGGCCGTGCCCTGCCCGGCGGTCGTCTCAAAGAGGATAGTCGTGCCGGGAGCGGCGCCGGTCTCCTCGGTAATTTCGCGGTGGATGCGGTTGACCGCTTGGGCGATACGGGCCAGGCCGGGCTCTTCGCCGCTGTTCAGGTGTGCCCCGGCGTGGGTCACCAGGAAGGGTATACCTAGGATGCCGTTGCGCTCGATTTCGTCCTTGAAAGCGTCCAGGGATTTCTCCCAGGCTTCCTCGGTGGGGTTCGCCAGGTTTATCAGGTAGCTGTCGTGGGTCAGGACCGGGCCAATGGTAGAACCCCCGGCGGCAGTTTTCCACGAACTGATATCCAGTTCGCTCAAAGGTTTCGCCTTCCACTGGCGTTCGTTCTTGGTAAAGACCTGCATGGTCTGGCAACCAACCTTGTGGCCCCGCTCAAAAGCGAGGTGAAGTCCGCCCGAGACGGACATATGCGCTCCTAGTAACATTTTACCTTCCGTCGTTTTAGTTAAATTTAGCTCTAAATAACCCGGCAGAACAACACCTTGAGATAGCGGCCCTCCGGCGCGGCCAGGCTGACCGGGTGGTCCAGGCCATTCTCAAAAGTCTCCAGCACCTGGATCGAGCGGCCCGAAGGAGCCGCCGCCTCGCGCACACAGGTCGCAAACTCTTCCAGCAAGACGCTCCCGCTACAGGAGCAGGTCACCAGGAAGCCGCCCGGTTTGACCAGCGGTAGACCCAAACGGTTCAGGCGAGTATAACCCTGCAAGGCTTTTTCTTTCTCGCGGTGGCTCTTGGCGAAAGCGGGCGGGTCGAGAATCACGATATCATGCTGCCCGCCGCGCTCTCTTTCGGCTTCCAGCCACTTAAAAGCGTCCGCCACTTCAAAGATGTGTCCGGAAGGGTCAAGACTGTTCAGCTCGAAGTTATGGCGGGCCATTTCGAGGGCGCCGGCGGACTGGTCCACGTTAATGGTGCGCAAGGCAGGCTGGGCGATAGTAGCGTAGACCGAAAAACCGGCGGTATAGCTGAAACAGTTCAGCAGAGTAGCCCCGGCGGGCAGGCCTGCCGCGTACTTCTGGAGCGCTCGCCGTTTGTCGCGCTGGTCGGTGAAAAAACCGGTCTTCTGGCCCTTGCGCGGGTCAATCCCGAAGTTATAGCCGTATTCTTTGACCGTCAGGCTGGACGGTAT
>DATAKM010000060.1:0-25137 GCA_036261665.1 Chloroflexia bacterium
ACGCCGCTTACAACATCAGGGATAAACACCTTACCAGCCTCGGTATACCCCTGGCTGGTGGGCTGCCTGTCAGTCAGCCTAGCGTATCGGGTGCAAACCCGGGTACAAGCCCCGGCCTTTAGGCCAGGGGTCTATTGACTACAGTTGCATTCTTTGCTCTTAATCCTATCCTTTAATCAAAACCTGTTCTCGCGCGGTCCACCCCTTGCAACTACTTCCTATTTAAAGTACAATTTACTCACCTTATTCTTCCGTATTTTCAACCAGTATGTAGTGCCAGCCCTGATCCGAGCCTTAACCTACATAAATTGCCCCAGTACCGTGACCGTAAACGTAAAAGGTCAAGGCTATTGCTTTACAACCGATGAAGTTAACTCTGCCAGTACCAGTATGTTGAAAGCCAGCAGCTATGCCCGAACCTTCCAGTACTACCGAATATCTTGACTTTGAACTGGTCATTGATCCCGGCAGCGGGCGAGATTATCCGGTGCGCGTATTAAGATCGCCGGGTGGAGAAGCGCGGGCCATTATGCGCTTCCCTTTCGATGAACTGGCTCTCGAAAGCCGTCTCAAAGACCTGAAAATCGCCCTCCTCAGTTCCAGCCGGAAATCACGCCGGGTTATCTCACCGGAGGAAAAGGCAGTCCAGGAGTTCGGCACTGCACTTTTTGAAGCCCTGCTGCCTGGACCGGTACGCAGCCGCTTCGATACCTCTGTGAGTGAAGCTAACACACAGGGCAAAGGACTGCGGCTGAAACTGCGGATCAATGCTCCCGATCTGGCCTATCTGCCCTGGGAATTTCTCTACAATCCCGGCCAGCGCGAATACCTCTCTCTCTCGACCAACACCCCGGTTGTACGCTATCTTGAGTTGGAGCAACCTGTTCAGCCGTTGACGGTCAACCCCCCCCTGCGTATCCTGGGGATGATCGCTGCGCCATCCAACCTGGAAGGGCTGGATGTAGAGCGCGAAAAGCAGCGAGTGGAAACAGCCCTCGCCCCCTTGATCTCGCGGCAGCAGGTAGAGTTAAGCTGGTTGCCCGGCCAGACCTGGCGGGATTTACAGCAGGCCCTCCGGCAGGGTCCCTGGCATATCTTCCATTTTATTGGCCACGGCTCCTATGATTCGCTGCATGATGAAGGCTTTGTGGCGCTGGTCGGGGAGGATGGCACAGCTAATTTACTCCCGGCCACCGCCCTGGGCCGCTTTCTGGCTAACCACCGCTTCATGCGATTGGCGATCCTCAATTCCTGCGAAGGGGCGGTCGGCGGCAAAACCGATATCTTCTCCAGTACCGCCTCGATCCTGGTAGGTCGCGGTTTACCGGCCGTGCTGGCGATGCAGTATGAGATAACCGATGCCGCCGCTATCGAGTTTTCCCGCAGCTTTTACGAGGCCCTCTCGGACGGCTACCCGGTGGATGCGGCGCTGGCCGAAGCGCGGGTAGCCATCGCCACCAGCCTCAACAATACTGTCGAATGGGGCACCCCGGTGCTGTTTATGCGCTCCGGCGATGGTGTGCTGTTTAAAATGAACCGGGTGGAGGTAGCCCTGACTGCCAAAGCGCCACCTGAGATCGAAGAAGGTGGGAACCGGGAGCAGGAGCAAGCTGCCGGGCAGCTTAAACTCGGTCAGGCGGACCGGGTAACCTTGCGCCAGTACCTGAACGAGCGGTTCAGCCTCTCCGAATTGAAGGACTTTTGCTTTGATCTTGGTGTTAACTGGCAAAATCTCCCGCATGAAACAGGTTCTGACCTGGCTCGTGAACTGATTGCGCAGCTTGAACGGCAGGGGATTATAGCTGGGCTGCTGGAAAAAGCCTTGCAACAACGTAATGATCCGGCCATCGCCAGATTATATAACCGTTTAAAAAACCAGGTCTCGGACCGGCCTGCTTCCGCTGAGCGCGTTCAAGCGCCTTCAGGCCAGGACTTGCAACCAGAACGGGCGATCTCGGACGCGGCAAACAAGCTCAATCAACCAGCGGTGTCAGGCCGGGAACTTCTAACTGAACTTGAACAGGCGGAAAAAGCCGAGGACTGGAGTAAAGCGATAACTGAGGCTAACCGTTTGATGGAGTTGCAGCCCAACCAACCGGAGTTACCTATCCGGGCCGCCCAGTCCTATTTCAGACGAGGTCTGGCGCTCGACCAGCAAAAGCAGTACGAACAGGCGCTCAATGACTACGACCAGGCCATCCGGTTGAACCCTGACCAGGCGGTGATGTTTTACATGCGAGGGCTGACCTTAAATGCCCTGGGACGCTACGGACCGGCGATCGAGGACTTTAGCCGGGCGATTATGCTCAATCCCGGCTTTAACGAGGCCTATTACAATCAGGGTCTGGCTTTCAATGGCTTGAAGCATTACGAGCAAGCCATCCAGGATTTCGACCAGGCGATCAGGCTCAATCCGAACTACGCCTGGACCTACTATAACCGGGGCCTGGCCTTTAACGCCCTGAAGCAGTTCGAGCAGGCCATTAAAGACTTTGACCAGGCAATCAGGCTGCATCCCTACCTTGGCGACGCCTACTACAACCGGGGTCTCGCTTACAATGCGCTCAAACAGTTCGAGCAGGCCATTAAAGACTTCAACCAATCTCTGAACTTCACTCCCGCTAATCCGGACGTATATTACAACCGAGGCCTGGCCTTTAACGCCCTTAAGCAGTTTGAGCGAGCGGTAGCAGACTTTGAGCAGGCCGCCGGGCTAGATCCGGCGCACCCGGAAGCTATCCAGATGCTTGCTTCAACCCGAAGTTTGCTGGAAACGCAGCAGCCGGCCGCACCCGTAGACAGCAGTCCTGAGAAGGTGCAACCGGTACAAAACCCGACTGAACCAGAGGCGGATCGGGTGGCTGAATCCGCCGCAACGGAGCCGCAGACGCCCTACCCACCTCCTCCTGACGCCGTCCCAGAGATAGCGAGGATCAAAAACCGACCACCCGCTCCTGATGCTGAAGTTAAGGAAGTCCGGCCAGCCGAGAGTAGAACCGGCTTCCTGGCCTTGCTCAAAAATCCCGGTAAGCTGCTGTTCCGGGTGCTCCCCTTCGCGCTGGTAGGCGTATTTGTGCTCAGTCTGCTGGTGATAAACCTGTTGAACAGTACCGTCACCGGCAGCATCAACACTAATATTAAGCCCAGAGTTCTAAACAATGCTGGCAATAACTTTAGCCTCGTCTTTAGCCCGGACGGCAAAACTCTGGCGGCGGGAGGCCTGGACCGGAAAGTTGTACTATGGGATGTTTCCACCGGCCAGCCCAAAGGCCAACCGCTGGGAGTCAACCTGCCTGAAATTTATAGTCTTGCTTACAGCCCGGATGGCAAAACCCTGGCTGGCGGTTTTGGAGACGGCTCGATTGCAATCTGGAATGCTACGGTCAATAGCCCTAATTTCCAGCCCTTGTTTGGGCATTCAAGTCATGTAAGCAGCATAGCTTTCAGTCCGGATGGTGATATTCTGGCCTCAGCTAGCTGGGATAAGACTGTTTTGTTATGGGATGTCGCCACCGGCAAACCCAGAGGAAAACCGCTCACCGGGCATACCAATCTGGTGAACAGTCTGGCCTTCAGTCCGGATGGCCAGACTCTGGCTTCCGCCAGTAGAGACCATACCATCCGTTTCTGGGACGTTGCGACCGGCCAACCTAAAGGGCAGCCCTTGAGCGAGCACACTGATGCCGTAAACTCAGTTGTTTTTAGCAGGGACGGCAGCATCCTGGCCTCCGGGAGTGATGATAAGACTATCCGCCTGTGGAACATCGCCAGCGGTCAGCTAATCCACGAACCGCTTATGGGTCATACCCTGGCGGTGCTGAGCCTGGCGGTTAGCCCGGATGGCAAAACCCTGGCCTCCGCTAGCGCCGATAATACCATCCGGTTATGGGAAATAACCAGCGGCCAATCCATAGGCCAGCCCCTTAAAGGCCATAACGATATTGTGACGAGCGTTGCTTTTAGCCCGGACGGCAAAACCCTGGCATCAGCCAGCCGGGACGGCACTATCCTCCTTTGGAAACTCTACCCCTGAGCCGGTTTCCGGCTAAACCCGCCCGCTTGTAAGACTTTCCCGCCGAAGATCACCGCCGGTTCACTTTAATTTACTTCCCCGTTTTGGCTACTTCAAAGATCCTGGGCCGGATAAACAAAGTAGCCATCGTGGGGTGAAAACAAATGAAGTTTGAAAGGCGCTTTCGTTCACCTGGCACTTCTCCAACCAGAGTTGTTGGCAGGTTTTCTACTTTTGTTCTGGGGATCACAAATGTTTTGCCTAAATAATTCTCTAATTGAGCCGGATCTAGATCCAGGGACCGGTAACCTATGTACCCGTCGGGCCGGATCAGGTATAACCCCCAATGCTATCCCTCGTCAAATCCGAAGTGGGTATGCAACTTTCCGTTATAATCCAATATAGCTGAGTCAGCGGGCAAACTCTCCTTCATTCGGGAAAAGGCCCGCGGGAAGCACACAAACCTGATTTGGATTTGACCGCCATTAGGCTCCTGTAATGGCTACCACTCTCATCCAATGTATAATTGGTCCGGTGGCTGTAATAATATTGGAAAGGTAACAGGGTCGGAGTGAATTTCTTCTTTTAAATGGTTGCTAAAAGTGTAGCAAAAGTTGGCCAGTTAATCAATTCAAAAATAAAATCCTGGACCAAACCTGGCGTTTCTTCCCGGTTAGCCGAGGCAGCTACCGATTTATTGCGGCCCCGGGTTGAACTCATCGCCGAGAATGCTTTTCTGCGGCAGCAACTCACCGTTCTAAATCGTCAAATCGATAAACCTGCCTTTACTTCCTTTGACCGCTTCTTCCTGGTACTCCTGGCCGGTTGGGTCCGGCATTGGAAGATAAACAGGAGTTGTGCCGGGTAGATAACTGGCACGCCCGGCGATGCGGGAGAACCACCGTTCTTGACATACCCAAAAATTGAATCGTGGATTTTAGAATTGAGAAAACAAAGGCTTAGCAACTGGCACATTCAAAGTGAGCCTAAAAGAAATTACGACTATACTATATCTCGTTCGACCATTCAGGAAATCCTGGCCAAGCACAAAGCTAAACCTTTGATCGCAACCAGGCGGATACGGAAATCACCTCATCATCATAATCGGCCGATACCAGTACTACGAAGTATTCAGAATGGGAGTGTAAAATAAAAGGTACTACCCTCACCAGACTGGCTCTCTACCCATAGACGGCCACCATGCTCTTTTATGATTTCATTGCTTATATATAAGCCTAAACCCAGTCCCTGAGTCCCTTTGGTTTCAGCGGTGTATTCTCGGTAGTATCTCTCAAAAAGATGTGCCTGTGCTTCCTGGCTTATACCGTATCCCTGATCCTTGACCCATACCAGTATTTTTGCTGCATCTGGTTGCGGGTCTAGACCAACCGTTATTTTAGATCCCCTGGGGCTATATTTAGTCGCATTACTTATCAAATTATTTAGCACTTGTTCAAGGCGGGCAGCATCAAAACTAGTCACAATTTCAGTAACAAAACCTGGTACTTCAAACTCAATTTCATGTTCCTCAGTTGTTACTTTATGATCTTCCACCACTGTCCGTACCAGGTTTAACAGATTACCTTGCCTATTATAGTTCAAAGTTAACTTGCCCGCCTGGATGCGGGAGAATTCCAGCAACCGGCTGATCAATTCCTCCATGCGTTGTGTCTGGTGTAGTATTGCCTCGATACTTTTGGAATTTTTAGGCGCTAACAACTGGTTTGCCAACTCCTCAACATCATCTTTTTCAACCGCACTCGTACCCTTATCCGAAATAACTTTAGGTTGATTACGCTTTAGTAAATGGGCATACCCGCTAATAGCGGTAAGAGGAGTACGCAAATCGTGAATAACTAATGATACAAACTCATCTTTAAGTTGGTCAAATTGTTTGAGTTCAAAAAGCACCTTTTGTAAGGCTTCCTGGGCCTGTTTGCGTTCCGTTATATCACGAACAACCGAAACCATCGCTGTCCTTATCCCATTTTGGGTTATAAAATCATAACTTGCTTCGACTACCCGCTCGGTTCCATCAGCCCTTTTAATTACAGACTCGATGGCCTGCACGGTCTTTGGGCCTCTAAAAGTTTCGTCGTATTGAGCTCTGGCTACTTCCCGTATTTCCTCAGGGAAAATTATAGAAAAGTTTTGCCCGATAACCTGTTCCGGCGGGTAACCATACAGGGTATAATAAGCTGGGTTAGCCTCTATTACAGTTCCTTCGGGATCGGAAAGAGCAACTGCATCGGAAGCAGACTGCCAGATCACTCGGAAGCGAGCTTCCGTTTCCTGTATAAGAGCTTGGGCTTTTTTAGGTTCACGCAAGTCGCTAATTGTCACCACTCCGCCTACAATCTGACCGTTTTCAAAAATAGGTGAGCAGGAGTAGAGAGTAGGTAGGGGACTACCATTCTTATGCCATAAGACTTCTTCTACCAATTTGATCTGTTTTCCTGAAGTAAGACTTTTAATAAACGGGCATTTATCTAAAGGATAGGGTGAGCCGTCAGGATGGTTGTAATGAACCAGTTGGTGCATCTCTTTGCCCAGGCACTCCTCTTCGCGATACCCTAAAAAATCCAGGGCTGCCCGGTTTATGAAAGTGCATCTGCCTGCCAGGTCAAGCTCATACAGACCTTCCGTTGTAGCGTCAAGGATAGTAGTAAACTTTAGCCGCTGCTGCTCCAGGTCTTGTGGGGTGGCTTTCTCCTCTTTTTTACTATTATTTACATACATAGCTTCTTCATTAGAAGAAACCTGTTTTTGCGAAAGATGATTTTCTTGCTCAAAGTAATTTTGGCCCAATTTTCTTCTCTCTAAATTATTGCAATCTGATCCTACTTACTGATTAAAATTTAAGTTTCTTAGCAGGCTTTTTGAAGTCAGCCTTAAAAGATTCATTGTGCTTTTATAAGTTGACCTGTGAATCAAATTTAGGGGTTAAGTCGAATAAGGTGTTCGAATTCAAAAGGCCAGGTTAGTAAAACGCTTGACAACTGCTTCTATGATTTCCAGATCATAGGGTTTTGAGGCATACGCGTCAGGGTGCGGTAACCTGGAATGGTTTATGGGAGATGCGCTGATCAAAACTACTTTTATGTTTGACCACTCTGGCCTTTGCTTTATTTCACTCAGGAGCTGGTAACCATCCATGAATGGCATCATAATATCCGATATAATAAGGTGAGGCTTTTCCCTGGCAAGGACTTCAAGCGCTTTTTTACCGTTATTAGCCTGGGTTACCTTATGGTTCATCTCGCTTATTATCGAAGACAAAAGCTCAAGTAATGCAGGTTCATCTTCTACCACTAAAATATTAGCCAAGTGAATAATACCTTTTCCCCAACTAAACCCGGTTGAGTACTAACCTGATTTTTAATCTGAACCGGTCTTTACCATTCGGGCTATACCCGAAAGCAGTCCCTGGGCGCTTGAAAGAGGATCAAGTACCTTTAAACCGCTTCCGCTCTCAATTACAAACTGCCGGATGTGGTTATCATAGGCACTATCGCGCATTTTTAATACCGCTAGTATCCGGTAAAGTTGTGCTTGATATTCTACTTGCCTGAGTAGTAGCAAGTTTTCAGCCAGGGAAGGAAAGGCGGTTTCACTCAGGTCCAGTTCACTGCCAATAAGTTTACTTATGTCCAGGTTGTACAGAGTTGTGATACCTAGACTTTTAAGGTAATGCTGCAGGGCGTTGCTAAAGCTGAGACTGCGCTGCTGAGGTTTACAGGCCTGTTCTAATTCCCCCAGGGTATCGACCACCAGACGTTTAACTTCATGCGCTTCGATGGCTTGTTGCAGCTTAGTTGCGATAAAATCCGGTTCCATTTCAACCGGTGGAAAGGTAATTATATCAATAAGGCCCTGTTGGAGTGGTGTTTGTAAGTCAAGCCCAAAGCGGCGGGCTTTTTGTAATAATTGAGTTTTGTTCTCTCTGAAACCAAAATAAAGGCCGGGTTCACCCGCCCTGACTCCTGCTAATAGAAAATATAAGGAGATAAGTGTTTTACCGGTACCTGGAGAGCCAGAGATAACTGTCGAAGATCCGGCGGTTAATCCTCCACCAAAAACTTGTTCAAGCTCAGGTAGATCAAACTTTAACCGCTCCGGTTCCCCTGGCAAATTTAAAGTATTTTCTGGTTGTGGCTGTTCATCTCCGGGGCTATCTTTAGTAATCCTTGATTCCATACGAGGGAATACGCTAAACCCATCCCTGGAAAGGCGGTAAGAATGTAACCCCATTAAAATATTCATGCCCCTGAGTTTGCTGATCTCGATATAGCGGGTTCGATTGGCTCCTTGCAGCTGGGTGCTAAGACTAATTATACCATCAGCTACCGTTAACTCTTTTTGACGGTTGGGAGCCAGGATATCCCGTTCGAGACTGATAATTAAATTGATCCCTAACATACTCAGTTGGCTGGATAAACGGTAAAGGAAGCGCCGTACGGCCGACCGACCTTCTCCAAGGTCTTCTAGCGACCCCAAACTATCCAGAAGAACCATAGTTGCTTTGTAGGTACGAGCTTCAGTTACTATAGTGTCAGCCGCTTTTTTGAGTTCTGGATCTTCCTCTATAACACCGGTAAGGGAAAGGAATTTGAGCCTTTCAGAAAACATTGCCTCATCGAAAAAGCTAAACTGAGCCATATGTTGTAAAAGTTTAAGGTTAGGCTCTGAGTAAGTGGTAAAGAAAAGGGCTTTACGGTTTTCACTTTGATTTAGACTTTGGCTTTTTTGATCTAGATTTAATTGCCCGAGGTTCGGGTCGATTGAAGCAGCCTTTTGACTGACCCAATTAAAACCCAGCTGCTGGAGAAGCAGAGGTCTTGCCTGTTCCAGCAGCCCCCTGGACAATAATTAAACTCCCGACTGGAAGACCACCGCCAAGTATTTGGTCAAGGCCAGAAATACCGGTAGAAAATATTTGCAAAGGCGCAATTGCCATAGCTGGCCCTTCTGTGTAAGTGTTAAATACCAAACTTTAAGAACGAACCTGATCTGAGCTGATTAAGCATTTATTCATACTAAGGATTGAGCTTACCAATAAGTAATTAAACCTAACAATTAAAATACTCAGAGAAAGCAGAATGAATTAGTCCTATTATATTGTGATTGCTCCAATAAAACAATCTAAATATTGTGCCACCAATAATTTATTATTTCTATGTAACGCGCCCTTGCTTCTGTACAATAACAATCAAAAATGATTGAGTAGTTTTCTGGGCTTGCCATTGGCTTTCAAACTTGGCTGGCTGTCCTGAATACATTTCGCATCGAAATGATCCAAGCTTAATTTACACCTTAAGCAGCCCGCGAATAAGCATGATTGAGTCCTCCCAGAATTGGAAATGCTACGATTTTATCGCTTTGGGTTGTTGATGGTTTTTCGGCTTGCGGTATTGTTTGCCCAATTCCCTGATCAGGTCGCATTCTATTATAATAATCACGCTAAGCTTTCAAGCTTCTGTGTAGGTGCTTCTCCCCTAAAATTAAAAAGTGATCCACACATTGGCGCCTAACACTTTCGAGCATCCTCTCACAAATCGCGTTTGCTTTCGGGGCTCCTTTCGGCGTTGTTAAGACTTTAATTCCGGCACCGTTAGCAACTCGTTCAAATTCTGACCCCTATTTGCGGGCAATATCTCGGATTAAATAGTGTGGCTTGTTGGCTATCTGTCTCATCCACCTCAAATTAATTCGGATGTTATAACTACCGAACACGATCCACTACACGGTTTATCGCCGCTACCTGTCCACTACCAGGACACGCCAGCTTGATAAGTCTTAGGAAGTTTAGTTCCAACCCTGTAGGTTACCTAAATCAGCCGGTTTAAGTTCCAGTTCTAAAGATTTGGACGAAGGGACATAGAGTTTGAGCTTTTTAGATGCTAAAATCCAACAACACATTTCAAATGTAAAGCTTGTAATTTTTGCCTTATAATGTGAGGTATAACACCAAAGAAGCTGTTATGCCTTTTTGTCCCGGCCTGGCTTGAGTTTTGATATAGTCAAAATAGGAACTGATATTACGTTGGAATTAGAAACCGTTGGGCAAGAGCCAGAAAAGCTGTATAAGAGTAAAGGACATGCCAGTAAGAGTTCTTATTGTTGACGACCACAATGTGGTAAGGCAGGCCTGAAATCCCTGCTGTCGCTGGACCCCGAAATTGAGGTAGTGGGTATGGCTGCTGACGGGGAAGCAGGAATAAACCTGGTGCGTGAGCTCAAACCGGAGGTATTACTGCTCGATTTGCTAATGCCCGGTATGGATGGTCTTCAGGTGTTACAAGAAATTCGGCCAGAGTTTCCTGACCTGCGAATATTAATCTTGACCAGCATGCTGGAAGAAAAGTATATCTCAAACGCGGTTAAAGCCGGTGCTAATGGCTACCTGTTGAAAAATATGGATGCTAAAGGCCTGGTGCGCTCGATTAAAAATGTGGTTAGCGGGCCGGTGCAAATTTCACAGGAAGCCGCTTTCCTTCTGGCCGGAGCACCGCTTAAAGATAGCTTGCCTGAAGAACCAAAGCACGCGCCTCAAATCGGTAGCGGTGGCGGCATGCCTTTCGGCCGACATCTAACCGAACGAGAAACCGAAATCTTACGCTTACTCACCGAAGGTAAAGCTAACAAAGAAATAGCCCGGCACTTGAATTTAAGCGTAGCTACCGTTAAAACACACATAAGCATCATCTTAGGCAAGCTCGGTCTGGAAAGTCGTACTCAGGCCGCTATTTATGCCACCAATAATGGGCTGCTGGATAAAGAGCCTGTAGAGGAACAGGTTTGAATAGTGCGACCTTATCCAGGAAACGGGAACTGAAAGCATTGCAGAGGCCAGGCCGGCACATCAATTAACAGCAATCATAACCACCAGAAATCCGGGTTGAACAGGCTTTTGAGCTTGTTCAATCCGGTATGCAACTTACTGAAAACTGTCTTGAATAGACCCTGAGATTTTTGTTGCCTGAGACAACAAGGCAAGCCGGATAACGTTTAGCAGCACCAGTGGTTAATTCTTTAGCAAAAAAAGCTCTTACCCGGCTGAAATAGGCGGTGGGATACAAGGCAAAGCTCTGGATATGGTTAGCGCCGGGCACCAGCCAGGTTGAAGCAATAGTATGCCTACCAGCGGACGGGAGCATATCCAGGTGAGCAGGCGGCACGACAGTACCCTTAAACTTAGAGGTATAAACACTACCCGGCATGAAGTGGCTACCGCAGTAGTTAAGCTGGAGGAGCAAGCAAGGTTACTTTGATCTCCTGGATAATATTATGGATGCTACAACCAATAAGAGCCCGAGCATTAACGGTATTCTGAGATAACAGTATGAGTAGTTTCTACAAATGACCCGGTTAAAAGCTATTACCGGTAACCCTCTGTGATAGCCATGTAACCCAAAAGAAGGATAAAATCATTGCTGCACCAACTTGTTTTCTCGCTAGGTATAGCTAGAAGATCTACTTCACTTAGAACCTGATTTAAGGACTTAATAGCTTGTCTTTCTTCCTGGGATAAAAGGTCAAAATCACTAATAGCCCGATTTTTGTAGCACTCAATCAAAGGTTTAGCCGCCACCAATAACCCTACAACTTCTTCCTCTTTCATAACCCTAACCTTCTCGCTTCCCTGCACTCATAGTTTACAGGTGAACACGCTTAATCTGTTAAGGGAAAATTACTGTAAAAAAGAATCCGACGGTATGACTTAATGAACTAATTTACTAAATCTTCGCCGCTTAGCAGTAACCAGCCGGGTAGCGATTGATTAAATGAAAGCTTACTGTTTTGTTTATTACCAGCAAATCTTTAGCTAGCACAGGGTAGCATACTGCCTTAAACGGGTAAATCGCTCTTAAGTAGTAGCCAGTTGGGTTGTTATTTTATTAAACAAGCTCAATTCTTGTTTAAGCTATCCATATAAAAGGTCTGACAGAATGAATGCCGAGGTTTGAAACGGGACAATTGACGAGAGGCTGGTTACAGTGGAGTTAAAAGGGGTAGGAAATGTTACTTAATATTCCTTTACTGTCATGCTCTGTTGAGCACTGGCACGGCTGCTCCACTTGTGGCAGATCGCCAGCTCCTGCATCACCCGCTGCTATTTTATACCCGCTCCGGCAAGCTTGGCTTTCAGAGCATCCACTTTACCGGTCTCATAGCGCCTGGTGTCTGCGGCACTGGTAAAGCTTAACTCCCGGTCTGTAATTTGCTGGTCCTCGCCCTGGTCGGGCTGTACTGCTCAAAAGTGTGACGTAATTCTCTTGTTTTGAGTTTAATAAGTGCTATGCTCATTTTGAGTTAGTGAAAATAGTTTTTATCGGATTATCTTTCTAAAAATTTTCCACCTTCCTATCCCGGGCACACAGCTTAAAAATGCCGGAATACGCTTCATCTATTACTTGCTGAAACCTACCATCAGGCCCTTTATACAAATGTAGAGCATTTTCCCGGTGTTCTTCCGGTTCTTTAAGGGCTACCTTTGTAGAATTGAGTTGATTTTGTAAATACAGGATAAAAATCAATGCCGGTTAGCTTACAACCGAGAGTAATATTACGCCGCTATCTGGTGGAGCGTTTTGATGAGGAAGAGCTTAAAAACCTGGCCTTCGATGTGGGCTTCGCTTATCAGGCCTACCCTCACGCTACTACAGGGGAAATAGTACGCAGCCTGATTAGCTACTTTGAACATGAAAACAACTTGCAATATTTGAGTGAGATGGCGCTGACCATGCGGCCCGATGCCGAGATCGCGGCCTTATCATTCGAGCCGGCCGCGAATGCGCCCCGCAGCCTGGTTGAGGTTGAGTTAGAAGCTGATAAGCAGGCCGCCAAAGAGGATTTTGTGGCAGGCCTGGCCCGCTTAAGCCCGGCTGATATTATCGGCGCGGTTTCCACCTGGGCAAACGTCAATCAGCAGCAGGTGATGATTATTGCCATCCAACCCGGCAGTATCCGGGTGCTGGTAGGTTTACCTGCGGAGGGCGCTCAGCGCCTGCTCAACCCGGCCATTCTGGAGCGCACTATCCGCGATTATCATGTAATAGCTGTCAGGACTTTCAACCTTTTACCTCCGCCCGAGCAAAAACAGTGGCGTTTAGCCCAGCGTTACCCGCTGCCGCCCGTGCAGAACTGGCGCAAAAAATATCAACCGCGCCGGCCGGGACAGGGCTGGTTTTTCCTGGGGCTACCCCTGGTGCTGTTTTTAGGTCTGGCTACTACCGGGGTGGTAGTGATTGCCGGGGTAATTAATCCGCCGAATATACCGACAGCCACTATTGTACCCACTTCCGCCGTTCCGCTGGTGGCTGCTACTCCTACCCTATCCCAGACCGCCACGCCCGCACCTACCGAAACACCCACGCCTACTGCCACGCCCACGACTACCCCAACTGTTACCCCCGTACCAGATATACGAGTACCGGATGTAACGAATAGGTCGCTTGACGAGGCTGTACGGATATTGAATTCCAGGGGACTTAAAGCAGGTCTGATTAGCAGGCTGAACAATGTTCAACAACCGCTAAATACTGTGATTAACCAGAAGCCCGACCCCGGCGAAACGGTAAGACCGGGGTCAGCGGTCAACCTGTGGGTTAGTTCCGGCAAGGTAACGGTGCCGAATGTAGTGGGTGAGTTACCCGCTCAGGCTGAGGCCGACCTGCAAGCGGTGGGGCTATCTTACGCCATTACCGGCAGGGAGAATAGTGCGACTGTGCCAAAAGGTAACGTGTCAGGTCAAAGTGTCAAACCGGCCAGCCTTGTAGACCTGGGTTCGAGGGTAAACCTGATGATCAGTAGCGGGCCGCCTCCACCTGCGCCACCCGGATCAACCACTTTAATGACAACCGTACCTGACGTGAGAGGTCTTCCTTTTGATAAAGCCATAGACGTGCTGGCTGCTAACCATCTCAAGTATCAGATAGGTCCGAGTTGTGATATGCAACCGGTCGGGTCCGATACGGTAGTAGATCAATACCCCCTGCCTGACCCGACAAATTTCGTACAGGGTGGAACAGCGGTAACTTTAACTTTCAAATACTGCCTGATTCCATAGGGCCGGGCCCGGGGTGAGAGGCAACCTTTACAGGCTCTTCGGCAGCTTTGGTGCATATATTTAGGGCTCACTGGAGCTACTATTATACTTCTACTCACGGCCTACACGAAAGTTGTGGATGAAGCTGACGAAGTAGGCCACGATGGATCGAGGCCTATTTTAGGCTGTAGTCGAATTGGCTGTAGTAAATATTTTTGTATACAGTGCTTCTCCTATCCTTCCTAACACATTTATAGTATTGATTACTTCGTGTTCAATAGGTTACTAACAAACAAAAGCCCTGACTCGTACTCATGTTTTTTTATTTACGGTATACGTTATGCTGCAAATTTAAATGAGATGCATTTATCTCCATCCTTTACATCCTTTACCGATGATGCCACTTCGTAAAACAAAGCCCGGTCAACTACCCAACCGGGCTTTGTTTTACGAAGTGGCACTCCGCGCCGGGTAGCCGGGAAATCTCGCCAGAGAGGCCAGCCCGGTATTTACGCCCAGCATCACCTCCGCCCCAGGCAGCTCTTCATTTTCCGGCTGGGTGTAGTTCGTTCCTATTCGCTAATTTTGAGAGGATTTGCAGCCTCAGGATAGCTGCCAATCAGTAGTACCTTAACCCGTAGGTGTTCAAGTAGAGCCGAGGAAGCTTTCTGTCTGGTTATTATTGGCTGGAACAATCATTAACGAAAATCCACTTTCTTTTGACAGGGAAGGCTTTTATTTATGCTCTCTAATTAACAAGCCTTTCGAGCTATACAATCAAAGACAGCTCCCTGTGGTTAAAAGCTGGCTGCTACGCTGGGTGATTATGAACTGAACGAAGCAGCCGGGCATCCCTTCAATCTATATTTCCTTCTCTCCTGATATGTCAAATTGGCACAATTATTGCTACTTATGTTAAACTTGCAACATTTTAATAACTTATTATAATTTTGATTAAAAAATTGGCGTGTTTCAGGCTGAAAGGTACACAGAGTAAGTAGTTAAAGTGCATCATATAGCACTGGCGAATCTACTTTTACTGGCAGGATATACGGTATGTCTGAAAAGTTGGTTTTAGTAATTGAGGACGAGCAGGCGATCAGCGAGATCATAGCTGAATGTTTAACCGAGGAAGGCTACAGGGTCGTGCAGGCTTACAACCCGGCCCAGGCTCTCACCTTTCTGGCGAGGGAGCATTGTGATCTGATCCTTCTGGACCTGGGTCTGCCGGGCATGGATGGAAACCAGTTCCTGGATCGCATGCCTGAGCAACTTCACAATATCCTGGTCATCATGATGACGGCCACTCCCGGCCGGGTTCGGCCTAATCCCCGGATCACGCTGCTGCTTCCCAAACCGTTTGATCTGAACAGGTTGGCGGAGAAAGTGTGCGAACTGGTACCGCTCGTAATTGACGAAGCAGCGGGTAACGACTGGACCGATCTTGAACCGGGGGCCGCCGCTTTTTAACCGCTTCTCTGGAGGCGCCAGCCTTCCTTTTTGTTACCTCTGGTGGTCCCCGGATGCCCGGAGCTTTGCCCGCTCAGCGGTGAGCGCTACTTAGCACAACCAGCCGGTTTTGTTCACTAATAAGCCAGCCGCGCTTGTTTTACCAACTCCTATTCCCGAAGCATTCCCCTCTAATCAGGCTGGTGGGGCAGGGCCGGGTGACAAGCTAGCTGTTGACTGGCTTTAGTTTTCCCTACGCGACTGAAGAGGCCCCAGTACCCTGGATTTCTCCTCCCTACAAAATCTACAGGACTATTAGCTCCTTCTATTCACCAAAATGTACTGCCAGACCGTTAAAACATGAACGCCCTGGCTCGGTTTTAATAAGCAGTAAATCTTTTTAGCTCAGCTTCCCAATAAAGCCGAAGAGCTCCCGTTAGCCGTGCGCGGGCAGTCCGGCTCAGCCAGAATGACAAACCACTTTTCCAAGCTCCAGGCTTTAATCGGCATTTTTGGCCTGGTTGTCATTCCTTTCCCTGACCTGTACTCGATCTTTTCAAGCGGTGCCATTAGTGTAGCAACATATTTACCAGAAGGAGAATTTCTTGAACAGCAAAGATGCTTCCAAAACCGGCCGGGTAAGTGCACTGGCAATTGTTTCGCTGGTAGCCGGGTTAGTCCTGGCGCTCTTTAACCTGGGCACCCCGGCAGGGGTAGCCCACGCTGCCAGTTTCACGGTAACCAGCACAGCCGACACCGGTCCCGGTTCACTCCGCCAGGCTATTCTTGACGTTAACGCTGCCGGAGTTGGACCCCATACCATTACCTTCAGCCTGCCGCCCAGTGCTGTCATCAGCCTGGCTTCCGCTCTTCCGGCCCTGACTGCCAGCCAGGTTACCATCGGTCCGGCCACCGGTTGTGCCTCCGGCGGAGCCAGCCCTTCAGCTCTTACCCTCGACCTGACCGGAGCGGGAGCCGGTGTTTCGGCCTTCACTCTTAACAGTGATGGCAATACCATCCAGGGTCTTAACTTTCAGGCCTCCGGTGGCCCTGCTATCCTGGTTAACGGTAACAATAATATTATTACCTGTAACACTATTACCGCCGGGAGTGCCCAGGGGGTGGCGGTAACGGCTACCGCCACCAACCCTAAAATCTCTAAGAACCTGATCTTTAGCAACGGCGGACTGGGAATTGACCTGGGCAACAATGGCGCTGTCGATGCTACTCCCGCCGCCGGTACGGCTATACCGCTTATCCAGACTGCTGTATGGAATGGTTCTCGCCTGCATGTGACCGGCACGGCTCCGGCCAGCTCTACGGTTGAAGTTTTTGTGACTGACACTCCCGCCGATCCTTCCGGTCATGGTGAAGGCCGCTACCTGGTAGGGAGCGCCACAGCGGACAGTGCCGGCAAGCTGGATACTTACCTGGCGCTACCGGCCGGTGTTCCAACCCTCAGCAGTACCAGCCAGGTCACAGCTACCGCCACCACTGCCACTAGCGGCACCAGCGAATTTGCTCTGAATGTCACTGTGACGGTACCGCCTTTCACCCTGGTCAAAACCGGCCTTGTAACCGCCGATCAAACTAAAATCACCTGGACGGTTATTGCCGCTAACAACGGGCCCTTTGACCTGACCAACGTCAGCCTGAGCGATACGGCTACGCCTGTCCTGCCGCTGGTGGCCGGTTCCCTGACCACCAAATTTAGCACTACCAGCGCCGGCAATACCGTTACCCCCGCAAGCTTTCCGGCCGGTCCCCTGACCTTTAACCTGGCCGCCGGAAGTAACCTGGTCATTACCTACCAGGTAACCTTACCTGTTGGAGTGGCCAAAAGCCAGATCTTTACTAACTTTGTGACAGCCACTGCTACAGGGGTCAATAACGGCCAGCCTTTCAACTCGAACATCTTCAAGGTAATTTTCGGAGAGGAAGAAGAGCATGAGAAAGCCGACGTGGTGGTGAGCTGCCGCGTTACACCCGACCGGGAAGCTGACGAAAACGAGGATAACGAAATCACCCTGAAGTGTAATCTGCACAATATGGGACGGGGCAAGGCTAAGGGACTGAAGCTCTTCATCCCGATTGATCCGCACCTGGTGGTGGGTTATGCCGATTTCAGCATGGCCGGGATGTGGGTTAGCGAGATTGTGCTGGTAGGCGATACTCCCCACGTTACCGTGACCGTTCCCGATATGGAAAGTGACATGGAGGCCCAGAGTGTGCTTGTCTTCCGGCCTTACAAAGGCCTTGGTAAGAGCCTCAAGGGGATCAAAGTCAAGTTCCGCACCCTGGTAGTCTTTGATGACGGCGTTTCGACCGGCAACCAGGACGAGAGTAATGCGGTTAATTTCGTCTTTGGGGATACCAACCTCAACTCGCAGGGAACTTTCCAGTTCAACCAGGTCAATGTAACTGTCCAGGTCAGCCAGAGCATAAGCCTCGATAGCGACCTGTTCGAACCGGATGAAGGCATAGATTTCTGGATTACCGGGCCGGATAACAAGAGCAGCGGGTTCCCGCGTGGACGAGCGGATAAGGAAGGCAAGGTAGTCTTTGTCCTCAGCCCGCTGAACCTGCTGCCCGGTACTTACGTCTTTGTGGGAAGGGGTCTGCGCACCGGTATACAGGTGGTCTGTATAGTGGTGGTATTGAGTGACGACGCTACTCCGACAGCCTCACCGTCTCCCTCTGCCACAGCCAGTGTTTCACCGACAGCTACTGCCAGTGTAACGCCCACAGTGACAGGCACACCCTCCGGCACAGTTACCCCGGCGCCGAGCACCGCCCCGGTTACCCCGACACCTTAAGCAGGAGAACCCCTATCTAAGGGAGAGAGGCCAAACTCTCTCCCTTAGATAAAAAACAGGCTTTATCCAACCGGCTGTTGTTTAAGCCAAACCAGAATGAAGCGGGCTGTATAGCTGCCACAGGCGGTAGACGGCCCGCTTTAGTCTTGCATCTCCCCCCATGAGTAAAGCCACGAGTAAAGAGCAAACGAGTAAGGCTAAAAGTTGTTAAACTTCTTAGCCTGTTCTTCAGCCAGGCGCGTACCAATCATACTTATTTTTTTTGAAGCTTATACTCGCAGGAGGTCAGAGTCAAAATTGGAGAAAGCATTAACCTTCCGACTGGCAGGACTTGCCTGCCTGGGACTGGCCCTGGTGCTGAGCGCTTGCGGCGAACCGGGCGGCCAGCCGGTAGCCCCGGTTACCGCCCTGCCGACCGTCACTCCGGTACCGGCTACCCTTGGACTGATTCCCCCGGCCAGCGCTGCCAGCGGCACCCAGCCCGCCCTTACGCCTCAGCCTGTCTCGCCCCAACCCACCACCCTTTCTACCTCCTCTCCGGCACCCACGGCTACTGCTGCCGGGCAGCCTCCGTTAAAGCCCGGTACCCTTATTCAGGTTAATGGGGTAATCCAGCAGATCCTGTTCACCAGTAAAAAGGAACCTGTAATCGTGGTGGAGGGACGCCAGTATCTGGTGAATGTCGAGCTATACCAGAAGCTGGGCAAGCGCCTGGCAGTGGGAGTGCCGTTGACCGGCACCGGCCGGGTAGAGGGTAACGGCCAGATTGTCATTTTGAGCTTTACCCAAATCAATAACCAGGTGATCCAGCTTACCGGGCCGGATAAAAAAGGAAAGGAAGGAGGCGAGGGCGAAAACGAGGATGAAGGTGGGGACGACTGAAAGTAGCCTCTCAGGTAGAGAAGCTCGGGCTTTCCAGGCCGGTCTGGTCCCTATGGTGACTGGCCGGCTCAGAAAGAAGCAACCAGAGTGGTAGCCCTTTACCGCCTGTAGTTCGCCATCCTTTAGATACTGCTGGCAAGAGCAAGGGGTTGAATTTAGCAAAAGACAGGTGTGCTACCGCGATCCGAAAGTTACAGGTTATGGGGCTGTAATATCCTGAGCTCTTTTGGCCCTGGAAGGAGGTCTGTCACGTGATTGAATTCCACCCGACTTTGCCCGGCTCCTTTGCAGAACGCCCGTATAGCGGCTGCCGCTTTTCCTCAAGATAATATTTGTAACGAGATAGCGATCAACTCGCTACCATCTAGCAGGACCAGCAGTTTTGTGAGGTTTTTCTGGCAGGGCTACGAGCGGGTCTGGCCAGGAAGGTTACAAGGTTTATCCCCACTACAACCCCTGCTGGTATATAGACATACATGTGTTATATTCTGCCTGTTTCAGTGAGCTGGAAGTATATTTTTATCCCCCATCAACCTGTTTCAACCTCACTTTTAACTTCTCCATACTATAGTTAACCTGGTGAAGCCAGTTCTGACCGGTGTGGCTCTCTGCCATACCCTGGCAGGATAACAGGCTCGCCGGGCTGGTTTACTTGCCTCTTAAGATGAGAAGAAAGGAGCAAAAGATGGGTCTATTAGCCTGGATAATTTTGCTGGTGGTGTCCGCTGCGCTGGCTACCGCAGCCCAATACCTCTTCTTCCGCCAGGATCGTAAAGCCACCGATTATGACTGGGTCTACATCGCGGGAGGGGCTCTGCTGGGAGGCTTTACGGCTCACGTCTGGTATCCCTTCGGCCCGGTCGTTGACGGGCTCTACCTGCTACCGGCCCTGGCCGGGGCGGTAGTGCTGGCAAGCGTAGTAGAACTGATTTACCGCATGTTCCTGCGCCCACGTATGCTGCATTAGTTACAGATGGAGGCAATAGATCTTACCAGGGCCCCCATGAAGTTCCAGTCTGACTTCCTTTAGAGAGCCGTAATCCTTGCTTAAAGGCTAAAACTTAAGGCTATCCACTGCCTGGAAATAGCAGATCCAGGCAGGGAGGGTTAAAAGCTTTACCTGGACAGTTGCCCCCAGCGGGCCGAGAGCAAGACCTGGGAACCACTTGGTCCGGAAGCCCGGTTTGGACATAATCACCTTACTGTCGGAGCATGCCATTGAATTCTAGCGAACCCTTTTAGGTTCGAAGGGAAGTGTGCGCTGTGGCAACAATCAGGCCTTTCTGACCACGGGAACTTGGCCGGGTCTCCTCGAACTCGGACTGAGGGCTATTTTGGATAAAAGCTTTCTTCCCCTGCACGAGAAAGTCGCGGCCCTACTATTATGCTCCAAGGTTTCCCACCCAGCAGGCCCTGGCTCGTACAGTTCGGTGGCTGGACACAGCCCGGTTGGCATCAGGCAACCCCTATTTTGGAATAAGCCTGGCCAGCTTCATCGACGACCAGGATGGAAAGAGGATCGAACTGTGCTGGATCGCCCTACAGAGCAGTGGCTTCTGCGAGGAGAAAGTCCAGCCGATAATCGATCTCGAACGTCATAGTTTAAGACCCCGCCAACCCGAGCCCGACTCATCAGGCTATCCTGGCTACTACCCTTATCTCAATGGTGGTAGTAGCCAGCACGGCTAGCACCTTCAAATCCTTCTAGATTATTACCATTGGAATGACGCTACTTCAATATTTCCATAACATCTCCAATTAGCTGATCCGAAAGCATCAGCTAAGATTAATAGTGAGTAAAGCGCCTGATCATAATATAAAAAGAGCAGGAATCACAATCCGCTCTTTGGTTGCTATGAGGCGTTGAGTAAAAATTTTTACCAGGAAAATAGTAAATTCTATAGGAAGGCTCAGCTATTGGGCGTACATGCTGAGCCTTCACTGGCAAAGATTATTCAATTTAATAATCATGGAAAAGGGGCTATATTGATTATAGCTTTTCTTTGTTAAATTAAAAGAGGCATTGTTTTAATAGTATTATGAATAAATCGTTAAACCTATCTTTGCATATAGTATTTAGTTTGGTTTATGCTAAAAAAGACTAATAGCACGAATCAAATGGCCAGGGCCCGAATTACACGCAACCCAGTGGTTTGATAAAGTGCAATTAAAAGGGCAGGAGATGCTGATTAATATTCCTTGACTGTGCTTATTCGGAATCGACCGGTGTGTCTGCTCTTTTTCGAGCAGGTCGCCAAATTCTTCATTAGCTGCTGGTAATCTTCACTCATTCCAGCTGAGCCTGGCTCTCAAACCATCCAGCCTACCGATCTTACAGCTCCTGCTAACTGAGACGGGAGTAAATCTTAATTGCCGGACGGTAATGCCATCAGTCTAGCCTTGAAAGGCGAAGGCCCTAACCCGCTCGATCTGCTGGAGGAGCACCTTCTTTGTTTGTTGAAGCGGCTGGATAGTGACAGTCAGGTTGATTAGATGGCTAGTAGCTCTTTATTGCTTTTATATTCAGTCTTTCCCAATTAATAATTGAGTCGGAGGCAAAAAACGGTAATATCTAATCGTGTTCTTTTTAACATCCTCTTTTATTTACGCTGCGATAATGTAACCGCTAAACGTATACTCTTAAATAATTTATAGTCGAATTAACCATCTAACCTGGGCTTTACTTATTGCCTACTGCCCGACAAGGATCTGAAAATGACTGAAACTCAGCAGGGTGTATCAAGGAAAAATTACCTGAACGCCTTAGATAAACTTAACGAATTGCCCATTTCTGTAGCTGAATCGCTTACCATCATCCTCACTACTTTAGAAGTGCAACTGTTAGACTCCAGTTTTTCAGCCAAACAACGTGCTGAAATTGAAACAATGTACAGGCAAGCCTGCCTGCTCA
Source organism: Chloroflexia bacterium (assembly GCA_036261665.1). Classification (GTDB taxonomy): domain Bacteria; phylum Chloroflexota; class Chloroflexia; order Chloroheliales; family Chloroheliaceae; genus 54-19. Next base: position 22,119 of record DATAKM010000060.1, read on the forward strand.
AAGAATTTTGCGAGCGGTCCCGAAAAATTATTTATGCGGTCACTTAAGCTGAGCTAAATTTACGGACGGCCCTACTATTCTGTGTTTTTTACCTATTTGGTTGGCTTTATCTTTGATATGGCTTTCCGCCATTTCTTCCACATCCTTAGCACAGTTTACAGGCGATTAATAGGCTTAATTGCTCTATTCCTACCTTAAGCAAACTCATCATATTTAGGGTCAGTCAATCCGAGCCTTTTTGCCCGGAATGCGCTCAAACTGGTTGCTCTGCACGGCCTTAGAATTTTATATTTTCTGGGTAATTAACCCTGTAAAACTGGGTTTCCAGTAAGATCCTCCTGTCCTATAACAGACAGACGATACGCCAATTATGGCCGGGTTAACCAGCAATTAATTCTAAAAGGGTATTATATTTGGTAAAACTCTCTGGCTTTATGGCATAGCCCGGGATTTTCCAGGAAATCGGTGTTGTCAATGAACTGGTCTATCCCGCCGATCTCCACTTTAATCCGCTGAATCTCCTCCGATTGTATTACGGCCTGTAGTTCGTCCGCAAAATTCCCCTCCGGCACCAGGAAAGGGCGAGTATAATAGTAGATGACCCCGGTTGGCATTACTTTAGTCAAACCCAGACTGTTATACTTCTCGGCCAGGATCGTATAAGCCCTGGCTAGTGGTGCTTGGCGCTCTTTCCAGCTATCCTTGCTAAGGGTCTCTAATAAGAGTGATTCTAAGTTTTTGGCGATTTCCAATCTGGAAAAAGCCGTTCCCAACCACTTGCTGTAAGGAGCGTACTTGCGTTCCATTAAAAAACTCAGGCGCATAATCTCTCGAACCAACCGGCTCGCCACCACCCGCGAACCCAGCTCGTCTCCCACTTCCCCGCTGCGGCCCATAAAGGCCATCTCTTGCCCGATCTTACGCCAGGCGCAACTTAGCAAATAGAGCCAGACATCCCGGGGGTAGTAAGCCAGTTTTTCCCGGAACGGTTCTAAGGTACCAATCCGTCGTAAAAAACCTTGCCTGCCTTGAGCGCAAGCAGGCGTTGTTGGGGAAAGACCAGCCAATCCAGGGTAGCAATCGGACGATCCGGATCTATATTCAAAACCGCATTGAGGTAGCTTTTCAAGGTATGAATTTCGACCAGGTGGTTGACCGGCCCTTCGGCTTTCTTCTCGGCCCGGCTCACTCCCTCGGCATCCGGTTCGCCAAAAAGAGGGGCAAACCGCGGTTGTATCCAGGAAAGATCTTTCAAATAGAAGCAAAGTTACATTAGAATAAAGATAGGTGTATTAGAGTAGCGGTGTAACTTAAAGTGGATTGGGTGCTGTTACTTTTGCTTCCGCAAGCTGCTCTATTTCAGCTTCAATCTGCTGAAAACTCGCACGCGTCCTGTTGTCAATTTCTTTCAGTTCCAGGTGTAGCCCGGACCATTGTTCCCTTACCTCTTCAAGATTCCCTGTTTCTAATAGTTTGATCAGCTTCTTGAGTATAAGGCACTTTTCCTCCTCTAACTGGCAGATTTCTTCCCTGTGATCTTCAACTTTCTCGATCAGTTTTTGTAATGATTGGTCTTGCATTGCGTACCTCTTCTCTATTTAATGTATCAGCCTCTCTTCTCCGCTTAATTTAAAGAAGAGCAAGTTGAAGGCCAGGCAGAAAAATAATGAGAAAGATTGACTGGCTGTACTACCTCTACCTTTAGGCCAAAGGCTGTTTGTTTCGCTTTTTCGTAAGCGACCAACTTTACCTGAACAAGGTCTCCTTCCCTGCATTTATCCGCTTCATCAGACACTACCACGATTGCATAGATACTTCGAAATGGTTCTCCCTTTTCCAGGCATAAATCGAATAGTAAGAGTTCGCACAGCAGCCCTGAAGGAGAAGATCTTTTACTTACAACTCTACCCTGGATTAGCATCTAAATTACTTTCTAGCGGGCTGACGGAAAGCTTTAGGCTGGAGACAGAATCAGTTAATGGCTATAGTGGCACTTCACCATCAGGTTTTTTGGTTGAAAAGGGATTGGCAAGTAGTTTTCGTAGTATAACTAACGCCACAAGCCACTGTAACAGGATTACCTCTCTACTAAGCCTACTCTACTTTAGAGAAATATCTTTTGTATTATCGGCGAATAAACATTATTCTTTTCAAGCCTGAAGACTTATAATACTTTTAGGGTAACTTAATCCGGCCGGACCAACCAACACTCTTCGATTTTACCTCACTGTAAAACAGGTAAGAGTGTTGAGGCCGGTCGCACAATTAAGACAAGCCTTGTTTTATCCGAATTCGATCAGGTAGAGAGCAGGGGCGCTAAAAAGGTGTTTAAGGCCAGGCCAGGAGAAAATGTACGGTACCGTACAGATAATTCAGTATAGCACCGGTCGAAGTAGTTGTATATAGAAAAAGAGTTCTATTAATAATAGAGAGAGCCAAATTAAGCAATGGAGCAGCTAACCCAGGTAAAGGAGTTTAGAAACCGGCTGCTGGCAGCTTTATCGAAAACCGGTAATAAAGGTTTTGCGGAGAGCTTAGAGGAAGTAAAGCTAGCCAGCGCAGAAGTACTCTATGCACCCGGTAAAACCATCGATTATATCTATTTCCCCCAAAATGTGGTGGTATCGCTGGTAACTGAAATGAGCGACAGTACCTCCCTCGAAATAGGGGTAGTAGGCCACGAGGGCGTGGTGGGCTTACCGCTCTTTTTAGGGGTGGACCGGGTTAACAACCGGGCTATCGTGCAGGTAGCCGGCACAGCTCTTAGAATGAGGGCGGCAGATTTCAGGGAGGAGGCCGAAAAGGACAGGGATTTTCACCGCCTGTTGCACCGCTACACCCAGGCCCTCTTTACCCAGGTAGTCCAGTCGGCTAGCTGTAACCGGCTACACCGGGTGGAAAACCGGTGCAGCCGCTGGCTCTTAATGGTGCATACCCAGGCGGGCAGGGACAACTTTATGCTGACCCAGGAGTTTTTATCCCAGATGTTAGCGGTGCGGCGGGCTTCCGTGCAGAGCGC
>DATAKM010000068.1:0-35204 GCA_036261665.1 Chloroflexia bacterium
CATCGCACTGAGCGCACTGACTTGAGCTTTTTTCAGCTAGGCTGGCGGCTACTGGAGCACTGGCAAAATATGGCTTATCCCTTTAGTTTCGACCTTAAGCTCCTGCCCCAGTTCTTATTCTAAACTTTGTACGGTGATGAATTCCATTAAAAGAATTGAGACCGGGACGAAAATTATAGCGAGAATCTATAACTACCTGTATTTATTGTACACCGGAATATCGGAATTTAAAGTCAGGATTGCAGGCGATCTTTCAAACTATGCTCAAGCAGCCAGCTATAGAGTTCGGGTGTATCGTAGGCCTCGTTCCAGGAGTTATGGCCTGTCTCAGGGTAGAGCGTCATCCGCACGTCTGCGCCGGCCTTTTTCAGCGCTTCTACCATCCTGAATGACTCTGAGGCAGGGACAACCTCGTCTTTCGCCCCATGAAAAACCCAGGCGGGAACTGCTCGAATCACTTCAGCCTTGCCCGGATTACTGCGTCCGCAGACCGGGGCAATCGCCGCGAACCGCTCCGGTTGGGCAATCGTCCAGTACCAGACGCCCTGCCCGCCCATGCTCAACCCGGTCAGATAAACCCTATCCGTATCTATCCGGTAGTTTTCGAGAATGTCAGCGTAAAGACCATCCAGCACATCAAGGATATCTATCCATCGCCTGTTCGCCGGGCACTGCGGAGAGACTACAATGAAGGGAAAATCCTGGCCCTGTTCGATCAGCTTTGGCAGACCGTAATTTTTCACAATCTCAAGGTTGTCGCCACGTTCGCCTGAGCCGTGCAAAAAGAAAAGCAGCGGCCAGCGTTTTTCAGCGCTACGATCATTATAGTCTTTGGGCAGGTAGAGCAAATAATTAATTTTTAGGGTTCGGTTCTGTCCGGCAGGAACAGGCAGGCGGGATAGCACTTTTTCGTAAAGGGAGGCATTACCTGCCGCCGTACTGTCATGGTTACGGCTAAAAGAATGGCTGGTCTGTCTTGCAGGGTGATTATCTGACATCTACTATTCCCTCAAAAATCAGGCTTTGCGCCGGATCACGCGCTTGAATAAGGCCAGGTCTGCTCCTGTTACGGCCCGCGTCAATACTAATCCTGCCAGGTAAATTGCTCCACCGGCCACTACCGTAACCACAAAATGATTGATGCCGAGCAAACTCAGCCCGTAGAGCGCCAGGCCCATGACACCTGCCGCTACGGTAGGCCGCCAGGTGGTTTCCAGCAAAGGCACTGACCCCGGGCCGAGCGCGCGCCGCATAATCAGGCAGAAAGGCACCAGCAGTACCAGTTCTGTCACAATGGTAAGGGCGGCAGAGGCTACAAACCCGAAGAAAGGGATAAGCAACAGGTTCAAAGCAACATTTGATATGGCCGCCAGGATTACCGCCCAGGTAATGCTGCGCTGCTTATTGATCGCGATCAGCACGTACTGAGTCAGGCCGTTCAGGTAGCTGAAGGGTAAGAACCAGATCAGGATTTGTAACGCGATAGCCCCATCGGGTAAAAATTCGGGACCTCCCAGCGCTCCAATCAGGTCATGCGCCACGAAAAGGGTGCCAAAGGAAATCGGCAGAGCAATCACCATCAAAAGGCGCAACCCCTCGCGATAGGCCCGCAGCATATTATCTTTTGCCTCGGCGCCATAGACCGAAAAGAGCGGGAAGAGGGCCATGGTCAGGGTGGACGGAATAATCAGCAGGGCGTCTATGAATTTGTAGGCGGAGTTATAAACGCCCAGTTCGGTATTGCCTCTGAAGGCCTGCAAGAAAATCGAGTCTGATTTAAACAGGATGTTGACGATCAGCCCGTTTATCATCAGTGGGAATGACATGACGATAAGCTGACGAGCCAGGCTACGGTCAAAGGCCTGCCGGTTGAGGCGCGGCGTGAAAAGCTGGCTGCGCATCAGGGCCTGCAAGAGGGCTACCTGAATAAAATTGACTACCACGGAACTGGCGGCCAGTCCGATTACTCCCCAGCCCACCAGCAGCGCTCCCAGGCCGAGCGGCACTTTAATCACGCTGGCCAGCATTTGCCCGGCGGCCAGGTATTCAAACTTTTCGTAACCCCGGAAAACCGCCGTAATTGACCCGGCGACCGCCGTAGGCCAGAAACCGATCATCAACAGAATAATTGCCCAGGCAGACCCGGTCGTGAGGTTTCCGGTCAGGCTAAAGCCGCCAATCCAGAGCAGCGATACGGGCAGCGCGGTCACCGAAAAGGCAAAGCGTACCGCCAGCTTGGTCACGAATAGCCGGTTAATCTGCTTTTCAGAATCCGGTTGGGTGCGAGCGCGGGCTACTTCCCGCGTGACTATACTTTCCAGGCCAAAGTCGCAGATAGTGGAAAAGAAGAGCCATGTGGTGACGGCAAAGGCGTATTCACCGTTGCCTTCCGGCCCCAGCAGGCGCAATATCAGGATGGCGTTGGCAAAATCAATCACTTTGCCGGTTAGCTGAGCGAAAAGGGGCGTGGCGCTGTTCTTGACTACCCGGCGCAGCGGGTGATCATTTTCATCTTCACGGTAGAAGCGTACCCATCCAACGGAAACCAGCAGCAAAGCCAGCGAAACCAGGCCCATAAAAGCGGCATACAGCCCCATCGTGAAGGAGAGCGGGCCATAGCGCAGGCGCATGGTGTATTCAGTTAGACCGGTTGGCAGGTCTTTTTCCCCGAATTTGACCGTAGCAAGCTGGTCGCCGGACGGTCCATTTGGCCCGCTGACTTTAACTTCCGGGCCTTTCTTAGTTTCATCGTCAGGCCCTCCCGGCCAGACCTGCCCGCCCCACCCGGTCGCTTTCAAATCGGCAGAGTTACCATTACTACTATGGCCTTGCAGGTTAAGCTCAAACTGGGCGGTGTTGGCCGGTACACTCAGCCCGATCAAAATCTGCCCGTTGTTTTGTCGCTCAAAGCTCTTTACTGTCGCTCCCTTTGCCGTTACGGGTGTGGCAGGCTCAAAGGCGGGCAACGCCGGGTTGTAGGCAGGACCGCTGTAGGTCAGGCGCGGAAAAAGCTGTGGCCCGGCGATAAAGACTCCACCCAGCATAGCCAGGACTAAAAACGCGCTCAGGCGAGTATAGCGGCGCAACCCTGGAAGATTTTCGACCGGGCGACTCAAATAAGAGCGTCCCAGCCACCATACCATCGTTAAAGCGTAAAGCAGCAGCACCAGCGGCAGCGGTCCGGCTAAAGCCATCATGGCCAGTGGCAGGGGCAGGGCGATGAGCGCTATGAAGCGGCGGCGCCACTTCGCCAGCAGTAAAGCGGGTGGCAACCAGCTAAAAGCGGCCAGCCAGTCGAGCGGCAGGGTAGCCGCTACCAGCATAGCGACCAGCACTCCTACTGCCGCAAGAGCCGACCGGGTGCGAAATGGCCCCTTAGAAAAGCCTGCCAGCCCGGCTAACCCCAGTCCCAGCCACCATAAATGGGCCAGGGCGAAGAGTATTTTCCCCCAACCCTCTACGAAAAAGTCTGAATAATAAAAGATTGCTCCGGGGTATAATATGGGCGCACCGGTAGCTTCCAACAAAGGCTGGAAGCTGCGGGATTGCCAGAGCGGGATTTTGAAATCTCGCAGTTGCTCACTTGCTTCGTTCCAGGCGCTATAAAAGGTGCTATCCGCCGGGAATACAGCCTTGCCGGTCAAATTAGCGAACAGATTCCCGCTTTGCGGGTCATGATTATTAGCGGTCAAAGCCGGGCTGTAAAAAAGTAACGCCAGTCCTGCTATGACGAGCGCCAGCAAAAGCCAGCGTAACCGCGAGGGACGCCGGGGCTGATCTTGGGCAATTTCTGGTGGGGGTTGAGGAGTCGTTATCGCCAAATCGGGCAAACCTTACTTTATATAATCCTAATCTATACCGGCTGAATTATAGAATTGGGATTGCCCGGTGTCAACCGCTAGAACTCAATAGTATTCAGGCCGTATTCCACCAGCAGCGCATCCTGGTGATCGAGGCCGAACAAAATAGTAACTAACGGGCCCAGTTTGGAATAAAAGCGGCGGCGCTCGGGATAGGTCGGGTCAGGTTCACCCTGGTAGAAAGGTCTTACACTCTCCGGTACATCAAAGGCCGGGTCCCCCAGCGAGACATCCCCGAAATCAATTATCCCGGTCAAGCGAAGCCTTTTAAAATCGGCCAGCACATGTTCAGGGCCGAGATCGGCGTGAATGAGCTTTGGCTCGAATTCAAAGAAAGCCGGTTGGTTGAGGTAAGACACAAAATAATTTTGCAGGCCGGTTTGCTGCTCCTGGGAGAGTAGCGGATTGATGCGCTCCCGGCAAAGCGCATAAAAGTCTGCCAGGTATGCTTTCCAGCCCTGACCCTTGTTTTCCAGAGGGTATAAAACCTGCTCTTTTACCCCAAGCTGCCGGGCGCGACTTACCGGGAAAGCGTGTAAGGCACTTAAAAAAGGGCCTAACTGGGGCTGCCACCAGTTTTCTTCGGGCCACTCGTCCAGAGGCTCACCCGGCAAGATGGGGTAGCCCACGAAAGCATAAGGAAAATTTTTCCCACGAGCTTTACTTACGAAATCAAAATGCGGCACCGGCAGAGGTAGCGTAGGAGCCAGTTCTGGCAGTAATGCTATTTCGACCTTTAAGACGCTTTCCACCACTTTTCTTTTTGGAAAGCGAAAGACCATTTCCTCGTTTACCAGGCAGGCTACGCTGTCCCAGCCTTCCGAAAGATAAGCAAGCGAAGTTATGGCTAAAGCCGGGAATTTTTCTTGGATGGCCGCCCGGTACCTGTCCAGTCGTTTATCGTTCATTGCAAAATTTTATGCCAGTGGAGGTTGGTTGTCAAAAGCTAAGACAGCCTTTATCCGACCTGCTTTGGCCTGATTTATGGCTTATTTTTAGGGGTGTACTGCAGAGGGTTTTTATTTTGTTCGGCTGAGGCCACGATCTGCTCAATACGCCTGGCGCGAGTTTCGGGGCGTTTCGCACTCTCAATCCACCACAAGATTTGTTTTTTATTGGTGTTGCTAAAAGCTTCAAAGTTCTTTAAAGCTTTATCCCCGGCAGTCAGGGCCACCTGAAGATCTTCCGGAACGGTTAAATCTTCTATAGCATCGTAGGCATTCCAGGAGCCATCTTTTTTAGAGTTTTCTATGCTCAGTAACCCGGCAGGTCTCATGAGACCCTGTTCGAGCAGTTTTTCAACCCGTTGTTTATTGAGGCGCGACCAGGGGCTTTTAGGTTTGCGGGGGGTGAATAACTGCATATAGCGTTCGTCATCCAGGGCGTTAGGTCTGCTGTCAATCCAACCAAAGCAGAGCGCTTCTTCCACCGCCTCATCGTAGCCTACTCTGGGCTTACCACTTTCCTTTTTGTAGTAGATCAGCCAGATACCAGGCGAAGCAGCATAATGCTCTTCCAACCACTGACGCCATTCCTGTCTGTTGCTGGCGTAGTACCGTTCTAATTGATTACTATTTTCTGTTTCCATTTTCGATATAGAAAGATAAAAAAAAGGATTAAAAGAGCTTGTCTAAGTAAATTTTAACTTATATTAAGTAGATTTACAATATCTGTAAATTCAATTGGTTCAAAAGTTGTCTTATAAAACCGGTGAGTGGCATATGCTGTGCTCAGAATCTGATAAAGCTTATTCGTAAGCGGAATTAAGAGCGGCCTCGGATATAAGTAACGAAAGGAGTTTTGAACGTGGATTATAATCAGTTTGTAAAGCAGGTACAGGCACGAGCTGAACTGGAAAGTCCGAGCCAGGCGGTGAACGCTATCCAGGCAACTTTATTAACTCTAAGAGAGCGCCTGGCGGGAAACGAAGCCAACAACCTGGCGTCACAGCTGCCCTCAGAATTACAGGGTTTCCTGCCGCCTAAAGCCAATACTGAGGAAACCCCTGATTATGGAATAGACGAGTTTTTCAACCGGGTAGCGGGTCGAGAAGGTGTCACTGACGAGGAAGCCTCAAAACATGCCCGGGCGGTAATGCGTACCGTGGCAGAGGCTGCCAGCGGTGGAGAGTTGACCGATATAGGCACGCAACTGCCGCCAGAGTACGGCTTGCTGTTCTACACTGGCGGCGGTTTCCTTGGGCAAGAGAGTAACTGGGATACTACTCCTCCGGCGGTTTAGGGCCGGGCGATTTTCTCCGCGTAAATATTAGAGTGAGAACATTTCTAACACCTTCCGCAGGTTAAATAACCCGGAAGGTGTTAATTTTTGTAAGGGAATCTGGCGGAGTAATTTTCCCCTTGAGTGATAAAAATTGTGATTTATCTGCCCGGAAAATATAATAGCCTTACTGATTGCCAGGGCTATGAGGAGCTTTTGACTGACAAATTCTGCTACTAAAAGAGACTACGAATACGATTGCAGTCTTTGCGCTAATTTACTTCTTCATGACTTGAAAGGACGGGAGGAGAAGGATGAACATTACTGGACGTTTGCTAGACCGGATACTGAAACTACCTCCAGCCGAAACTTATGACATTATAATCAGGCGAAATATCAAGGTGCCAATGCCGGATGGCGTAACCTTGCTCGCCGATCATTATGCTCCCCGGGAAGGGCCAAAACGCCCTACCATCCTGGTGCGCTCTCCCTATGGCCGTGGTCCGGTTTTCAGTGCTACCCATGCTATCCCCTTTGCAGAGCGCGGCTACCAGGTCTTGTTACAGAGTTGCCGGGGTACGGCCGGTTCAGGGGGAGATTTTGTCTACGCCCGTAACGAACACGCCGATGGCCTGGCGACTATTGAGTGGATCAAGCAGCAAGACTGGTATTCCGGCGAGTTAGCGATGCTCGGAGAGAGCTATCTTGGCTTTGTGCAGTGGGCGGTTGCCGCTTATGCCGGCGCTGATTTAAAGGCGCTTGTTCCGGCCATCACCACTTCTGACTTTAACCACTTTCGCTACCAGGGCGGTACGATCACCCTTGAAAGTATCCTGGGCTGGTCTACTATGATGACTTCCCTGGCCTCAAAGGGCCTGCAACTCAGTTCTATAGGTGAGATGGTAAAACAGCGTCGTTTGCTTGATAAAGCTTACAATCATTTACCTCTTCGCGAAGCGGACGAACTGGTGATAGGGCAACAATCCCCGCCCTTTCAGAGCATGATGCAGTACGACCCGGAAGATGTTTACTGGCATCCGACTGACTTCAGCCATACTCTCCAGGATGTGACTGTTCCGGTCAATCTAATTGCCGGTTGGTACGACCTTTTCCTCTACTGGCAGCTTAAGGATTATCAGAGGCTGCGGGCGGCAGGGAAGCAGCCCTACCTCTTAATCGGGCCCTGGTTTCATGCACAGCCGAGCAGCCTTGGTCCTACCCTCTATGAAACCCTGAACTGGCTGAATGCTCATGTGAAGGGAGATTACACCGGGTTGCGCAAGAACCCGGTGCGTTTATTTGTAATGGGCGCCAATCAGTGGCGCGATTTTGCCGATTGGCCACCTCCTGCCACTACTGAACGCTGGTACCTTCAACCGGGTGGTGGATTGGCTCCGACCAGCCCGGCAGAGTCCGAACCGGACCACTATCGCTACAATCCGGTCGATCCTACTCCGGCGGTTGGCGGAAATTCGCTCGGCGTGTATATGGGGCCAAAAGATAACCGCGAACTGGAAAGCCGCCGGGATGTGCTGGTTTATACCAGCGCTCCTCTGGAGCAGGACCTGGAAGTAATTGGACCGGTTACCGCCGAATTATATGTGCGTTCCAGCCTGGAATATACCGATTTCTTTACAAGATTATGTGTGGTAGAGCCTTCTGGCAAGTCTATCAATCTTTGTGACGGGATAATTCGCTTGCAGCCCGGTAAAGGGACCAGCGCACCTCAGGCGGATGGTAGCCGCTGCGTAAGAATAGAACTATGGCCGACCGCCTACCGCTTCCGGCGCGGACAGCGCATCAGAGTGCAGGTTTCCAGCGGGGCGCATCCCCGTTTCCCACGTAACACCGGCAGTGGCGAACGCATCGGCTTTGAAACTACTCTGCGCCTGGCCGACCAGACGATTTATCACGACCCGGCCCACCCTTCTGTAATTCTGTTGCCGGTAGTTAACTAACTTATTAGCCATTACAGCCTCGGCCCTTTTCTTACCTTTGTAGGGTAGTGACTGAACTTGCCTGCTTTAACGCCTGGTAAACCTTGTAATGCAAACTGTAATAATCAGTTGATAGTATAGTTGAGGAACTATACGAGAGGTCAAAATCCGTGCTGTAGTCCGGCCATCGTAGCAACGTTTTACTAAAATTTTAAGGAGGAGTCTTACTCATGGACTGGTTATTTGGGTTAGGGCTGGTTGATAATAAAACCGTTACCAGGCAAAAGTGGGCCGGGAATCTGTCCTGCAAATACTGCCAGCAGCAGAGCCAGCATACCCTGATGGAGCAAACTGTATGGACTACCTTATTATGGATAAAGGTTATACCGGCCAGGCGTGACCGGATGCTGACCTGCCATCACTGCCGCTCCGTTACTAAACTGAAAAAGGAAGAAGCTTTGCAAGTGCTAGCGGTAGCATCCCCCGGTGCTCGCTAGCAGTAACAGTATTTCTATTTGGGCCTCAACCTCTGCTTTCTATGCAGTGCATAGTAAAAAGATTATTAGCCCGGTAGAATAGCTGGTAGCTTAACTTTAATCAGAGAATCGTTGAACTGGCTATAGGTGTAGCTGGCGGTGTATTTGAGGGCATTATCTCCTGAAATATAAGCAGCCTGTACATCATAGCGCAGAGGCAGGTTGCTGGCGCTATCTATCCAGAGCGTTGCCTGGGCTAAGGAATTGTTGTCAGACAGGAAACTCTGGTAAAGCCCGGTAGCGCTCAAAGCGCCCAGCCCCTCCGCCTGCTCATTAGAAGGGAGCAGCGTAACCGAGGGTAGTTGCCAGGATATTTTAGTACTATTCTGGCCATTCAAAGTTTCTTTACCGGCTGCCTGAAAATTAACAGCCTGAGAAATCAGTTCCGGCGAGGGAAAGGGTCCTTTGACGGGAGGTTGCAGCTTGCGCCAGGTATCCAGCGCGACGATTTGCTGGTATAGTTGGGTTCCACTCTGACCGTAATTCTCAACCTGGGTAGTCTGCCCGTCCAGCTTTAAGTTCACTAACTGGTGAAAAGAGTTATTTTGCCACTCTCCGCCGCCGCTGGCTTCAAACTGATTGGTGCTTGCTCCGCTTTTAAGCTCACCCGTTTGCTGTAAACTGTAGCGAAAAGTGGGAGTAGCGGTAGCCAGCTTACGGACAGCCTGCAAAGCCTGCTCACGCATTGACTGCTCCGCCGGGCTTAAAGTAGCCGAGGGAGTCAGGGTGGGGGGAAGGGTCAGGGCCGGTTGAGCGGTGTACGAAACTAAACCTGCTTTAGCTGTTGGGGGCGGAGTAGTTTCAGGCCTGGCAGTAGCGGGCGCTGTAGGGGTGCTGGCCTGTTGATCTTCACAGGCTCCTAACAGCAACGTCAAAATTCCGGCTATCAGGATCAGTAGTCCGGCGAAGCGGCCTTTCTTAACAAACATTTCTTACTCTTGCAACAGCTATTAATCAAACTGGATGGCAGCAGTCCGGTTTCGGCAGAGCAGGCTTTAATCTCGGCGAAAACCGCGTTCTTCGGCTTCAAGAGCCGCCTGTAGCGCCTGGTCTTTAGCGGGAGTTTTTTGTATTTCGGCAGGCGGCGGGTCATAATCAATGGGCGCGTGGGCCTGGCGAGTTTCTGCTATTAACTGGTCACGTTTTTTAACTATTTCCAGCACCGGGCGATTGCCCCTGAAAAGGATATACGTAATCAGGCCGACCGGACCGGTCAGGATACCCACAAAGGCCCAGACCCAACCCGGCAGCCCTCTTTTTTCGGCGTCTACTCGCAACCATATCGCGATACCGACCCAGAAGGTAGTCAGGGCCAAAAAGCCCATCACCACGCCAAAATTTATCAGTACCCGTTCCCAGTCCATACCGCGCTCCCGGTCGCTTTGCACAGTCTCAGGAAATCAGCCCTTCCATCAATTCGACGGTGATACGGCCTTCTTCCAGGTCAATTTCTTTAATAACATCTTTGATAGCCGGTAGCAGCACATCGGACTTTGAGAGAGGGCCGCGCACCACGTAAACATCGTTGGCGGGTAGTCGTTCGACATTAATCACCCGGCCCACATACTGCTCGTCCGTAGTATAGACATCCAGCCCTACGATCTGAAAGATGTAATACTCGCCTTCCGGCAGGGGCACGACTTCTTCCACCGGGATAGAGATGGTGTAACCGCGCAACTCTTCAGCCTGCTCGACCTTGGTAATACCCTCAAAGCGGAAGACTACCTGCTTTTCGCTTTGCAGCCGGGCGGAAAGTAAGTCGCGTTCCTGGCGAGCCTCGGGGTTATTTGGCGAAGCGCCGGGAGGGCTCAGGAAAACCTTTGTCAGTTGCTCAAAGCGCTCAGGGAAATCTGATTGAATATTGGCTTTGACTGCGCCGCGCAAGCCAAAAGGGCTGGCAACCTGGGCAATTGCTACGAAATCGGGTTTTTCGAAAATGGGCGGCGCCTGTTCGACGGTCTGTTCCACTTTGGGCGTGGCAGGCTCAGTTTGAGAGGAAGTCCTGCTGCCTGTCCGCGCTTGGTCGCGATTGGGACGCCTGGTCTGCGGTTTTCTTGCGCCGTTCTGCGTAGGGCGCCGGCCTTTGGGAGTATCCTGCTGGGTAGCGCCATGCGAACGCCTGGTTCGATTCGCCCCGGTTCTCTTTTGATCGGGCATAAGCTCCTTAATTAATCACTCAAATAAGTTAATGAGGTGAGGCTAATATCACCCCTCTGCATGAATAGGATAAGGCCTATTACTCCAAATTTCAAGTCAATCAAAAAGCGGGCCACCTGTCGCAACTTATTATTGACAGGCGGCCCGCAAAAGTTCTAGCCGTTTATGACTGGATTTCCAGCGTAGCGCGTTTGCCTTCTCGCGCGGCTGCTACCGCCAGCAAAGTGCGCATAGCTTTGGCAATTTTACCTTGCTTGCCAATCACTTTGCCCATATCGTCGGGAGCCACTGCCAGTTTGATAATGACAGAGTGAGTACCCTCGATCTGACGTACCTGCACAGCGCCGGGGTCGTCCACCAGAGATTGTGCCATAAAAAGAACAAGATCTTTCATAATCCCAGAGCTCCCTCACTTGTAGGATAAGTAACTGAAAAGGGCCACGCGCAGCGCACCAGCCGCTAAACTAAAATTACTTCTTCTCTTCAGCCTTAGCCGCTTTCGGGGCCGGAGCCGGGCGAAATTTCCTTTTGACCTCATCCACGCCATTGAATTTGAGTATGCGAGCCGCAGTATCGGTCGGTTGCGCGCCCACACTCAGCCAGTACCGTGCCCGCTCGGTGTCAATTTTAACCTGAGCCGGCTCGGTGGTAGGATTGTAATAACCAATCACTTCCTTGAAGCGACCATCGCGAGGCGAAGTGCTTTCAGCGACTACCAAGCGATAAAACGGAGCTTTTTTCGCTCCCATTCGCTTCAACCTGATTTTAACCACCTAATTATTCCTCCAGTAAGTTTAAAAAAGTCTTTTCGGCCTTAGTCTTCATAAGATTCATGTGACTAGCGAATGATGATTATACTCTTTGGAGGCTTTATTGTCAACCCGGTTTGAGGCAGGATCCCTGACACCCTGCCCTGGAAAAAGCCTGAAAAAGCTATCGAAAAAACCCCGAAGATTAGAAAGAAAGATTGAAAAGAAAGATGAAATGCCTCAATTTTTCTAGTTGAAAGGCTAGCTTAAGGGGTTATAATGGAAGATATAGGAAAGAGCGAGAATGGCTTCAAGAACACCACCTGGGCTAAAGACAGGCTATTTGGATTTAGTTTAGTTGTGCTCTTCGCTACTTTTTCGGCCAGCCTGGTGCAATTTTAGCGCCGGGCTGTATCCAGAGAGAAACGGCAGTCTTTATGGCAGCTTTTATTAAACCGGCCACTCAACGAGAGCGACTAACGGTACAGGGAATTGTACAGGGTGTCGGCTTCCGGCCCTTCGTATACGGTCTGGCCGTGCGCCTGCAACTGACCGGTGTAGTGCTGAATAACAGCGAAGGTGTAGTGATTGAAGTCGAAGGCGAAGCGGCCCGCCTGGAAAGCTTCCGGCAGGCTCTGGTCGGAGAACTGCCGCCCCTGGCCCGTATAGATACTATTAACCGCCAGTACCTGACACCCCTGGGTGAAAGCGGCTTCGTAATCGGGCATAGCGAAAGCGGTGCCGAACGCCACGCCCTTATCGCACCCGATACCGCCACATGCAAGGATTGCCTGCAAGAGTTGTTTGACCCTTCTGACCGGCGTTTTCACTACCCCTTCATCAACTGCACGAATTGCGGCCCGCGCTTTACCATCATCCGGGATGTGCCTTACGACCGCGACAAAACCACCATGCAGAAGTTCAGGATGTGCCCTGACTGCCAGGCCGAATATGATAATCCCCTGAACCGGCGCTTCCATGCGCAACCCAATGCCTGTCCCGAGTGCGGCCCAAAAGTCTGGCTATTGGATGCTGAAAAACGACTTCTGCCAGAAAGTGACCCTATCACCACAGCGGTTAAGCAGCTTGCGGCCGGTGCGATCCTGGCGATTAAAGGGCTGGGAGGATTTCACCTGGCCTGCGATGCCTTAAACTCGGAAACGGTTAGCAGGCTACGGCGCAGCAAGCGGCGGGAAGCCAAACCGTTTGCCCTGATGGTGCCGGATGTTGCCACAGCCCGCCGGCTTTGCGCAATCAGCGAAGCCGAGGAAAACTTGCTCACCTCACACCGCCGCCCGATTGTGCTGTTGAAACAACTGCCCGATAGTCCGGTAGCCCCTGAAGTAGCTCCCAGGTATGATACCCTGGGCCTCATGCTGCCCTATACCCCTCTGCACCATCTCTTACTAAGAATCTTTGCCACAGAAATAGGGCCGGAGCGTCCCGCTGTCCTGGTTATGACCAGCGGCAATATGAGCGATGAACCGATAGTCTACAAGGATATGGATGCCGAGGAAAGGCTGGCTACTATCGCGGAAGGCTGGCTCTTGCATAACCGGGAAATTCATATGCGCTGCGACGATTCGGTAACCAGGATTATGAGTGGAGGCCAGCAGATATTGCGCCGTTCGCGGGGTTATGCCCCTGAACCGGTATTGCTCGGCTTTGATTTCCCCGTGCCGCTGCTGGCCTGCGGGGGTCATTTGAAAAACACTTTTTGCCTGGGCAAAGGCCGCCAGGCTTTTCTCAGCCACCATATTGGCGACCTGGAAAATCTTGAAACCCTCGTTTCCTACCGCTCAGGTATTGAACATTTTGAGCGCCTGTTCGATATAGAGCCACAGGCCGTTGCCTATGATTTGCACCCCGAGTACCTGGCAAGCAAGTATGCCCTGGAGTTGTCTGTTCCCCACCGGATTGGCGTGCAGCATCACCATGCCCACCTTGGCAGCGTGATGGCCGAACATGGCCTGGAAGGACCGGTAATTGGCATCGCGGCAGACGGTACGGGCTACGGTGCGGACGGCACTATCTGGGGTTGCGAAATTATGCTGGCTGACCTGCGAAAATTCGAGCGGCTGGCTCACCTCGCCTATGTGCCTTTGCCGGGAGGGGAGCAGGCTGTCCGCCAACCCTGGCGTATGGCCGCCAGTTATCTTTCGCAGACCTATGGAGAAGGCTTTTTAACCCTCGATATCCCCTTTACCCGCGAGCTTGATCCCAAACGCTGGCTTCCCCTCGCTCGCATGATTGAACGCGGCATCAATAGCCCGCTAACTTCCAGCCTGGGCCGCCTTTTCGATGCCGTGGCGGCTTTGCTGGGGCTGCGCAGCGAGGTGCTTTACGAGGCCCAGGCCGCGATTGAGCTTGAGACAATCTTGCAACCCACCGATTTTACCTATCCTTATAATCTGATCGAGGGGCAGCCTGCGGTGCTCGATGTGGGACCTTTAATCAGGGCGATTGTACAGGATTTGCGGGAGGAGACGCCTTTATCCCTGATCGCCGGTCGTTTTCATAGTTCGGTTGCCGCGATGCTGGCGCAGGTCTGCGCTATGGCTTGTGACCAGACCGGCATTCGGCAGGTAGCTTTAAGCGGTGGAGTATTCCAGAACCGCTTTTTACTCGAACAACTTCACGGGCGCTTGCAAGAGCGAAAGTTGGAGGTTTATCTAAACCGCCTGGTTCCGCCCAATGACGGTGGGCTGAGCCTGGGTCAGGCCGCTATAGCCGCCGCTCGCTTGAAATGATTTTGATAAAAACCGCTTTACCGGAGCAATAAGCATTACAGGCTATCCGGTCAGAGCGTAAAAGAGGAGAGCATTATGTGTCTTGGTATTCCCGGCCAGATTCTAGAGGTCGTAGATGAAGCAGGTGGTCTTGCCAGGGTCGAAGTTTCGGGAGTCCGGCGCAACGTCAATATCTCGCTGCTGGGCGCGGACAGTATTCAATCCGGAGACTGGGTGCTGATCCATGTCGGTTTTGCCATGAGCAAAATCAATGAACAGGAAGCTTTCGAAACCCTGAAGCTTTTGCAGCAGATGGACCAGGCTTTCCAGGATGAACTCAAGCTAATGGAACAAAGCCAGCTTGATTAAAACCTGGCCCTGAATCTAAATTCCATTCAGGGCATGCCGCTTGAGAGCGCTGCTGGCGGATTATCTCGAACCGGAAGGACGGCTGTATGAAAGATTTATTTCTTGATATAAAACTTCCCGGCTTTGCCGCCCGTGACACTTTTCGCTGCGCTACCTGCGCGGATGAAGCCTTACCGGGCAAGGTGTTGCGTATTATGTCGGAGGAAGCTTTCGCGGAAGTCGAGATGGGCGCGGATACGGCGCTGGTGGATGTCAGTCTGGTAGAAAATGTTGCGCCGGGAGAGATCCTGCTTATCCACGCCGGGGTAGCGCTTGGCCGGGCCAGCAAAGCTTGAGAGAATTCGGAGTCGTGGGCGAAAAATCCGGGAGAGCCTTTAATGAAATATGTAGATGAATTTCGAGATGAAAATATAGCCGCCAGGCTGTCAAAAGAAATAGAAGAGTTGAGCCAGGGGCAACCCTTGAAGATTATGGAGGTTTGCGGAGGCCATACCCATACAATTTATAAGCACGGCATTGAGGATATTTTGCCGCCGAATATTGACATGGTGCATGGTCCCGGTTGCCCGGTCTGTGTGCTGCCCATGGGCCGGATAGACGATGCTATAGCGATTGCCCGTACTCCTGGCGTGATTTTCACTACTTTCGGCGATATGATGCGGGTTCCCGGTTCTAAAGGCAGTCTGCTGGATGCTAAAGCGGAAGGAGCTGACGTTAGATTTGTCTATTCACCGCTCGATGCTTTGAAAGTGGCTCACCAAAATCCCGACCGGCAGGTAGTCTTTTTCGCGATTGGCTTTGAAACTACTTCCCCGTCCACTGCTATCACATTATTACGCGCTAAAGCTGAAGGTATCAAAAATTTCTCGATTTTCTGTAACCATGTTCTGGTAATACCGGCAATTAAAGTTATCCTGGACTCACCCGGTATGCTGCTAAACGGCTTTCTGGGGCCCGGCCATGTTTGTATGGTACTCGGAATGGAGCCTTTCCAGTTTATAGCGCAAGAATATCGCAGGCCGGTAGTGCTTTCGGGCTTCGAGCCACTTGACATAATTCAATCAATCTATATGGTCGTGAAGCAACTGGCGGAAGGACGTTCCGAAGTGGAAAACCAGTATTCGCGGGTGGTGCGACCGGAGGGAAATCCGAAAGCGCTGGAAGCGATAGATCGTACCATGGAAATGCGCCCCTCTTTTGAGTGGCGTGGCCTGGGCACGATACCATACAGCGCCTTGAAGTTGCGGCCTGAATTTGCTGATTGGGACGCCGAACTGCGTTTTGAAGTGCCGGGAGTTCGGGTTGCTGATCCTGAAGCCTGCCAGTGCGGCGCAGTGCTAAAGGGCGCTATTAAACCCTGGGAGTGTAAAGTTTTTGGCACAGCCTGTACTCCTGAAACGCCTATCGGAACCTGTATGGTTTCATCCGAAGGAGCCTGCGCCGCTTATTACAACTATGGCCGTTTCTCGATGGCCTCCCAGCGGGCGAAACTACCGCTAATCAACCTGACCACCGCCTCAAAGGAAGAGCGCTAATATGACCGAGAAATCTGATAACAATCAAGCACGCATGGCAGAAGTTCTCGCCAGGATAGAACGAGTTCGCGACTATCGCCGTAATAAATTCTACCTGCGCGACCAGCATATTACGCTCAGTCACGGCAGCGGCGGCAAAGCTACCCATAACCTGATAGAAGGTATTTTTGGCCTGGCTTTTTCCAATCCTTTTCTGGACCAGATGGATGACTCGGCCGTTTTTGAGCTGGAACAGGGCAACTCGCGCCTGGCGTTTACCACCGATTCTTATGTCGTCAATCCGCTCTTTTTTCCGGGTGGCGATATTGGCAAACTGGCGGTTCACGGCACCATCAATGACCTGGCTATGGCCGGGGCGCAACCTCTTTATCTTTCTTCCGCTTTCATTCTGGAAGAAGGGTTCCCGGTAGAGAGCCTGCGCCGGATTGTAGACTCGATGAGCCAGGCGGCTTCAGCAGCAGGAGTGGCCATTGTGACGGGCGATACCAAGGTAGTGCAGCGCGGCAAGGGGGATGGCGTATTTATCAATACTGCCGGAGTGGGCCTGGTAAAAGCAAAGGGACCCCTGGGCCAGTCGCAGGTCCAGCCCGGCGATAAAGTTTTGCTGAACGGGCCGATCGGCGATCATGGTATTGCTATTCTACTGGCTCGCGAAACTCTTGACTTTGAAACAGAGGTGCAAAGCGATACAGCGCCGCTTCACCAACTGGTAGCCAGAGTTATCGAGGCGGTGGGATCAGGTTTGCATTGCTTAAAAGATCCTACGCGCGGGGGAGTAGCCACGACCTTAAATGAAATTGCTATGGCTTCCGAAGTCTCTATCGCCCTGGACCAGGATACTATTCCGGTGCATCCTAATGTACGGGGAGCCTGCGAAATATTAGGCCTGGACCCCCTAACTATCGCCAACGAGGGTAAACTTCTGGCTATAGTAGCGCCTGAAGCCGCCGAAGCAGCGCTGGCAGCCATGCGCTCTCACCCGCTGGGACAGGAGGCCGCTATCATTGGGGAGGTGCGCTCTGACCCTAAAGGCATGGTTTTCATTCGTACCGATATCGGCGGCACGCGAGTGCTGGATATGCTGGTTGGCGATCCTTTACCCCGTATTTGTTAACAGCTAAAACCACCTTTGAACTTCAGGAGTTCAAAGGGGTGAGCAAGGCGGTGTAACAGAATTTGCTGATTATGCTGGCGCTGGATTAGAGCTTAATAATTCCGCGATTTGCGGCCATTCTGACTGCCTCGGTACGGTTCCCGGCGCCCAGTTTTCCCAGGATGGCGCTGACATGAAACTTAACGGTGCGCTCGCTGATGACCAGTTGGTTGGCAATTTCTTTATTGGCCATCCCTCGGGCAATCAGTTCCAGGACCTCGCGCTCTCGTTCGGTAAGCTCTTCGCTGCCGCTGGCGGCCGGCGTTTCGGTAGGGGTGGACTGTCCCTGCATCTGGCGCAATAATTTTCCCGCCACTACCGGTTGCAGTAAGGCTCCGCCCTGGTAGACGGTTCTGACTGCGCGAAAAACTTCCTGGCGCGGCGCGTCTCCTTTAAGTAAATAACCCTGCGCCCCGGCCTGAACCGCCCGCAGAATACGTTCATCGCTGTCGAAGACCGTAAAGACTATAACTTTAGTTTCTGGCCTCTGCTCCATAATAAGTTTGAGCGCTTCCAGGCCATCCATGACCGGCATATCAAGATCCAGCAGCACGACATCCGGTTGAAGCTTCTCTACCAGCGAGACCGCTTCCCGGCCATCTCCGGCCTCACCCACTACTTCAAAATCAGCCTGCGTTTCCAGGATAGCGTTAAGACCATCCCGCACTACCGGGTGGTCGTCTACAATTAAGATTCTGATCTGGCTATTACTAATTTCGGTCATATCGTGCCAACTATTCTTTTTTAACTTACGTCAGCGGAACGACCAGTTCGATACTGGTGCCGTGCCCCGGACAACTGGTAATTTCCAGGCTTCCGTCCAGCAGACGGGCCCGTTCGGTCATACCGATTAGCCCGAAGTGGCCCTGGCGCGGCCCCTGCCCGTTAACCATGGCGGCGCGTTGCTGCTCAACCTGGTGGAGATCGAAACCCTGGCCATCATCCTCGATACAAAGCCGCAGGCTTTCGTTGCCCTGGTGCAGTTCCGCCTGGAACCAGACTTCCACATGGGTCGGTCTGGCGTGTTTTTTGATATTTGTTAAGGCTTCCTGGGCAATCCTGTAGATACCTGCTTCCACTCTCGCCGGGTAGCGCCGGTCGAGCGGAGTGTTCTCGCGCAACTCAAACTGGGCCTCGCTACCGGTTTCTTGCCGGAAATTATCGACCAGGGAGGTTAAGGCTTCGGCCAGGGTCATTTCTTCGAGGGGAGCGGCTCGTAAATCCAGTACAGAGCGGCGCGCTTCTTCCAGGTTAGCGCGGGTCAGGTTGAGGGCTTTACGCAGCTTTTCCCGGCCTTTGGCTTGCCGGGCCGGGTTAGGGTCTTCCAGTAAGACTTCCGCGCTTTCCAGGTTCAGCACTACCGCTGCCATTCCCTGGGCGATAGTGTCGTGAATTTCGCGAGCTAAGCGGTTACGCTCCTCAGTGGTAGCCAACCGGAGGGTCTGATCGAACAGGCGGGCCCGTTCCACCGCAATCCCTATCTGGTAGCCGATAGTATAGAGTAGTTGTAGATCTTCTTGCTCCAGGCGGCGCCAGTCCGAACTGGCTACATTCATCACTCCTAAGGGTTTATCGTGAGCGTAAATGGGAATAGAAGCGTGGTAACGCAACCCGTCGGTGCCGTCAACTTCTCCGGAGAGACGGCTACATTCCAGCACATTAACGTTAGCCGCCCCGGTCAGGTCTCCGGCCATAAAGGTGGTCAAACAGTGGCAGGTTTTGCCTCGCATGCGCGAAGGTTTGGCGGTGAGAAATGGCGGTAACATCCGGGCCGCCGCCAGGTAGGGTTCCTCATTGGCTTCATCCAGCAACCAGACCCACCCGGTCTTTAAACCCAGTAGCTCTGCCACTCGCGCCAGGGAATTTTCCAGGGCGCTCCTGACGTCTATCGCCCGGTTCAATTCTTCGGCGATTGCTTTAAGGATGGCTAACTCACGGTTGCGCTCTTTCAACTTTTCGCTGGCGCTCGACCCTTTTTTAACTTTTTGTTCTTGTTCTGCCTGTTCGGCGCTATTCTTTTCTGCCATGGCCCAAAATACTCTCTACTAAGTCTTGAAGTAATGGCTAAAAGATACTCTTTAGCGCTTAGAAAGTCAAAAGGACGAAAGGACAGTCCCTTCCTGACCGGATGTACACTATGCCTACCGTTTCTTAAGACTTATTACCTACCCTATATTTCGCCTTTAAACCGATTTCAAAAAGTGGTTACTTGAGTATACTAAAACTGAAGGCAATAAGAGCCGGTGAAACAAAAAATAAAAATAAACAGTAATCTAAATAAACTTAAAAATACTCATAAATAAATTCACGAAGGGGTGTTTAAAATGTTCTACGATAGCTTCGACTTTAATAAAGCGCATCTTCAAGATTTACAGGTGCAGGCCCGCCGCGAGTCTCTTGTAAAGTTAGCCCGGCAGGCCGGTAAAAAGAATTCTGCACAATCCCAGACAAAGCAACCGTCCAGGAACACTACTTCTCAATTTGGCAGTTGGTTAGCGAGCCTGCTGTAGAAGACAGCCACAACGAAGGGAGCCTTAAAAGATCCGGTTTAACAGATAAACCGGATCTTTTTTGAGCTTAAAATCTCTTGCTGAAATTTACTCTAGCATATATGGCTATTAGCAGATCTAACAAAATGGGTATAAAAGGAAAAGCAGCCATTTCCATACCGGAGGAAATAGCTGCTAACCTGAGGGGATAGGGGAAGAGATGTTGAGAGGTCTGGAGGCCGACTCTCTCGAATTAGTACAGAACAGAGAACGTACTTTGTCCTTTTGTTGTCGTTTAAGCTTTAATCGTTTCCTTAAGACATGCTTATAATAAAGGAGAGTTGTTAAGGACAGTTTAATAACTCTTTAAGAAGGTGTTATTTTATGGTTAAAAGATTGGGATAGTAAATTTAGAAGTTTCATTTTTGCCCGGCGATACTCGCTGAATACAAGAACATATACAGCTCGGTATCTCGTTCTTGTATCCAGCCAAAGAAGGTGTGAAGTGGCTTTAGTGGCTGGTAAACGGGCTAAAATCATTTGAGTACGTGGCTATGAGTATGCCTTACAATCCGCCACTCTCCGAGTTTGCCGAATATTTGATGCAGAGGTTGTCCGGTACTACCCTGGTTTAAATTCCCCGCTGCGAGTTTTTCATTTTCTCGGATGGTAGTAAAGAGCCTCTCGCGTTCGGCCTCACGGAAGAATTTTTCCTGCTTATAGCTGAAGTAATCTTTGAAGTCGTTCATAGTGTCCCTCCATCCGATTTTGCTACTACCTGCATATCCAGGTCAGCCATGTTTATGGTAGGGAACAGAACTATCAAATCTGAACCGGTACACTCTTTTTGACCGGTAAGGTTAAAAGTGAATTTTCTTACTTTTAACCATAAGAATCAATTTCCTGAACCAGTGGAATTAAGCGGAGGCTAAGAGAGTAAATATTAAAACTCGTCGTCATAATCACCGTGTGAGACTCTATTCTTGATTCCACTTCTATTATAGATCATATGTGTAAAGACGAGAGTTAACGGGGGTTAAAATGTAGTGTAATTTAAGCTTTTTTTGCCGTTTGTTAACCTTCCAGAGAATAACTTTTTACCCTTTTTGAGGCTACTCTCCGTAAAATATTTTCCTGGCGCTACCAATTTTCACTGAATTTATACCTGATAACAAAAGGTGAAAAAAGCTCTGACCGTAATTTACTGAAGACATTAACTATTCTGTGCTAGCCAGCCGGGAATAAAAATGCGGGTGCCCACAGCACCCGCATCGTATATTTAAGGCTACTTGACGTGCTTTTTCTTGCTGGCCACGTAGTCAACCAGGATATACTCGCCCAGGCTTTCAGGGCTGGAGTAAAAGGCCCGGCCTTTATTGATCTTGGTCATTTCCTCGACGAAATGGGCCAGGTAGCGGCTTTTTTCCAGCATAAAGGTGTTTATCACGATACCCTCGCGGGTACAGCGCTGTACTTCCCTTAATGTCTCAGAAAAAGTCCGCTGAGTCGGCGGGTAGGCGAAAGCGACTTCGCCATTTTCCTCCAGGTGAGCGGTCGGTTCGCCGTCGGTAATCATGATGATTTGCTTGTTACCGCTCTTGTGTTTACCGAGCAGTTGGCGGGCCATCATGAAACCATGCTGCATGTTAGTGCCGTAAACGTATTCGTTCCACTGCACCTGGTTTAGGCCTTCGGCAGTCATGCGCCGCGCCCGGTCGCTGAACCCGATGATATAGAGGTTATCCTTCGGGTACTGCGACTGGATTAACTGGTTCAGGGCCATCGCCACTTTTTTGGCAGCCGCCCAGCAGTTGCGCAAGATCATCGAACGGCTCATGTCCAGCATCAGTACGGTAGAGGATGAGGTAATCAACTCGGTCTTGTAGACCTCAAAATCTTCCGGCTGTATATGGACCGGGCTGTGCGGCCCTTCTCGGAAGACCGCGTTCATGACCGTGCCTTCCAGGTCGAGCAAGAAGGGATCGCCAAACTCGTATTTTTTTGCTACATCGGTTCGCTCGCCGCCCGCTCCTACAAAGCTGGTTTTGTGCTTACCGAAGCTATCCTTCTTGAGCTGCGAAAAGATATCCCGCAGGGCTTTCTGGCCAATTTTGCGCATACCGCGTGGCGTTAGCTCGTAACGTCCGCCATGCTTCTCGATGTACCCGGCATCTTCCAAAATTTTGGCGAGTTCGCTAAGCTGTTCGACCTGGGAAGCTGCCTCGTCACCCATCAATTCCCGCACTTTTTCCGGGTCAATCTGGCCCAGCCCCTTATTGCCGTACTGCACATCCTTGAGATCTTTCTCAAGCATGTCCATACTCTGCAAGCGGCTCATCAGGTCCATCGCTTCGCCCAGTCCCAGGCTTTCGTCACCCTGGAAAGGATAGCGCTGGCCCATCGGATTTCGCATGGGATAAAGCTGTTCCAGGTTGGCGGCTAACCGGGCAAGGTCCAGCCTCATGCGGTCATCCTGGAGCATGGAGTTCATGAGGCTTTCCAGTTGGCGCCGCTGTTCGGGCGACATACTGTTCATGAGCGATTGCATGCGCGCCATCTGTTGCTGCAAATGCTTGACCAATTCATCCAGGCTATTGATGCCGGGCGGGAAAAAGTGGCCGTATTTCTGCATAAACTGCTGAAACTTCGGCTCTTTGCCCTGCGCCTTGTCCTGGAGCATCTGGTTGAGTTCCTGGACCATTTCGCGCATTTCCTTGATTTGTTCAGGCGTGATGTTTTCCATAGCCTGCTTCATACCCTGGAAATAGCTGCCCAGGATTTGCTGTTGAACTTGCTGCATCAACTCCTGGAACTGCTGGCGAGCGTCATTGTCCATGAACTCGTAATCGTTAAGCTGGCGAATCTGCTGGCCGGGATCTTTGGGCAACTTATCCAGAAACTGTTGCTTCTTATTAACCTGCTTTTCCAGCATGTTGCGAAGCTCTTTCTGGTCGCTGTTAGCCGTTTCGTCCAGGCGGCGTTGCAAACCTTTGCGTTCGGTCTGCACTACTTTGTCTAACTTCTCCCGGATGTCCTGCATGACCGAGTCGAGGTCATAGCGGTTCATCTCGGCCTGCCGCCGGGCGCGTAAACGATCTAACATCTCCTGAAGACCCGGCATGCGCTCGCCCATCTGGTTATTAAAACCCCAGCGGTAGAGCCTTTGCAGGGCGCTCATCAGGTCATTGTAGTTATCGTTCATCAGGTCTTCGCTAAGCGCATCCATGACTTCATCTGCGTCAAAAGGGAAGACCTGTTGGGTTCCGTCCCAGCGCGAGTATTTAAAGAAATTACTCATATTTACTTCTCCGGAGTCCTAAATTTTAGCGGCGGTAGCGCGCTTTGTTTTCGGAACGGTCCTTATTGAGTTTGCGGCTGAGGTGCAGACCTTCCAGCACAAACTCGACCGCCGAGGCTACGGTAACAGGACTCCCCTGCGCTTGCAGCTTGGCGACCGCTTTTTTGAGTTCTTCTACTTCGGCTGCCTGGTGGACATACTCCATGGCAGGCATCAGTTCGGCCACTTCCATATTTAGCCCGGCATCAAAGCCGCGCAGCACCTGTTCAAATTCCACTACACTGAAGTAGCGGTTGAAAGTTGCCACGATAGCCTTTTGCACCAGTTTCTCCACCACGCGCTCTTCTTTGCTATCGCCCACGGTTTCCAGTTCGATCTTACCGGCCGTGCTGCTGATAATAGCGTGAAGGTCGGCAATCCGAGGAGCGGCCGCTCTTTCACCCAGGCGGATGGCCCGTCTCAAAGCGTTGCTGGTGATGTTCTCGTAGTTGCTGATCGAGACACGGGCGCTCACACCGCTGCGCTGGCTGATGTCAGGGCTGCGCCGGGCTTCGTGGGTTACTTCCGCCACAATCTCCTTCATGAAGTAAGGCACAATCAGTTCAATTCCTTCGGTCTGGAAATGCTGCGACTCTTGCTCCATAATGGCGATTTCGTGCTCAACAGTGCGCGGGTAGTGAGTGCGAATTTCACTGCCGAAGCGGTCTTTGAGCGGTGTTACAATGCGGCCACGATTGGTGTAATCTTCCGGGTTGGCGGAAGCGACTACAAAGACATCGAGGTCCAGGCGAATTTTGTAACCGCGAATCTGCACATCGCGCTCTTCCATAATATTTAACATACCTACCTGGATACGTTCGGCCAGGTCGGGTAGCTCGTTCAAACAGAAGATGCCGCGATTGGTGCGCGGAATGAGGCCATAGTGAATGGTCAATTCGTCCGACAGGTAACGCCCCTCGGCTACTTTAATAGGATCTACTTCCCCGATCAGGTCGGAAATTGTAATATCTGGTGTAGCCAGTTTTTCACCGTAGCGGCGTTCGCGTGGTAGCCATTCGATGGGGGTTTTATCGCCCATTTCTTCGATCAGCGCCCGCGCCTGGGCCGAAATCGGTCTTAAAGGGTCATCATTCAAATCGCCACCGGCAATTACCGGCACTTCCGCATCAAGCAGGTTGACCAGGCTACGGGCGATACGAGTTTTGGCCTGGCCTCGTTCGCCCAGAAAAACAATATCTTGCCCGCTTAGGATGGCATTTTCGATTTGAGGAATAACCGTATCTTCATAGCCAACAATGCCGGGAAAGATGTCATCGCCTTTCTTCATCTTTTCGATGAGATTCTTGCGCATCTCTTCTTTTACGGTTTGCGGTTTATAACCGCTTGCGCGCAGTTCTCCTAAAGTGGTCGGTTTATTTGTTGGCGCTGTCATCTAGGTACATCTCCTTTAAAGGCCACGCACCGGATTGTCTACTCAAGATGGATATAGCATCCTGGGAGCGGTAAATGGCATCAAACTTTCAATATATTACTACCACCAACTAGTCTAAATGAACCAGAGGGGATCAGGAGCGGTAAAAAGTTGAATAAATAAAAGGGCTCCCATATTACACAAACCCGCCTTTGATTTCTGGCAAGGCCGGGACTGACTGAGTGTTGAGGTTACTTTACTCTTTTTTTTTGTTAAAAGTCAACCATATTGCGGATTAGACTGCCGAAGACTCTAGTTACCTTATAATCATTATCCTCAAGGTAATGGCTGCAACAGAGAGAAAATAGATGCTCTTAGCATGCTTATTCCACCTACAATTTGCTCAAATAATTACCTTAAAAAATGAAAGGAGGTAACCAGTCTAACAATAAGCTGTACAGGTCCGGTGAAAATATTCAAATATTTATAATTTATAGAGCAAATTTAGAGGGTTTCTATATGCCTGCTACCTTAACAGTCCTTTTTATATTATTGTAAGTTATATAATTGAAAATCGGTATTGACAATCTTGAATCAGGGGGTAAAATTATCTTAATAGTAATTTAAATTAGTAAGCTTCTTAACAACTACATAAACACTCTTCGATTCAAACAATTTTTACCCCTGCAAGCCACCTGGTTTAATCTACTCTGTTGCGAGCGAATTATATTCTAGTCACCTGAAATTTTCTTTTAACGACTGGTTATCCAGTCTAAAAAATCTACTGTAAAAAACTTATCACCGTATGCGATATGGTAGTTTATTTCTGTTGCCAAAATTCCTTGCTTAATTCTGGCTATCTACAAAGTTAGTTCAGCTTAATTATTTGGTAGAAATGAAATCACTCTAACCGGCCTCGTTTTCACAACTTCCCAGCTAACAGTTATTTTGTCAGGATTGACAAACGGCAAGTAAGGGGATTACACCGAGTACCAGCCCTATAGTTTTTTGAACGGCATTTCCAGTGTTTCAGGAGGTGTACTTTGAGGCTCAAAAAAAACATGTTGGCGCTGCTCTCCTGGGTTTTACTTCTTCTCACGTTAGCCTTTTGTTTTGCTATTGCGCCTATTTCTCAAGCTCGTGGTCAGGATGGACGTTACATTCTTTCAGCTAAGAGTGACGCAGATTATGATGGCTTGAAACAGGATGTGGTCAGGTCAGGCGGTAAAATTGTTAAAGACATGCCAGAAATTGACATGTTAGTGGTAAGCGCTCCTGCTTCTGCAAAACAGGCGATGGCTTCCAGCCAGCACGCCAGTGGTATCAGCACCGATCAAGTACGCAACATCGTTCAGCCAGGTATGCAGCAAGATTTGCTAAATGTTCCGGCAAACAAGAGCCCGTCCTTAGACCGGACACTGGTGAACGCAGATGGCTCGATGAGCAAAAAATTGGTCACGCCAGACCCGGCTTATTTCTTGCCCGGTCTGCTCTGGAATCTTGACCGCGTTCGCGCTCCTCAGGCCTGGAGCGTCACAACAGGCTCTCCGGCGGTAACAGTGGGTGTAGCTGATACTGGCCTGGATTTTACTCATAAAGAGTTACAGGGTAGAATCTCAGACGTAGTTGACCTTACGGTTAATGAAGACCCTCCGCTCTGCAAGACTTATTTCGGCAAATCCGACCAGGAACTGGCTGCTCAGTACAATGGGCCAGTTACAACAGATTGGAACGGCCACGGCACCTGGATTGGCGGCAATATCGCGGCTGACCTGGATGGAGTCGGCATTAACGGCATTGCTCCAAATATTAAGCTTGTAGCACTAAAGATTTCTCAGTGGTGTGGTTCAGCTTACGACTCGACAATTCTAGACTCATTTACTTATGCCGCTAAACACGGTATTAATATTGTGAGTATTTCTTTTGGTGGCTATCTTGACCTGTCCGATCCTGATCAGAAAACGATTTATCGCCAGTACCAGGCTGCCGTGGACTATGCGTGGCGCAAAGGTACTGTAATCGTAGCGGCGGCTGGAAATGAGCATTTGCGCATAGGCGATGGCGGAAAGGTAATAAGCCATGGCCCGCTAACTTCGCCTGGCGCTACATTTGTTGACTATTACGGGCTATACGAAAATCCTGGTGGTATACGGCATGTAGTAGATGTTTCGTCCACTGGAAACCTCGTTAATGTCCCATCTGACAATTGTGCTCCAGGGACTACAGGTTCAACTGCTACATGCAAACCGGCTTCAGATCCCCATCAGGCTGCCGGTATAGGCAAGAAGAATCAGCTTGCTTATTACAGTAACTATGGACCGCGGATAGATATTGCTGCTCCCGGCGGCGCTCGTAAATTCAATTTACCTGTCTGGGATCGAGGTGGTACTCCTGGCTGGCCTGTTACTACCGCTGATGGTTTTAACGCCTGGGAAGATTTCAGCATCACCTCGAACTGGGCTACGCAAATCCCCTGTTATACGATTAATCTCCCCGGCTTCTTTTACACCGATCAGTGCTATTCTACAATTCAGGGTACCTCAATGGCTACTCCGCATGTATCCGCAGTAATGGCCCTGGTTGCCAGTAAGTACCCAGAATTGCGCCATGACTCGGAAGGGCTGGTTGAAAAAGTCAAAGATGGGGCACGCCAGATTGATGGCAATCGCACCCGAGCACTTAGCGCGACTGATACCTCGCCGGGTGATCAATCGGGTCTGGCTTGTCCGGGTGGATATTGCCATCTCAGCGGACCAACTATTTCCGACTCTGATGCTTATGGGGCTGGCCTGGTTGATGCTTATGGCGCCCTGTATAATGACCGTCGTGGCAGATATAACGACAACTAAATTCGTTAGGTTCTAGAAAATTAAAAGAGGCTCCGGTGCTCTGACCGGAGCCTCTTTAGTATTATCCCCGGCTACCCTTGATAGGGCGAGGAAGCAAGCATGGCGTAAAATTCTTGCTGCCGGAAGAAATGTTCCAGCACAAAATGCTCGTTAGTATCATGCTGGCGGTTGTTGGAGTTGGCGGCGGGCAACCAGTAAGAGGCCATGCCCAGTCCATCCGTAAAGACATCGTTGGGCAGGGTGCCGCCCAGCAACGGAATGGTCAGGACGCTATCTCCCCAGAAGCGGTGAGTTAACCCGGTCAGCCACTGGTAACCTTCCCTGGCAGGGGAAGTATAAGAAGCGGCGCAGGCCGATTGCATTTCAATCGAGAACTGGACTCCCTGCTCTTTTTCATTGGCGGCAGCGGTCAATTCTTCCAATCGGCGGTACACTTCCAGGGGTACCATGCCAGGGGTCAGGCGTACGTCAATACTGGCCTCGGCCCAACTGGGAATGATGGTGCGTTTCTGGCCGGTGGTAGCGCCTTCCGTCAGCAGGGAGTTGACGTTAAAGGTGGGAGTCAGGAAGGGTTCGTAACGAGGCCGGTCAGGAGACTGGCGCTCAAAGTAGCGGTCAACTTCCTGCCTGAAATTCGCGCTGGCCTGGCCCATTTCCCGGGTAGCCTCCTGCATTTCTTGCAACAGCCTTGAAAGAGGCAGCACCGGATTCTGGACTACATTGCCGTAATTGCCGCTGTGTAACATGCGGTTGGTGCCATTTTCGCAGCGCAAAATGACTGCCAGAAGCCCGCGCACTCCCAGCAGCAGGGTAGGGCGATTATCGCTTTTAGGCCCGTCACTGCCTACCATAAAATTAGCCAGCAGCTTTTCGCGGTGAGTCTGGACTATAGCCGCCAGGTTGGGACTGCCTACCTCTTCTTCGCCATCCAGAATGATGCGTACATTCCACTGCAACTGCCCGGCAGCTTTGGCTTTCAGCACTCCCAGGATGTTTGCCAGGTGCTGGCCTTTGTTATCGGCGGTACCGCGCGCGACCATCATCAGTTTTCCCAGGTTTTCTGTCCCCACCTTTGCCAGGACTTCTTGCGGATCGCTACCCACATACTTCTCATCCACGAAGTAAGTCGGTTCAAAGGGCGGGCAAGGCTGCTCGCGCCACTGCCACTTGCTCAGGTCGCCGGTTGGTTGCACGTCCCAGTGCCCGTAGAGCAGTAAAGTGGGCGCATCAGCTACATCGGCTTTAACTTCCGTATAAAGCGCCGGGTTGTGAATATCGCCTTTGGCCGGCTCTTCGGGCCAGAGTAGTTCAAACTCCACTCCCAGGTCTCGCCAGAAGGAGCGAACCTGTTCCACCATCTCCGGGTTGATTTCGCTTGAAATAGTGGGGATACGCGCATAAGCATCGAGCAGTTTTAATGTCGTAACGTTATCGAGCATTGACTAATCCTTTTCCAGTTTCAGGGATATAAGAAAAGACAGGACGTTTAGTAGCACCAAACTGAAATGCTCTATTCACTACCTGCCCAGGCTTAATATAGATTTTATATTATCTCTACACTTGTGGATTATTGCAAGTTAGGAAGCCAGATTCAGGAATGTAATCGAACTACTAACACAACAAGTATTAAAACATTTTAGAACTGCAAAGATAGTGATAGTGGTCTTTTATTAAAGAAGGGTATATTTGCTATTGGTCAGGAATACTACCGCCACTGGTGTGCCCGGCTCTACGGGGTCAGGTTTCTTCAAGAGAATTGGATAGCTTTTGGTGTAAGTTCCGTTTAATCTATAAATTTCACCGGGCACTATAAATTCATACTCAATCCTCAAAAGATACGAACTGGTACGGCCTCCAGTCGAAACTTCTACCGTACTGTTTAGCACTGTACCAGCAACTACTTTTCCTTCCTTCATTATTTTGCGCACTACTAATCCGCCCTGAATGAGAAGGTAAGCAAGTAGAAACATAAAAGCAGAACCGCCTACAGGCAGTAGAATCATCAGAGGATTGGTGAATTTTAGAAAAAATATGGAACTGAACAAAATTAAACCAAAAAGCACCATGCAACCCGCTATAAATTGACTAGTAATCCCCTCTTGCTCACGCCAGCCGGGAGCTTTGCCAATCTCAAAGTCAGTTACCGGGCGGTTAGTAGCCAAAAAAACATTATCCGGCAGAGTAGAGAGTTGTGGCTGAGACAAAGTGAAATCCTCTCTTGTGTAGATCCAGTAGATATTAGACGATTTAAAAATCCAAAATAAGGAATAAACTAAAGCTATGTTGTTATAGCACTAATTTTGCACTTTTGCAATAGTATAAATATACAGATTGCTCACCTTGTCCCATTATCTGTTTACCACAACAAATCTTTCAGAAAAAACAGGGAAGTCACACCTAAATCCATTATTTGTCTGGCAACCATATTGTGCCAGTATGCCCAAGAGTTCCGGCTCTGTTTCTCCAAACCCAGTTTAAATACTTAGTGAGCGTATCTGCACCCGAGCAAAGGAGGCATTACAGTTGGGGAGTGTTAGTGGCAACTGCAATCTCAACACTATCGCAATTTGCTAGAAAGATTACAGCGTCGCTACGGTGTAACAATCTTGCTCAGCAAAGATGGCAAAGATTGCTCATCGAGCGCTCCCAGCTTGATAGCTCTTACCACTCCGTTCTTGTCAATGAAGAAGGAGGAGGGGAAGGCGTTGACCTGGAAAGTAGAGGCTACTTTCTGGGTGCGATCTATCAGGTTCATGTAAGTGAGGTTAAACTCGCGTACTTTCAATCTTACCAGCGGTTCTTCTTCGCCTACGTCTATTCCAACGATCTCATAGTTGGCTTTGTTAGCCGCGTAGGTTTTAGCCAGGAAAGGCAACTCCTGTTTACAGGGACCGCACCAGGTGGCCCAGAAGTTCAAAATGACCGGCTTTCCCCGGAACTGGCTAAGACTGATTTGCTGTTTATCCAGGTTCAACAGGGAAAAGTCCGGCGCAGCCGCCCCCACTTTTGCCACACTACTTCCGCTACTGCCGGCAGCGGCTGCCGGGGCTACTGTATTAGCGGGTGTAATTCCGGCGGTAGGGGTTGTCTCTGATGATGGTGTGGTAGTAGCGGTATTTACGCTTAACACCTTCACCTGTTCGGCTTCGCCACAGGCCACCAGTAATAACCCCACCAGCAGCGCCAGAGCCAAACTGCTTAACTTCTTTGACATGTATTTCTCCGTAAAAATCCGATCCACCTGAACCGAGGTAGCGGTTTCTCTACTAGAGAATATACTAACTAATTGCTCTTTTTTCAAGAGCGGTCGAAAGAGCCAGCACTGTTAGTAATCGTAGAAGCCGCGCCCGGTAGCAAGTCCCAGCTTACGCGCCCGGACCATCTGGCGTAACAACACTGCCGGGCGGTAGCGCGTGTCGCCGGTTTCGGCCTGTAAATAGTCCAGGGTCGCCAGCACATTATCAACTCCCATGCGGTCGGCGTACTCAAACGGCCCCAGGCCGTAGTTCATGCCCAGGCGCATGGACTGGTCAATATCCTCGACCGAAGCCAGGTGCTCTTGCAGAGCGAAAGCCGCTTCATTTATCATGGCGCAAACCACCCGCCGGACAATCCCGGCCGGAGTCTCGGGAGAGACTACAAATTTGTAATCAAGGCGCTTGAGCAG
Source organism: Chloroflexia bacterium (assembly GCA_036261665.1). Lineage (GTDB taxonomy): Bacteria > Chloroflexota > Chloroflexia > Chloroheliales > Chloroheliaceae > 54-19. Next base: position 30,960 of record DATAKM010000068.1, read on the forward strand.
GGCAGTCAGGGTGGCCGCCGCTTCAAGGGTGGTGTCTATACCCAGGCTCACCTCGAAGAATTTATCGTGGATAAAAGGCAAGGGACATTGTAACCCAACCACGCGCTCCGGTTCGCTCGCCATCTGCGCCAGTTCATCCAGCGGCACCAGCGGGTTCATCATGGCGAAAACCGCGCCCGGCGCGCTGCCTGTCGCTACGGCTCTAAACTGCGCCCGGTAATCGGCTCCCGGCTCGAACGGGACGAGGGCAACCTGTTCGTTCTGGCCTGGCTCTACTACTTCCAGCCCGGCCTGTTGCAGTTTGCCGCGCCAGTTACGCGCCTCGTAGCCCTCGCCCAGTACCGCTACCCTGGTGGGCGCAGGTACTTCCGGCAAAGCCAGTTCCGGTTGGCGCGGAACCGGGCTTTCCGCGCCGGGCGGGTAAAGGTAAAAGCCTTTGCCCGCTTTTTTGCCGACATAACCGGCTCTCACCATTTTCCGCAAGAGCGGGACGGGACGGTAACGCGGATCGCCCGTCTCGCGGAAAATATTCTCGGTCACCGCCAGGCCGATATTCAGGCCGCTTAAATCTCCGGTCATCAGCGGGCCCATTTTAAAGTTGGCGCCTAAAACCAGGGCCCGGTCTACATTCTGGGCCGGTATGCCTTCCTGCACCAGTAATTGCGATTCTATGCCTATAGGCCGGTTGATGCGGTTGACGATAAAATTGGGCGAGTCGCTGCAAAGCACTACTGTTTTGCCCAGTTTCCGGCCCAGCGCAACGGCTCGTTCCACTATCTCTTCGCCGGTGTCGCTGCCGCGCACCACTTCTACCAGCTTCATCAGGGGCACCGGGTTGAAGAAGTGCATGCCCACGGTTTGCTCTGGCCGCCCACCTGCCGCGCCGATTTCACTGATAGAAAGACCGCTGGTATTAGAGGCGAAGACCGTTTCAGGTGGGCAAAGCTGGTTGAGGCGGCTGAAAAGCTCCCGTTTGGCATCCATACTTTCGAAGATAGCCTCTATTACCCAGGCGGCCTTTTCGGCGGCCCTGGCCAGGTCGGTGGTAACTTCCAGGCGACCAATCATTACTTCGGCCTGTTCCGGCGCGAACTGGCTTTTTTCAGCCGCGCGGCGAATGAACCGGCTGATCTGGGTTTGCGCGGCCTCAACCTGCTCTGTTTTAATATCCTGGAGCGTTACGGCGAAGCCTGCCTGTAAACAAACCTGGGCAATACCAGAACCCATGGTGCCGGAACCGATAACGGCGATCTTCTGGATGCCAGTTTCTGCCTGGCTGGCCGGTACGGCTTCGTACCCTTTTGCTTGTTCCATTTTTCTCCTCGTCCTCTTTTTTGGTTCGCTGATTCTGCTTATCCTGAGCCTTGAACTTATTAGAAATGCAAAGGCAACCTGTAAGGTTGCCTGCTTTAATTATCATTATACAATTTGCCTGGAGTGGTGTGCCAGGAGTTACGCCGTATACTAACCTGACCGGCCTTCCCTTTATTATCTAAGGTCTTACAGTCAGCTTATTTCACGTGCGATGCTACCGGCCAGACAAAGCTTTTAAGTACTAGCGAGCCACAAGCTCGTCATCGAAATCGAGGTTTCCGCTGCGGAAATTCTCGACGTGGATTTTAGCCCACGAGTACTTGTCACTTAAAGTCCAGTGATCGGCGCTGCTATCGTAGAAATAGTAGAAAAATACCTTTAATTCGTCTGGCGTGTATCCCTGGGTAGCCAGGTTAACTACCATGAGGCTCTGCCGGAAATGATCGGTGTTCCAGTAAGTTCGCATATTAAGGGTTAAAAACTCCTCAATCTTTATGGCCATATTTTCAAAATCTAATGGAATTATAACAAACAGCTTCTTGAAAAAAAAGACCTGCCGCTTCTTTTAAGCAAACAAAGTAAAAAGCAGGCCGTGTGGCCTGCTTCCTGTTAGCTCTTTTTATTCAAATGGCTTTGCCACTGCTACTCTTAAAGCGTTATCTCGGTATAGGAATGCCGGAGTGAGCGGAAGAAGCTCAGTATGATGTGGTCCAATTCCGGGTTAGAGCCGTGTGAAGCTATCTGCATGGCCAGTTGAAAAGCACCCTGCTTATCGCCAACCACGGCTTTAAGGAGAGCGATCCATAGCAGGTAGCAGCGAGAACGGTTAGGATTACCCCACATTGTCAGACGGCTTTCAATCTCGCTGAGAATTCCCAGACCTTCCTGGCGCCGCCCCAGGCGCAACATGTTACAGGCCAGCGCTAATTGGGACTGGTAGCGATTGTAGTGCGGGTTGGTGATATCCGGGCTGATGGCGTAGCGGCGCAAGCGAGCCAGTTCATCATAGCGCACAATGGAGGGTTTTTTCATATAGCGCTGCAAACAGAGGTAGTAATTGCCCAGGAAAGGAATCATTTGCTGGTAATTAAGTTCAATAAAGGTGGGCTCGTAAGTTTCCTTGAAACCCTGTAAATTTAAGGCCAGGGTCTGCTCTTCTGCTGCTTGAAATTCCGCTAACACGCTCAACTTCTCCTTGTAACTGCTGAAATCCCAACGTCTTCTCTAAGGTTTACCTTACCCTTTGACCCATTTAACCAGGTTTTTGTTTCTTTTATAATAAACGCTGCTGAGGGGAAATTTTGTGTGGATAATCACTAAATTATGTGTGATTGTAGTCACACTGTCGCTAAAAATATGGAAAGACAGTTATTTTTCAGAAAGATCGAAAATAGCATGAAAATCATGATTTAAGCTCTTTACATAACATGTCGCTTCATGTACAATTATCTCAACAGTTTGTGGAAGGAAGGTGTCAATGAAGCCGGGTTCGGCGCGGCGACCGGCCTGCAAGAGCAGTAGGCACGGTTGGTCGCAATGCCGGGGCCGGGAGTTTTTAAAAACTCCCGGTTTCGCTCGCCCTTTCCGGCTATAAAAGGAGAATAGCGTGGTCACCAAGATTCGGGAGGAGTCCCTGCCTGGAAAAGAGGCGCGTTTGCGCCTGGTCGGCAAGACCCTCGTTCTGGATAAAACGGCTCTTTTGCAATCTCTCGATCAACTCAAAGCTGCCGACTCGGTGGCTAATCTGCGGCGTAGCCTCTATGAACTGCGCCATCGCCTGATAAATTCAGCTCTTACCGCTCAACCCTCAAGTGAAGATAATAGTATAGAACTGCATAGCGATTATCTTGAAAGCGAGCTTGACCAGATCGGGGAAGCTTTTACCCTGGATAGAGCGCGCTATTACATTGGCCGCCTACAAAAAGGCCTGACCAGGGTCAAAACCAGCCCGGTAAATGATATCAATCTCAATCGCTGGAAAGAATACGAGGATATTTATACCGATAGCCTCTGGCTAGTAGACCGGCGCGACCGCAGCGGAGCGCATACGGCGGAGTACTGGGGCAATTTTATCCCGCAGATACCCCACCAACTGCTCAAACGCTATACCAAGCAGGGGGACTGGGTGCTGGATACTTTTGCCGGTTCTGGTACCACCTTACTGGAAAGCCAGCGCCTGGGCCGAAACGCGATTGGCATTGAGTTGCAGCCTCGGATGGTAGAACGGGCCAGCCAGTTAATCGCGGCGGAGCTAAACGAGACAGGCGCTATTCAACAAATTATCACCGGAGATAGCGCGACAGTAGACTACGGTCCGATCCTGGCGGCGCACGGCCAGAAATCTTTTCAACTGGTAGTAATGCACCCTCCTTACTTTGATATTATCAAATTTAGCGAGGAGAGCGCCGATCTTTCTAACGCGCCAACGGTCGAGGCTTTTCTTGAAATGATGGGCCGGATAGTGGATAACGCTTCTCAATACCTGGATAAAGGCCGTTACCTGGCCCTGGTAATCGGCGATAAGTTCTGCAAAGGGGAGTGGATTCCGCTGGGCTTTCTGACCATGAACGAAATCCAGAAGCGCAACTTCTTGCTCAAGAGCATCATTGTCAAGAACTTTGAGGAGACTACCGGGAAACGCAATCAGAAAGAACTCTGGAAGTATCGCGCCCTGGTAGGCGGCTTCTACATTTTCAAGCACGAATACATTTTTGTCTTTAAGAAGCGCTAAATAAAAGATAAACGAAAAGAGGAAGCTTTTGCCATAACCAAAAGCTTCCTCAATAACTTTTAGTAGATAATAATTGCTTTGCTATCCTATCCCTGATCCTGCAATAAGGAAGAAAGAATATTGTCACGGCGATGTTCTTGCAATAGCCGGAAGTAGTCACTAATATCGCAGCTTAAAATCGCCACATCGTGGGTCTGGCC
>DATAKM010000075.1:0-20905 GCA_036261665.1 Chloroflexia bacterium
TTGTAAACTTTCGAAACCAGCTTCGATAGCGCCAAGCGGCCGGTGCAGGTCATAAACGGGGAATCGAAACCCGTATGTGCATTTTCTATTAAAATAATTGGTGTTTTTAATATAGACTTTGAGGTTGAGGGTTGTCAATCCACATCGCAGGAACCGCTATTTGGTGGCAGCAGTAAGCTGTTAATCTTTCCACTATATTCTTATATTTTGCGTCCGGTAATGGGTATACTTATTACAGAGAGCCTTTCATATTAAACTCAACCGGAAATATCCGCAGGGGGCTTTCCGGGGCGGTCGAACTGCCTCGCCCTTATCCAATCAGCCCCTCTTTATTCCATGTCACGCCCCTTGTGGGTGTGAAGGCCGGTACTACCTCGATTTAATACCTACCCCGTTCGGAGGCCCGAAGAGACTTTTTCCCACGCCAGTGCCACGCCTTGCGGCCGAGATCCTTCGCTGTGCTCAGGATGACATGATAACGAAGGGGTGTGTAGGGGAGAGCGAGGCAGCATTTCGACCGCACGGGAATCAATCCCCGCGCTAGTTTAACGAACCCCCATGAATGGGGCTGATAGCAAGCAGGCGCTCGAACAGAGCGAGGTGCTATCAAGCGGGTTCAGCCGCTTTCGTTGATATAGCCCGGTCCATTGGCACTAAGCCCCCCTTGCGGGCCTGACCAGGCGCTCTTTGCTCCGCCCCATTCTTAACTATGAAAGGCTCTCGTAGCTTTAAAAGCTACTGATTAAGGTAGCCGCGCTGCTGAGCCAGATTTCTGCCCAGCAGTCCCAGCAAGACCTCGTAGGGCGTACCGCTGTTCTCCGGGTGTAGCTCGAAGCGGTTGCGCTCGAAATACTGGACTTGCCGCCCGTTTTCTTCGATAACCGGGCTGATCGGGTAGCCAAAAATAGCCAGCCCGCCCTGAGTTTGCCAGTAGGCAAGGAAGGACCCGCTTAGGTTCTGGCCGGTTTGAGGAAACCAGAGTCCGGTTCCGCTCTGTAAACCGGCGGGGAATGAGCGCCCGCTCGTTTCCTCGCTGCCCAGCAACCCAAGTTCTATTTCGTAGGGCGTTCCGGCGTTCTCCGGGTGCAGCTCGAAGCGGTTGCGCTCAAAATATTGCACGGTGTAGAGCTTACCGTCAGTCGGCGAAACCTCTACAAATTCTTCCGAAAGCGGGTAGCCGAAAACAGCCAGCCCGCCATGAGTTTGCCAGTAGTGTAAAAACTGGCCTGAGAGGGTGTGCCCGGTTTCCTCAAAATACTCTACGCCCGGCATCAACGACTGGCGGGACATAGCATCAAAGAAACGGGCCTGGTCAACGTAATTATCAGGCGCGGAAGCGCTGGACTTAACATTTTGAAAAGCGAAGTTCACCTGGTAAGTGCTGCCGGGTTCACCGGTCAGCTTGAATTCTGCCGGGCCCTGGGCGGTTCCCTGCCCGGTTACGGCCGCCCGTATCCGGTAAGTCGCTTTACCCAGGCCGGTTAGCCTGAAATTGCCGGCGGCGTCCGGCTTAAAGGTCAGGCCAAGCGGGTCAAGACTGAGCCTTACTTTAGCAGGGTCTACCCCTGTTACCTTGCCGCTAATCACGCTCTGTTTGCCAGAGTGCAAATCCTTATTTTTAGCAGCCAGCACCGCCCTGTAGGCATTTACCCGCCCGTAGCCGGTCTTGTAGGTGTAACCCTGCCCGCTGATATCATCGGCAGTTCCTTCCAGAATGTTGCGCACATCCAGGGGAGTAAGATCAGGATTGACCGACAGCATCAGGGCGATTACCCCGGTGACAATCGGCGCGGAAAAACTGGTGCCGTTGATACCCCAGTAACCGCCGCCCGGTTGGGTAGTCCAGATGCCGGAACCGGGCGCAACCAGGTCCACCTGCGGCCCGTAGGTTGAAAAGCCGGTTACCTGATCGTTAATATCGGTCGCGCCAACTGTAATGACATTGGGATAGAGGCTGGAAAAAGCGCCGGGTACTTCAGGCTCACTGGTCCCGGAGTTGCCGGAAGAAAAGACCATGATAACGTTGCGACTGGCGGCATATTCGGCCATTTCGATAATTGCCAGGTCGGCAGGGCCGCTGCCGCCCCAACTGTTATTGATCACTCTGGCTCCCTGGTTAATGGCAAAAATAGCGCCGCGAGCCAGGTCGAAGGAAAAACCGGTCTCTTCCCCCCCAAAACCTTTACCATCAATCAGGCTGACGTTCCAGTTCAGGCCGCTGATACCGACTCCGTTATTGGGCGTGGCCGCGATACAGCCTGCTACCGCCGTGCCGTGACCGCTGCCGGGACTGCTCTGCGAAGTTTCTTCGGCAAAGTTGTAGGCCTTAATAACTTTTCCCTGCAAATCGGGATGGTTCGCGTCAATACCGGTATCAACCACACCTACCCTGACATCTTTTGAGCCGGTCGTGATGGTCCAGGCTTCTCTGGCCTGGATGCGGTCAAGCCACCACTGCTTACCTTCAAGATAGATCGGGTCGTTGATCTGCACCGGGCCGGCCTGGTCAACTTTCACCAGGCGGTTGGCATCAGCTTTCAGAACTGCCGGGTTGGAACGGGCCAGGCGCAGCGCGTTATCGACGGAGCCTCCGAAAAAGAGCAGCAAAACATCGGTGCCGCTGCCCAGGCTTTCAACCTTATAAACTCCCAACTGCTGGAAAAGCGGTTGGAGTTCGGCCGGAGCGGCCTCCGGTTTACTCAGGCTGTCAACGTTCAGGCCTGCTTTAACCTTTATGACAATCTGACCGGGCGCAAACTGTCCTGCTGATACTCCCGCCGTATCAAGGGCAGGGCTATTAGCGCTGGCGGCAGGAGTCTCACAGAGGGCCAGCGCTAACAGCCCAAGCAAACAAAGGCTTAAAGCCACTCTCAATTTCCGGTAAAGTATGTTCATCTCTATATATGCCTCTACGAGCTTTAAGTTTTGCTGGAAAAAGTCTACAGGCGTTCGTAGACTTTATTCCCGAGCATAAGTTTCAGGATTAGTTGGCCGGTTCGGTAGCCAGGTTGAGCTTGCGGTACTGGCTGCGCTGCTCGGTCAGGCTGGCTAGATCCACTCCTTTAGAGCTGGCGACTGCTTCAGGGCCAAAGCTTAACGCCTCGCCCCAGAAAGGATTGTAGAGTTCTACGGAACCGGTTTTTACCCGGAAATATGCGATAGCCGAGTGTTTACTCTGAGTGCCGTAAAGGGTAAAAGCGTAGATACCCGGTTCGGCTGTGCCGGGGGCGGTTAGATAGATATGCAAAGCCCCTTCCGCGTCAGCATAAGAACTACTGCTGCTGCCCGGCACAGGTATGTTGCCCTTGCCAATAGAAACCCTGGACCCCCAGCTTACCACCCTGTTTAGAGGAGTGGTAACCCAGCCCTCCACCGCTTCATCCGGCAAGAAGCCTGTGGCCGAAAGGCGAAAGGACTCTCCTACGCGCATGACCTTATGATCTATGACTGCGTTGAGGCCATCCGGCACTGTATCGGGTTGGGCCGCTTCTACGGCGGGGGTATAGCGGATGGAACCGATAATTTTGAAGTGCCAGATAGCGCTAACACCGCTGGTGCGGCCGGTCAAAACGTAGTAGCGTTCTTGAGTAGGTGTCAGAAGAGGGGTGGTAACCACTTTGCGGTTAATCTCTCCCTTACTATCCGCGCTGAAGGGGTCGAGTGAATAAACACCACCGTCCGGGGTAGCGCGGGCATAAACATCTACTGTTTCGCCAGCCTTAAAGCCCTGAGCATGCAGGTTAAAAGTAGTACCGGATTCCCCCAGTTCCGGCGTGACCCGGGCATTGGCGGTAGTGCCGGGCGGATTCATCTGGCTATCCACCACCGGCAGTTCCGGTAGTTCGTAGCGCCAGCGATAGTAATCGCGCCCTACATTTCCACTATCTACCTGCAAGCCTGCCGGGTTAGCCGGGTTGAACAGCAGGGTACGCCGCTCAAACAACTGTACCAGCACATCACTGACTTTCTCGCCATCGCGCACTTTAGCCCAGTAGGCATCGGTAATGGGTAAACCGAAAACGGTCTGCCAGTTGAAAGCCGGTAAACCGTTGGCCTGCTTTTGATTAAGGTAACTCCAGAAGACATCCGGGATATTGTGGCTGGTTTCAGGAATGTAAGCGGCATATTTTGAAAGAGAGCCCAGGGCGTTATCCACGCTTAGCAGGTAGATGCCCAGGAAGAAGCCCTCATCCTCGGGAGGGTTTAAGACGGCGTTCACCGGGCTGCCAACCCGACTGGGGGTAGCGCGAGTCAGGCTCTGGAAAGATCGGTACGAAGGTGACTGCGGGTTTGCGGCAAAAGTAGTACCGCCCGCCACCGGGATTTCGGCCCCATCATACTGCCAGAAAAGGCCGTCGCCTACCTGCATGCGGCCTGTCACCATTTCGGTTACCAGCTTGCCGTCGCCTACAAAATTGGGAAGCTGGTCCGGGTAGGTCATTTCCATGCGGCCCTTGTCAAAATACTGCACCTGCCTCTGGCCGGTTTTGGTATTGAGATAAGTTTCATCAAGGACCTGCCCGGGAGCGCCCCACAGGTTCGGGTTGGCGTTATAAGCCTCGGCAAAAGAGTCGTTGGCAAAAGCCGGTGCGGCCTGTGTTACGGCGGGAAAGAGGCCCAGGCCCAGCAGGCCCAGCATGGCAGCCAGCGCCAGAAAGCTCAAACGAGCGCTGGAATAAGTTGCTTTATGATATGCTTTATTTATTACTTTATTTTTGAGCATCGCCAGCTTCCCCTTCCGGTTGCGATTTCTCAGGATGTGACGACTGAAGTTGCGCCGCAAGCTGGCCGGTTTGCCAGGTGTAGGTGGGTTGCCAGGGGGTGTTGTTACGCCCACCCGCTGCCAGCGGCACCCTGAAAACGTTCAGAGCATTGGCGATAGTTACTTCAGGTGGGGCATCCGTCACCTTGATGTATATGATGGACTGCACCGAAGAGCGGTCGGCATAAGCCAGGGTAATAGCCCAGATACCCGGCGAAGGGGGAGAGCCAAGCGCCAGGAGGGTGCCATCCAGGGCTTCCTGGGCGGTGCTTAGCAGGGCTTTAGCGTTAGCGCCGTAAACTTCGCCCTCAGGGGTGGTGATCCAGTAGACCACTTTACCTGCCGCCATCTCTTTTGCCTGGAAGGGCGTTACAAAAGCGGTGAAATTAGTGCCAACCGGGCCGGAAGATGGTTCCACTGCCGCATTGACGCTCGGCGGAGCAGGGCTGTTATCGTTACTGTAGGGGGTGGTCGGAGTTTTCGGCACTTTTGGAATAATCCGCCAGAAGACGGTACTTTGTTGGGCGCTCTGCACCCCCTTGAAATCCAGGCGATAAATACCAAGATTGTCAGTGCCGGGTAACATCAGGGCGCTGCCGGGAAAAGAGATTACTACCTCTCCTTTAGGGTTAGCTTCAAGGTAACCAAGCTCATTACTACTGACGAACGTACCATCCGGCAAAGTCAGATCAAGAGCAACTTTTTCGCCAGGCCGGTACTGTTCGGCTTTGATGTTAAAAATAGTATCCTCATCGCCATAAGCAGGCCTGATAGTGGCATTGACCGAAGGCGGCACGCTGGTATCGCCGCTGTAAACCGAGGCAGGCCCGTACTGCCAGTTAAACCAGTGCCTGCCAATATCAGTAAAGTCCACCCTTTGATCGGCGGGGGCCGAGGGGTTGAAAACCAGGACCCTTCTCTCGAATAACTGCACCAGTAATTCCTGGGACTTGCCTCCCGAAGTAGCCATTATCCAGAAAGGCTCGCTTAAAGGATAGCCCAGAATATACTGCCACTCGAAAAGAGGCCCGGTGACCACCTGCCCGTTCGGGGCGCTGACCGGCCCGCTGGCATTCATAAAATCCCAGAAGGGCGCGGCAATATTATGCTGGCTGCTGCTATCGTAATAGGCTACGCTTATTTTGGGTTCGGCGTTAGAAGCGCGGTTGCCTGTTTTGCCACCTCGCGCAAAGGTCAGGGTAATTTCCTTACCTACTCGCCCGCTAAGCGGAAGAAGCGGTGAATTACGCCCCAGAGAGAGTGATTTAAGAAAATCACTATAAAGCGGCGCGGTGTTAGAGGGGTCTTGCTCATCTCCGGCTACAGGTATTTGTACAGGGTCATAAAGCTGCGCCAGGTTATCCCCTACCTGTACGATACCGTAGAGCATGTCGCGCACCAGCAAACCGCTGCTGACGTACCAGGGATTAGAAGCGTCACCTTCAGGGTGGGTAATTTCCATGCGGCCTTTATCAAAGTACTGCACCAGGCGCTGCTTATCGGGAGAATTTTCGTAGCGTTCTGTTTTGACGGCGAAAGGGGCTTGCCCCCAGACATACGGCCTGATAGCCGCACCAGACGCTACCGGGGCATCGGTTCTGCTCCAGGTGGTCTGAAAAGCCTGGTTGGCGAAACCTTCTGCCCTGGCTACCGTTTGGGTAGCAGGCCATATAGAAATTGCTGCCAGAACCATGCCCAGCAGCAGCAATTCTCCCAATAAGAGATGAAGGATACGTTTCTTCATCGGCTTCTTCCTTACTTCTTAGTAGTGATTGGTCTTTATCAGATTGGCCGGTCAGGTTTTTCTTTTTACCGGTATTCTATTAATGCTTGTAATTAATGCTTCTAATACTTTGGGGTAATACTTAAATCAATCAACCATATTTCGAAATATATTTCTTTCAAGTGGCTTCCAGGGTAGCAAAAGTAGTTAGCAAAAACAGGGCTTGTAGTCTATCCAGAGGATTTATTGCGAGCCGGTATCCTTTGAGCAGGTAAAAAAATTTACACTTTACTACAAGATTTTTCTAAACTTATTAATTCTTAGGGAAACTGATACTTTTGTCTAGAAACCGTTTGTATTTTGGTACAGCTATATTATAATTGCCAGCAGAAAAACTGGCAATAGCAGCTTAAAAGGCTTTAATCTCTATAAATACTATTTTTATTAGCGCGCTGGTATGATTAAAGCACTTATGTCATTGAGAGTGGAAAATTACTTAAACCGAACTACAATTGAAAGGTTAAGATTTTGACTGAAAACCATGAATCGGAGAACCAGACAAATCCCGTTGTAAACCCGGCGGTTGATCCCAGCATCCGCTCGGAAGTAGGAGCTAAAACGCCGGAGTGGGTAAAAGATGCTATTTTCTATCAGATTTTTCCGGATCGTTTCGCCAGGTCTAGCCGCGTACCGAAACCGTCGAATATCGAGTCCTGGGATACTCCGCCTACCACCTATGGCTACAAAGCCGGGGACCTCCTGGGAATTGCCGAAAATATAGATTATCTTGCGGACCTGGGTATAACCGCGCTTTATCTCAATCCCATTTTTGCTTCCGCCGCCAACCATCGCTACCATACCCACGATTATTTTGAAGTTGACCCTATCCTGGGTGGGCAACCGGCCCTGCGCAAACTGCTGGATGTGGCGCATACCCGTGGTATTCGTGTGATTCTGGATGGCGTTTTTAATCACGCCAGCCGGGGCTTTTACCAGTTTAACCATGCCCTGGAGAATGGGGCAGCCTCGCCTTACATCGACTGGTTTTACTATCATGGCTTCCCGGTGCAGGCTTACGGCTCCGACCAGCCGAATTATGCCGCCTGGTGGGGGCTACCGGCGCTGCCTAAATTCAATACCAATACACCTGCCGTGCGCGAATTTCTCTGGTCGGTAGCAAGCTACTGGCTGGAACTGGGCATTGATGGCTGGCGCCTGGATGTCCCGGAAGAAATTAACGATGATGAATTCTGGCGCGAGTTCCGGCGGCGTGTAAAAACGGTCAACCCGGAAGCTTATATCTGTGGAGAAATCTGGACGGATGCCCGGCGCTGGTTGCAGGGTGACCAGTTTGATAGCGTCATGAACTATCTTTTCACCCGGGCCTGTCTCTCCTTTTTTGTGCGGCAGCTCGATATGTCCACTATTCAGGGTACGGGCTACGCCGGGAGAGTCAACACCGGACTGGATGCGCATAGCTTTGCGGCCACTATTAATGAGCTACTGGCGATGTACCCGACCGAAATTACCGCCGCCCAGCTTAATTTACTCGACAGCCACGATACCGCCCGCTTCCTGACCAGCGCCCAGGAAGATGAAAGCGCCCTGCGCCTGGCAACTCTTTTCCAGATGTGCTATCCCGGCGCCCCCTGTGTTTATTATGGCGATGAGATCGGGCTATCGGGAGGAAAAGACCCGGCTAATCGCGGTTCTTTCCCCTGGGATCGTTCTAAATGGAATGAGCCGTTACTGGGCTTTTTTAAGCGGGCGATTGAATTACGCCGCGAGTATGCCGCCCTGCGGCGCGGTTCTTTTGATCCGCTGGTAGCCCAGAATAAACTCTTCGTCTTTGGTCGCGCTAACGCTGAAGAAAAGCTTATCATTGCGCTCAACGCCGGAGAGACTACCGAAAAACTGCCGGCCCTTCCGGGTAGCACCTATTTACCGGAAGGCTCAATTCTACTGGAACAACTTTCTACTACTAACAGCAGCGAGCGCCAGGTCTTTCGGATTGGCCCCGGTGGCGTAATCGAAAATTTCTCTCTGCCGCCCCGCACCGGTATTGCCCTGGAAGTAGTAAAACTGGCCAGGTAGCGCGCTGAAATAGGGCTTAAAACATGCAGCTTGATATACTGTGGCAAGGCTGGGACTATCCCAGCCTTGAGCATCTCCGGTTAGCTATAAGTGACAGAGAAATTGAGGCGGACAGCCTCTTTGTAGGCCAACACTACCGGCTTGATGAGGATGAGGACCGTTCACCCTTTAGATTCCAGTACAACATCAAGTGTAATTCACAGTGGCAAATTCTCCAGCTTGATATTAAGCTACTATCGCCTGATCAAACTTCTCAGGTCCTGGCTTTAAAGAGTGACGGCGCCGGTAGCTGGTTTGATAGTAAGGGCACTCTGTTACCTGATTTAGCAGGTTGCCAGGATGTAGATATTTCAATTACACCTTTTACTAACACTCTACCTATCCGGCGTTTATCTTTACAGCCCGGTGAAAGCGCAGATATAAGGGTTTTATACATCAAACTGCCCGAGCTGCAATATAAGCCTGTACAACAGCGTTATACCTGTATAGATCAGGATAAGCATGGGGGCTTATATCGCTTTGAGGTTCCTGGAAGTGATTTCGTTGTGGAACTACCTGTTGATGAAAATAAACTGGTTTTAGATTACCCAGAATTATTCCGGCGAGTAGTATTTTAAGCCCTTTGAGTAAAACCTCCTTTAGCTTCTTTCTATTTATGTCAAGTTAGCCTGACTCTATTGAAAGAACTTGTAAAAATGTCTTTCCTGGATGCAGCCGTCAATCTGGATAATACGATCTTTTCCCAGGCTGAGCTAAACCTGGCGCGTGAATACCTGGTTGATTTAATTTACAGGATTGATCCTTACTGGTTAAGAAAACCGGTAGGTTATTTTTCGAATTACTGGCTCTCCGATGAGCCGGAAAGTGTATGCAGAGTTATTGATTTTGCCTTCACTCTAAACAGGCTGGAAATGAGCGGTCTTCAGGCAGGCTCAAAAGCGGTCTTTATCAAGAAAGTCAAAGCCCTCTTGCGGCATATTTATAAGAAAGAAGCTTTTGAGGAAGCTCTGACCGAACTGGAGGTGGGCGCTATCCTGGCCCAGAGAGCGCAACCTTTGCTGCTGGAGCCCTATATTATCGAACCAAAAGCGGATAAAGCAAAGCCGTTTATCCCGGCCTCTCGCGCCAGGCTGGTAGACCTGGCCCTACTATCGCCGCAGGGTGAAGCCCTTTTTATTGATGTAACCGTCTTCCGCTCTGAAAGCATAAATCTCTGGACACGGGCCGCTCGAAACCTGGCAAAGCTTCTTTTTCTAACTCTGGCCAGTGAAGAGCTATGCCGTCATATCCGGGTAGAGTTACCTTTTCCCGCTCCTCTCGAATTAACCGGGCCGGAGCAGGATAGCCCTACTGTTCGAGCTTTCCTGAACGCTATCGTCAGGCAAAAACAGGGTAGTACAGGCCTGCCTGTTGCCAGTGAAAATCAAGAGATCAGCCTGGAGTGGCAGGAGCATAAATTTGAGAACTCAGATCAATCTGATGACCGGCCTACCCTGTCCTTTACTTTTCCGCAGGGCTCTCTTATCTGTTATGTAAAGTCAGATTGCTTTGCAGACTTTCTTGAAAAAACTCTGAAGTCGATCAGAAACTCGCTGAAAGTTAAGCGCGAACAATTTCAGCTCGATAGTCCGCTGGTCCTGGTAATTAAAATCGGCAACAATCTGTTAACCGAGAAACTCTTGCTAAAGCTAATTGAGCGGCGCTTATGGAGCAACTCGCGCTTTAACTGGCTGAGCGGCATCGTGCTTTTCAAGCCTCGCTCAGGTTTTCAACTGACTGACTCTGCTCCGGCCCTGCTGCTTTCAAGCAATCCAAACGCCAGGTTTCCGGCCAATCGGGAATTACTGGCCTATTTTTACTAACTTTGCCAGCCTGAAGCAGTAATTAAGCCCGCCACGCGCTCAATTTCTGCGTCTACCACTTCCTGCCAATCGGCCCGTTCAAGCTTTGAGTCAGCATTTCCCTGCCAGCCCAGGCGGCCTAAAAACTGCTGCCGGAAAAGGCCATTTTCAAAAAGGCCGTGGAGATAAACTCCCCAGACATTCCCCTGCTGCCAGCCCAGGCCTTCCGGCAAATAACGTTCAACGAGCGGTCCTTCGGTTGTTTCGCCGTGGTGGATTTCGTAACCGCGTAAGAGGCCGCCATGCCAGCTAACCTCGCGCTGGCGAGTAGTTTTAGCAGGCTGAAGAGTAGTAATCAGATCAAGTAGTCCCAGGCCCGGCTGGCTCGGGTTACTGCTTTCTAAGCCCTGCGGGTCGTGCAGGTTTTGCCCCAGAATTTGCAGGCCACCACAAATACCCAGCACCGGGATACCGCTATGGGCGGCGCGAGTTACTTCCGCGGCCAGCCCGGTCTGGCGCAAGAAACGCAGGCTATCCGAAGTATTTTTGCTGCCCGGTAGAATAACAGCATGATAAGCGGTTAAGCGGCTAAATTCTCGCACGGGCACCAGGTTTATTCCAGGGGTATGGATCAGCGGGTCAAATTCATCAAGATTACTGGCGTATGGATAAGCCAGCAGGGCAATATTTAGCGCTTGCGGTTTAAACTCGGCCTGATAGTGAAAAGCGTCCTCCTCGGGTAAAGAATGTCTTATATAAGGAAAAAGCGCAACGGTAGATACGCCAGTACGCTCTTTCAGCCAATCCATGGCGTTACCAAGCAGGGCCGGGTCTCCCCGAAATTTGTTGAGAATAAAGCCTTTAATCAACTTCTGTTCGTCCGGTTCCAGGGCTGACCACGTGCCGAGCAAATGGGCAAACGCTCCTCCCCGGTCTATATCAGCCACCAGGTAAACATCGGCCTGGCATTCTAAAGCCACCCGCATATTGACAATATCGCTGGTCCTCAGATTGATTTCAGCCGGACTGCCCGCGCCTTCAATTACTACCCGGTCATATTCAGCAAGCAAGCTTTGCAGGGCATCGCGTACTACAGGCCATAAGTAAGGTTTCCGGTCCAACCACGGTAAGGCGCTAATAGCCGGGTCGTAGCGGCCCAGCACAATTACCTGGCTATAGGTTTCAGCGCTGGGTTTAAGCAACACCGGGTTCATGCGAGCCTGCGGCAGGCAACGAGCCGCTAAAGCCTGTAAATACTGGGCGCGGCCTATTTCCAGGCCTTCTGAAGTGACTGCGGCATTATTACTCATGTTCTGGGCTTTAAAGGGAGCCACCCGCAAGCCCTGATTGGCAAAGTAACGGCAGAGCGCCGTCACCAGGAAAGACTTTCCAGCATCACTGGTACAACCCATTATCATTAGTGGTCTTCCGGGCATCCGTTCTTCCTCATCCAAAACTGTATATTCAGAAGTCTTTTTAGCTTTCAACAGCGCTATATTAACACTTATTGAGCTTCACGGTTTTAGCTTGCCAGAATTATAAATGCCTCACACGTGAGGTATTTATAACCCGGCATGAAGTAATTCTGGGGCATTTATGGCGGAATTATCTTGGCAAAGAGGCACTTAAATGTTATATTGCTACAATACTTATCAAATTAAACGGAAAGGGCGGCAACACAGGTGGAGGCAGCGGCAGTAGAAAAACTAATCGAAGAGGGCGAGTCTCACAGGGTGGAGTTTAAGATTGCCGCGCCACGCGATGCCGAACTGGCGGAGCGTATCTGTGGTTTCGCTAACGGAACAGGCGGCTACATTGTAATCGGCGTAGTAGATGGTAGCTGGGAAGTAAAGGGCGTCAGGAATGTGGCCGCCACAACCGATGTCATTTTGAAAGCGGCTCGTCTGTGTAATCCGACTGTCAGGCTGGACCCGCCTCACCCGGAGGTAGTGGTGCTACAGGGAAAATCGCTGGTGATTGCCACTATTCCGCCAAATGATGGGACAATCTACCAGGCCAGCGGCAGGTTCTGGCTGAGACGCGGTACGCACACTGTTCCGCTGGAAGCGCACGATTTGCAGGAGTTCTTCTACAACCGGGGGTTTATGCGCTGGGAAACCCGCCCGGTCCTGAAAGCAACCCTGGCCGACCTGGATACTGATCTGCTAAAGGATTATTTGCAGCAGCGACCACAGCAAAATCGCCAGGCCGGAAGACTTACCAACCTGGAGACTGTTTTACTGAATCTGGATTGCGCCGTTGAAACCAGAGAGGAAAACGGGCAAAGTGTAATTCGTCCTACCAACGCCGGAATGCTGCTCTTTGGCTATAACCCCCAGGACTTTATACCGCAGGCCGAGGTAATCTGTATTATGTACGGTGACAAAGTTGGTCTACGGCGCTACCTGGACCGTAAAATCTTGCACGGCAATATAGTAGAACAGATCGAACAGGCTGCCGTCTTTTTCAAACAACACGTTCCGGTAGCGGCGCGCATGGCAGGCTTCAATCGCATTGACGAGCCGGACTACCCGCTGGAAGCCTTACGCGAAGCCGTTGTAAATGCAGTAGTACACCGTGATTACAGCTTGCAGGGTGAAACCGTCCGCATCTTCTACTACGCTGACCGTATTGAAATACACAACCCGGGCCTGCTCATGCCCGGAATTGGCCTGAAAGAACTACAAAAAGGGCAGGCCCGTTCCAAGCCGCGCAACCCGGTTATCACCCGCATACTGCGCGATTTGCCGGGTGGCTATATGGAGCAAGTCGGTAGCGGTATCAGCTATATGATCAATCAAATGCGCGAACTGGGTAAGCCTGAACCGCACTTCCGGGAACAGGGCGAATTTATTGTTACCTTTGAGCAGGGAAAAGTCTCTACGACCCTGGAAAGGCCGCCTGCCACCACCGAGAGTACAGGGGCGGAGCAGTTAGAAGCCGCTAAACCTCAATTTACAGCAGAAGAGGAATTTGGAGCGCCGCGCGGTGGTATCTTAACGGAAGAGCGCCGCAAAGAACGGGCTTTACAGTATGTCCACAAATACGGCTCAATTACCAATAAAGAGTACCGGGAGATTACGGGGGCCTCTGACAACACTGCCCTGCGCGACCTGGAAGACCTGGTGCAGCAGGGCAGCTTGCGAGCTACGGGAAAAAGGCGTGGCCGGAAATATCTACTCTAGGTTTAGCTTGCGGCTAGTCCTCCCCTATCAGGGCAAACTCGATAGTCTCCATCTGGCGGCGCAACTCTCTTAGATGCTCGGCCAGTTGCACCCGTTCCTCCTGTTCCAATTCTCCGATCCGCTGCTGGGTTTCATCCAGAAAATCACGGAAGCGAAAAATAGTTTTGGTGGGCGCAGCGCGACGCAATTGTGATTTTTGTAACTTGTGTAACTTTTGGTTACGCTTGTGATTTTCATCACTATCTTCACCGGTGGAACTTAAATCACTATTTACAGGCGCAGAATTAGCAGTCGCGATAGCCTCGCGGTAGCGGGTTAAGCGGTCCTGGACGTACTTGTGAGAACGGTGTATATAAGTAGCAATATCTCTAACACCGATATTTTCCTGAATATTTAGATAGTCATAAAACCGGCCTTCGTCCAGCGGATCTAAATCCTGGCGCTGAATGTTTTCGACCATCGCGGCATAACGGGCTTGCTCGTCGTTATATTCTTTGATAATAACCGGCACTTCTTTTAAGCCTGCCAGGGTAGCCGCCTTATAGCGGCGCTCGCCCGCCACTATCTCATACTGGCCATTCTTAAGAGGCCGTACCAGAATGGGTTGGAGAATACCACGGGTTTTGACATCTTCAGCCAGTTCCTGGTCGCGCTCGTCATCCCGAATCTGGCGGGGCTGGTCAGGGTTGGGTTGTAGAGCGCTCAAGGCTACCACAAAGGCTTCCTCATTTTGCTGGCGGTCAAGATCGGCCATCTTGCTTGCCAGCATTTCCAGCACTACGGCATTACCTCCCTTATTTTTAGAAGGAGCGGCTTTACTTTTATTGAGGGCCGGCAGGCGTTTATTAGCACCAGCGTTAGCGTTTGGCTGAGACATACTCTAATACCTCCTGAGCCAGATTGTTGTATTCCTGCGAAGACTCCGAATTAGGAGCATAGGCCTGAATGGGACCTTTCATGCCCGTTTCTGCCAGGATAGCGCGGCTGGAAATCTGAGTCCGAAAGACTTTATCGCCCATCAAAGATCTTACATTCGCTACCACGTCTTTACTGACCCGGTTATTGGTACACATTGTCAGCAAAATGCCCAGCAGTTCCAGTTTGGAATTAACTTTGCCTCTTTTGATACCGTTAACGGTAGTCAAAAAGTCGTTAAGGCCTTCCAGGGCATACTGCCCGGTCTGGAGTGGCACGATCACGTAATCGGCTGCCGCCAGGGCATTAACCGTTAACACTCCCAGCGAAGGCGGGCAATCCATCAGAATAAAATCATAGCCAGCATCCGCGCCTGCTGCTGCCAGTTCCTCTTCCAGTTCTTCTAAAGCGGTAGTAAGCTTTCGCTCGCGATTGTAAGCGGTAATAAGGCTCATCTCGGCCAGCGCCAGGCGCATAGTAGAAGGAACCAGGTCAATCCCCACACTGGTTTCAACGATGGCGTCAGCCAACCGGGCATTCTCCTCGGTTAAGACATTGTAGATAGTGGTGATTTCTTCCAGCCCGGTTTTATCGATTAGAGAACTGGTAAGATTAGCCTGGGGGTCGAGATCAATCAACAGTACCCGGTGGCCCTGGAGAGTTAAAGCTCCGCCCAGACAAAGGGTACTGGTAGTTTTGGCTGTACCGCCTTTTTGTATTGCTAGCGCTATTTTATGCATGAAAAATCTCCTCATAGGGCCGGGCTGCCGCTAAATGAATCTGGCCTAAATAATACTACAAAACGAAGCTTTCATGTTGAAACTTTGGCCGGATTAAAGAGGGGAATCTAAATTGTTTTACGTGTAACATTTTATAAACGTCTTATAGCCAGCAGACGCGCACCTGCCAGCCAGACTTGCTATAATGTTCCCAGTAGATATAGTTCATACCATAAAATTAACAGTCCCGCTAAGCAAAGATAAGATCACATGCCAAAATATTCTGAGAGAAAAAATCAAAATCACGATGTAGGGCACTTTGAGCAAACCGCTTCAACTCCTCCCGGCGCGTCACAGGCAGAACGCGACCAGTGGTTAAAAGGTCTACAAAAACTTAAAGAGATAGAAAAGCTAAACCAATTGGGTTTAGAAGAAGCAGGCGCCTTGAGCGGTAGCTTGCAGGAGATAATCAATAATCTTTATCCCCTGGCTTTAAGTATTGCTCAGAATATTCAGAGTCCGGAAGAATTTAATGAGTTACTTGATTTTGCGGAATTAAGCATTAAAGCCGGGCATAAACCGGGAGAGGTTGGCGATAAATCAATAGTGGCCTCGCCCGAGGTAATCGTGGGTATTCAGGATTTACGCAAAGAGATTGAGAAAATTGCCAATCACTCCCACGAACCGGGACAGCATCAAAAAGCGGAAGAAGAAATAAACCTGACCGTACTGGGCTCGCTGATTTACCAGGCGGTGCGAGAAGCGCTTTCCAAAAATACCTTTCAACAACTGGAAGGTTCGCCCTGGCCGACTGCCCTGCTGCAAAGAGGTAACTCGCGTGGGCAGGCCCAGTTGCGCCCGGCCTCTCTTGACGACCAGCCGCTGGTTTCACCGGGAGAGGTTGAAAAATGGTCCCAGTTGATGTGGAAACAGCGCGAGGAACTTTCTGACCTGGATGCCGATGCGCTGGATCTCTTAAGCCACGCCTGGCTGCAACAGGCTAAAGCCCCAGGGCATTACGCCGTAGCGGACGTAGATCAGTTCCTGTCAATGCGCGGCCTTAAGCCCAAACAGAGCGGCGATGGCAGGCGAGGAGGTTACGAGCCTGAGCAAAGAGCGGAGATGTTAAAGGCGCTTTCGCATATTCAGAACTTATGGCTGAATATGGGCCAGCTTGAGATGTACGAGGAAAGATCCAAAGGTGGCCGCAAACAACGAGTAGTTAAACAGGATGTCCAGAGCAAAGCCTTTGTTATCACTGACCGGATGGGCCAGCTTAGCCTGGATGGTTATATGGATGTGCGGCGATTTATCTTCCAGCCAGGGCATCTCTTCTCGCACTATCTTTTCGGGCCGGGTCGCCAGACAGCCCTACTTTCCGCTAAAGCGGTACAGTACGATCCTTACCGTCAAAAGTGGGAAAAGAGATTAGCGCGTTACTTAAGCTGGCAGTGGCGAAGCCAGGCCCGGCGAGGCGAATATATGCGGCCGTACAGGGTTATTACCTTATTAGAAGCGATTGGCGAAGAGGTTAATCAGCGCTATCCCTCAAAAACAAGAGAGCGTTTAGAAAAAGCTCTCGACCTGTTACAGCGTGACGAGGTTATAGCCGCCTGGCAGTATGACCGCTGGGATGAAAACGTGATGGAAAAACGCGGCTGGATTGAAATCTGGAAAGAAGCAACCGTCCTGATAGAACCGCCTGAAGTGATCCGAGAAACTTATAAATCTATTGAACGCCCGGCGGAAACAGTCAAAGCGACGCTGAATGAAGGTAAGGGAAATAACAGGGAGTGGCAGGCCAGTTCGTTATCAGAGCGTATACGGCTACGGCGAAAAGAACTAGGCCTTTCCCAGTTGGAAGCGGCAGAACAGCTTGAGATTGCGCAGAGCTATCTGAGTAAACTGGAACGGGCTCTGGTTGAGCCCTCCAGTGATATCAAAAAACGGTTACAAAAATGGCTGGAAGGCCGTTAGTAACTTAT
This sequence comes from Chloroflexia bacterium, assembly GCA_036261665.1. Taxonomy (GTDB): domain Bacteria; phylum Chloroflexota; class Chloroflexia; order Chloroheliales; family Chloroheliaceae; genus 54-19. The sequence goes on from DATAKM010000075.1 coordinate 17,225, forward strand.
TATTCCTGAAAAAAGTTGATTTTAAGGTATTTGAGGGGGCTTCAGGAATATTTTAGGAATATTCATCACTAAAATCGGGGTTATGACTCACAAAAGTCGGGGTTATCCGTCACAGAAGTCGGGGTTATCCATCACACAAATTACTTTTTCTGAGCTCAAAAAGTAGAATATTCCTGCCTAATAAGAATTAATTATATTAATCTTATTCTTTTTTAGAATATTCCTGAGGGCCGCATGTACAATATTACAAGCACAGCCCAGATTGTAAATGCTTACTGTGCCCCGAATATAACGAGCTTTTTAAGAAGTTGTGTTATTCAGTGACTGAATATACAGTGGTTGATGGAGGGTTGTCCGGCAGTCTTACAGCAGTAAGAACAAAACTAAGAATTAACAAGGAAGCGTAAAAAGCGTATAAAACGGCGAAAATCCCATCGAGGCGGCCAAACCAGCTGGGATTTTCTACAAAAAACTTGCCCTGTTAGGGACTATTTTCTTGTGCCTTTTTCAGGAGCTGCTACCAACAACTCCTTGAATTGAAGATAGCATAAGAAGAATCCCATGTCAAGGGCACTGGAGATTTCTTATGCCCAAAAATATGCATAAACGTAATTTGATGGAAGGAATTCATTTCACTACCATCCCGGATTACTTTCTTGCCCATATTATGACCGAACTGTCGCATAGCGAATTGCGAGTAATGTTATATATCTATCTGCATACGTTAGGTTACGGCAAACTGGAAGACGCTATCAGTTATGATCAATTCCTGAACGGAGTGGTAACCAACAGTGGTCACCGGCTGGATAAGGGCGCAGGAATTTCGCGGCGAGCTTTAGTGGATGCCCTGGCTTCGCTTGAAAAGAAAGGACTGATAACCCGCAAGCACAGCGGAGGTTTTGTAGTTACTGCTTTAAATCTGGCGATAATCGAGGAGAGTAATGTAACCGAAGTAGAGAGTGTAAGCCTGCCAGCAACAAAGGAGAGCGCGACTGCAAGCGAACAACCGGCGCAGCCAGCAGCACCGGCAAAGGTGCTAGAAGCCAGTGCTGCTAATAAGTCTGCTCCACTCTTTACTACAGCTCAGTATAAGAGTACGTTGCCGGAACAGGGGCAAAATTTGCATCCCCAAGAAGCGGGAGAGGTGCAAAATCTGCCAAAAACAGGTGAAAAGCAGGGGCAAAATTTGCATCCAACATGTATAAACCATGAACATGAAAATCATGACCATGGTGGTGAACTGAAAAAAAAGGAATTTGCGGTTGAACTGTTAGTAGACAGGGTGGCAGGTCTTACATCGCGGGTAGCTAAAAATCTGGTCAAAGTCGCGCGTAGCCACGGGCGTGATGACGCCTATCTGGAAAGATTAGCTACTTATGTTGCTTCCAACCCGGCTATCCATACGCCTGCTGCGGTTCTTACAACCCTGGTTAAGTCTAATCAAGATCGTAGTGTTACTAATACATCTTTTTCCAGGTCTTATTTGGGGCGAGGTTCGGAGAGCCCTGAGGCAACTGCACCAGGGAAATCCGAATTCAATGGGACCGGCTCTAAAAAATATCATAAGCCTGCAAAAGCTAACAGTTCGATTGATTGGTCCAAGTTTGCCCCCGGTGGCAAATATGCCTATCTCGCCGGGTCTTCCCAGGCAAGTATGCCAGTCGAATAACAGGGCGGAATTACTTTACATAATAAAAGATTATTCAAGCTTTTTACTTCTCATTCTCTTCTTACTATTGTATGTTATTCTTATGAGTGAAAGATGGAAAAGGGGAGAAGAGAATGCGTATTTTACTGGTAGAAGATGAGAACGGCATTGCTCAATTCGTGTTACAGGGTCTAAGAGAATCCGGCTATGCGGTTGATAGGGCCAGCGATGGAATGGAAGGACTGGCATACGCCCTGGCAGCCGAGTATGATTTATTAATCCTGGATGTTATGTTGCCGGGGATGGATGGTTTTGCTCTCTTAAAAGAGTTAAGAAATAGAGGTTATTCTCTACCTGTTCTTCTCCTTACCGCCCGTGACGCTATTGAGGATCGCGTTGCAGGCTTAGATAGCGGCGCAGACGATTACTTAACCAAACCCTTCGCTTTTCCCGAGTTACTGGCGCGTGTGCGGGCCCTGTTACGCCGCCCGCCTTTACAAAGTGGGGCTGTCCTGCGTGTGGCAGACCTTGAGATTGATACAGTACAACACGAAGTCCGGCGTGGAGGCCGCTTGATCGAGCTGAGCCAGCGCGAGTTTATGTTGTTAAATTACATGATGCGCCATCCTGGTCAGGTTCTAACCCGCACCCAGATTGCGGAACATATCTGGAACTTTGATTTTGTTAGCGACTCAAATGTGGTGGACGTTTATATTGGTTACCTGCGCCGGAAAATAGACCGTGATTTTGCAGTGCCCCTGATCCATACGGTGCGCGGGGTAGGCTACCGCTTAAGCGCCGAAACTGACGGCGATTAAAGTACGCGCTATTTCAGAGATTGCGCCTCCTGGTTACTGGCTTCTTAAATTGGGTATCTTCTCAGTACTCGAAATGCTACCTAGCTCTCCCCATCACGCCCGGCTTTTTGGCGTGTCATCCTGAGTACCTTGACACATAAATAGCGGCATCATTTGCAAAAGCTAAGCCACCGCGCTTACTCGGCACTACCCGCAAGGGGGGCATAAAGCCAGGCCGAGCTACCTGCTAAAGTCGACTAAAGCGACTATTTAAGGCTTACCAATCGCTTTTAGTGCCTTCAGCGCACTTCAGCAGGTAGCCCCTACTTTAGTCAGGGGTAGTAACGGCACAACTCATTAGAGGCTAACGAGGGACAATAATAATGTGTCAGACTACTGAGCACAGCGAAGGATCTCGGCCGCAAGGCAAGACAAGGAGATACTTCGGGCCTCAGATTCTTGCAGAAACAAGGGTAAGAAATTTCTCATAAATTTATCACTGGTTTTTTAACTGGTGCAGGTAGACTTAACTTATTACAGGCAGCAAGCCTTTCTGCGTTAGCCGGATCAGTGGTAGCACAGGTTTAGCTTCACTTAAGCCATCCGAGCAGTGGCGCTCTTTGAAAAAATATTTCCAGTCCTAGTCTGCTTATATTGGCAACAGAGCAACCTCTTAACAGTTGCTCTGTTTTATTTTGTCCCGGTTACTAATGCAGAAAAAGCTTTCAAATCTCTTTTAAAAAAGGCCCTAAAAGGACTTGATTAATGCTTACGTATCTGGTATTATTCTCAAGCCCCCAAAACGGGGCCACAAAATCACTCTACTACAAATAGAAATTGGATAAATTTCTTTTAAGTATAGTAGCGGTGACATCCCAATCCAAGAACTTTAACAAGTGAAGAGTGAGAGAGAACAGCAAGCTTTTATGCAAGCAAGGCCAAACATTTTTTAGTAATTGCAGTTTGGCGGATTGAACTGTCAAGTCTTCTTTGAAAAGAAACAAAGAAAAACCCTTTCAGTTTGTTAGCTCTATAAACAAACAAACAACGTGATCGTCCCTAGAGTTACCCTCACGTAAATCGAAGGACACTAAGATCACTAAATGAAAGGTGTGGAGAGTTTGATCCTGGCTCAGGATAAACGCTGGCGGCGTGCCTAATGCATGCAAGTCGAACGAGGTAGCAATACCGAGTGGCAAACGGGTGAGTAACACGTGGGAATCTGCCCGAGAGTGG
>DATAKM010000050.1:0-50867 GCA_036261665.1 Chloroflexia bacterium
CTTTTCATGCCGGAACCGCGCGGGATTTGCCCGGAAGCGCTCTCAGGGTTGAGCAATAGCAGCCTGAAGAGTCACCTGGTAGATATTCCTGTGACCGCCCGGCAAGAAGACTCGACTGCTGCCGCCAGAGCGATGGCCGAGGCGGGAGCGGGTTGCATTATTACCCTGGGAGGAGATGGTACTAACCGGGCCGTTTTCAAGGGCAGCGGCCCGGAAGTGCCTTTACTGCCAGTCTCGACCGGCACTAACAATGTTTTTCCAGAATTTCAGGAAGGCACTATGGCAGGGTATGCCGCGGGGCTGATCGCGCTGGGCAGGGTCAAACGCGAAACTGCCTGCTGGCATTCTAAAGTCTTAAAAGTGTTGCGAGACGGCGAAGAGGTAGACCTGGCGCTGGTGGACCTGGCGATTGCTACCGATAGTCTGATCGGGGCGCGGGCCATCTGGAACATCACGCACTTGAGCGAGTTGTTCCTGACCCGCGCTCAACCCTGGAGTATTGGCCTTTCCGCTATCGGCGGGATGGTCCATCCCCTGTCAGCAGAAGGGCCGGTAGGTTTGCATATGGTCTTTGGCCCTGAAGGACGACAGGTACGTGCCCCGATTGGCCCGGGCCTCTTTGAAGATGTCTGTATCAAAAAGCTGGTTCCGCTGGGAATTGGCGAACGAGTCCGGCTGAATTTTGAAAGGCAGGTGACGCTGGCTTTTGACGGCGAGCGCGACATGGTAGCCCGGCGCGGTGATAACCTGGAGGTGGAGTTAAGCGCCAACGGCCCCTGGGTGGTAGACACTCCCCGAACTATGACCGCCGCCGTGATTGCCTGATATAAAAAAGTAAGTGACAGGCTCTAAATTAGCAGCCTGTCACTTACTCTACCCTCCTACTCCTTACCCTACCCCTCTAAATCGAAACCAACCGGAGAAAGTAAATATTCTTCTTTAACTACCAGCGCGCTAGCCGTTACATTACTGGAAGCCTCAGTGGCCTTGAGAAGTACCGCATTAACACGATCATCCATACGCTCGCGGCGGAGCGGTACCTGCTGGATGAAAAACCTTAGATCCAGTTTATTGTAGTTGTTCCAGGTAAATTACAGGGTATAAATTGAACAAAAGATAGTAAAAGCGAAATAAACTTGTGGTTAGTTAAAAACCCCGTTGCGCCCGGCCTTCAGGAGCGGTATATTTAAATTAAACCTGGAAGCGAAACCGAATAAAGCAGTAATGGCGCTGAATTTCTTATAAACAAACGATAGCTGAATAAAATGAAGGCTACTGTTGCACCGCCTGAGCTAAAGCTGGAATCTCGAAAAACAATTACGCGACGACATAATATAAATCGCCGCCTGGTCTGGCGACTGGTTCTGGCAGGTATGCTTTTCGCCCTGGCGCTCTTCGTCCGGTTACGGGCGGTGGATTCGTTACCGGCGGATTTTGACGAAGATGATTACCTACGGGCCGGGCAATTCTACGCCCAGCATATTGCGGCAGGCGATGTAGAGGGAGTAATTAACGAGAGCTACAACTACGAACACCCACCACTCACCAAACTGCTCTACGGAACTGTCCTGTTTACTACCCGGGATGCTAACGCTTATGCGAATCCGGTTAACGCTCTCACCGGCGACCAGGAAGCCTCAGAAAGTATAATTAGCCAGGTCAGACCCTTGCGTACTTTTAGCGCGGTTTTTGGCGCTCTTACCGTAGGGCTGGTCGCGCTTGTCAGCCCCCTGGCGGCTTTGATGGTCGCCCTCAACTCCTGGCACATCAAGTATACCTCACAGGCTTACCTGGAAGCCCTGCCGTGTATTTTCGCGGCTCTGACACTGTTGCTGCTAACTCGCTCGCGCAAAAACGGCGATAGCTGGTTCTGGGCCGCCGCTTTGACGCTTGGCATTACCGCTGCTGGGAAATATCTCTACGCTGTAGGAGGATTTGCCGCTATCGGCTGGCTGCTCTGGCGCGAGCGGCACTCCTGGAAACTGATCCTGGCATGGGGAGCATTAGCCCTTTGCTCTTTTTATATTTTTGACCCGGCGCTCTGGCCCGACCCGCTGGGTCGCCTGGTACAGTCGCTAACTTTCAGCTTGAATTACACAACCGGAACTCAGGTTCAGCAATCGGTTTTCGGCTGGGCGCAACCGGCTAACTGGCTGTTGACAGCCGTTCCAACTCAGTTGCAGGCGCTAAAAGACCCCTCAGTCTTTCCCCTCATGCTGGATGGCCTCTTTTCGGTACTGGGTCTACTGGCTATCAGGCCCATGTGGCGGGCTAGAGCTGGAAAGCTGTTCGTTTTGTGGTTTGGCGTCAACATGTTCTTTCTCTTCTTCTGGCCGACCAAATGGCCCCAGTATATCCTGACGGTTACAGTGCCAATCTCGATTATGGCTGCGCGAACAATTCGGATTAGCGCCGGCAAGCTACGCTATCAGTGGCAGCACCGCCGCGCCGCCAGTTTTAGCGAAAAACGCGAACGCCGAGAAGCGCTCTTCTGGCTCACCCCTAGCCTGGTGCTGTTGGGCCTGCTGGTGCTTTACCCGCTGTTATTGCAAACCGCCCTGGCAACTACTTATTTTCAGATAACTAACCTACGGGAAGGTGCGCCAGGTCTATTAAACGCTTTCGGGCGCGGATTGCTGGGAGTACCGGCAGGCTCTTCAACCCGGATACCTTATGTGGGAACCGGGGCCATCTTCAGCCTGTTAATGGATCAAACTTTTGTGCCAACCATTCGCTTCAACTTCGTCTGGGCGGCAATCACCATGACCCTTGCAACCGTTCTGGGTCTCTGGTTAGCAAATCTTTTGCAGCGGCGGGGCTTGCGCAGGCGCATTTTCTGGCGCACGATCTTCATCCTGCCCTGGGCCATTCCGGAATTTGTAGGGGCGCTTATCTGGTCGACTCTGTTTGATGATGTATCGGGCGGTGTCAATAATTTTATCACCTCCGTTGACGCTACCGGACGACTTCAAGTTAAATGGCTATCCGATCCGAATCCAGTAATTGACTTCGTGCGAATTCTGAATCCCCTCACTGATTTCCTCAACAGTCTGCACCTTAATCCACTGAGTGGACTGGTGGAACTGCTAGCTGAATCTTTAAGCACTTCGCCGGCTTTCTGGGTTTTGACGCTGGTCGGTGTATGGGTCTCCTTTCCTTTTATGATGCTGGTCTCCACAGTTGCCCTGCGTTCTATTCCCATGGAAGTCGCCGAAGCCGCCCGTGTGGATGGAGCGAAAGGACATCTTATGTGGCGCTATATCACCTGGCCACTCATTCGCCCTTCGATCTGGTCGGGCGTACTTTTGCGCGGCATCCTCCTTTTCAACGCTTTCCAGATACCCTTGATGATTATCAGTGGTAACTCTCGCTCCGGCACTACCACGCTTTCACTTTACGCCTACCAGCAGATTAGCTTCCTGTACGGCTATTCCGGCGCGGCCCTGGTTAATACCATCATTATGGGACTGGTGGCGGGTATGGTCTGGATTTTCAACCAGCGTACCCGGGTAGTCGAGGGTGTTGATTATATTTAAAAGGTTTTTTCTCTTCGATTTCTAATCTTTTTCAAATCCTTATAACCTTTTCTGGCGTAGATAATGTGGTATACAAATTGGTAAATAACCACTCAGGAGTAGCCCTCTAGGGCCTTCCGCATAGCGCGAGAACTATCGGCGTTCTCATATGCGTGTGAAGTACGGAAAAAGATGGAAGGATTTTATAAGTTGGATCGGCATAATCACCCCTACCTTAAGTCAAACGCTTTAGTTGCTCTGCTGGCAATAAGTGGTATTCTAGCGCTACTGCTGGCTGCCTGCGGCAACGAAACCCAGACCAGTAGCCCAGCAACCACTACAAGCGGAGCCGCTTCTACCACCCAGAGCAGTACAACTACCGCCGCGACCACGGTCGCGGCCACTACCCAGGCAGCTACTACTGCTCCTACCACCACCGGCGCTCCGGCCACTACTCAGGCAGCCACAACGGCTGCGGCCACCACCGCTAATACTACTACTCAGGCAGCGACTTCAGCCCCGGCCACCACCAGCGCCCCGGCCACTACGACCCCGGCCACTAAAGAAATGCCGCCAATCGGCAATTCCTACCCGGCAGGTCCGGCCCCAACCGCCGCTCCTCCGCAGGGAGGCCTGGCGGAAGTCACCCTGCAAGTACCGGGCAGTCTTAAACGCGGTACATTCGCCCAGGCGCATACCTTGAGCTTACCAAAAGATTTCAGCATCAGCCTCTACAGCCTGCCAGGTTCCGGAGTCCGCTTTGGCACTTTCAGCCCGGACGGGCGCCTGTTTCTCTCCATTCGCGACGAGGGCAAGGTTGTCTGGCTTAAAGACAACGGCGCAACCGGCGAACCGCAGCCCTTTGCTAGCGGTTTGAATGGACCGCATGGGCTGGCTTTTCACGAGGTGAATGGCCAGATGTATCTCTATGTAGCTGAAAATGACAAAGTAACTCGCTTTCCTTACAAAGACGGACAGGCCAGCGCCACTAATAAAGAGGTAATTGTAAAGAATATCCCGGCAGGAGACGGGCATACCACCCGCTCTATTGCTTTCGGGCCGGACGGCAAGATGTATATTGCGGCCGGTTCTTCCTGTAATGTCTGCGAAGAGAGCGACCCTCGCCGGGCAGCCGTAACGCGGTATAACGCCGACGGCACGGGAGAACATCTCTTTGCCACCGGCCTGCGAAATGAAGTTGGCATCAAGTTCTACCCTACTACCGGCGAATTATGGGGCACCGAAAATGGGCGCGATAACCTGGGTAATAACATTCCGCCCGAAGAAATCAACATTCTCAAGGACGGGGGTAATTACGGCTGGCCTTACTGCTATTCCAACCAGGTCTGGGACTCCAACTTTGGCCTTAAAAACGCCGATTATTGCAAAAATACTATCCCGCCGGCCTTACCGATGCAGGCGCATTCCGCTCCGTTAGGGATAGATTTTTACTTCCCGAAAACCACGCAATTCCCTGCGGATTACCAGGGAGACGCTTTTGTGGCTTTTCACGGTTCGTGGAATCGAAGTCCTGCTACCGGCTTCAAAGTGGTACGCATCCGGGTTAAGGATGGACGGCCTGTTAGCTACGAAGATTTCGCGACTGGCTGGTTACTGTCGAACGGCAGTCGATTTGGCCGCCCGGTGGATACTATAGTGGCGCCGGATGGCAGTCTTTTTGTGACGGACGATACGGCCAATGCTGTCTATCACATTACCTATCAGAAGTAGTATAATTAGCTTAGTCATATAGCTCGGCTGTATGGCTAAGAGAGGTAAGATTGGGGGTTAAAACCCTGCCAGTATACTGGTATTTGTAACTTTAATTTAGATAAATATTGCGGCAGAGACCAGAGCACTTTATTACCTGCTTTGTGTCTCTGTAGTAGAAGATTTCGCATAAAAGGATTTATTATGTTTGGTGGTGGCGGTCCCGGTCTACGTTTGATGCGTTTCAAAGGTGTAGACGTAGTCCTTGACTTCAGCGTTCTGCTGTTGATGGCCTTATTTATCCTGCCGCAGGCTCAATCCTTCCCGCGCCAGTTCCCGGACTGGTCTACGACGGAAGTCTGGAGCGCCGCCTTGCTGATAGGCGCTTTCTTTGTGGGCTCCATCCTGGTGCATGAATTAAGCCATGCCTGGATAGGTATATTGCTGGGAGCAAAGGTGGGAGGCATCCGGCTCTTTATTTTTGGTGGCGCGACTTACTTTACTTCCAAGCCAAGCTCTGAAGCCCGCAATTTCTGGATATCAGCCGCCGGTCCCATTGCCAATTTTGCGCTGTGGTACCTGTTCAAACTGGGTTACGAGGCCAGCGCCTATGATACGGTGTGGGCCGTAACCTGTTACTATCTCTCCCTGGCGAATTTATTCCTGGGTATTTTCAATGCCCTTCCGGGTTATCCGATGGATGGCGGGCAAGCTTTACGCTCTGCCCTGATCTGGCTAACCAAAAGAGAATTACTGGCCTCTAAAGTGGTAATGGTAGTCGGCTGTCTTACCGGTGGCTTGATTGCCTTCTGGACCATTCAGAATGTGCGCCAGGGAAATACGCTGAACTTGCTCTTCGGCGGCCTGATTGCTTTCTGGGTAGTCAGTGGCTCGATAGCCCAGTACAGGGAAGCGCAGCGTTTTCAGCCCCAACAGCCAAAACGTCCTGATAGCCCACAAACGACCGCAACTCAGGCGCAAGCGCCGGTTGGAATACCGGTAGGCGCGGTTATGTCACAACCGCCTATGGCTTATGCTCCAGAAACTCCGGTTGACCAGTTTTTGCACCACAGCCAGAATCTACCACTGGACGAAAAAGCCTGGCTTCCCGTGCTCCGGGAAGGCTATCTTAACGGCATCATCAATCGCAAAGCAGCCCGCCGGGTCAGCTCTACCGAACAAAATGTTACTCCTATCGAGAAAGTAATGGTGCCGCGCCGTAATCTGGTGGTGGTTAATGCGGACCAGGATATCAGCCAGGCCTACGATGCGCTGCGAAGCAGCCAGGGCTTTCCGGTGGCAGTGCTGGGCGCGGGAGGCTTATTCGCCGGGTTCCTTACGGCAGAGAATTTAAGGCGTTAATGCCTGATAATTGATGTAGAAAAGCAAGTCTTAAAATTAAGCATAAAAAATCCGGGCCTTTGCCCGGATTTTTTATGCTTATCTCAATACCAGTCGAAACCGCTACAATCGGAAATGAGTTGTGTGGGATGCTGGCCGGTGCTATCTACTATCACCAGAACAAAGCGGTCTCCTTCCAGGTAAGCCAGGTTTCCATCCGGTAACCAGCGCGGGTTATGTCCTTCAGAGCGGGTAGCAGGGTTGCCCAGCAGAGTTTTAAGCGGGGCGGCCGTTTCAGGCGAAGCATCCGGCAAGAGTGCGATTTGAGAGGCGCTATTAGGCCCAACCGGATATTGCGGAAGGGTTTCAAAAGCCAGGCGCTTGCCGTCCGCCGACCAGCTTAAACGGCCCGCCGCATCGCCTGCCGCTGTCACAACTTTCGGGACAGGATCATCCAGCGTGACGCTTAACACTACCCCGGCGCGTAGACCATTCGGCCCACTCAGGTCCGCGCTGGCCGTAATATGCTTACCGTCAGGATGCCAGGTAACGGCCTTGAAATAACGTACATCCAGGGCCTGGTCAGGTTGAATTGGCTGAAAGGCAGCTGCTCCCAGTTTTACCTGCAATCCCTTAGATTCCGTTAGAGTACGTTTGCTGTTTCCAGGCAAATTGTAAACGGCCAGGGCGTTCGGATTGTGGCGTAGCTCACGGGTAGCAGGGTCTATATCATCAGCGGCCTGCGGGGAAATTAGATAGGCCAGGCGCGTACCGTCCGGCGACCAGGCCGGATAGCCGCCATCTCCGACAGTTTGCTGTTTGCCGCTTGCCACATCGTAGAGTACCAGGCTGGTAGCATCAAAAGTATCGGCCACGCCATCTCCATTGGTATCAGTAGCGCGAGTAAGCGCCAGCTTTTTACTATCGGGCGACCACGTTGCCGAAAGAAAAACTCCCCCGTTATCCGGTTGCACTATTTTGATAGCGCCTGCGGTATTCACCAGGGCCAATTGAGATTGTTTGCTTATCCGGTCAACCCGGAAAACCGCCACCAGCAGGCCATCCGGGGAGACTTGAGGTTCGGTAAAACCGGCGTTTCCTGCCAGCAATTTTTCACCGCTTCCCTGAGCATCCAGGGTAAAAAGCCCGGCACTGGAAGCGACTACAAATCCTCCTTTAGTAAGCGGGTGGGGCGGAGTAGCAGTGGGTAAAGCTTCCGCTTGCGGGTTGAGAGTACGCGGCGGAGTGGGCAATTGCCCATAGAACCCCCCGGTGCTGGGTGAGGGCGATACGGCGGGAGTAATATTTGGCAGCGTATTGATAGGGGCCAGCGAACCCTCCGGACGAGCCGTAGGGGTATTGGTCGCAACCGGAGCAGCGGTAGGAGGCTCACTGGTAACAGTAACCGGAGCCGAAGTAGAGGTGGGACCGGGCAGCGTCTGAGTAGGAGTGGCGTCTTCACCGCAGGCAACCAGCAAACTTGAAAGCAGAAGTAGAGTAATTATCAGGCCCAGGAAAGCCGCATAGCGGGCAGGCTTTGAACTATTGTGAAGCAAAATATATCTCGAATATATTAAAAGACTGAAAATAAATAAGGCCTTCGCTACTGAAGGCCACAAAATTATACCATATCGTGAGGAATCTAACTAACCAGCCGGGTTAGAGCGTAGCGCATCCCGCCCATACTCTGAACCAGCCCTTTCAGTTCCATCAAGACCAGCACGCCGCTGATTTCAGACATGGGCAGGTTACACTCGCGGCTGATTTCATCAATATGAAGCGGTTCTCCGGCCTGTCGCAACGAGCGAATAATAGACTTTTCGGCTTCGGTATCGCCTGCCTGGGCGATTTCAGCGCGGGTCTGGCGGTCTTCCGCGTCAAAAAGGCCACCCGGTCGTATTTCCTCCAGAATATCGGCAGCGCTGGTGACGAGACGGGCGTTTCCACGCCTGATGAGGCTGTTCGTACCGATACTCAGCGGATTGTAGATACTACCGGGCAGGGCAAAGATATCGCGCCCCTGTTCGTTGGCAAAATTTACAGTAATTAAGGCACCGCCTTTTTCACCTGACTCGACAATAAAAACGCCCAGGGAAAGGCCGCTGACTATGCGGTTACGTGGCGGAAAATTAACGGCGTCAGGTTGAGTTCCGGGAGCATATTCTGAGAGGATAGCGCCATTAAGCTCGGCAGGATTGAGAATGCGAGCAGCCAGACCTCTATTCTCCGGCGGGTAAATAATATCCACCCCACAACCCAGCACTGCCAGTGTGCGTCCCCCGGCATCCAGCGCAGCCTGATGGGCCACGGTATCGATGCCCTTGGCCAACCCGCTAACTATCGTAATACCCTGTTGGGCCAGTTCTGCGCAAATCTGGGAGGTAGCCTGCCTGCCATAACTGGAAGCGCGGCGAGTGCCAACCACTGCCAGCGCCATACTATCTGCCGGGGTAAGCTCGCCTTTCAGGTAAAGGACGGGTGGGGGATTATCAATCTGGGCCAGGCGCTCAGGATAATCAGGACCATCGAGGACGAGTAGTTTAATGCCAAGCTTTTCCAGGCGAGACATCTCACCGTCCGGGTCAAAACTCTGGCGAAACTGGAGTAAACGACCTGTCAGTTTTGGTTCAAGTCCTGCGGTCAGCAGTTGGCCCGAGGAGGCCTGCCAGGCTTCGCCCAGGCCTCCGAAGTAGTCAAAAAGGCGGCGCAAACGCACCAACCCGATGCCAGAAACACGGCTGAAAGCCAGCCAGTACTTTTCTTCGCCTGCTACAAAACGCTTCTCGTCTTCGACTAAAGGCATGATGGTAGTCCGTTGATTATGGGTTGTTAGAAGGTTAAGGCTGATTAGAGCTATTGGTACGGGAAAAATGTAACACAAGTTTAGAGAGAGCGCAATCCGATTATTATCAGGATAAGAACTCTCTTAAGACTTGCCTGAAAATAACGGCTATAAAATTGATCGCGCCAGGAGAAGGGTGCTGTGGTGTTAACTGTATGACAGCCACTTAGCCGAAACTGGTTTATAAAAGTAAGCTGTAAATTATTTTTTAATAAATTCAAACAGGACTACTTATGACAGCTACTACGAAGTCTCATAAAATAGTGCTTGCATCAAACCTTTACATCGAGAACACCAAGCTGATTTTTCGAGACGAAACTTTCGCGCTCTCTTCTATAAAAGAGGCCTATGTCTATGCTCCCTTCAAAGTTACTGACTCTGGCAGTTTCTTTGGGCCAGCCGGAAAAGCGCTCGATTTTATGCTCGAAGCTATTAAGTGGATTTTTATTTTACTTTTCGGATTCCTGCTGGCCCTGGATGGTAATAGCCAGGTACACGGCTTGGGAGGCACAGGTGAAAATGCGGAAGAGGAGACGGGCAAGCAGGGCAGACTGGTTATCATAACGGGTTCAAGGCATGTTGACCTTGTATCTAGCAATGACACCAGGCGGTTGAAACGGCTTGCCCGTATAGTTAATAGCGCTATAGCAAAAGTTAGTAGTTAGCGGCTGAGCATTTCAGGCTTCTCAGCTTGAGTTTGTTGCGCCTCCAGTAAGGCTCTACCGTTTACCATAATTACAGGTAAATGGCTGCGCCGCATTACCTCTTCGCCCAGGCTGCCAATCAGCACCTGGCCAAATTTACCTCGGGCATGAATAGCCATTGCCAGCATGTTAGCCTGAATCTGGCAGGCGTAATCCAGAATTTTCTCGGCGTAGCTTCCCAGTAAGACTACCCTGACGCAATGCACTCCCCGGTCGTTGATCTGCTCGGCTATCCGGTCCATGTACTCGTAAACCTCTTTGCGATGATGCCGCCGGGTCTTTTCGAGGTCATTGTTAGAGTAATTTCCGTACTCTTCAGGAGTGTTATCGTAGTCTATCTGAATCGTCGGAGGTACTATTCGCACCAGATGAATCACTCCTTTAAGTTGAGAAGCGAGCTGAATAGCGGGTTCTATGACGGTTTCGGCCTCGGAGGAACCATCCAGGGTCAGGATAATCCGGGGTTGTTCGCCATCATTAAAATGGAGGCTGGTACGGCGGGCCAGGGTATCGGCCAGCAGGCTAAATTCATTCGGTTTTTCAGGCTGGATCAACATTATCGGACAGATAGAGCGCTGCACCAGGTCAAAAGCAACACTGCCCATAACGAGACGTGAAAGGCCGGTGCGTCCGTGCGAGGTCATAACAACTAAATCAACCTGTTCATCCTCAATCATTGTCGCGAGCGCTACAGCGGGTTTTCCATAACCTACGATTATTTCCAGGCGGTCAGCCTCAATCCAGGGTTCTGCGCCTGGGCCGCTGATAATCCGGCTTACTTCTTGCAGATAAGGGTCCGCTGAGTTAACCGGAAAAGTATCACCCTGGAAAGAGTACTCCTGGGGGCCAGGGCCAGGTGTTTCCAGTACGTGAACCAGCAGTAGGGAGCCATTAATCTGATTTGCCAGCTTGATCGCGTAAGGCAAAGCCTTCTCCGCCAGTTGCGAACCATCCAGCGGAACCATTATTCTTTTATTCATGCTTGCTTCTCCTCTGAATCTTCTTTGATCCACTCGCCGCCTTATAGATGTTCCACTTAGCAGAGATAGTTTGTTACCATTTTCACATATATAATAACCGGGATTAGTGAAAATCCCGGTTTCAAATGGTGAAAAGAAGGTAAAACTACTGCTTTCTAATCAAGTCTTAATCAGCACTACTCTTCAGCTCTTTAATAGAGCTTATTATCAAAACTGAGCAGAGCTTTCATGTAGTTCGCACGCTCAAAAGCGCCTGGCTCCGCCACGGCCCGCTGGCTCATGCTGCCCTTCATCTGAGTGATGGACTCGTACTCATGACTATCCAGCCAATCATACAGATCAGCCAGAATTTCTCTGACTCGCACTATGCCATTAGCCAGCACTTCTGAGGTGGTCATCGCCACACTTGCGCCCGCCATGACTGCTTTCACAATGTCCTCGGCATGGTGTACACCGCTGGTGAGCGCAAAGTCAGCCGCGACTCTACCATAAAGAATGGCAATCCAGCGCAAAGGCAGGAGTAAATCCTGGGAAGTACTGAGTTCCAGATGCGGAACCACTTCGCGCTCTTCCAGGTCAAAATCAGGCTGATAAAAACGGTTAAACAACACCAGGCCATCCGCACCGGCCTCAGCAAAACGCCGCGCAGTGTAGGGCAGAGAAGTAAAGAAGGGGCTTAACTTCAAAGCCACCGGAATATGAATATTGGAACGTATATCGCTAACCAGCTTGATATAGTCTTCCTCCAGTTTTGTGCCGCTCAGATAAGGGTCGGTGGGCAGGTAGTAAATATTAAGTTCCAGGGCATCTACACCGGTTTGCTCGATTTTTTGGGCATACTCAATCCAACCGCCGGTGGTCGCGCCATTAAGACTACCAATAACCGGGATATTTACTTTTTGTTTCACTCGATAGAGATGTTCCAGGTAAGCTTCACCCTCCAGATTATAGTGATCCAGGTCAGGGAAGTAACTGAGCGCCTCAAAATAAGAGTCGCTACCGCGTGTCAGGTAATGATCCAGTTCGCGGCTCTCGTGGGTAATCTGTTCTTCAAAAAGCGAGTACATTACTACCGCTGCTGCTCCTGCCTCTTCCAGGCGCTGAACCATATCCACTTTTTTTGACAGGGGTGAGGCTGAAGCTACCAGCGGGTTTTTCAACTGTAAACCCAGGTAAGTAGTTGTGAGATCAGGCATTGTTCTTCCTCTATAATTTTTCTCCTTACAACAATGTAAGGTTTTATTATTATCTCGAAAGCAGCTAGAGGGAGGCTGCACGCAACCTCCCTTTAACGTCACCGCTTATTTCTGTGTGGGCTTCATCAGGTCAACCATCATCTGGTAATGCTTCCAGCGGTGGTGAATATCCTCTTTAGCCTGATGCATCAATTCGGCTGCCCGTTCCTTATCGCTCTGTACCAGCATCCTGTAGCGAGTTTCGTTGTAGGCGTACTGTTCAAGCGGTAAGGATGGTTCCTTCGAGTCGATGATAAGCGGGTTTCTGCCTTCGGCAGCCAGCACCGGCGAATAACGGTAGAGCGGCCAGTAGCCTGTCTGGACGGCCAGTTTCTGTTGCTCCAGGCCCTTACTCATATCAATACCGTGAGCAATACAGTGACTGTAGGCGATAATCAGGGATGGCCCGTCGTAAGCTTCCGCTTCGAGGAAAGCATTAAGGGTCTGCTGGTCGTTCGCGCCCATAGCGACACGCGCTACGTAGACATACCCGTAAGCCATGGCGATCATGCCGAGGTCTTTCTTCGGTATACCTTTGCCGCGCATAGCGAACTTGGCTACTGCTCCTGTCGGAGTAGACTTGGAAGCCTGCCCACCTGTGTTGGAGTAGACTTCAGTATCCAGCACCAGCACATTCACATTGCGTCCGGTCGCAAGGACGTGATCGAGTCCGCCATAACCAATATCGTAAGCCCAACCATCACCACCGATAATCCAGACGCTGCGCCTGACCAGGTTATCAGCCAATCCCAGGAGATCTACAGCCCGAGGATCTTCGTTGCCTTCTAAGCGCTGTTTCAAAAGGGCTACCCGCTCGCGCTGCTCCTTGATACCGGCTTCGCTCGACTGGTCGGCATTGAGCAGGGCCTCTACCAGTTCGCTGCCAACCACCTCAGAGAACCGGGATAGTAATTCGCCCGCATATTCATGCTGCTTATCAAGCGTCAGCCGCATACCCAGCCCGAACTCGGCGTTATCTTCAAAGAGCGAGTTGGACCAGGCCGGTCCGCGCCCTTCCCGGTTGTGAGTCCAGGGCGTGGTAGGCAGGTTGCCGCCGTAAATTGAAGAACAACCTGTGGCGTTCGCCACCAGAGCCCGGTCGCCAAAGAGTTGCGATACCAGTTTGACGTAGGGAGTCTCGCCACAACCGGAGCAAGCCCCGGAGAATTCGAAGAGCGGTTCCATCAACTGCGAATTCTTGATGGTTTTGAGACTGACTTTGGTGCGGTCTACTTCAGGCAGGCTCAGGAAGAATTCCCAGTTCAAGCCTTCACTCTCGCGGATGGGTTCCTGCGGCGCCATGTTGATCGCCTTGCGGCCAACTTGAGTCTTATCTTTGACCGGACAGGCCTCGATACAAAGACCACAACCGGTGCAATCCTCTGGCGAAACCTGCAAACTGTACTTCGCCCCGGCGAATTCTTTGAAGTGGGCATCCGAGCTCTTAAAGGTAGCAGGAGCAGTGGCCAGCGCTTCCGGCTCGAAAACTTTGTGGCGAATGACAGCGTGAGGGCAGACAAAGACGCACTTGCCGCACTGGATACAGATGTCAGACTCCCACACCGGAATTTCCAGGGCAATATTGCGCTTTTCCCACTTGGAAGTGCCAGAAGGATAAGTTCCGTCAACCGGAAGGGCGCTTACCGGCAAGTTATCACCTTCTCCGGCAATCATAGCTCCCAATACGTCCTGGACGAAAGCGGGAGCCTCTTTAGAAACGTTCACATGACGATGAATGAAACTGTATCTCTCCGCTGGAACTTTCACTTCATAGAGGTATTCAAGAGTCTGGTCAACCGCCTGGTAATTCTGCTTTACTACCGCCTCACCGCGCTTGCCATAGGTTTTCTTGATACTCTCTTTAATCTTGGCGATGGCTTCGTCACGGGGTAGCACGCCGCTGATGGCAAAGAAGCAGGTCTGCATAACCGTGTTGATACGACCGCCCATGTTGTTTTCCTCGGCTACTTTGTGGGCGTTGATCACGTACATATGCAGTTTTTTGTTTACGATGGTTTCCTGCACCTCGCGTGGCAAGTAATTCCAGACTTCCTCCGGGCCATAAGTACTGTTAAGCAGGAAGACGGCGCCCGGCATAGCGTATTTAAGGACGTTATAGCGGTCGAGTAACTGGAACTGGTGGCAGGCTACGAAGTTCGCCTCCGAAATGAGGTAAGGCGCCCGAATCGGTTTAGGTCCAAAGCGCAGGTGTGAAGTGGTAACCGAACCGGATTTTTTGGAGTCAAGTACGTAGTAGCCCTGGGCAAAGTTATGGGTGGTTTCACCGATAATTTTGATCGAGTTCTTGTTCGCGCCAACCGTACCGTCCGAACCCAGGCCCCAGAAAACACAGCGCACCGTATCATGACTCTCGATGGAGAAGTTGGGATCGTAATCCAGGCTGGTGTGGCTGACATCATCATTAATACCGATGGTGAAGTGGTTTTTCGGTTCCACTTTGAGCATTTCATCGTAAATACCCTTGACCATGGCCGGGGTAAACTCTTTAGAAGAGAGCCCATAGCGCCCGCCAATCACCTGGGGGAAGGAGTGGAAGTGATCGCCCGCTCCTTCAGTCAGAGCAGCAATTACGTCCAGGTAAAGCGGCTCACCGGCGCTGCCCGGTTCTTTGGTGCGGTCCAGCACAGCAATAGTGCGAGTGGAAGCGGGCAATGCGTTAATAAAGTGTTCTACCGAGAAGGGCCGGTAAAGGTGAACGTTTAGTACACCGACGCGTTCTCCCTGGGCGTTCAAATGGCGTACGGTTTCTTCGACCGTCTCCGCGCCTGAACCCATAACCACAATTACCCGGTCGGCATCGTGTGAACCGGTGTAATCAAAGAGATGGTATTTGCGTCCAACCCTAGCCGCCAGTTTGTCCATTACTTTTTGAACAATAGCGGGGGTAACTTTGTAATAAGGATTGACCGTCTCACGTGCCTGGAAGTAGACATCCGGGTTTTGCGCAGTACCACGAATGAAAGGGTGATCAGGCGAAAGCGCGCGGGAGCGATGAGCGCGTACCAGCGAGTCGTCTATCAACGCATGAAGGTCATCTTCATTAAGTTGTTCAATTTTATTAATTTCATGAGAAGTCCGGAAACCGTCAAAGAAATGCACAAAAGGCACCCGCGCTTCCAGGGTGGAGGCGTGCGCGATTAGAGCCATATCCTGGGCTTCCTGCACCGAACTGGAAGCCAGCAGGGAAAAACCGGTTGAACGGACTGCCATTACATCAGAATGGTCTCCAAAGATTGAGAGACCTTGCGCTGCCAGGGAACGGGCTGCAACGTGAAAAACCGCAGGAGTCAGTTCGCCGGCAATTTTATACATATTGGGAATCATCAGGAGCAGGCCCTGAGAAGCGGTAAAAGTAGTGGTGAGCGCTCCGGTCTGTAAGGCACCGTGAACTGCGCCCGCCGCTCCCCCCTCAGATTGCATTTCAATGACCTGTGGAACAGTTCCCCACAGGTTTGTGACGCGAGTGGCCGAAAGCGCGTCAGCCATTTCGCCCATTGCAGTTGAGGGGGTGATTGGATAAATAGCAACTACCTCGCTCAGCTTGTAAGCTATTCTTGCGACGGCTTCGTTACCATCTATCGTCACCTTGGCATGTTTCATTTCCTACATTCCTCCAGTCTTTCCTATGTGGCTTGGGTCGGTCGGGCCGATTTATTTAATATTGAAATTAAAGGGCAGCCAACGTTGCTCTGATACTCAGGATAAAACTTACGCGTGTAAGGAATGGTGTAAATTGGTAAATAAGAGGTGAAAAAGACTTAGGGGGATTTTTAAAATCAGTGAAAAATTGTTTATCTGACATCAAACGAAACCAGAAAAGTGTTGTTAAACAGTTTAGAAACCGAACGCTGGTGCTCTATTTATAGATGTTAGTAACCCGAAGCATTGTTTGAGAGGCTGGTATGTTAAATACATTCGAAATACCATCCCCCTATCCCGCGCAGGTAGGAACGGGTAAAGTCATTACCAGGCAGAAAGTCTTATTCGTATGTTCTAGCAATGCCTCGCTCTCGCAATTAGGCGCAGCCTTTTTCCGCTATTTCGATCCCGAATCCAGCCGGTTCGAGGTCTATAGCGCAGGGTCCGGTCCGAGAGTTGCCAACCGGCTTCACCCGCTGGCAGCAGCTATGATCGAAGAACTGGGACAGGATAGTAATAAAATTCGCCCGAAGGCTTTAAGCGAATTTTGCAATACCACTTTTGATTATGTTTTTATTGTAGGCGTTGAAGCCAATTCGGCTTACCAGGCTGGAAAGTTGAGTCTACCTGAAACAAAACGAGTGCTGGTCTGGCCTTTTCCGGACCCCGCTCTGATTTCACCCTACTTGCAACCGCACTATTTTCAGCAGGTTGGCGATAGTATGTACCAGCTAGTTCGCAACTTACTGAAGCTGCCCAATTTCGCCGGAGCGCAAATTCCGCAGCCGATTCACTAGGGTTTTTGCCCGGATTTTAGAATTTTTGCCCACCTACACCCTATCTACATCTCAATGTTTACTAAGCCAAAAGCTGCTACTTTAGTTCGCTAAGGTAGCAGCCCTATTTTTATAACCTCTTCATTTCTTTTAATTACCATTGTTTATTTAAAGGGCTGAAAGGCTGCTTGATTAGAAAAAATTATCAGGGTCAAACCACGGGCTAACCTCTCTTTAAGCTAAAGGAGGTTGTGCTATAATGCCAGGTGAAATATGTAACTTATTACAACTGGCAAACCGGGTTGGTTTAACAATCCGGATGAACGGGAGATTACAAAGAAATTGCAGACCTTGCAACCAGACGAGCAAACCGAGATTAATCGCCAACTGGAAGCCGCGATTGACCCCTGGCTGGAACATATGCGCTGGCGGCCCGATTTTGAGAAGTGGCGGCAGGGACGGCTGTGGCAGGAAACCAAACAGAAACGTACCCTGGCTACGCTCCGGCTATTTATGCAAATGGCCGGTCTGGCAGGGCAAGGGAATGAGCAAAACTTTCTCTCCGGTTTAAGGGTGCTGGATCTGGGTTGCGGCATGGGAGGCTTAAGCGTGGCGATGGCGCAGACCGGAGCGCAGGTGCAGCCTTTTGATTACAACCCGGCCTACTGTAATATTACCCGTCTGCGCGGGCGGCGCTATGGCCTGGAATTTAACCCGGTCAACGGCGGAGGCGAACACCTGCCTTTCCCGGATGCGCATTTTGATATTATCGTCTGCATGGACGTGCTGGAGCATGTCCAGCGGCCCGAAGAGCTTTTCTCCGAAGTCAATCGCTGCCTCAAACCGGGCGGCCTGCTCTATATTACGGCTATCAACCGGTTCGCCTTCAACGATCCGCACTATCACGTCAGGTTCGTAAACTGGTTGCCGCGCCGCCTGGCAACGCCGTTCCTGAAGCTTACCGGGCGCCATAAGGATAATTCGCGCTTCACCGACAAGCAAACCCTGGAAGAGATGCATTATTTCAGATTTCCGGATTTGACCAGCGCCGCAAAAAAACATGGCTTTGACCGCACCCAGGAACTGGGTGAACTGGAATGGGGTTTGCAAAAAAGCCCCGGCCTATCCGTCAGCAATCACAGTGGTCGCAAAGCGCAGCTTATCAGCCTGTTACGCAAGGTGCGCTTGCTTGGCCCTGCGTACCGGCTTTATCGTTATCTATACAAAGGTACCTATCAGTTAATGATGGTAAAACAAGTGTAAACGTGAAAATAGCGCTCTACAACGTCACTACAACTACGCAAACCGGAGGCGTCGAATCCTTTGTCTGGGAGTTAGCCCGTTACCTGACCACCGAGTATCCCGATTGTCAGGTAGATATTATCGGAGGTCAATCACCCGCCGGATTCCACCAGCCAACCACCACTCCTTCGCGAGTACGAGTGCTGACCAGACCTTATATCACTCGTGAGCAGCTACGCCGTTTACCCCTGATGCGCCGTCTTTACGGACAGACCAAGTTACTGGAACGCTTAAGTTTTGGGCTAACTACTCTTCCGCTCCTGGCTCGTGAGCGCTACGATATCCTGCATATCCAGAAACCCTACGACCTGCCACTGGCTCAACTCACCCGGCGTCTTTTCGGTACCCGTATTCTCTTTGGCTGTCACGGTAAAGATTTCTTTCCGTTCGACCGCCTTTTTGCCAGAAAAGTAACAGAGGCCGTTTCGTGCAGCCACTATAACGCGCATATTGTCGCGCAGCATTACGGCGTTCAACCGGAAGTGGTTTATAACGGCATAGATGTAGAATTATTCGCGCCTCGCCCGGTTAAGCCTGAATTGCGAGCGCAGTTCGCCGCGCCGGAAGAATTTATCATTATGCAGGTGGGAAGGCAGGTCCGCTGGAAGGGAGCGCAGTATCTTCTGCACGCTCTAGCCCTTTTGCAGCAGCGCGGCGTGCCGGTTAAAGCAATCCTGGCCGGAGATGGCCCCTACCGGAAAGACCTGGAAGCCCTCTCGCATCGCCTGGGCGTGGCCGAAATTACTCATTTTACCGGCAACCTGCCTAATCGCGATTTGCCTGATTACTATGCCCTGGCAGATGTAGTGGTCGGTACGAGCTTTGCCAATGAGACTTTTGGGATTGCTCTGTGCGAAGCGGCGGCCTGCGAAAAGCCGGTAGTCGCCAGCAACTTTGGCGGCTTCCGTGAAGTAATAAAGGAGGGTGAAACAGGTTATTTATACCAGCCGCAAGATGCCGCCGAACTGGCGGATAAGTTGGAAAGTTTACTTAAAGACGCCGCTACCAGAGAGCGACTCGGCAAAACCGGGCGGCGCTATGTAGTCGAAAATTTCACCTGGCCGTGTGTAGCAGAGCGAGTTTACAACGAATACAGGCGAATTTTAGCAAAATAAAGTTTATTTCTTACATTCTGTTTTATCAGAGTTATAATTGGAGTAAACTCGGATAGTTCTAAAAAGTAAAGAGTTATTTCGATAGGAGGAGCATTATGTCAGACTCAGAGCGGACAGGAACAGCGGGACTGGCCGGAGGCTATGAGGAATGGAACGAACGAGTCGTTCAACCTGCTCTAAAGAAAGCTCCCGAACGTAAACAAAACTTCGAGACCAATTCCGGCTTGCCCATTAAACGCCTCTACACCCCTGAAGACGTTTCCAACCTGAACTATGAACGAGACCTGGGCTATCCCGGTCGATATCCTTTCACCCGTGGCGTGCAGCCGACCATGTACCGGGGACGCTTCTGGACCATGCGCCAGTATGCCGGTTTCGCCTCCGCTGCCGAGTCGAATAAACGCTACCATTATCTGCTCAGCCAGGGCCAGACCGGTCTTTCGGTAGCATTCGACCTGCCTACTCAGATGGGCTATGACGCCGATCACCCCATGTCTGACGGCGAAGTGGGTAAAGTGGGGGTCTCGATTTGTTCTCTCGACGATATGGAAGTGCTGCTGGCGGGTCTGCCGCTGGACAAAATCAGCACTTCTATGACCATCAATGCTACAGCCTCGATTCTGCTGGCGCTTTATATTGCCGTTGCTAAAAAGAACGGTGTTCCGGCCAACAAGCTCAGTGGTACGGTCCAGAATGATATCCTGAAAGAGTACATCGCGCGCGGTACTTATATTTATCCGCCTGAGCCAAGCATGCGCCTGATTACCGATATGATAGCTTTCTGTACCGACGAGGTACCGAACTGGAACACCATCTCAATTTCGGGCTATCACATTCGCGAAGCCGGTAGCACGGCTGCCCAGGAAATCGCCTTTACCCTGGCCGATGGTATCGCCTATGTGGAAGCAGCGGTCAAAGCCGGGCAAGATGTTGATAAATTCGCGGCGCGCCTCTCCTTCTTCTTTAACGCCCACAACGAATTTTTAGAGGAGATTGCCAAGTTCCGAGCGGCCCGCCGCCTGTGGGCCAAAATTATGCGCGAACGTTTCAAGGCGCAGGACCCGCGCTCCTGGATGTTGCGCTTCCACACCCAGACGGCAGGCTCCATGCTGACCGCTCAGCAGGTCGAGAATAATATTGTGCGCGTTACCATTCAGGCTCTATCCGCCGTGCTGGGAGGAACTCAATCACTGCACACCAACGGCATGGACGAGGCCCTGGCTCTACCGACCGAAAAAGCGGCCCGTATCGCCCTGCGCACCCAGCAGATTATCGCTTACGAAAGCGGCGTGTGCGATACAATTGACCCCCTTGCAGGTTCGTACTACATTGAGAGCCTGACTGACCAACTGGAAAAAGAGGCCCAGGAATACCTGGAAAAAATTGACGCCATGGGTGGCACCTTGAAGGCGCTCGAAGGCGGCTTCTTCCACCAGGAAATTGAAGACGCGGCCTTCAAGTGGCAGCAGGAAGTCGAAAGCGGCAAACGCGTAATCGTGGGTGTCAACAAGTTCACTATCCCGGAACAGGACCGGGTAGAACGCCTGGTAGTAGACCCTGCCCTGCGCGGCGAGCAAATCGAACGCCTGAAAGCTTTACGGGCCCGGCGCAACCAGGCGGATGTCCAGGCCCGCCTGAGCGCCCTGGTTAGCGCTGCTCAAGGTAGCGAAAACCTGATGCCGCATATCATCGGCTGTGTGGAGAATCTGGTTACCCTCGGTGAAATCTGCGAGGCTTTACGAGGGGTCTTCGGCGTTTATCGCCCGTCCTAAAAGAGTCAATAAAAGAAGCAGTCAAAACAAAAATCCCGCCGGTTGGCGGGATTTTTGTTTTAAGGCTAAGAGTTTATTACTGAGTCTGACCGTAGCGCCAGCGGAAATAATGGCGACCCACGTTACCCATTTCAACCTTGAAGGGGTCAGGGTTGGAAGGGGTAAAGGTCAGAACACGGCGCTCAAAGGCCTGCACCAGCACATCTTTGACCTGCCCGTTTACTGTCGCTTTAGTCCAGTACGGCTCGGTCAGCGGTAAGCCCATTACCTGTAACCAGTTGATGACAACGTCATTGGCGTACCCGTTTGGCCCCAGCACCAGGCCTCGCTGATTCATAAAGTTCCAGAAGACATCCGGAATATTATGACCCAGAGTATTATCGTAGTAAGCGTAATTCACGTTGTAATTGTAGTAACCGATATCGCTGCCTACGGTACCGCTGCGATTGATCGTCTCGATAACCCCATTGCCCGTCCGGTCAGAAACTCGCTTATCGTTGTTAAGCGAAGCCACATTGTAAAGCGAGTAGTAGGCAGGGTTGTTAGGGTTAACTTCGATAGCATCACCCGCGATGGCCTCATTAGCACCCAGGCGCTGCACGAACTTGTTATCGCCTACCTGCATCAGGCCGGAAATCAGTTCTTTAACCAGCAATCCGCCTGTGACGGTATTATTGGGAGCCTGCTCCATGCGTGCTTTGTCATAGTACTGTACCAGGCGGCTACCATTCTCATAAGGCTCAAGCAAGTAGCGGAAGCCGTAGGGTGTAGAACCGTAAATCCAGGAGCGGTTGGCAAAACCGGCCTGAACCGGTTGATCTACTCTGCGCCAGGTATCATAGAAGGGCGAGTAGTTGCCGTCACCCGGCGTCGCAGTCAGGAAAGCCGAAGGACCGCCGTTGGATGGACCGGGCGGTAAGGCCGGAACCAGCGGTGTAGGCGTTGGCCGCATTGCCGAAGAAGTCGGGAAGATAATCGGCGTAGCGTAAGTTGGCGGCGGCGTAGTTGGTGGAACCGCACCCGGCGGTGGCGGCGAGATAGCCCGGAAGCCGTAGAGCGTGTTATCACTACTGCTGCGTCCTGTATACCACATTGTCCCCAGCAACCCGTCAGCAGGGCTGGTGATAATGATACTGGCAATATCAACCTGACCTAGCTGATCGTTAGGGCTACTCTTTAAGGGCCAGAGCACATTGATTTCGGGGTCGCGCCCGCAGTTGAGATCGGTCCGGCAGTTCGCCTGGTAGATTAAATCTGCGCCACTGATATTGCTCACGTACCAGGTGAAGATTGTGCCGTTTACGATCCTGGCATAGGCGGACTTGACCCTATCCGGGCTACCATTAACCTTGAGAGGGTTATTAATATCTTTATCCAGGGTTAAGGTAGAGGTTGGAAGGGTCACAAAATTTTTCACGGCGGCCTGACCGGTCCGGTAAATTCCGTCCGCACCATAGCTGGTATAGAGAAGCTTTAGTGTACTTCCTTCCATTCTTGCCCCGGCCGGTTCAATGCTGTAGTTATCCCACGATAGGGGGTTTGGCGTCAAAATGGGAGTACTTCTACCTGCCCGGCACCAGTTAACTCCGTCTGTTGACTCGGCGACACCGATACTTGCCGGTTGAGTGCCGGTGAAGTGATTCTCAATCGCGGAATTACTCCCGACGTAAAACATGCGATATTTCACGCCGTCATAAATTACCCGTGGACTGCCCACATAACTGGAATCCCAGCTACTTACTACATCGCCCGGGCAAACGCTGGAGGTAGGTCCACCGCTTACATTAAAAATAGGCGTACTGGTAATTGGTTTGCTCCAGGTAATGCCATCAGGAGAAACGGCCAGACCGATTGCGCTATGCAGAGTGGTTGTCACGCCGTTGGCAGGCCGGTCGAACGAAGCGCTTTCATACCACATGTTGTAAACGCCAGTGGCATCATTGCGTAAAACCGAGCCGACTTTAACATATGCGGTATCCCAGGGGCTGGTGGGTAAGGCCATAGTTATCGGTACGGACGGTACGATGCTAGGAGCGATAACGGCAGAAGTTGGAGTAACTACCCAGGAAGGAAAAAGAGTGGCGGCAGGCCCGACATCGGCCCGAGCAACGCCAGAGGAAACGGGGTCAATAGTTGGGCCAGACCCGGTAGCAGCCAGCAGGCCAAACCAGCCAAAAAGCACTACCATGCTGATCGAAAAGAACTTTAGTAAGCCCCTTCTGGACGAATACATATAGCCTCCCTAACGCGCTTTTGCTTTCTTCTCTTACTTAGAGTTGTAGAGTTTAGACTGCTTTAATTTTCTTTTGACTGGATTGGATGATGCGAGCCGCCCGCCGGGGCGATTCCTACCGCAAAAGTTCCGGTGAAGCTAAAATGGGCGCAAAAACCCACTCAACATAATGTTGTACTGTTTACATAATACCAAATTGGTCAATAGGCCTAATAGGCTATCCAAAAAGCAGGAGTCATTGATATTCACCTGAATTTAATTCTTTTCGAGGGTCATAGGTATACTCTGTGCTTAATTTTTATAGCTGGTAACAGGGAGAGTTTAGAAAGACTCAATCAGGTTGGCGCAATTCTTCGATCCAGGCGCCAAAATTATATGTTGTAAGGTGTAGAAAGGATAATATATTATGACTATGCAGTCTAATGGACAACTTAACGGTATGCGAGTAGCCGTTCTGGTAGCGGACGATTTTGAACAGGTGGAGATGACCGAGCCCCGCAAGGCTCTCGAACAGGCAGGCGCGAAGGTAACTCTTATTTCGCCTAAATCCGGTGAAGTTCACGGAATGAACCACGACACCAAAGCAGACACTTTTAAGGTAGATATGACCCTGGACCAGGCCAATCCCAACAACTTTGATGCCGTGCTGCTACCAGGAGGCGCCCTTAACGCCGATTTCCTGCGAGTAAATCAGAAGGCTCAGAACTTTGTACAGGCTTTTGACCAATCAGGCAAGCCGATGGCTATAATTTGCCACGCTCCCTGGCTGCTGGTTTCGGCAGGGCTGGTAAAGGGCCGCACCCTGACCAGCTACCACACCATTCAGGATGATATTCGTAATGCCGGGGGTAACTGGCAGGATAAAGAAGTAGTGCGAGACGGTAACTGGGTTACCAGCCGCCAGCCCACCGACATTCCGGCCTTCAACCAGGCAATCATCCAGCTTTTCCAGGAGAAGGGTCGCAATGCAGGTATACAGAACCAGCAATCCTCTCAATACCAGTCACAACAATAATTTATAGTTAAAAACTAGAAAAGTACTATAAAGAGCCCTCGGATCAAGTCCGAGGGCTCTTTATAGTACTTTCTGTCATGTTAAGTAGTACTATTTTCAGGACTATTGTGCTATTGTCTAAATTCTTAAAAAGGATAAAATGCTTTATGCTAGATATGTGTGTCTATCACTTGCTCTTTTTAATAATGATAAGTTAAAAGACATTTATAGTTATCAGCAAAAGCTACATTTTCGGCCAACGTCCTCGTTCTAATCTATTCTCTGTCAAACTTCTTCACTAATCTGGTTCACAAATTCCCGGTAGCTTTCTCGCGCTAGCTGTGAGCGCGGGGTGAATATTATCAGGCTCATTAAATTTGTCCGGGTAAGTTGCTCCCAACGGCAGGCTCTTTTCCTGCGCGCTGCGGGGCCGGATTAAGACTGCGCTCTTTATCTGCTCAATTCACGCTGATAATTTAATATTGCATGAAGGGATTTTTGATGAAGAACCAAAAGTATTTTTTTGCCTTCCTCCTGGCTGCTGTGGCCGGTTTAATTGCGACTTTTAGCCTGATGGCTACCGCCCCGGTAGCGAATGCGGCTACTAACGGTAATGGAACCGGGTTGAAGGGAGAATACTTCGATAATATCGATTTTACCAACCAGAAGCTTACCCGTACCGATGCCGTCGTAAATTTCAACTGGGGAACAGGATCGCCTAATGCCGCTATCGGACCCGATACTTTTAGCGTCCGCTGGACCGGCCAGGTAATGCCGCGTTACACTCAAACTTACTCTTTCAATACAATCTCCGATGACGGTGTGCGCCTGTGGGTTAACGGACAGTTGCTGATTGACAACTGGACCAACCACGCTCCGGTGGAAAACAGCGGCGCAATCGCCCTGAACTCCGGTCAGAAGTACGATATTAAGCTGGAATTCTTCGAAAATGGCGGTGGAGCGACTGCGCAACTCTTCTGGTCGAGCGCCAGCCAGCCGAAAGAAATTGTTCCGCAGAGCCAGCTTTTCTTACCGGCTACCGATCCTAACGGACTGGATGCCGAGGAAGCTTCTTTCCTCAACCTGATTAATCAGTATCGCGCTGCCAACGGCAAACCGGCCCTGACAATCAACCCGAACCTGGAAAGTTCCTCTCGCTGGATGAGCCAGGATATGGCGAGCAAAAACTATTTCAGCCACACCGACTCGCTGGGTCGTGACCCGTTCGTGCGCATGGCCGCCTTCGGCTACAATTTCAACACCTACAAAGGCGAGAATATCGCCGCCGGTTATGTTGATGCCGCCTCGGTGATGCAAGGCTGGAAAAACTCTGCCGGCCACAACGCCAATATGCTAAACGGCAACTATCACACTATCGGTATCGCACGCGCTTACAATGCCAATTCGACCTACAAGTGGTACTGGACCACCGACTTCGGCGGACAGTAAGCAGCTTTTGGACAGTTAGTTAGCAGCTCGATAGAGGGCAGGCAATGGAGCCTGTCCTCTTTTTTAATCTTTTCTTTTTGCCTTTTTAAACCGGTTGGTGTATCCTTTTTGGAAACCCGCGAAAAGTGGATTTTTTCTTTTTAGCTTATATTTTCAAAGATGAGGCAGCGGCAATGACGCCAAAAGCAGTATAATTAAAGAGGCGGGTAGCGGCTGCCAGACTTAGTTCTGTTCACTATAGCAGCCCTGCCTTGTAGCCAGTTTTTAAGAGGAGGCCGAGTATCAGCACCACAACTAACGGCCCGGACGAGGCGGGCCTGAATACTACCGGACGTAGAACCAGGATTCAGCAGGTAGAAATCCTCGATACTACCCTGCGCGAAGGCGAACAGTTTAGCCGCGCTCATTTTACCTTTAACCAGAAGATCGAAATTGCCCTGTCGCTGGCTCGTTTTGGGGTAGAATATATTGAGGTTGGCTCGCCGATTTCCTACCCTAACGCTCTACAGGAAATTACCCAGTTGGTAGAAATCCTGAAGAGTAAACAGTCCAAAACGAAAGTGCTGGTACATTGCCGCTGCAATAAGGATGATGTAGATCTGGCGCTGCAAACCGGCGCTCACGGAATTAACCTTTTCATGGGTACCAGCAATTACCTGCAAAAGGCCAGTCACGGTAAGAACATCCAGGAAGTGGCCAAAATGGCTACTCAAATGGTTGAATACGTACACAGCCAGGGCCGCTATGCTCGCTTTGGCGCGGAAGACGCCTTCCGTACCGAGCTGGAAGATTTACTCTACATCTGCCAGGCGCTCGATGAGGTCGGAGTAGACCAGGTAGATTTCCCCGATACCGTCGGCGGCGCGACTCCCTTTGAAGTCTACGACCGCATCAGCGAGTTCAAGAAGCGCTTCAAATTCAAAATCGAGTATCACGGCCATAATGACACCGGCGCTGCGATTGCCAACGCCCATGCCGCCCTCGAAGGAGGTGCGATTTGCATCAATACTACTGTACTGGGTATTGGCGAGCGCAACGGAATTTGCCCTATGAGCGGACTGGTAGCCCGGCTTTATTCGCTCGACCCCTCCCTGGTCAGTAAGTATAACCTGCGGGAGATGCCCAAACTGGACAAGATGGTCGCGACCATGCTCGGTATACCGATTCCGCATACTATGCCCGTGACCGCCCCCAACGCCTTTACCCATAAAGCCGGTATTCACACCAAAGCTATTTTGAAGGATAGCCAGGCTTATGAGGTTTTGAAGCCGGAAGATTTCGGGATCAAACGTACCCTGGATATTGCCAGCCGCCTGACTGGTAAACATGCGGTGGCCGCTCGCGCCAGCGAACTGGGCGTAACCCTTTCAGATGCCGATTTGGTTGCTATCACTGAAAAGGTTAAACACGCCGCCGGGTTAGAACCGATTTCGCTGGAGAACGTTGATCTAATTATCAAAAGTTACAGTCATAAATCAAAGGGAGAACGCTAATCATGAGCAAAAAACTTGGCATTCTCTACAGCCAGTTGCGCGAGGACGAAAAAGCGCTGATCGAAGCCGCCCGCCAGCAAGGAGTTGAGCCGGTCTTGCTCAAGACGGAAGAGCTTATCTTTGATTTGCAAGGGGACATGGTTATCGCGCCCGGCGATATAGAAGTCGTGCTGGAACGGGGCATTGACCACTTCCAGGCGCTCTACTCGCTGCTCTTGCTGGAAAGAGCGGGGGTCCGTACTATCAACAGCTATGATGTGGCGCGGATTTGTGGCGATAAGCTTCTGACTACCCTGGCTTTTCAGGATGCCGGTGTTCCTACCCCGCGCACCGAAATTGCTTTCAGTAGCGATTGGGCGATGCAGGCGGTGGAAGACCTGGGTTATCCCGTCATGCTCAAACCGTTGACAGGTGATAAAGGGGCGCTGGTAGCACGCCTGAACGATTACGATGCGGCCAAAGCGGTACTGGAACACAAAGAGCGTTTAGGCCAGTACGATCACTCGATCTACTATCTACAGGAGTTCTTGCAGAACCGGCCCGGTCGTGATATTCGGGTCTTCGTGGTCGGCCAGGAGGTGGTGAAAGCCGTCTACCTGATAGCTAACAAGGCCACCAGCAGTTCCGATGAAAACCTGACGGTAATTGATTGTGAGATAACGCCGGAGATCAAAAAAGTAGCCCTGGCGGCTGCAAGCGCAGTCGGAGGCGGTGTACTGGCAGTAGACCTGATTGAAGATGGGGATGGCCCGGAAGGTCTTTCAGCCATTGAGGTGGATTACACTGTTGAGTTTTCCAAGCTCGGCCTGGCCGAAGAACTGGCTCCGCTGATTATTCAGTACGCTTTGCGCGACCATGAATAGGCTTCTAGTGCCGTTCCATTAAACATGACGGCATGCGTTCGAGCGCCCGGACCTACCCGCAAGGAAGCATAAAGCCAAAGGTCCGGGCTAGTTTAAAGAAGCTGCATCAAGCAGTTAAAGCTTTCATAAGGGATAAAATTCCTACTTTGCCCTGGTTGGGATAATGTTCAAGTTAGGCCTGAAAAGAGAGTGAGGAGCCAAAATGAGGGTAGTACTGTGCCTGAGTGGGCTGGAAACAGCCGAGTTCGCTCAACGCGCTGTGCAAAAGCTGCCTGCCGGCGCAGAAGTAGTATTACTGTATGTGGTTGATACTCGCCCGGCGGAAGAGTTGAACTTTATTCGGCGCACTCATCTTTTCGGAGGACGTACCGGCAGCGGGCGCGCTACCGAAATGCAGGAAGCCGAGCGCAGCCTGGCAGCGGAGGTTTTGGAAGAAGCAGCGGTAGTTCTCGGCCCCAGCATAAAAGTAGCGGATAGGGTTATCCTGGAAGGCCGCCCGGAACGAGAAATTGTGACATACGTAGACCAGCACGGAGCGGATTTACTGGTAATCGGTACGCGCTATCGCAGTGATCTGACTCATCCCGCGCCTCCGCCTCCACCGCCGCCCAAACATGACAATGCTCCAGCTCCCCCTCCTCCTTTAGAACCACGCGCTAACCGGGGACCGCATACCATTGGCCCCATTGCGCGTTTTATCATCGATCACGCTTTGTGCGATTTGCTGGTGTTAAAGTAATTAAGGCTTACTTACCCAAAACTATCAGTCGCTATTGAGTACCTGTTCAAGCACGTTCGATAACTCTTCCAGGCGATAAGGCTTGGCTACCAGCCCCTTAAAACCATATTCCTGATAATTTGACATTACCGGGTCATTGGAATAACCACTGGAGACTATGGCCTTGACGGCAGGATTGAGTTTTAGAAGATGTTGAATAGCTTCCTGTCCGCCCATACCGCCCGGAATAGTCAGGTCTACGATCAATACATCAAAAGGTTCGCCCTTTTGCATAGCCTGGCTATACTGCTCAATCGCCTGCTCTCCGCTGGCGGCGGTCGCGACAGAATAACCCATACGTGTTAGCAGGCGACTGAGCAGTTGCTGAATCAAAACTTCATCATCCATCACCAGTACTCTGGCACGCCTTTTTGCGTCTCTTTCTATCTTCGAGGTATTAAACTTTATCTCTTTCTGCTCAACCTGAGTTTCAGAAAGTAAAGCGGCAGTAGCTTTCAGGCCGGGAATAGCCGGTAAATAAATTTGAAAAGTTGTGCCTTTACCGGGCTGCGAGGTTACTAAAATGTTACCTTCGTGTTTCTGGATTATCGAATAACAAATAGCCAGGCCCAGGCCGGAACCTTTCTCTTTGGTGGTGAAATAAGGATCAAAGATATGGGGTAAATCTTTTGGGGCAATCCCATGCCCTTCATCTCGAATAGAAAGTTTGACATAGCTACCTTCGCGTAGAGGAGGTAAAGAGCGAACAGTGCTCAAGTTAACATTTTCTGCTTCGTAGTAAATTTTACCCGCACCGGAAGTGGCCTGAATGGCGTTCAAAACGATATTCTGAACAACCTGGCTAAATTGAGATACATCTATTTCTACCGGCCACAAATTATCAGGGAGCAGAAAAACATTTTGAACATTAGAACCGCTCACTACAAACTGAGCAGACTCAACTACTATATCGGCCAGGTTAGCCCTTCGCCGGATAGGAGTACCTCCCCTGGCAAAAGTCAACAACTGGTTCGTTAGCTCCTTGGCGCGCTGGCAGGCACGTTCGCTTTCTTCCAGCCAGCTTATTAAATCTTTACTTTCTTCCGGCTTTGGTGCCAGAACAGGCGATTTCTCTAACTCAAGTTGCTGCAAACTAAGCTTGACCATACTGAGATTTCCTTGAATCCCGGTCAGAATATTATTAAAATCGTGAGCAAGGCCACCAGCCAGTAAACCAAGTGATTCAAGCTGGGTTATTTTAAGGCGTTCTTCAGCCATCCTCTGCTCATCGGTAATATCCTGAAAAACCAGCACTACACCCAGCACATCGCCGTCAGCCACCGGAGTAGCGCTCAGGCGAATATATCTCTCACTCCCATCGCGAGCCTGTAAAATTAGTTCGCGCCGGGTTGGCTGAAAAATCGCTTCTTTGACTGTCGCGCCGGAATTCAAAAGCCTATGCAGCCAGGGTTCGAGAGAGACAGATTGCCTGGTCGCCGGGTCTACTACTTTCAAGATATCCCAGATGTATTGCCCGCTGGCTTGAGCCTGGTTCCAACCGCTCATGACTTCGGCTACCCGGTTAACC
Organism: Chloroflexia bacterium; assembly: GCA_036261665.1. GTDB lineage: Bacteria > Chloroflexota > Chloroflexia > Chloroheliales > Chloroheliaceae > 54-19. Next base: position 30,291 of record DATAKM010000050.1, read on the forward strand.
AGTTCAATCCTGCCTTTGGTATCGGTAGTAATAACTCCATCGATAATTGAGCTAAGAGTAACAGAGAGGCGTTCTTTTTCGGCTGAAAGCTGAGCCTGTGAAGCAACTCGGGCAGAAACATCATTCATCACTACTACAAAGTGAGTTAAATTTCCGTGTCTATTCTTTACGGGAGAAATGGTCTCATCAATGTAGAAAAGAGTACCATCTTTGCGATAGTTACGTAACCTTACCTGGCAGGAATGTCCTTTTTCAAAGGCTTCGTTGAGTAACTGAAATTCCGGTTGCTCAATGTCCGGGCCCAGTAATAGAGCCAGGTTTTGCCCTGTCATCTCCTCCGAGGAGTAGCCCGTCATTATTTCAAAACCGAGATTGGTATAAGTTATAGTATTAACAGGCCAGTTCGCTTCTACAATCACAATAGCATTGTTGCTGGCCGCAATAGCCTGTTCAAGCAAATGCAAGCGGGCTTCCGCCTGTTTGCGCCGGGTAATATCATGAAAAGAAGCGATTGCACATTTCTCACCACCCAGTTCAACCAGTTGGGAAGAAACAACAATAGAATGTTTTTCACCCTGTTTATCGTGTACTAAAGTTTCATATTGCTGGATAATACCTTCTTCCAGAATTTGATCTATCAGGTCATCTTGCTCAATAGGATCAAATCGTTCCAGTTCAACCGGAGTTCGGCCGATTACTTCATCACGAACAAAATTCAACTGATCCAGAAAAGCATTGTTGACCTCTACAAAAAGCATATCGCTGATACGATTAACCGCCAGAGGATTAGGAGCAAAGCGGAACAGAGTGGAAAAGTAGTCCTGGCTTTTTCGTAAAATTTGGTTCTGGTTTTCCAGATCAGTAATTCTTTCAAAGGCTTGTTGGAACCGGTACCTTAGTTGTTCGTAATCCTTTGAAAGCAACTCTTTTTCACTTTTAAATTCGTGCTGGGCTTTATAAAGCTCCTCTAACTTTCTGGCTTCTGTAACATCGCGAATGATATTAAGAATAGAAATCACTGATCGATTGGCGTCTAATTCAGGGATAAGCCTGGATTGAAAATAGCGCACTTCATTAGCCGTGGGGTAATCAAATTCGAAAAGTTGCTCTTGCCGTGTCTGGATAGCTTTTAGAGCTAACTTTTCCCAGCGTTTTACTTTAGATTCTGCCAGACCAACTTCTAGTTTGGTTTTGCCAATAATAGCTTCTTCTGATAATCCCAGGGCAGCGGCAGCGGCGGCATTGGCATAAATGTAGCGAAAATGTAGATCAAAGCGAGCAATGATATCAGGAGTGCTCTCATTTACAGCTCTGAAATCGGAGAGAACAATATTCATATAAGTCAGACCCTTTTAAAGGCGAGCAAGACGTACCCATTCAAACCTTAACCTATTTACACTTTTAGTATAACAAATACAGTATAAAACTCAAAATAAAAGTTGTTAATAAACATCTAAAATAAATTTAATTATAAATAAATTTTAATAATTACCCATGCAAAACGGTTTTTGATCCAGCCTCGTTGTATCTCAGGTTCTCCAGACAATTTAAAATGAGGCTAAGCTAAGAACGGACATAGGCATGCTGCTTGCAGAGTATTATTTTAACCTTGCAAGCAGCACTATTGGTACGTTTCTCTGAACAACTAAATACAAGAGTTGTAGGCCTTGTTTGTCAGCCAATTTCGGCAATATGAAGCTAAATTTTCGGGTTGCCGGGAATGGCGCGAGGGCGATAATTAGGTCGGACGTCGGGCCGAGTGTGACCATCCGCCGCTGCTTCCCCACGGTTGAAAGCGCCTCTGCCCGTTCCCGCTTCCACTTCCTCTTCACTCAACGTCAGTTCATTTCGCATATCGGTTTCATCTGATCGAGTGCGATTTTCTGCCTGGTCAGGATTCTCAACCTGGCTGGCATCTACTGACTCGTCCAGTTCATGATACATATACTCATTAAGTTCCTTACCGGTAGGTTGGTCTTTGGACATTCTACACCCTCCTCTGAATTACAATCAAAAAGGCTGGAAAGAATAGCTAAGATAGACAGGATAAAAACAAACTTACAAAAGTCTAACAATGCTCAACATCCAGTCCGTATTGTTAATATCTACTGGCGCTGGTACGCCCTGACGATAGATAAGCAGGCTTACACTTACAAGAAATTACTCATGGCTTTAATAAGCATTGTTTATACCAAGCTATTGACAGTCCTCGACACTGCCTTTATACTACAATGAGCTAAGCAAATACTATATATAGCTAACCAATCTCGCCCTGATAGGTTGGATAAGAGACGGGTAACAAAGCCGTCCGGTTGGGCAAAATCGTGAGGATGTATGAAAATTCCGTTACGCCAGTACTGGAAGTTGCTGGTGAATTACCTTAAACCGCAGTGGAAGCAAGTCCTGTTGATGTCAGTTTTGCTCCTGACCAGTATCGGTCTACAACTGGCAAATCCGCAAATTCTGCGGTACTTCCTGGATACAGCCCTCTCAAAGGGCAGCCTGGACAAGATGATATGGGCCGGGTTGCTTTTTTTGGGCCTGGCAGTAATTACCCAGGCGCTTGGTCTCTGGGCCACTTACACCAGCCAGAATGTAGGCTGGTCAGCCACTAATGCCCTGCGCAATGATTTAGCCGCTCACTGCATGCGGTTAGATATGCCTTTTCATAATACCCACACACCGGGCGTGCTAATCGAGAGAATAGATGGCGATGTCACGGCCCTGGCTAACTTTTTCTCAGAGTTCGTAATCCGGGTGCTGGGTAACTTTATCCTGCTGGTAGGCGTGCTGATATTGCTTTTCCTGGAAGACTGGCGGGTGGGTCTGGCCCTTACTCTTTTCTCGATCTTCGCCATTTATGTAATGAACCGGCTCAGAGATATGGCGGTGCCGCGTTCCAAAATTGAACGAGAAGCGAACGCCACACTTTACGGCTTTCTGGAAGAACGCATGGCCGGGATGGAAGATCTGCGGGCCAACGGTGGACGCTCCTACACCATGCGCCGTTTCTTCAGCATCATGCGTGACTTCTTCTTCAAGACGCGCCGCGCTTATATGATGTACACCCTACTCTGGACTATTATCAACGGCCTTTTCACCTTCGGCTACGTCCTGACCCTGGGCCTGGGCGCTTATCTTTACGTGGCGGGCGTGGTGAGCCTGGGTACGGCTTATCTTTTCTTCCAATACACCGAAATGATGCGCACGCCACTGGAACAGATGACCCGCCAGATTCAGGATTTGCAGAAAGCCAGCGCCGGTATTTTGCGAGTGCAGGAACTTTTCAATATGCAGCCCCAGGTGCGGGATGGCGCAGGTAAAGCGCTGCCTTCCGGCCCGCTCTCGGTCGAGTTTGACCGGGTTTCTTTCGGTTATAACCGCGAAGAATTGATTCTGGATGATGTCAACTTGCGACTGGAACCGGGCAAAGTGCTGGGCCTGCTGGGTCGTACCGGTAGCGGCAAAACTACTATCAGCCGCCTGCTCTTCCGTCTCTATGATATACAACAGGGCCAGTTGAAATTGGGAGATGTATCAATCGCTGACACCCACCTGGCGGACTTGCGGCGGCGGGTAGGGATGGTGACGCAGGAAGTACAACTTTTCCACGCTTCGGTCAGGGATAACCTGACCTTCTTTGACGGGAGCATAGAGGATGGTCGTACCCTGGAAGTATTACGCGAGATAGGCCTGTGGGAGTGGTATCAAGCGCTGCCGGAAGGACTGGACAGCCTGCTGCCGGCGGGAGGTAGCGGCCTCTCGGCAGGGGAGGCTCAATTGCTGGCCTTTGCCCGCCTCTTTCTGGAAAATCCGGGCCTGGTGGTGCTGGATGAGGCTTCCTCACGGCTTGACCCTGCTACCGAACGGTTGATTGAGAACGCTGTGGATAAGCTCTTGCAGAACCGCACCGGCCTGATTATCGCGCACCGCCTGGCGACCGTGCAGCGCGCCGACGATATTATGATTTTAGAAAACGGGCGAGTGGTCGAGTACGGGCCGCGGGTGCTGTTGGCCGCTGATCCTAACTCGCGCTTTTACCATCTCTTGCAGGTAGGATTGGAGGAAACGCTGGTATGAAAACTTCCACCTTTATGTTCAGGCTGCTGCGCTGGCATCCCTGGTTCTTCCTGCTGAACTTTGTAATATGGACTACTATCCATAGTTCAATGGTAGTGCTGGGCCTGATTTATAAAGCCTTTTTCGATACTTTAAGCGACTCAACCCAGGTGGGCGCGAATCTCTGGACTATTTTCGCCCTGCTGGTCGGGGTGGAAAGCGCTCGCATGGGCCTCTTTTATGTCGGTGATTTCATCTGGCATAGCTTCTGGCTGAGCATTCAGGCCTTTTTAAGGAAAAATTTGCTGGAAGGGCTTTTGAATCTGCCGGGTGCGCGCGCTTTACACGATTCGCCGGGAGAAGCGGTCAACCGCTTCCGCGACGACGTGGATGAAATTATTCATTACATCGAAACGCTGGTGGACGGCGGCGGGATGCTACTCTTTGCCATTATCGCCATAGCCGTCATGTTCAGCATCAACCCCTTCGTGACGGTGGCGGTTTTTGGTCCTTTGCTGTTGATGCTGGCGCTGGCCCGCTTGATGAGCAACAGCATCCGGCGCTACCGCCGGGCCAACCGCGAAGCAACCGGGCGCGTGACCGACTTTATCGGGGAAATGTTCGGGGCTGTGCAGGCGGTCAAAGTAGCCTCAGCCGAAAAACCGGTTTTGAGCCAGTTTGAGAAGTTAAACGAGGCCCGGGGCAAGACTGCCGTGAAAGATACCCTATTAACCGAATTGTGGAACTCGATTATTAACAATATTGTTAACGTAGGCAAGGGTATAATTCTGCTGCTGATTGCCGGGTCACTTCAGGAAGGCAAGTTCACGGTGGGAGATTTTGCGCTCTTCCTGGCTTACCTTCCGCGCGTGACCAACGTGATGTTCTTCTTTGGCAATATGCTGGCAAGACAGAAGCGCACCGGGGTTTCCATCGAGCGTATGACTGAAATGCTCCAGGGACAGTCGCCGGACCTGCTGCTGACATACGGCTCTATTCACATTCGCACGCCTTTACCGGAAGTGGAAGCACCGGAACGCGCTGCATCAGATCTCCTGCAAGAGTTGAGTGTGAGTGGTTTGAGCTACCGTCACTCGGAAGGGGACAAAGCACGCGGTATCGAGAGTATCAATCTGCGGCTGAAGCGGGGACAATTTGTGGTCATAACCGGGAGAATTGGCTCCGGCAAGACGACCCTGCTGCGAACCTTAATGGGTCTGTTGCCGAAGGCCAGTGGCGAAATTCGCTGGAACGGGCAGCTTGTTGAACAGGCGGACACTTTCTTTACACCGCCTCGCAGCGCCTATACGCCGCAGGTGCCGCGCCTGTTCAGTGATACTCTGCGCGACAACATCCTGATGGGTTTGCCGGAAAAGCAAATCGACCTGCCGGGCACTCTGCACCTTACTCTGATGGACCAGGACGTAAAGGTGCTGGAAAACGGGCTGGATACGGTAGTGGGGCCGCGCGGAGTGCGTCTTTCAGGCGGGCAAATTCAGCGTACCGCTGCCACGCGTATGTTCGTGCGCGAACCGGAACTGCTGATCTTTGATGATCTTTCAAGCGCCCTGGACGTGCGCACCGAGCAGCAGATGTGGGAACGCATCTTCGAGCGGCAGGCGGAAGCCACCTGCCTGGTGGTTTCGCACCGCCGGACTGCTTTGCGCCGGGCCGATAAGATTATCCTTCTAAAGGATGGCCGGGTAGAAGCAGAGGGCAATCTCGAATACCTGCTGGCGAACAGCGCCGAAATGCGCAGCCTCTGGCATAGCGATTATCTCCTGCAAGAAGAACCGGCGTAACCAACCGTTTTGCCTGGCGCAGAAGGGTGAGTGAGATTAACAGGAAGAAAAGGCTCAGGTATCGGCGATACCTGAGCCTTTTCTATTTTGAGGGCTTTTCATCTCAATAGTTAGCGCTTCGAAAAATGGGCCTTTTTAGTCATTTTTCTTAAGGGCTGGAATAGCTATAATAATGCCAAAACTGTGCTAATAACTTCTGGAAAGGTTTTATTATGCTGCGTCGTACCAGGCATAGCTATCTGGTAGCCCTATCTTTTGTCTTTCTGTTGCTTTGCACGCTGACTTTTAGCAGTTTCTCTCCCGCACCTGCCGCTGCTGAAGAGTGCCAGACTTTCAAGGAAACAGGCTTTACCGTCTGTGGTCGTTTCCTGGACTACTGGAAAACGAATGGCGGGCTGGCCCAACAGGGTTTCCCGATCAGCGCCGTCTTTGAGGAAAAGAATGCCCCACCGCCTGCTGGCGACGGCCAGACTCACCGCGTGCAGTACTTCCAGCGCGCCCGCTTCGAGGAACATACCGAGAACCAGGCCCCTTATGATGTCCTGCTAGGTTTACTCGGCTCGGAGCAGTACCAGGCCAAGTACGTGACGAGCGGACAGCAACCCGCTTCTGCCGGGGATTTATCCGGGGATTGCCAGCTCTTCAGCGAAACAGGTTTCAAAGTTTGTGGCCGCTTCCTGGAATACTGGAAGGCCAACGGGGGATTGGCTCAGCAAGGCTACCCGATTAGCAACCTCTTCGAGGAACAAAACGCGCCGCCACCTGCCGGGGATGGCAAAACCCACCGCGTGCAGTACTTCCAGCGCGCCCGCTTCGAGGAACATACCGAGAACCAGGCCCCTTACGATGTCCTGCTGGGTTTACTAGGCACGGAGCAATACACCAAAAAGTATGGCTCCGGCACTACTCCTGGCGGCGACCAGGGAGGTTTGCCAGCGATAGGTTGTCTGAGACAGATTACGCCTACCGGACATGTTTTAATACAGACTTGCCTTGATAATGCCTCGCCCGCGCAGAACAGTAACGTCACGGTGTATGGCCGGTTGGTGGTAGACGGGAAACCAGCCAGCGGGCAATCCTTCAATACCATCTGGCACTTTAAAAGCGGTGACGTAACGTGTGACAGCACGACTGATGCACAGGGGGTAGCCAGTTGCACTGAGAATATCGGAGCCGCACCGTCAGACTTCAGCGTAAAGGTTGAGATACACTTTAATTACCGGGGACAGGTTTATACCAACTATGCCCTGTTCAACCCAAGCTAGGAAAAAGCCAGGCTACTTTAGCAAAACGCTGTCAATTTGCGGAACAATGTTACGCCAGTCGAAGTGACTTTCAACAAAAGTGCGACCCTGTTTGCCAAGCGCGGCGCGGCGGGCAGGGTCAGCCAGTAAAGTAAGGATCGCCTGAGAAAATTCTTGAGAGTTTTCCGGGGCGATTACAGCCTCGCGTCCCGCTTCCAGGTTTATACCATCCGCGCCCATTGTGGTTGAAACCACCGCTTTTCCCATCGCCAGGGCTTCCAGCACTTTGTAACGCACACCACCTCCCATGCGCATTGGTACGACATAAAGACTACTTTGCCGGATATATGGCCGGGCATCCGGCACTTCGCCGGTCACGATAATGCCGGGCAACTCTTTGAGAACTTCCACTTCCGGGGCGGGGCGGCGGCCCACGATCAAGAAACGGGCTTGCGGGCGAGCGGCGCGTACCAGCGGCCAGACTTCCCGCGCAAACCAGCTAACCGCATCAATGTTGGGGCGGAAATCCATAGTACCGGTAAAGACGAGCGTGTCAGGTTGCTCTAAACCTTCCCCATCCGATGGAGAAAACTCCACCAGGTCTATGGCGTTAGGAATGACAATCAGCGGATTACGAGCAGGGCCAAGCTTTGCAAGGGCCTGCCTGTCTGCCTCGGAGACAGCGATTACCCGGTCGAAAGCCGCCAGGGATGCGGTTTCATAACGAGCCAGGCGACGAGCTTGCAGCAGACTGTAGAGCGCGGCGGGACGCCTCTTCCAACCGGCCTGCCAGTCGTTTTCAAAAATCCGGCGCTGCATCAGATACTCAGCGTTGTGTTCGTCCAGGACAAGGCGCGGTTTTTGCGGTAGTTTTATGAGTTGATCGAGCAGAAAAGGGGCCATTTCAAGGCCTTCACACTGAATAACATCGAATTTTTCAGCTCTTAAGAGGCTTAGCAGGGCGGCTTCAAAAAGAGGCGAGGCCAGGCGGCGAGTGAGATCAGGCTGGCGAGAGGTAGCGAGCGCGGCTATTCGGGCCGGTTTAGAGCGTGCAGGAGGGTGCGGAACCAGGGTCAAATTACGGCAGTATTCTTTAAGCACGGCTCTGGCCGGACTCTTTTCAGGATCTTCGCCGGGCCGGGCAAATGTTAACAGGCTCAATTCATAGCGGAGATTCGATCCCAGGTAGCGCACAAAAGCAAAATTGCGAATGGGAGCGCCCTGGTCAGGCGGGTAAGGAGTCTGGGGCGTCAGCAGCAGGACTCTGGTTGGGTCAGACATTGAGAATCAGCTTATATTTATATTAAATGAAGAATATCGTGAAGCAAGCGAGGGCCGAAAAGAAACAGACCCACTCCTACCGCGAAAATCGCACCTACCAGCACTGCTCCGGCGGCAGCATCTTTGGCAATCTTGGCTAAAGGATGAAATTCTTCAGTAATCATATCTACCAGGGCTTCTACCACCGTATTAATCATTTCAAGAGCAAAGATGCCGCCAATAGTCAGCAGCAGTAAAGCCCACTCGACCGCAGTGAGACCCAGCCAAACTGCCAGCAGTACCGCTACCGTACCCAGGGCCAGGTGTACGCGCATATTGCGCTGAGTACGTACAACATAAACCAGACCTTCAAAGGCAAAACCGAAGCTGCGTAGGAACCCCGCACGGCGGACAACTTTGCCTGACCTATCACGATGAGGTAAAAGATTTAGATCGGGTGCTTCCAGACGGCTACCTTCATATTTCTCAGGACCGGCTGGTTCATACAATTTCAATTCCTGGACCTCTTTTGTTACATTTAATAATTAAGCTTCGTCCAGCAGGCGGGCGGCTGCTTCCTCTTTAGCCCGCATTACTTCCCGGTCATCCGGGTCTTCATGATCAAAGCCCAGCAGGTGAAAAACGCCATGGATGATCAATTCCTGAACTTCGCGCAGGGTAGTATTTTTAAATTCAGGAGCCTGGCGTTCTGCCTGGGGATAAGAAATGATAATATCGCCCAGATAGCGCTTTCCGCCACTCTCTTCCGCCTGGAAATCGGGAGGTAGCACAAAACGAGGTCTTTCCGAAGTGCCTGCTTCCAGACCATCGTCGGCTTCGTCATCGTACTCCTCAGACCATTCCTCCTCTTCGGCTTCCTGGGCCAGTTCAGCATCAGCCTGTTCTGCCGGGTTAGCTTCCGAGAAATCGTAATTTACGCCAGAACGGCCTTCCCAGTCCGGGGCTTCCTCATTGGCAAAAGAAAGTACATCTGTGGTGTGGTCAACGCCCCGATATTCACGGTTAAGCCGCTGCACCTCAGCATCGTCAGCAATTTCTATGCTCACGCCTACTGCCTGATTGTCCAGACCGGCAGCCAGCATAGCTGCCTGCGCTGCGGAGAGCAAATCTTCCTGGCTTAGTTTATCTTCGTAGGCTTCGCCGATTTCGACCATTATGTCAAAGTTTTCACTACCGCTTTTTGTACTCACTTTTATTCTTCTTCTCTCTTCTCTTCTCGACCAGGCTCTACTTTCACTGCCATTCGCTCAGAATTGTTCTACCAGTTATTCATTATAGCATAAGACTTTCCAGCAGATTTAAGGTTAAATTCATTATTGCGCTAATGGTATGGGCCAGAGTAAAATTAGCACAGCTTATACTGGACATTACCTGAAACCTGTGGAGAATGGCAGTGACCATTGCAACCAAACCCATCAAGCGCAAACGTAACCTGCTCTATATTTCCGGCATGGCCGGTTTCGCCTGGGCCGGATTGTTCGGCCTGATCTTCCTTTACAATACCGGCAATTATGACTTCTGGTTCCCGGGACGGATTATTACTTATGTCATGTTGCTGCTGGCCCCGGCTCTGACCTTTATTCCTATCGGGCGGATGCTGGAATTTCCTTTTTACGGGTACTGGGCAGTGATTAGCTGGGCTCTTTTCGGCTATGTGCTGGCCTTTGTGCCAACCAATCCGGCAGCGGGTTGGAACGGTAATACCAGCCAGATTTCGCTCTTATTAATTGCGCTCTTTATGGTGACTGTCACCATTTTCCTGCCCATATTCTATCGCCTGGGCTTCCGGCTCTTTTCGCGCCGGATAGAGAAATACGATCTTGGCCGCTCGCGCCGGGAGGCAATCCTGGCAGGACTTTACGTCCTGTTAATCGCTTTTTTAAGGATAGTGGGAGCGCTTAACCCGATAGTAGCTTTTGCCGCGTTGGGAGCCTGCGTGGTCCTGGAACTACTTATTTTATCGCGAAATTTCGGACGGGAATAAGCTTTTCTAAGGTCAACTCTAACAGAACTCTAACGCCAAAACTTACTACTTTCTCTTTTGTAGCTTCGTAATATATGGTAGCATAGAGCAGTCAAGAGTGCTAAAAACACGGAATGCTCGTGTAGGGAACTTGCGGGATAGGGCAATAAATCCGCAATCATAGAAATCCTATTAAATAATAGACGAGTAAAATCCAAATTTTTGGAGGAAAATAAGACAAATGGCTAAAATATTGGGAATTGACCTGGGAACCACGAACTCCGTAATTGCTGTAATGGAAGGTGGCGAGCCGGTAGTAATTCCTAACGCTGAAGGCGCACGCACCACTCCCTCGGTTGTGGCGATCTCCAAGAACGGTGAGCGCCTGGTAGGACAGGTTGCCAAGCGTCAGGCTGTAACGAACCCGGAAAATACCATCTTTTCAATTAAACGCTTCATGGGTCGCAAATTTAACGACCCCTCGGTACAACGTGATCTCAAGCTGGTACCTTACAAAGTTTCGGCTCGACCGAATGGTGATGTAGAAGTCTGGATGGGCAACAAGAGCTATAGCCCCCCGGAAATCAGCGCTATGATTCTCGCCAAGCTGAAGGCGGATGCCGAGGCTTACCTGGGCGAAAAAATTACGCAGGCCGTTATTACGGTTCCGGCCTACTTTAATGACAGCCAGCGCCAGGCGACCAAAGATGCCGGTGAAATTGCCGGGTTGCAGGTGCTGCGCATTATTAACGAACCGACCGCCGCTTCGCTGGCCTATGGTGTAGATAAGAAGGGCGAAGAAGAAGAAGTAGCCGTTTATGACCTGGGTGGTGGTACCTATGATATTTCCATCCTCGGTCTGGGCGAAGGCGTTTTTGAAGTAAAATCAACCAACGGCGATACTCACCTTGGTGGTGACGATTTCGACCAGGTAATTATCGAATGGCTGGCTGACGAGTTCAAGCGCGAGAACGGGATTGACCTGCGCCAGGACAAAATGGCCCTCCAGCGTTTGAAGGAAGCCGCTGAAAAGGCCAAGATTGAGCTTTCGACCACTCAATCTACCGAAATCAACCTGCCGTTCATCTCGGCTGACGCTACCGGTCCGAAGCACTTGAACGTCACTATGACTCGTGCCAAGCTGGAGCAACTGGTCGGTGGCCTGGTAGACAAAACTGTTCCGCCGATGCAGAACGCTTTGAACGATGCGAAACTGAGCATCAACAAGATTGATGAAATCATTATGGTCGGTGGTATGACCCGTATGCCGATTGTTATCGAGAAGGTCAAGGGCTTCTTCGGCAAAGACCCGCACCGTGGTATCAACCCGGATGAAGTGGTAGCGGTTGGCGCAGCGGTACAGGCCGGTGTGCTGGGCGGCGAAGTAAAGGACATTCTGCTCCTCGACGTTACCCCGTTGACCCTCTCGGTCGAAACCCTGGGTGGCGTGGCTACTCCGTTGATCGAACGCAACACCACCATCCCGCACAAGAAGGGCGAAATCTTCAGCACTGCGGCTGACGGACAAAGCAGCGTGGAAATTCACGTGGTACAGGGCGAGCGCCCGATGGCCTCTGAGAACAAGAGCCTGGGCCGATTCATCCTGGATGGTATTCCGCCGGCGCCGCGTGGTATGCCAAAAATCGAAGTAACCTTCGATATTGACGCCAACGGTATCCTGAACGTTTCCGCCAAGGACCAGGCTACCGGTCGCGAGCAGAAGATTACCATCACGGCTTCCAGCGGTCTGTCGAAAGACGAAATCGAGCGCATGAAGAAGGATGCCGAGATGCACGCCGCGGACGACCAGCGCCGCCGCCAGCTTATCGAAGCCCGCAACAACGGTGACAACTCCGCTTACCGGGCCGAGAAAACCCTGGCAGACTTCGCGCAGCAGATTCCGCAGCAGTTGAAGGACGAAATCAACGGCAAGATTGCAGCGGTTCGCTCCGCGCTCCAGGGCGAGGATATTGATCTGATCAATTCCTCCACCGACGCGCTGAACGCCGCCATCCAGCAGGTTGGTTCGGCCATCTATGGCCAGCAGCAACCGGGCGCCGGTCCTGAAGCCGGTAGCGCTGAAGGCCCTGGTCCCGAGGGTGGTCCTCGCCCTGACGGTGGTGGAACCGTTGAAGGCGAATATCGCGAAATGTAATTATAAAAAAGCGGCCCGTTACGCAACGGGCCGCTTTTTTAGTTTGAGCGAATCTTTTAAGCTCATTTGCCCTTTTAGCCTCATTTTGGTATAATGCTTTTTCTGTGAGAGCGAGTGGCACAAACACTCGATTTTCCAAATATTGAAATTGACAAGCCAAATATTTCCTTTCTGCGCCGTACCTGGTCAAAAAGCCTGGCTCACACTAGCTTTGACTGCCTGCCTTTAAGGCAGGGGAGGTGCTGGGGCAAACCCGTAGAAAGGATTGTGAGAAAGGATAGTGAAAAACTACTGTGCGCGAATACGAAATGATGTATATTCTCTCGCCGGAACTGGGCGATGAGAATACTCCAGCGGTTATCGAGCAGATTAACAACTACATTGGCAGACTGGGTGGCGAAGTAAATGAAATCAATCAGTCCGCGCCGTGGGGCAAGCGCCGCCTGGCCTATCCCATCGACAAACACAACGATGGCTACTATGTAGTAACTACCCTGCGCTTGGACCCCAACCAGATGACTGAGCTGGAGCGTGGCCTTCGTCTGAACGAAGATGTGCTGCGCCACCTGGTAATCAGCCTGGACAAAAAGTAAGAGTGTCTTGGAGCGTAGCCGCTGCTTAATTAATAATTGAGCCGATAAGTTTGAATTTTGGAGAGTGAAAAGCAATGGCTAGAGATTTGAACAAGGTTATGTTAACCGGTCGCCTGGGTAGAGATGTTGAATTGCGCGTAACGCCAAGTGGTACTTCCGTGGCAACATTCTCGGTTGCCAGCAGCCGCAATGTCAGAGAAGGCGATGGTCGGAAAGAACAGACCGAATGGTTCCGGGTAGTTGCCTGGGATCGCCTGGCTGAAACCTGCGCTAATTACCTTAAAAAAGGTAGCCGAGTTTACATCGAAGGACGCTTACAGACCCGCGACTGGACTGACCAGCAAGGTCAGAAGCGTACAACCAGCGAAGTAATCGCTACCGATATGATGATGCTCGATTCGAAGCCTCGTCAGGAAGAGGGAGTGGATAGCTGGGATAATGCCGGTAGTTCATCCGGTAGCAGCCGGGGACGTTCTGAAGATTACGGTGATGAAACCGATCTGGAAGACATTCCTTTCTAACCGGCAGGTTTTGTTCAAAGTTTAGCCATTTGTTTTTCCGGGTAAACCGCCGGGTGGCGGTTTACCCGACTGGCTTGGGCCAGAGGGAAGCCTTTACCGTAAAAGATTTTCGTTTTGCCAATAGAGGTTCAAGCATACCTCGCAAACGCTAATCAGAGTAATTGAAATCTTTGCTTCCCTACAATCTATATTAATGATTGTTGAAAGCCGAAGGAGTAATCTAGGTGACTACAGAGAATCAAGAAGTAACTAACAATACCGCACCTGAGGAAGATACCGGGGCTACTGCTGCTCCTGCCCCTGCTCAGGCGCGTCCAGGCCGCAATGGCGGCGATAATGAAGGCGCACCAGCCGAAAATACCGGTCGCCCGGGAGCCGGTTCCGCTCCGGTTCGCCGCGCTCGCCGTCCGGGTGGCAAAGATCGTTTTGCTCCGCGCCGCCGCGTAGACCAGTTCGGTCTTGACGGCATCCGCGATATCGATTACAAAGATTTCCAGCGCTTGCGCCGCTATCTCTCGGACCGCGGCAAGATTGAACCGCGCCGCAAGACCGGTCTGAGCGCTTTCCATCAGCGGTCGCTGACCACCGCGATCAAGCGGGCGCGTTATATGGCCCTCCTGCCCTACGTTGCAAATCAGTCCCGCTAGGTAATGGGGCCGGAGCAAGCCTGTCTTCGGTTTTAGTAACCAGTGCTGCGACCGTCAATGTCAATCCACAAATAGAGCGCGACGGTCGCAAGCGGAAGTGTTAGCAGGAATTTTCTATCCCTTAAATTAAGGGCGCAGGAAGAGCCTCAATTGGCTAGTTTTTCCTGCGCCCTTTCTGATTTACCCTTTACGCTTATTTTCTCAGAGGAGAGTTACAGACTCCATGACCAATAACAGTAACGAGGAACCGCAGAAAACCGGCGCAGCGGGAGACCGCCCGCGCAAAAAAGCTACGCCCTCTGTTCCCGCAGCGGCCGGACGTGGCCAGCGTGCCAGCAACACTCCGGCTAATACCGGAAGTGAAGGCCGTAAGCCTGGCGTAACCACCGAAATCAAACCAGCCCGACCTGCCTCCGGTAACCGACCCGCAACCGGTAACCGTCCGCAGACCACCATGAGCGCCAGGGCGCTTACACGCTATGAAAAAGACTTACGCCGCCAGCGCACTTTAGTTCTGGCTACTATTGGCGTAGTAGTCTTTGTAGTGCTGGTACTTGCCTTCGGTATCTGGCAAACCAGCCTTGCCCCCAACTTTGAAACCCTGGCCGAAGTTAACGGCCAGAGTGTCAGCCGCACCGATTACAACAAGTACCGCAAAACCGAGCTTTTCAACCAGTCCGGTTTGCTTCAGCAGCAACTCGCTTTCGCCAGTGGCGACCAACAGCAGCAGTTGCAGTCACAGTTAAGCCTGGTACAGGACGAGGTGCAGAATGTCCAGAGCCGCCCGGTGAACCAGACTTCCCTCGAAAACCTGGTAAACCAGATTGTGCTCGAAAAGGCCGCCAAAGATAAGTTTAACATCAGTGTTAGTGACGATGATGTTAGTAAGTATCTGGGCGACGAATTCAAGAATGTCGTTCAGACCGCTACACCTAATCCGACTCAGGCCCTCCAGACCGCGACTGCCGGGCCGGTAGCCACCCAGGCGGCAACCTTTGCCACCGCTACCGCCCAGAACGTCACTCCGCTGCCGACTGCCACGCCTTCGGTTACGGCTACCACTGCGACAGGCACTACTACCCCGGGCGCGACCGCTGCGGCAGGTACTACAACTACACCCGGCGCAACTGCGGGTACTACACCCGGCCTGACTCCTGCTGCGACTACTACCGGGGGCGCAACCACTCCGGGCGCCACCGGCACACCTGGCACCGCTACTGCTTCGGTATCTCCGACCGCTACCCAGACCAGCACTCCGATTCCGGCGGATAAGGTCCAGCAGACCGCTTCGGCCAATCAGACCGATTATCTGAAGTCTTTCCGCACCTTTACCGGCCTTGGGGATGACGATTACCGCAAGTACGTGGCTAAACCGCAACTGATCAAGACCAAGGTCATTGATAAGCTGCGCGAAACCCAGGGTGCCAAGATCGGTGATCCGGTAGAGTCCTGGAAGCTCAGCCATATCCTGGTAGCCGATGAAGCGACCGCTCGCCAGATTTATAACGACCTGAAAGCTACGCCGAAAGATCAGTTCGATGCCAAGTTCGTAGAGTACGCTCGGACCAAGAGCACCGATACCTCTGCCGCTGCTCACAATGGCGACCTGGGCTGGGTTACCGCCAAAACCTCCTTTGACAAAGACTTCCTGGCGGCGGCTATGAAGTTACGCAAAGGCGATTTGAGCGAACCGGTCAAGACTCAATTCGGCTGGCACATCATCTACTGCACCGACTATGATCCGAAGCGCCCGCTCGATGCTACTACTATCCAGGGCTACGAGCAGACCGATCAGAACGGTGACCCGCAGTACTTTACGGACTGGTTAAAGCAGCAGGTTGACGCGGCCAAGCCGAAGTACAATACGCCGCCGACCCCGGCGCCGACCGCTACCCTGGTACCGTTACCGGCCTTTACACCGGTCATTCCGCCGACTAATACGCCGGTACCGACTACTCCGGCGGCCACAACTGCCGCTGCTACAACTGCGGCAAGTACTACCGCAGCAGCTACTACGGCAGCGGAAAGTACGCCTACGCCTTCTACTACTCTAGCTCCGACACCTACCAAGTAAGGCGTAAGCAACAGTACAAATGACACTGGCAGTCCGAATTTAGCGGACTGCCAAACAAGGTGGTGAACTGCTGTAAACGGTTCACCACCTTGTCTTATTATCTTCAGAGGTAATGCAGGCTTGAGCAAAACTACTAACCACGACCCCTATCAATCTCTGCGCTTTCGGGATTATCGCTTGCTTTTGACCGGCAATTTTGTCGCCTCCATGGGTGAGCAAATGCTTTCTGTGGCTATAGGCTGGGAATTGTATGAGCGGACAAATTCGGCTTTTCTACTGGGCCTGGTGGGCCTGGTTCAAGTCTTTCCGGCATTCATATTCTCGCTTCACGCCGGCCACATTGCTGACCATTTTAACCGTAAGCTGATTATAGTTATCACCCAGGCGTTACTGGTGCTAGCCTCATTGGGCCTGACAGCTCTATCCTACTGGCACGGGCCACTTTTGCTTTTTTATGGCTGCTTACTGCTGATGGGTGTTGCGATCACTTTTAATAATCCGGCCGCCGCGACCCTTCCGGCCCGGATTGTACCGGAAGAAGCCTTTGAAAATGCCGCAACATGGAGCAGTAGCGCCTGGCAACTGGCTACTGTTATCGGTCCGGCCCTGGGCGGTCTGGTAATAGCCCTTTTTCACAGCGCTACTTTCGTTTACATCCTGAATGCTGCCACGGCCCTGATCTTCGTGGTGCTGGTACTGCTTATGAAGATAAAGCAGCCTGCTCTACCCTCGCGGGTAACTACAGGTGAGGAGACCACCTGGCACTCGTTGGGAGAGGGTATTCGCTTTCTCAAGAATACTCCTATCATGCTGGCCGCTATTACGCTTGACCTGTTTGCAGTGCTTTTAGGGGGTGCTACCAACCTACTACCAATTTTTGCAAAGGATATTTTACAGGTAGGGCCGGAAGGGCTGGGATGGTTACGGGCCGCCCCGGCGATTGGCGCTTTGATCGTAGCATTTATGCTGGCCCACCGCCCTCCTTTTAAGCGGGCCGGGAGCACCCTGCTGCTTGCGGTAGCGGGCTTTGGAGCAGCTACAATTATCTTTGGAATATCCCGCTCGTTCTGGCTTTCGCTCCTGATGTTGCTTTTGCTGGGAGGCTTCGACAATATCAGCGTAGTTATTCGCGAAACCCTTGCCCTAACCCGCACACCGGATGAGATGCGAGGTCGAGTAGCGGCTATCAATGGTCTGTTTATAAACACTTCCAATCAACTCGGTGGATTTGAATCCGGCCTTACAGCGCAGTTGCTCGGACCTACTTTGTCAGTAGTGAGTGGTGGGATAGGCACAATCCTGGTGGTGCTGGGAGTTGCCGTGATCTGGCCGGAACTTCGCCGAATGGGAGCCTTACGGGAGGTTTCCGCAAGCCGGGTGGAAGTACCAGGCCCTCAAGGTATTGAACTGTAGTTTTATTTAGCTAAAATGTTACAGTTTCTTTACAAGCTCAAACATAGCCCTAATTTACCCCTCCCCGAGGGTGCAATTAGCTCCTGGATATGAGATACTGAAGGGGTGGTACAACGGCCGTATACACTTCTCTAGTCAATAAAACATTTAACCTTATCAGGTACGGTTGGGTGCGCGATGGACAGCTATTTAGCTACGCCGCTACCCTGTCCGGTTTGCATCGAAGCTTACCCCTCATCAGTTGCCCTCTTCCGTATCAGGTATCAGTACGGTATTATTTCTCATAATGATTTCTCTATCAGTAAAAGAACGTGATGCAAAGGGCGTGAGCGAACGCTCATCTGATTTAGTTGAGATAACTCCCGAAGAAACTTTAGAAACCCCTACCACTGAAACCATATCCGAAAAGCAGGCGGATTTAAGCCCGGCCCAGAAAAATAGCGGCCAGCGCCTCATGATTCAGGAAGGCGCCCTGTGGGCTGTTATGAACGCAATTGCCGGGACCGGTGGTATCGTAATGACAGCTTTTGCCCTTTACCTGAAAGCAGACGGCTTTGCGATTGGCCTCTTGAGTTCTCTACCGCTGGTAGCCGCCCTGCTGCAACTCTGGACGCCGCAGATGGTAGCACGGCTTGGCAGCCGTAAACTGGTTTGTGTCATTACCCTGGGAACCTCACGAGTGCTGTTGCTGCCCCTGGCTTTCGTGGCGATGGGCGCAATACTCTTTCCAGATTTAAGTCTACTGTGGCTCTTAATTGTACTGGCTAGCATTACTTTAGCATCAGCCTTCAATGCTATCGGCGGCACCTCCTGGCTGAGTTGGGCCGGTACCGTTATCCCGGCGGAAAAGCGAGCGGTCTATTTCTCTCGCCGGAACTTTATAATGGGTATTATTGGGCTGGTCGTTTCGCTTTTTACCGGTTTCTTTATGGACTGGTGGACCATCCCGGCCAGTACCAAAACGGGTCACCAGACTCACCCGGGAGCCTATGTACTGCTGTTTCTGATAGCGGGCCTTTGTGGGGTTTGCACTATCTTTATCCTGCGCCGGACTCCGGACCTGCCTAATCCCAAGGATACCCCTCGCCCGCGCCTTCGGGACTCATTAATCGAAACATGGCAGCACCTGACCCTGCGCCGCTTTCTGATATTTCGTTCCGCCTGGATGTTTGCAGTGGGTATCTGTTCGCCGTACTATACGGTATATCTGCTCCAGAATCTGCACTTGAATTTTACCCAGGTATTCTTCCTGTCAAACCTGGGAACAGTAGCCGGGTTGCTGGGAATGTCGTGGTGGGGACGCAAGGTTGAAAAACTTGGCTGTAGTCGTATACTTTACTGGACTAGCTGGTTCAAGGTGCTGTATGTCATACTGTGGGCGCTAGTTGGTCCAAAGGATGCTTTCCTGCCAATGATGCTCCTGCACTCCACTCTGATTATAGATGCCGGCCTGAACCTGGCTTCCGGCAATCTCTTAATGAACCTGATGCCGCGTGAGGGCACCGGAAATGTCGGTTATTACAGCGCTTTCACTGCGGTAATGAGCCTGGTCAGTGCGGTAGGACCTTTTATGGCCGGTATTATAATAGGGCTGATCGCGGGTGGAAATATTGTTATAGCCGGAGTGGCCTTTGGCGGTATTCAGGTCATGTTTCTGCTTTCAGGGATCTTGCGGGTTCTGGCGCTTTGCCTCTTCAGGGGCTTCGACGACGCGCAACCCGCTCAATAAAGCTTGTAGGTATTTTTGATTGCAAGCTGTACTGGAAGAAACCGGCCGTTGTCTCGCCTGGATTTCAGGCAAGGTTTAGCGGCCGGTTTCAGGCAGTTTTCAATCTGGCGACATTTCCTTTTCAGGGCGGCGTTATAGCCGTTTATTTGCTTGAATGTTGTAAAATTTTAAGGGGAAACGATTAAAATAGAATAGAGGAGAAGACAATGGAGCAAAGCTTGAATAGCAGTCCCTGGCAGGCTGTTATTACCGGATGGGGTTTCGCTGTACCGGAAAGAATTTTGACCAATCAAGACCTGGAAAAAATGGTCGAAACCAGTGATGAGTGGATTACCACCCGGACCGGTATTAAGGAACGCCATCTGGTAGGTGAAGGTGAGTCTAACTTCACACTTGCGCTCCAGGCAGCTAAACAAGCCTTGCAAAGAGCCGCTTTCGACCCCGCAAAACTCGACTTGATTATAGTCGGAACCTGTACACCGGACTTTCTGCTCCCCTCTACTGCCTGCCTGATTCAGGATGCCCTGGATGCCAGTAAAGCCGGGGCTTTCGATTTACAGGCGGCATGTAGCGGTTTCCTCTATTCCCTGAACGTCGCCCGCCAATTCATGCTGAACGGGGCTTATAAAAATATCCTGGTAATCGGCGCTGAAACTATCACCCGCTTTATTGACTATACCGACCGCAATACCTGTGTCCTTTTTGGTGATGGAGCGGGCGCAGTAGTTCTACAGGCCCAGGAACAAAAGAACGGTCAGCGCCTGGGAGTCGGGGAATTTACCCTGGGAGCTTATGGTGCAGGCGGCAAGTTTTTGAATATTCCGGGCGGAGGCAGTCGCCGCCCGCCTACCCACCAAACTGTTCAGTCCCGCGAACATTATGTAAAAATGGACGGTCAGGAAGTCTTTAAGCTGGCCGTTCGCTCTATGGCTTCCAGCGCGCTTGAAGTATTAGAACGTGAAGGTCTTTCGGCGAACGATATTGATCTGGTCATTCCGCACCAGGCCAATATTCGGATAATTGATGCAGTCGGCAAGCGCCTCGAAATTCCAGCCGAGAAAATGTGGGTAAACATAGATCGCTACGGTAATACCAG
>DATAKM010000108.1:0-41052 GCA_036261665.1 Chloroflexia bacterium
GGTAGTCCAGCACATCGCTGATGTGAACATTAATCCCGAAGCCGTTTAAGACTGAGGTGAGCGAGGCGGCGGAACAGGCGCTGGAAGCCCAGGTTCGCCACTCGGCATCATCTTTATACTGGTTGCGGTCGCGCTGGCTAACCGCAGGAAAACGCAGGCCTACCAGATTGTTTGAAGCGGCAGAATTAAGGGTAGCGGAGTTTGAAGAAGAGCCGGAACTGACGCCGATCACCTGGGCGTTAACCGCACTTCCCCCGCTGGTGCTGGCAAAGGCAATATAATTACTATCCGAGCTATTGTGGCCGGAGAGCACAGTCAGAATTACCAGGATGGCAAGCGCAAAGGCCCCCACCACGAGCAGTTTGTTACGCATTCTTGTCCTATTGATGCCCGGAAATGCATGTTTATTCAGTTTAAGCGGAAAAGATAAATGAACATTTTTGTTCTAAAGAATTATACCATAACTTCACTTTCTCGGAAAGTAGTCAGGCATAAGACTTCCTTCTTATTTTTCAAATTATTATTGTCTGCTAAAATTCTTTTGTCGCCTCTCCGCTTGATATGGTAATCCCTATCACCTTTACTAATGGCCTGTATGAGAGGGTAATGGGTTAGCCGTCATCAGCGGTAACAGGCTTTTAGCAAAATGTTACGTTAATATTTCGTCTTGATTAAATTTTTTGCATACAGGAAATTTATTCTTGACAGCCCATAAACAGCGGATTATAGTTTAAATAGCTTCCTGAAGTAGAGCGAACTTCCCGAAGTTTTTACCTTGTTGATGAACTAAATACTTATCATTTCATGCCTTACGTCGCTGTAATCATCCTGGCGCAAAAGCCGGTACACTTCCGAAACTTCCTGTTAAACAAGGCAGTGATCAAAGTGGATCAGTCTTATCTCTCCTTTAACGGCCCGACAAATTGCCGTCGTTTTACGATTCCCGCCTCGCTGGTTCCAGCTTTCAATTATCAAATCACTCATTCCGGTGACTAAGAGATGCTTAATCTTAATAATTTACCTGCCAGCGCTATTCCACTACCACCCCGCGAGTATGCTTACGAAGGCATAGTGGTCAACCATACCCACTGGGATCGCGAATGGTATATGCCTTTCCAGCGCTACCGGGTGCTACTGGTAGATGCCGTTGACAAGTTGCTTGAAATTCTGAGAGAGCAGCACGGTTACGGCGCCTTCCTGCTGGACGGCCAAACCGCCGTGGCGGAAGATTACCTTGAGGTTCGCCCTGAGAAAGCGGAAGAATTAATCCACTATGTGAGGGAAGGCCGGGTGCGGGTAGGCCCCTGGTATGTGCTGCCGGATGAGTTTATTCCGAGCGGTGAAAGTCTGATTCGTAACCTGCTCTTTGGCCGTCAGCAAATGAGCGCCCTTGGAGCGCCTGCCCCTACCGTTGGCTACTTGCCCGATACCTTCGGCCACCCGGCCCAGTTGCCCCAAATCCTGGCCGGGTTTGACCTGGGCAGCGCCGTAATCTTTCGGGGCGTACGCTCGGATACCAGCGAGTTTTTGTGGGAAGGGCCTGACGGCACCCGCCTGCTGACGATTTATCTACCCGGTGGCTATTTTAACGCCATGGAACTGGCCCGCGCTCCGCGCTTCTGGTTGGAAGAACGCATGCAGGGGGCCCTGGAACAACTGGCCCGCTTTGCGACCACCCGCACAGTTCTACTCATGAACGGCTGCGATCACTTTGAACCGCAACCCGCTACCCAGGCGATTCTCGATGCCGCTAACAGCCGGCAAAACCTGGTTTTCTTGTGGCAGGGTACCCTCGAAGAGTACGTTGAACAGGTGCGCGCCGAGGCTAGCGGATTGAAAGTAAAAGAGGGCGAGTGGCGCTATAATCGCCCGGCCCGTATCACCCCGGGAGTGCTTTCCGCCCGCATGTATCTCAAACAGGCCGACTTTAAAGCCTCTGTTACTCTCGAAAGAGGGGCTGAGCCTTTACAGGCTTTAGCCTGGGCTACCAATGGCAAGCACGATAGTGGCCTGCTAGAACAGGCCTGGCGTTACCTGCTCCAGAACCATCCCCATGATTCGATCTGCGGTTGCAGCGTAGACGAAGTGCACCAGGACGGCGCAGGTCGCTATCGCTGGGCCCAACAGATTGGCGATGACCTGGTAGAACGGGCTATTACTCGCCTGGCGGCCTACGTTTCAAGAACCTCTCAACCAGATAGTCAGGCCAGGCCCGGCTTTATGATCCTCAATACCCTGGCTGTACCTCGCACCGAAATGATCCGGCAGCGTTTGCATTTCCTGACTCCCGGCGAGCAATTCAGCCTGCAAAGACCGGACGGTACGCCTGTGCCGCACCAGGAACTTTCTCGCCGTCCTATGAAATTGCAGTGGGACCCGCAGCGCCGTCATTTTCACTGTGAGGGTCGCGTTTACCCCGCCACGGTGGTTTCGACCGCGGCGCAGAACTACCAGGGCGAACGCTGGCAGCGCTGGGAAGGCGAGGAGGTCGAAGTTCTTTTCCAGGCCGACCTGCCCGCCGGAGGCTACCTTAAAGTGGTGCTGACCGGGGATGAGGCCGCGACTGATAAGGAAGATTCTTCGGAAGAGTCTTCGCTGCGCTGGGGCGAAGGCTGGCTCGAAAATGAAATGATCCGGCTGGACGTAGCCGAAGATGGTTCTTTCCACCTGCTCGACAAAACGACCGGGCGCGAATACGGCCCCCTTAATGTATTCCGCAGCGAAGCCGACCGGGGGGACGAATATAGCTTCTGCCCGGTCGAGAATGATCTACCTGTTAGCACTCGCGGCGGGAAGGCGGAAATAACTCTGGCTGATGCCGGGCCGTTGCGAGCGACCCTTGTCGTAAAGACTAACCTGGCCGTGCCAGCCCGCCTGGCCGAAGAACGTGATCGCCGCGTGGCCGAAACGGTCATACTGCCCATCACCAGCTATATTTCGCTTGGCCCCGGTCGCGGGCGAGTCGAAATTCGCACCGAAGTAGACAACCGGGCGAGCGACCAGCGCCTGCGGGTTCTCTTTATGAGTGGAGTTCAAACCGAATGGGCCGACGCCCAGGGCCAGTTCCAGGTGATGCGCCGGGCCGTAGAGCTACCCGCCGAAGAACGAGCCCGCGTGCCCCAGTTCGATGAGGAGCAGGAAGTCAGTTACCACCCGCAACGCGCTTTTGTAGACGTTTCGGATGATCGGGGCGGCTTGGCGGTACTGAATCGAGGTCTGCCCGAATATGAAGCGGAGCCTTCTGCAAAAGGAGTCTGGCTTGGCCTGACCCTGCTGCGCTGCGTGGGTTGGCTTAGCCGGGATGACCTTTCGACCCGTTACAAACACGCCGGGCCGCCGCTTGAAACACCGGACGCGCAATGCCACGGCAGGCATGTTTTTGAATATGCCCTGGTGCCGCACCGGGGCGATTGGCTGGAAGGCGGCGTGGCCCAGGAAGCGGAAGCTTATATCACACCCGTTCACAGCGGACCGTTACCGCTGGGCGACTCTGGGAATAGTGCCTATCCTGAAGCCAGCTTTTACGCTTTGGAGCCTGCTGAGTTGCTCTTCAGCGCCTTGAAACGCAGCGAAAATGGCCGGACGCTGGTGCTAAGAGCTTATAACACGGCCCCCTATGCGGTTGAGGGTAAACTTAAACTGGGTTTCAAAGCCAGGGTATGCAAGGCCAATCTGGCCGAGCGTCTTACTTCTAGTTCCTTGCCGTTCCAGACAGTAAATGGGGCTTACGAATATACTTTTCCGGTTAACCGGCACGAAATAATAACTCTGTCTATTGACGTGGCAGAGGAGGAGGTTGGCGAGTAGCTATGCTAAATGATACTGATTTGAAAAAGAATACGCAGGAATCGAGTGATGGCAGTAATTCCCCTGCCGAGCTTATCCGGCAGAATTTGCTGGATAGCGCCCGGGTCAAACAGGTGGCGGCGGAACTGGTAGCCGAGAAAGCGGCGGAACTGGCGGGCCATATCAGCCACGCCCTTAAAAATGGCCACCGGGTGATGGTTTGCGGCAACGGCGGTTCGGCTGCCGACGCCCAGCACTTTGCCGGGGAGATGGTTGGGCGTTTCAAGCGGCATGGCCGCATAGCCCTGCCCGTGCAGGCTCTCACCACCGACACCACCATTCTGACCTGCGTGGCTAACGACTTTTCTTATGATGAGGTTTTCAGCCGCCAGGTAGAAGCTTTTGCCCAACCGGGTGACGTGGTACTCGGCATCAGCACCAGCGGGCGTTCGAGCAATATTCTACTCGCCTTACGGGCGGCCCAGGCCAGGGAAGCCGTAGCGCTGGCCCTGGTGGGCGGCGATGGCGGGCCGGTCGCTCGCGAGGCCACCTGCGCCGTGGTCGTGCCTTCCAGCGATACCGCCCGCATTCAGGAATGCCATATCACCCTTATTCACGCTATCTGCGAACTGGTAGAGGCCGGCTTTTAGCGACAATCAGAAAGGTTTTTAAGTAGCACAGTCATGACACAAATGCAGACCAAACCGGAGCAACCAGACCGAATAGCCCCGGAAACGCCCTATTTCGCGGTACACGAAGAGTCGGATGCCCTGCACGTAAGCGGTGAAGGCTACAGCCTGCGCATTTCCAAAGTGCAGCCTGTGATAGAACTCTCCCTGAATGGTCGGAATATTACCAGCCTGATGGTAGATTCGGCGCTCGATACGGTAGAGGCCTTTGATGAAAATACGGTGCTTGAAGCGCCCCGTTTCTACCGCGAACCGGAAGGCCTGATTGTAACCTGGGAGGGTCACAGCGACCTATGGAGCAGCAAACAATTCGAGTTGCGGGCCTGGTCGGACGGTTTCAGTTACGGTTACAGCGTGGCAGGGCAGGGCGCTCTTGATCACGCGCACTTCTTCCGCACGGCTATAAAGGCTTCGCCCGCCCATGCTGTGCGCCTATTCAACCCGGAACCCAATAGCGGGTCGGTGCAGTACAGCGCTGAACACTGCGAACCGGGAAAGAAATGCAGCATGTGTTACCCCGAACCGACTAACGATCATCCGGCTTTCGCTGGGCCGGAAGACTTTATGACCATCAGCGTGGGGCGCGATAAAGAATACCATGACGGCAACTGGTTTTTTACGCCTGCCCCTTTCTGCTACGCGGTCGAGGGTAACGGCAACTGGCTGACCTTTGGTAGCGCAGCGGCCCGAGGCGAGTGGAATTTTAGCGAAATGGAATATCCTGGCAGTGGTTTCGGCTTCAGCCTGGTCTACGAAGGGCATGTCGAAGTAAAGGATAGCTGGCAAAGCCCGCTCATGCTCTGCCTGGTAGCCAGGAATGAGTACGAGGCAATCGAACGCTACTGTGATGGCTTGCGCGAAGTAAATCTCGTGCCCGATCAGGGTCGCGCGCCGCAACAGGATTGGTGGCGGGAACCAATCTTCTGCGGTTGGGGCGAACAGGTTTCGCAGGAAGTGCATGCCGGGCTACCCAAAGCGGCTGAGCGCGCAACGCAGGCTAACTATGAAAGCTGGCTGGCTGCCCTGGAAGCCAATCAGATCAATCCCGGCATAGTGGTGCTGGATGACAAGTGGCAAAAGTCTTACGGCCTGAACGATGTTGATAAGCTAAAGTGGCCGGATCTACCCGGCTTCATCAATTCCCAGCACGCCAGGGGCCGCCATGTCTTACTCTGGTTGAAAGCCTGGGATACCGAAGGCCTGCCCCTGGAGGAATGTATTCTGGACCAGGATAGCAAACCTATCGGGGTAGACCCGGGCAATCCGGCCTTCCGGCAGCGCCTTGCCGCGCAGGTGCGCTACATGCTGCTGGACCTGGGCGCGGACGGTTTCAAGATAGATTTCACCCACCTGACACCGCGAGGCCCGCTGGTTGATTACAAAGCGAGCCTGGAAGCGAGGAACGCCGCCGCGCCTGCCGTGGTAGATTTTTATAACCGCAAAGGCTGTAAAGCTTCTCAGGGCGGCCACTGGGGACTGGAACTGCTGCGCCAGTGGCTTGAGATTATTGCCGGGGCGGTCAAAGCGGCTAAACCGGAAGCCCTGATTATCGCCCATACCGCCAATCCTTACCTGGCTGACCTGGTAGATATGTTGCGCCTGAACGATATCGCCGGGAAAGAGGACAAGCAGGCCACTATCGTGCCGGACATGTGGCACCGGGCCCGTATAGCGCGAGCGGCCTCGCCTTTCTGGCTGCTGGACTCGGATAACTGGCCCTGCTCGACCCTTGAGCAGTGGCACGATTATATACAAGCGCAATCCAGCGGCGAGTTCGGCGTACCTTCGCTCTATCACGCAACCCGCCTGGCCTGGGGCGCAGTTGACGAAGCCCTTAAACCGGAGGATTACGCCGCTATCCGGGAGTGCTGGGAGACTTACCGCGTTTCTCTCCGGCAAGCCCCGGCCCTGATTACCGGGTAAAGACCAGGCTTAGAAGCATCAGTACCAGACTGTCGCATAACTTTAAAAATAAATGTGTCGAAGGCTTTTACCTTCGACACTCGTCAAAGTAACTACCGGCTCACGTCGCGCTAGAGTACCAGGAGATAGATAGATGAATTTGAGACAGAAGGTCGGCCAGCTAATTATGGTCGAAATACCGGGCACCCGCCTCACTTCGGAAGTGGAGGCCTTTATTCGGGATTGCCACCCGGCAGGCGTGGCCCTTTTCGGCCATAACCTGGCCGGACCGTGGACCACCGCTAAATTTATCAGCGATATGCAGGCGGTAGCCGCGGACGCCGGGGATGCTCCTCTGCTGGTGGGGATGGACCAGGAGGGCGGGCAGGTTTCGCACCTGCGCTACCCTTGCGCCGAGCTACCGAGCCAGATGGCGCGTACCGCTGCCAGTGGCCCGCCCGCTGCCGGGGAGGCTGCTGAGATTATGGGCAGCGAAATGCAGCGCCTGGGTGTTAACCTGGCTTTTGCCCCGGTCCTCGATGTAAATACCAACCCGGCCAACCCTGTAATCGGTCCCCGCGCCTTTTCCGATGACCCGGACACCGTAGCCGCTTGCGGCATCGCCGCTATCGAGGGCTTGCGCCGGGCGGGTATCTTCAGTATGGCAAAACATTTTCCCGGTCACGGCGATACCGACCTGGACTCTCACCTGGCGCGTAACCGGGTTATGCACAGCCTGGAACGCCTTCGCGAAGTGGAGCTAAAGCCTTTCCGGGCGGCCATTGCCGCAGGAGTGGATAGCATCTGTTCCGCTCACGTAAGCTTCCCGGCCCTTGATCCTTCCGGCCTGCCGGCTACTCTCTCGCCGCGTATCATGACCGATCTCTTGCGCGGTGAGCTTGGCTTCAAAGGAGTACTCTTTAGCGACGCCCTGGTGATGGATGCTATCGCCGCTGGCAAAGCTACCAACATTCCTCCGGCCGCTATCGCCGCTGTCAATGCCGGGATAGACTGCCTGATGGTGCTGGGGAAACTTTCTCAACAGCGCCAGTGTTACGAGATGCTGGTACACGCTGTCGAAATCGGCCTGATTTCGGAACGCCGCCTGGACGAAGCGGTGGAAAGAGTGCAGAGCCTACGGCTGCGCGCCAGTCTGCCGCCTGCGGTCACTCCGGCCTGGCCTGATATGAGCCATCAAGCGGCGGCTACTCGCATGGCACAAGCGGCGGTCACCTGTCTGCGCGACCGTCAAAACCTGCTGCCCCTGACCGGCAACTGCTCGGATGTAGGAGTTATCGAATTCGCTTCCGGCTCAATCTCCCCGGTAGAAACGGCCCGCAACGAACCGCTGGGCGCTTCTACCCTGGCCTTTTTGCTGGGCCGCCGCTTACCGGAAGCCCGCTTTCTGGCCCTGCAAAGTGACGCTCCCAACGCCCTGGAAACCCTGGACGCTTTTCTGCGCGATTGTACCCGCGTGGTAGTCGCCACCCGCAGCGCCATCCTCGACCCGGCCCAGGTAGCCTTACTCAAACACGCCGCGAGCCAGGGATTGCCTGTAATTCACATGGCCTTACGCAGTCCCTACGACGCTACATTAGAGCCGCGTATCGGTACGGTGCTGCTGACCTACGGCGATCAGCCTGCGGGAGTAGCCGCGGCGGTGGATGTCCTGCTGGGCGAAGCCTCTGCTTCTGGAAAGCTACCGATCCAGCTTGAAAAACCGGCCCAGCCGCCCGTTTTGGGTACGCTTCCGCTGCTTAACTAAAACCGCAGGCAGAGCAGCCAGCTTTTCCGGCCCTACTTTTGTTCATCCTGAAAGCTCCTTTAACTACGGGAGCTTTTTGCGTTACAATCAATGTTGTCGAAATCTCTAAAATAAAAAGGAGTCTATGAGGTGCCTCTATCGGAATGGGAGCAGCAGTTTGAACGGCTGGCTCAAAAGATTGACCCGCAGAGCAGCTTGTTGCGGGCCTGGCAGTTGCATGGTGGAGTCTCTGCCCGGGTAACGGCGCTGGAAATTATGAAGCCTGGTGGACAGGTCCAGACAATGGTTGCCCGCCAGCATGGAGAAACCGACCTTAAACAGAATCCGCAGATAGCGGCAGACGAATTCAGGCTCTTGCAAACTTTGCACGCTGCCGGGCTAGCCGTGCCTGCCCCAGTTTATCTGGACCGCTCCGGTGAAATCTTCGGAACGCCTTGCCTGGTGATTGAATATATCGAGGGGCAGCCGGAATTTGCCCCTGCCAATCTTGACGAACTCCTCTTTCAGTTGGCTGAACACCTGGCGGCTATTCACAGGCTGGACCTTTCAAAATACGATTTACCCTTCCTGCCCGATATGCAAAAGCGCTACAACCAGAAGCTGGCTAAACGGCCTGCCACTCTTGACGAATCATTAGATGAGGGGCGTATCAGAGATATTCTGGAAGCGGCCTGGCCTCTCCCTCAGCGAAACAAGCCCGGCTTGCTGCACGGCGACTACTGGCCGGGTAACATTCTATGGCAAAACGGCAAACTTGCGGCGATCCTCGATTGGGAGGATGCCGCCCTGGGCGACCCGCTGGCCGACCTCGGTAATAGCAGGCTCGAAATTGCCTGGGCTTTTGGCATCGAGGCTATGCATACTTTCACCCGCCATTATCGTTCTATCACCAACCTGGATTTCACCAGCTTACCTTACTGGGATTTATGTGCCGCCCTGCGCCCGGCTTCAAAACTAAGCGAGTGGGCTGAAGATAGCCAGGCCGAAAAGAAGCTGCGAGAAGGGCATCGCCTCTTCATCACCCAGGCCTACCAGGTGCTAGGCCTTTAAGCCCGTTCAAATCGCGAAAAGCCTGTCGTAAATGGCGTATTCTACGCTACAGCAATCAAGCTCTATTTTCGATATACTCAAAATATACCCTTCAGGTCCAGGAATCCCGAATAGAATTAGTGTGTGCCGGGCTAACGCCAGGTATGAATTGAGGTATCAGTATGCAAGGACCAGAAACTCTTTCTTCCACGCTTGATTATAGCGTTGAGAAGTACATTAACGATCTCAGGAACAGGCAAAGCATTATCCGTTATATCGCCGCTGATGCCCTGGGACAACTGGGCAACCGCCAGGCTGTCGAGCCGCTCATTCACCTCCTGAACGACCCGGATTGGCTGGTGCGTTTTGAAGCCGCTCGTTCGCTCGGTAGAATCGGCGACCCCCGCGCCTTACCGGCCCTGCGCTGGCTACAACAGACCGATCTCGGCAAACTGGACGAGGATTACCTGGTGCAGGACGCCGCTACCGAAGCTTTCAATCAAATTCTGCTGGGCCGGATGGCTTAACTTAGCCCTCCGCTTTGGTTTACATAAATCCTGAAGACCGTTTTCCTCAAAAGAAGGCGGTCTTTTTTATTGTTAGCTTTCTTAAGTTCTGTATCAGAGAAAAAAGTGTAATCTTTGTATTTTCAAGTGTAATTTTAAGCTCTGCCATAGCGTTATAACAGATAAGACCTTTACTGTGCAGTCATTATCGGGAGGTAGCGCTATGCAGGCTTATTCGAAGCGTTTCCAGCAACTCCTTGTTGTAACCGTTTTAATTCTGGCAACTATACTGACAGCCTGCGGCGATATAAATCCTACCCCGAACCAGGCTGCCGCTACACCTGTCCCTGCCACCGGTCATGCAACTGCGCCTGCCACTCTGACCGCTTCCTTACCCCTCGGTACGCCCACTCCCGCTCCCATCCTCACTAAAGGCCGCTTGAAAGAAATCTTCCCGGTACTGCAAAAACTGCCCGAAGCCAATAATGTTGTTATTCATGATGACTGGAGTGGTATAGCGTATAAGGACCGTATTCCACTGGACAACCAAAAGATACATTACACTCTGGACAGGCAGGGCAACCAGTTTACAGGTAGTGTAATTTACAGTAACGGCCAATCTTACGCGCTCAGTTATAGTCCTTTTGCTGGTTATCAGGAAGTAATCGAGGAAATCACAGTACCGGCAGATGTAATGAGTAAATTCTTACAAATGCTGGCGGATACTCCAGTCTACGAAGGCCGCTTTACCGCGTCGCCTGTTGCTACTCATACCGATGATTACCCCAGTTTACATCTGTTCGTTAATACGGGCAACGGCACTTTGATTTTCTCCAGCTATTCCCAACAAGATGATTTCTACCCCTGGAGTGTGAGTTTTGCCGGGAGACAGTACAGTGCCGAAGATGCTAGTCCTTTTGGCGCCTTTTCATTGTTAAAACCCTATCTAAAAAAAGATGATTTCCAGAAGTTGGTGGATAAGCTTACTCCTCAGGCAGTACCGACCGGTTATCCTACCATAAGGCCTCCCCAAAACTCGGCCGTGCTTACCGCTGTTTACAATATTCCTGTCAAACTTTCTGACATCTACAGTTTCGTAATTCCTCTGAATCTTGCTTTTAGCGCCGATGGTAAAACGCTTGTAGGTGCCAGCGATAAAGGAGATATTGTTACCTGGAACACTGTCGATGGGAAGCTACTAAACTCAACCAAAGGGTCGAATGAGACTCATAATACGATTGCTTTCAGTAGCAACCTTAATATGATGGCAACATCCTCCACTCTGTATTACTACCCCAATACCTCAATAAAGCTACAAAATAAAAATGGCAAGGAACTACTTTCACTTGCAGGCCACACCGATGAAGTCGTTTCCCTGGTTTTCAGTCCTGACGATAAAATTTTGGCGAGCGGTAGTCTTGATCGCACGATCAAACTGTGGGAGATGCCAGGCGGCAGGCTTATTACTACTCTCAAGCGCCAATCTCTGCAAACTTACCAGGTCTACACTATAGCGTTCAGTCCCGATGGCAAGACCCTGGCAGCGGCAGGCGGTGGCGACACCACTACTAACCAGTACCCGATTATCCTGTGGGATGTCGCCAGCGGCAAAGAAATTGGCTCACTGCCCGGTCATAGTGCTCCGGTAACTTCACTTACGTTTAGCCCTGATGGGAAAACTCTTTTAAGTGGAGGCAATGATAACCAGCTTCATTTATGGGATGTAGGAGCAAAAAAGGAACGTCTGGCTCTGACCGGGCCGACCAGTATACATGAGTTGCACATAAGCCCTGACGGTAAATTGATTGCCACTGTTTATCTTAACGGTCAATTGAACATCTGGGAGGCGGCTACCGGGAAGCTTTTATTTTCAGGCGCCGCCAATCCGGCCCAGCCAAACAAATACCCTGATAATCTCGCTCGCCTGGCTTTTTCACCTGACGGTAAATATCTCGCAATTCTGAGTGGCGGAGAAAAAGAAGGCACGTTGCGGCTGTGGAAATTGAATCTATAGCCTTGCCATCACGTCTTTATATAAAGACTCTTATATCGGAAACCATTCTGAGGAGGTAGCGCTATGCTGCATTTTCGTTCCAGGCGCATCAAATACCCGCATCTGCTGTTGGTGACCTCTCTACTGGTGGCTCTTTTATTAACGGCTTGCGGCGACATTAATCCTACCCCCAATCAGGCCGCCGCTACCCCCGTGCCTGCCACTAAAACGCCTGCTACCACCTCGCTGCCTGCCGGTACACCTACTCCCGCGCCTGGTAGCCTGAAGAAAGGGCGCCTGAAAGAAATCTTCCCGGTGTTGCAAAAGCTGCCGGAGGCCAGCAGCGTGCTTATTCAGTATGACTGGTATGGTCTTGGTGTGACTACAGATATGTATCACGTTCATTATGAGTTGGGTCGGCAGGGTAATCAATTTACCGGCAGGGTGGTTTTTAACAACCAGGTTCCACACTATCCTTACTATTTAGAGGATGATTTCAAAGAACTCATCGAGGAAGTTAAAATCCCGACGGATGTAATGGGCCGCTTCCTGCAAACCCTGGCTGATGCGCCTGTTTACGATGGAACTTATACCGGTTCACCTGAAACGCAGTATACTGATAACTCCCCTGAATTAACTCTTATTATCAATACTGATTCCGGCCCTTTAACTTTTCACAGTGACTCTCAGGCGGAAGATTTTTATCCCTGGAAGGTCAGCTTTGCGGGACACGCTTACAATGTCGAAGATGCTTCCCCTTTTGGGGCTTATTCACTTTTAAAACCCTACCTGAAAGCAGAAGATTTAAAGCCTTTCCTCGATTCATTAACTCGCAATCCTGTAACTACACCACCTGCGATTGGTACTCCTCAAAATCCGACCCTGCTTTCGACTGTCTATACTGTTCCTACCGTACGTTCCAGACCTCTTATTATGGCATTCAGTCCGGACGGTAAAATCCTGGTAGGTGTCAGCGAACCTGGAAGCGTTCTTACCTGGAACGTTTCAGATGGCAAGCTCTTAAGTAGATATGAGGAACCCGCTCCTATCGCTACTGCTTTTAGTAATACTGGTAGTTTACGCGCCGCTGTTAGAGATAAGGAACCTTTCTCAATTAAACTTTATAACAATATTGGGAAGGAACTCACGTCTTTTAACGGCCATACGGATTTAGTTCCCGCTCTGGCATTCAGCCCGGATGGTAAAATCCTGGCGAGTGGCAGCCTTGATCGCACGGTTAAACTGTGGGAGATGCCCGGCGGCAAGCTGATAACTGCTCTCAAGCGTCCGCCGTTACAGGCTTATCAGATTTTCGCCCTGGCTTTCAGTCCGGATGGCAAAATTTTAGCTTCGGCAGGGAGCGGCGACTCCATTAACAACCAGTACCCGGTTATTCTGTGGGATGTCGCCAGCGGCAAGGAAATTGGCACACTACCGGGCCATAACAGGCTTGTTACTTCTCTCGCTTTCAGTCCTGACGGCAAGACGCTCATTAGCGGTGGTAAAGACAAGACTATTCTGTGGAACATCGCGGCTAAAAAAGAGCAGCTTGCCCTGACCGGGCCGACCGCTATTAAAGTGTTGCGTATCAGCCCGGACAGCAGGTTGCTGGCCGGAATCTATGAGAACGGCCAGCTAAACATCTGGGAAGCGGCCAGCGGCAAAGTGTTATACTCCAACGCCGCCCAACCGGGCGATGCTGCCGATGCAACCACCCTGGCTTTCTCGCCCGATGGCAAATACCTGGCAGTGATGGGCGGCGGAGAAAAAGAGGGTACTCTGCGGCTGTGGAAGCTGAATTTGTAGCTTTTTCAGACAGCAACAACCTCTGTTTGCCGGGCGATTTCCGCGCCGCGCCGCAGGGCGATTTTATTCGCTTCCAGGGCTGCCCGGCGGCGTTCGCTGAGGTGTTCTGCCAGCACAGCATCAATGGTTTCAAATTTCACCACTCCGGTCACTTCCACCAGCGCTCCCAGCATTACCATATTGGCGATTTGCGGAAAGCCTAGCTCAGCGGCGATGTCTTTAGCGGGGAGGTCAATTTCCCGCAGGTCGTCGCGTTCGCTGCGCTGCAAAACCAGGGCCGAATCTACTACCAGCAGGCCACCCGCTTTAACCTGCCCGGCGTAACGCTCCATAGAAGGCGGGTTTAAGACCAGGGCCGCCGAGGGGTGCCGCACCAGCGGCGAGCCGATTTCCTCGTCCGAAATAATCACGGTACAATGCGCCGTACCGCCGCGCATTTCCGGTCCGTAAGAGGGAATCCATGTGACAAAGCGGCCTTCCTTCACCCCGGCGTAGGCCAGCAGTTGCCCGGCAAAAAGGACGCCCTGGCCACCAAAGCCCGATATTACGATTTCTTCGTGCATGACACGGTTTCCTTTCGCTCTAAAAATCTCCGGCTACAACAGGCCCTTGACCCCTTCCGCTACCCGGTAGTCACCCAGCGGGTAGTAGGGCACCAGCTTTTCTTTGACAAAATCGAGCGCCTCTGTGGGCTGCAAGTTCCAGTTGACCGGGCAGGAGGAGAGTATTTCTACCAGCGAGAAGCCCAGGCCGTTCATCTGGGCCTGAAAAGCGGTCCGAATAGCCTTTTTGGTTTTGTTGATATTGCCGGGATCGTGGGTCGAACGCCGCACGATATAGCTCGGGCCATCCAGGGTCGCCAGCAACTCGGACATGCGCAGCGGGTAGCCCATAGTAGCCACCGCCCGTCCCTCCTGCGAAGAAGTGGTATGCATGCCGGGCAGGGTGGTGGGAGCCATTTGCCCGCCGGTCATACCGTAGACCGCGTTGTTAACGAAAATTACCGTAATATTCTCGCCTCGGGTGGCTGCGTGGATAATTTCGGCTGCGCCAATCGAGGCTAAATCACCGTCGCCCTGGTAGGTAAAGACGATCCTATCAGGATGCACCCGCTTGATGCCGGTTGCCATGGCCGGGGCGCGTCCGTGCGCGGCCTGGGCAAAGTCACAGTTGAAATAGTTATAGGCGAAGACCGAGCAACCAACCGAGGCCACTCCGATGGTCTTATCCACCAGGTTGAGTTCTTCCAGCACTTCCGCTACCAGGCGATGAATCACGCCGTGGGTGCAACCGGGACAATAATGGGTCACTGCCGGGGTGAGGGCTTCAGGCCGGTGATAGACTACCGTCATTTCTTCCACAGTCATCAGTTTGCTCCTTTCCCGGCCAGTAGTTCGGCAAAATCCGGTTCTTCATGCATGTCAGGGTAATAAGGGCCGTCGCCCACTACTTTCCACTTCAGACTAAAGCCTTCCAGTTGTTCCATAATTTCGTCCGGCATGGGGACCATCCCGCCTTGCCGTCCGTAGAAGCGCGTTTCGACCTGCGAACCGACTGCCAGGCGCACATCTTCCAGCATCTGCCCGGCGTTCATCTCTACTACCAGAAATTTAGAAACCTGCTGCGCTATGTGCCCCAGCCGTACTGATGGGAAGGGCCAGAGTGTAATCGGGCGGAAAAGACCCACCCGTAAGCCATGTTCGCGTGCTTCTTTGATGGCCGATTGCGCCACTCGCGCAGCCGAGCCAAAGGCCACTACCACAATCTCGGCGTCTTCCAGCCAGCGTTCCTCATAGCGCACCTCATTGGCCTGGATATACCTTTCCCGGGCGCGCAGTTGCAAATTTTTCTGCTCAAGCCTTTCCGGTTCCAGGTAGATCGAGGTGTTGGTGCGGCGCGAGCGCCCTTCTGCCCCGGTCAGTTCCCAGCCTCGGTCCTGTGGCATAATTTCGCGCATAGGCGGGAGTTCCACCGGTTCCATCATCTGCCCGATATTGCCATCGGCGGCGATACAGACGATGTTGCGGTAGTAGTCGGCCAGGTCGAAGGCGGTGTAAGTCAGGTCTATCGCTTCCTGTACCGAACTGGGAGCCAGCACAATCGGGTGGTAGTCGCCATGCCCGCCACCTTTGGTAAGCTGAAAGTAATCGGACTGGGTAGGGGCCAGGTTGCCGAGGCCCGGCCCGCCGCGCATGATATCCACTACCACGCAGGGCACTTCCGACCCGGCGATATAGGATAAACCTTCCTGCATCAGTGAAACACCGGGGCTGGAAGAGGAGGTCATGGTGCGCGCCCCGGCTACTGCCGCGCCGTATACCATATTGATAGCGGCCAGTTCGCTTTCAGCCTGCAAAAAGACTCGGCCCAGTTCCGGCATACGCCATGAAAGGTATTCCAGCAACTCGGTCTGGGGCGTGATAGGGTAGCCGAAGTAGGCCTGCAAGCCGGCCCGCACGGCTGCTTCGGCGATAGCCTCGTTGCCCTTCATCAGTTCTCTACTCATAGCGCTCACCTCCTGCAACTCCGGCCAGGGCCAGTGCAGGCCTATCGCCTTGTTTCTTGCGCCGGTCAGCCTCACGATAAACCGTAATAGCGGCATCGGGGCAAATGGTCGAGCAGAGCAGGCAGCCCGTACAGGCGCCCTGCGGGTCTACCAGGGTGGCAGGGTGGTAGCCGCGCGGTGTGAAATAAGTGGCCATACTAATCAAATCTTTCGGGCAAACCGAGGTGCACAGTTCGCACCCTTTACAGCGGTTTTCATCAATCTTAATTGTGCCTCGCATTGAGACGCCTCCCATAATCAGCGCCAGGAGTTTTCCTGGCAGACTTTTTCGGGTTAATCTGGCAGAACCTCTACCGGATAAGCTTTTTTGGAAAAACGGGGTTGGTGCAGGCTGCAAAAGGACGGGGTGCGCCGGAACGATGTGCCTTCAGAGGAATAGCGGTGGCTATGATCTATTTTGCCTGGCGATTTAAATTTGGATAACATTCGCGCCCTGTCCTGTCAGCCTCTTGTTTTTTACCTTCCGGAAAGCAGAGACTCCCAGGCGCAGCTACAGATTGACCCTGTACCACGTTGTCAGGGGGCGCTGTTTCCCATATTTTAAGAATATAAGACATCAGTAAAAAGGCCCGTTAATAAAGGTTTAAAACAGGTTAAAATTGAGCGGTTTTTTTTTCTGTTTCAAAAGGGTTGCAGTCATGTAAATAAGTGGTTATACTGTGCGGCGTGACTAGACAGGTAGAGACTTTTAACCCTGGCATAAATAATCCTTTCAGGCAGCGCCCCCGGTGGAGTGGGGTGGTCCGGGCCGGGCTACTGGCTGTGGCCGCATTTGGGCTCTTTTTGTACCTGAGTTTCCCGGGAGTGGTGGCCGATTTCTCTGTAAGAGAGGTCACGACTTACAAAGGTTTCAACGGCTTCAACCAGCTTGAGAAAGCGCCGGATGGGCAACCTTTTGCCTGGAGCAAAAGCGGGGCAAACCTTTCTTTCGCCAATCTGCCGCGTTATATTCCCCTGACCGTCTACATGGACATCTCGCTCGACCGCCCCCCGGGCGCGCCGCCCGCCCGCCTGCAAATTAACGAAATTGACGATGACGATAACTCCCTGGTCAGGCCGCTGGCTCATATTACGGTACAACCCGGCCAGAGCGGATTTCACCGTTATACGTTCACTGTCCCGGCCCGTCCTGAGTTGCGAGCAGGCCTGAATATCCAGTTACAGACCAACGCTTTCCGCGTTCCAGGCGACTCTCGCTTGCTTGGGGTAGCCTTGCGCCAGTTCGGGGTCTATAGCGAAAGCGGTCGCTGGTCGAATCTGCTCTGGCCTCTGCCGCTCGCCCCGGCGGTCTTAATCCTGTTGCTGGCCATTTCAGGCTGGACCCTTGCCGCCGGACTCGGCTTAGTGGAAACCGCCAGCCTTTTGTTCATGGTGGCCCTGGTTGCCGGAGAACAGGTACAGTACCTGCGGCCCTATAGCTGGTGGCTGCTGGCGATGGCGCTGGGAGTGGCGGGTTGCGCTCTAGGCTGGGCCAGGTTCAGCAATGCCCGCTCCGAAAAGACTCTGGCGCGTGGTCCGTTCTGGGCCATGGCAGGGATTGCCTTCACCATCGCCTTTTTCATCGTCACCCACGAATATGTTTTTGATGTCAGTCTTTATAAAGAGTGGATTACTCTGGCCGGAAAGTACGGCCCCTTCGATTTTTACAACCGTTCGGATAGCTTTAACTATCCGCCGCTGATAGCCTACCTTTTCTGGATCTATGGTTCAATAACCGGCCTGTTTGATCGCGAGGCCAGCACCTTCGGCTTGAAAGCCCTCCTCAGCCTGAATGTGCTTTTGATGGGCTGGCTACTCTGGCGCCAGTTATTCGCTAAAGCGAGCGTTGCAAAGAACGCCCGGATTGTTGTACCGGTTTTGCTGATGTTCGGCCTCAACCTGGCTACTCTTTACAACCCGGCAGTCTGGGGTCAGTCTGATGCTATCGCCGCCTTCCTGCTGCTCGGCACTTTCTACCTGCTTTATCAAAAACATTATACCGGCGGAGCGATCCTGTTAGGCTTGAGCCTGATTTTCAAGCCGCAGGCCATCTTTGTCGCGCCACTCCTGGCCCTGGTGCTGTTGTTAAAGGCCGGGTGGCGCAAGACTCTTTTGAACCTGGCGATCAGTTTGGCAGTCTGCGCGGCCCTGGCCCTGCCTGTTTTCGGCTTTAGCCTGGGCCAGTTCAAGGACTATCTCTTTCAGGATCAGCTTGCGGGCGGTAGCGGCGATAGCAAGGTTAAAGCCTATAATTTCCCGCACCTTTTCAATTATGAAGTTGATCCTGCCGGGTGGGTAGCGGTCTTCGGTTTTGCCGTGCTGGGGTTAACCCTTCTGCTAATCGCTATTTATCTTATCCAGCGGCGCGGTGAACCCCAGGTAGTCGCTACCGGAGCAGCCCTTGCGGTAGTAACTTTCTTTACCTTTGCCATCAAAATGCACGAACGCTACCTCTATTACGCCCTGCCTTTCCTGGCGCTGGCGGCGGGTTATGCTTACCTGCGCCAGTCTAAACGCGAACAACGCCTGATTGGCATCATCTGGAGCCTTTATAGCCTGATAGCCTTGCTTGAACTGCTCGTTTCGCGCTATACTGACCAGACCGGACGCATAGGTGACAATATTTTTAACTGGAACGGGTTGCTGGCTAACGCCGAGGGTATTTTGAAGACCGGGTTAAGCATTTCGGCAATCGCCCTTTATGGCGTGCTGCTCTTCTACTTCGTGGCAATATCCCGGCGCAATACCGCTTCTCAAACAACCGGCAACTCCCAGACCGAACTCGCGCAAACCCAATCCATACCTTCTAAGCCTGAATCATTAGCTTCATAGAATTAGCTGGAGAATTAATACTGCCATGCCCACGTCGAAAGTTTCGCGTAACTCTGGCAAAAAAGGCCCCGGAAGGTTATTCCTGCGCCTTTTCTTTTGCGCCTTGCTGGCTATTCCGCTGTTTATAAGCTTTAATTCCGCCAGCGCTGCCCTGCCGGGCGGTGTAACCAATACCTCAACCCGCGCAGGTGTGACAGCCGCTGTAGCTAGCGTCTACTATTCCCTTTACGACGGTACGAAGGGTGGGACGCCCGATACCCAGAAATTCGCTTATGTCACTAAACCACTCTTAAGCGCTTCCGCCGTCCAGACCTTTGCTAATAATGTCACTACCCTAGACTCAACGTTTGCGAAAGGTGACTCCGCCGGGTATTTCTCCAATTCACCGTTGGTACTGGACCGCACTACCGGATTTCGTATCAGATTCGGAGTGCAGGTGGTCAGCGAAGATCACTCTGGCCCCAATAGCGACCGCAACGGCGACGGTAAAGACGACCGGGCCGGCTTTAGCATAATTGCCATCACCTCTGACAAACTGGGGATTGAACTGGGCTTCTGGACTAACCGGGTCTGGGCGCAGGAAGGCGGCGCGCAACAACCACCCAACGGCAATCTATTTACCCAGGCCGAAGGTACTACCATTGACAATAGTTCCAAACTATCAGACTATGAATTGCATATACTGGGAAGTAACTACTTCCTTTTCAAGGACGGTGTTCAAGTCCTGACCGGCCCCTTGCGCGATTATACCGCAAGCTCTAATACCATTCCTTATAGCACTCCAAATTTGATCTTTTTGGGGGACGATACCAGTTCGGCTATGGCAAAAATCAACCTTTCATATGTAAGTTTTCTTAATGATGTTGCGGCTGATTCCCTTACCGTAACCACCACCGCTGATAGCCTTAACCCCTCTCCCACGCCTGTAGGTCTCAGGCAAGCTATAATCAATGCACAAACGTTGGGAGGAGGCGAAATTACCTTTGCCCTGCCGCTTGACCCGCCCGGTTCAAACAACACCATCAACCTGGCCGGTCAGCTTGCCATTCCGGCCAATGTTCGAATTCTGGGTGATTGCGCCAATCGCGTTCTGATAACAGGCTCGGTTGCCAATCCCTTGCAACTGGCCGGGAGCGGCACCCTGAAAGGTTTGAATGTGCAATCAAGCCTTGGCCCGGTTTTACAAATTTCCAATGGTAACAACAACCTTAATAATACAATCCAGTGTAGCAGCTTCAAAAGAGTATAGAGTATTCAGTGTAGTTTTTAGTTGACATAAAGAAAAAGGGCTTTCCAGCACTCGCAATGCCGGAAAGCCCTTTTAATGTGCTACATTAGCCGATTTCTATCAGGATTCGGTGTAGGGTACTTCTATCACGCGGGCCTTCAGCTCGGCGAAAAGCTCGTCAATTACCTGGCGAGCGCGGGCTACACTCTCTTCCACCGGTATGCTCTCGCGGTCGGGGCTTTTGCGCAGCTTGAACTCAATCGAATTGTTTTTGAGAGAGCGGTCGCTTACCACCATGCGCAGCGGCATACCGAGCAGGTCCGAGTCGGCGAATTTTACGCCGGGGGTGGCTTCCGCCCGGTCGTCAAACAAGACTTCCAGCCCTGCCGCCTGCAACTCACGGTAGAGGCGCTCGGCTGTCTCGCTTACCACCGGATTGTTGCTGGTGAGCATGACGAGATGGACCTGATAAGGCGCCACCGCTACCGGCCAGATCAACCCGGCGTTATCGTGAAACTCTTCGGCCAGGCAGGCCAGCAAACGCCCGCTGCCGATGCCGTAGGAACCCATGATAACCGGCTTTGATTGCCCGTCCTTATCCAGGAAGTAAGCGTGGAAAGCTTCGCTGTACTTGGTTCCTAACTTGAAGATATTACCCACTTCCACGCCGCGGGAAGCATAGAGCGGTTCGCCGCAGCGGATACAGGCTTCGCCGCCGTTGGCCGCCACGATGTCCGCTACCACGTCCGCCGTATAATCGCGCCCGTAATTGACGTTCTTGAGGTGATAACCTTCCTCGTTCGCGCCCACTACCAGGTTGAAGGATTTTTCTACAAGGTCGTCCACTACCACCAGGGCATCTACGCCCGTGGCGCTGGCGTACCCCGGTACCGCGCCTGCCGCCAGAATCTCCTCGGGCCGGGCCGCGCGTAACTCCACCGATTTGATGGCGTTAGAAATCTTGGTTTCGTTGGCTTCCATGTCTCCGCGCACAATCGCCAGCACAAGTCGTTCGTAGCGTACCTCGGTCTTGTTTTCCTCGTCCGGCTTCACAAAAGTGGCGGTCAGGAAAACAGCTTTGCCGGTGCGCGCTTTTGGAATGTTCAGGTAATTGGCCAGGTCTTCAATCGTCTTTGTCCCGGGAGTCTCTACTTTCTCGACCGGCAAAGCTTCTTCCTGCTCCGGTTGGGGCTTGCGGAAGACCGCTACCTGCCGGTTTGAACTGTAGCCGCAGTGATCGCACACGATCAGGGTATCCTCGCCGATGGGCGTCAGGTACATATATTCGTGGGCCAGCGAACCGCCCATCATACCCACATCGCTTTTGACGGCAATCACGGGCAGGCCCACCCGGTTAAAGATATTGAAGTAAGCCTGGTAGTGGTTGCGGTACTGGCGGTCCAGCCCCTCGTAATCGGTATCGAGGCTGTAGCTGTCTTTCATGGTAAATTCGCGGGTCCGAATCAACCCGGCGCGGGGACGCGGCTCGTCCCGGAACTTGGTCTGGATATGGTAAATCAACTGGGGCATCTGGCGGTAGGAGCGAATTTCCTTGCGGGCCAGGTCGCCAATCGTTTCCTCGTGGGTCATGGCTAGCACCATATCGCGCCCGCCCATATCATTGAAACGCGCCAGTTCCGAGCCGATTTCAAACCAGCGGCCCGTTTCTTTCCAGAGGTCGGCGGGGTGGACTACAGGCATCAAGATTTCTTGCCCGCCGATGGCGTCCATTTCCTCGCGCAGGATATTTTCAATTTTTTTAATAGAGCGGTAGGCCAGCGGCAGATACGAAAAGAGGCCGGAACCTACCTGCCGGATGTACCCGGCCCGTAATAATAACTGGTGGCTGATAATTTCAGCTTCGCCCGGCGCTTCTCGCAACGTCTGTCCAAAGCTATGGCTCTGGCGCATAGTAGAGCTATTTCCTTTCTAAAGTTTTTATATTTGTAGCTGTTTGGCCCATGTCATTCTGAGGGCCGCCATTACCACCCAATTATAGATTATCCGGTTCTAAGGCCCGAAGAATCTCCTGATTCAAAATTACCTTTACGCCAACGGCGCGAGATTCTTCGGCTGCGGCCTCAGAATGACAATACCATGTGAATAGTTACTTATATTTTTGATTTTAAGACTTGCTAAAAAGTATGGGCCTGGACTAACCTTGCTTATATACTCACGCCGCAGTATATCACATTTACCCTGCCCTTATTAAACCCTGGCTTGACGTTCAGAGGCAGGTGGGGCATAATATGCCCGGTCTTTTTATGTCCTGTTCTTTCCGGAATCCCGGATTCTTGCTAGAAATAAAGGAGTTACCTGCCAGTTTTGCCTGAAAGAACTGAAGCTTCCCTCTCTTCGTCAACCCTTTCGTCAACTCCCAACGCCGCCGGTCAGAAAAAGAAGCTCATCATTCGCTGGGCTGTTCGCCTGGGCGGTACGGCCCTGCTGGTCTTTTTTTTGCTGCGCTTAAACCTGGATTTTGGCAGGCTCTGGCAGGAAATTCGCACCTCCAACCTCTGGTTGGTGGCCTTTGCAATTGTACTGGTCTTTCCCATGATTGCCATTAAGGCATGGCGCTGGCAAACTATCCTGAAAGACCTGGGAATAAACATCAGTTTCGGGCAGGCTTACCGCTATTACTCCCTGGGCGTTTCCGCTGCCAGTTTTACTCCCGGTCAGGCCGGAGATTTCATTAAGGCCTGGCATTTGCAGGCGCAGGGCTATTCGCTCGGCCTGGGACTGGTTTCCAATATCCTGGATCGTCTTTTTGATATTGCCGCGCTGGTGCTGCTGGCGGCTACCGGGCTGCTGGTGCTGGGGGCTGATTTCGTCAGTATTCTGCCGGCCCTGCTGGCCCTGGCGGTAGGCGTAATCGCCGGTCTGGTGGTGCTTTCCGTGCCGGGCCTGCGCAATCGCCTGCTCGGTTTTGCTCTGAAGTTATTTCTACGCAAGAAAGCCCGCCAGTTAGGGGAAGAGAACCTGGCGCGGGAAGAAGCCGAGGCGGAAAAGCGCCTCGGTCCGGTCAATTTTGTGCCGGTCTTTGTCCAGACCGTGCTGGGAACGGCTATCGTGCTGTTCCGGGTCTGGCTGCTGGCCCTGGCTCTCGGGATGCACCTGGGCTTTATGGAATTGATTGCTTCCAGCAGTATGGCGACGGTGGTCAGCCTGATACCTGTATCAGTTGGCGGTATCGGAGCGCGTGACCTGGCCCTGGTTGGTATTCTAACCAAACTGGGCTACGCCAAAGAGCAGGCCATTGGGCTTTCAACTTATATACTGATGCTAAACCTGGTAAATCTGGTAGCAGGGTTGGTAGTCTGGGGCGGTAAAAAAGGTACAAAATCCGCTCCGCTGGAAGTGCGATAG
Organism: Chloroflexia bacterium; assembly: GCA_036261665.1. GTDB lineage: Bacteria > Chloroflexota > Chloroflexia > Chloroheliales > Chloroheliaceae > 54-19. The sequence goes on from DATAKM010000108.1 coordinate 23,448, forward strand.
CCTGGAGCGCCTCCCCTGGAAGTTACCGGGCGCACTACCTCTCAGGCCCGGCTGCTGGCAAATCATAGAGCCGGAGAGGCTGTCCGAAATAGCGCCGCAGAAAAGGCCACGATAAAAGCTGTTTAGGAGAAATTGAACTTGATCGAGCAAGAAACTAGCGCAACTCAACCCTCTCAGCCTTTAGCTGAGAAGGAAGCGCGTGCCTGGTACAGGCGCGTGCCGGTTGAGTTTGGCCTGGCGCTGCTGGTGACTTTGTTTTTTGCTCGTACCCTGGCAGCCGGGATGTTCGACAAAATTCCGAATGATGGCTCGGACATTTACGAAAATCTCTGGAACTACTGGCAGTGGAAACACAACCTCTTCGAGCGCCATGTCAATCCCTACTTCACCGATTACGTTTATTATCCGAGCGGGATTGGCCTTTACCTGCACAGTTTTCAGCCGCTGGTCAGTTTGCAGGCGGTCTTTCTGCAACTGGTCTTCGGGCAATTGCTGGGGGTCAACCTTGTTATTCTGCTGGCTCTCACGCTTTCCACCTGGGGGGCTTACCGCCTCTTTCTCTACATCAGCCAGCATGTGATCACCGCATGGGCCGGGGCTTTAATCTTCGTCTGGTGCAACCCCTGGCAGTGGGATTACATGCAGAGCGGCCAGATTAACCTGCTCTCGGTGCAGTGGGTGCCACTCTATGTATGGTGTCTGCTAAAGGCCTTTGATTCCGCTGTGGGACGCAAACAGTGGCTCTTTACCGGGCTGGCCCTGGCCTGCCTGCTGGCCTGCTCGCTGACCGAATGGTATTACACTCTGCAACTGGTTATCCTGACCGTTATTGCCACTCTCTTTTATATGGTAGTCAGGGCTAAAAGCTGGCAGGCTTGCGGCCTGATTTTCGGCAAGGCCGCCGCTATCGGTCTGGTCTGGTTGGGCCTGGTCAGTCCGCTCCTGGTCAATATGCTCGGGCAGGCCAATAACCGCCTCTGGTACGTGCCAAGCCAATCCCAGACCATCATCCGCTCGGTAGATTTGCTCGGCTTTATCATCCCGAACGCCCATAACCTGCTCTATGGCGGGCTGGTCAAAGCGGCCTTTCCGGTCGGGCTGTACTCTGGCTACAATCCGAGCGGGGTGGACGGTTCTTTTAACCCGGGCTACCTGCCGCTGGGACTGGCGCTGCTGGCTATCATCGCCGGTATCCGGTTCAAGAAAATTCGCTTCGGTCTGTGGCTGTGGGTAGCTGTTGTTTTCGCGATCCTGGCGCTGGGTCCGGTGTTGCACTTTAACGGCCAGACCCTCGACTGGTTCAAGCTGCCCTACTGGTATCTCTACAATGTGCCGGGCCTCAATATCAGCCGCGACCCCAGCAATTTCAGTGTAACCTACATCCTGGCGATTGCCGCTCTTGCCAGCCTGGGAACGCGCTGGTTATGTGAGTGGATTGCTCGTAAGTGGCAAAGCCCGCTTCCGCTGCTGCGCCGGCAGTTAAAGCCTGTGACGCTCTTCAGCGCGGCGGTGCTGGTGATTATCGCTCTGGAGTTTGCCCCTTTGCAGATTGCGATGGGCATTGACCCGGTGCCGGACTTCTACCGCACCACCCTGGCCAATGACAAAGCCGAATATGCTATCCTGGAAGTGCCTTCTTACGTGCAGGATGGCGGCCTGGAGCATACTCGCATGTACTACCAGACCATTCATCATAAAAAGTTGCTGGGCGGGCAACTGGCCCGCGACCATAAACGCCTCAGCCCGACCGACTTTTTAAGCCATTCGCCCTTCTTCCCCGAGGCGCTGCTAAACGATACGGCTATACCGCCCACTACCAGCGATTTCCTGCCGCGGCCTGCTTTCCCGGCCATGAGTCCAGCGCTCTTCGGCTATTACAATATTCGCTATATCGTGGTCTACCCCCAGGCGATTGACCCTTCTGAGAAGGACAACGTAACCAGCTTTTTGCAGCGAGCTCTCGGCCCCAACCCGACCCCGGTTTACCAGGACAATATCATTACGGCTTATAAGGTGCCGCCTCCGCCTGCCAGCTACCCCCCGGTTCTGACCGACGTGGGGCAGGGCTGGTTCAAGCCGGACACCAAAGACGGCCAGACATGGCGCTGGGGACAGTTCGGCCAATCCGCCGAGATTTACCTGGAGAACCTGACCGATAAACCGGAGAAGGTGCAGATTGAGTTCAACGCCTTCAGCTACGCCGTGCCGCGCAACCTGCGCCTGACCCTCAACTACGAAAGCGACGTGGCGAATTACAAACTGCCCGCCAGCATGCCGGGCCAGCCCTTCAACCGGCAAAAGTTCAAACTGGAGCTTGAGCTAAAACCCGGCAACAATATTCTGACCATGTTCACCTTCGAGCAGCCCGTCATCCCGGCCACCTACACCAAAGGCCAGGACAGCGACCCGCGCAAGCTCTGCTACGGTATCAGCAACTTCACCGCTACTCCGGTGAAGTAGTTGCCTCTTATACTCTAACTAATTGAGTATAAGAGGTTTATTTGCTCCGCCAATGCTTACTGGTTTAATATAATAAAGAAAGCTTTAGGATTGTCTAAACCTTCAGGCATATAAGCGTGGTGGGCCTCTGGTAGTTAAAAGGACTGAGTAATGACAACAACTATCTCGTTATCCGATGAGCAGTGGCAGAAACTTGAAGCAATTGCTATCAGTCTCAAATTAACCCCTGAGCAATTAGTACAGGTCAATATTCAGGAGGCACTCGCTAAAACTGAGGATGATTTTAAACACGCGGCGGATTATGTCCTGCGTAAAATTGCCGAGTTATACCAGAGGCTGGCTTGATGCGTTACCTTATTTCAAGATAGAGTTGGCTTTGCAAGTTGGAGCAGTAGCTATGTTGAACAATTCCCAGGAAATTATTCTACAGAAAGCAAAAGATTTAATAAGTACCGTTCAACATCTAATAGATGAAGAAAATATAACTGAGGCTACACTAAACTTAGTTAGGTTGGAACAAGTAATAAACTCTATTGATCTTCCTAAATCTGCTAGGGGTGGTATTTTACACCGAGTAGCGATATTACGAGCTAAAGCCAATCAATGGGATGATGCATGGCGCATAGCAAATTCAATTGATCATTACGCTTTTGGACCAAAAACTCAACGGAAGCTGAGAGAGATGCAGGAAAACTAGAATTTGAAGTAACACTGAGAAAAGTTGTATCCTGGCTTTACCTTATCTCATTTAAGAATTCCAGGCAATTCAAATCTATTTTTACCGGGGTTTTTGAATTGCCTGGAACTGGCGTTAGAATTTGGGGTTCTCTTGAAGGTATAGAGTCCTGAATTCATCTTCCAGGATGCCCATGATAATCTGGTCATGATAGGCATTATCGTAGTAGAGGTAATCTCGTACTACGCCTTCTTTTCGGAAGCCCAACTTCTCATAAACATGGGCTGCCCGGTCATTAAAGGCAAAAACGCCCAGTTCTATCCGGTGCAGGTTCAACCTGCCAAACCCGTGCCGCATCATCAGTAGCATCGCTTCGCTACCGTAGCCCATATTGTAGTCTTCAGGGCTAAACAGCCAGATTCTGATATTGGCGCTGCGGTTAATCCGGTCAATCGAGTTAAGCACTACTTCGCCCACTGCCTGGTCATTATCCTGGCGGGCAATAATCATATCCACCCGGCTATCATCGTCGGCGATCCTGCCTAGATAGAGCTCTATGGCTGAGCGTGAAAAGAGCTTTTGAGTCCCGGTAAAACGCATGGCCTCCGGGTTATAGGTAGAGCGGTAGAGTAGTTCGCTATCTTCCGGCTCGTAAGGGCGCAGGTAAATCTTCTTACCTTCCATAAATTTTATAGGATCAGGCTTATTCTCAAGCACTTTTTGTTCTCCCTAAATTTAGCATTGCCGATAAACAGTAAAGGCAGTCTATCTACTATTTTAAGACCAGTCAAGGCCGGACTTTACTATCGAGTAGAGAGCCTTTCATAATTAGGTTTGGTTTTCTTCCGCTTTCCCGCCTGACCGTTACTATACGATTTCTATCTTTTTCTCCAAAAAAAGAGTGCAACCTAAACTTTAGATCTAACCAAAAGTATATGGTGATTGTTAATTACTATAAGGTACTATAGTGACAATGCAGTAATTTTAGGCCACCGGAGGGAAGGCGCGCAAGAGGAGGAATCATAATGGTGTGGGTTATCATTGCGGGGTTGCTTGGCCTCGTTATTTTTTTATTGCGGCAAAGGTTAAACACATTTATCCAGTCCTTATTCGAGGCGGGTTACCAGGATTGCCCGCACTGCGGGGCCGTAATCAGAGCCAGGCTTAATTCATCTATCTGTTCCGCTTGCGGTAGCTATTTTATAAGGCGGCAGGAGCGGGCGGTTAATCATAACTTTTCTGTTTTAGACGAATAAGCAGGATTGTAAGTTCGTTACCCGGATGAAGCCGTAGCTGCGCTGTTGATGATTGCCAGTTCGTAAAAGCCCATCATTTTATGAAGATTAAAAAGGCCGCCCGAGATTTCGGACGGCCTTTTTTTGTACAAAAGTTACTGAAGTATCGCTACTCCATGCCGATGCCGGCAGGCTGTTTTTCGCCCTCGGTAGCCTCCGCCGTGCTGCTTTTGTCCGGCAGAATGAAGGAGAGGAAGACCAGCACCACCATCGCTATGGTCACCACCATGAAAACATCGGTGATGGCCGGAACACCCGCCTGGGCCGTAATTCGGGCAGCCACCTCGTTCTGGACCTGCTGCTGCAACTGAGGGAAGGCCGGTGAAGACTGGATAGTCGCCGGGGTCAGGCCGGGATGCTGCGCCAGGAAGCCCGGCACTAACTGCTGCTGGACCTGCTGGACGGTCTGGTTGATCTCCGCCGTGGCTGGCCGGTGCAGGGTGGTCTGCTGCACGAAGAAGGTGGTCAGCACCGCCACGCCAATTGAGCTAAAGATCTGGGCCGAAGCGTTGTAGAGCGAACTGGCTTTGGGCAGAGCCGCGCCTTTCAGCTTTTCGAGTGCCAGGGTTTGCAGCGGAATACCGGTCATACCGAAGCCGATACCGCGTAGAATCATGGCCGGGATCAGGCTCCAGCCGTCCGTATCGTTGTTGATGCCCAGTAGCAGCACGTTACTGCCTGCCAGGAAGAGCATGCCGACCAGCACCAGGTAGCGCGGCCCCATCAGGGCGTAGAGTTTGCGCCCGGTCAGACCAATAGCCACCGCCGAAGCGAGCCCCATCGGCATAGTAGCCAACCCGGCTACTGTCGCGCTCAGGTGCGGGTTGCGAATGTTTTCCAGGAAGACCGGGATAAGGAAGAACGAGCCGAAAATAAAGGCCCGCAAAGCCCAGGTCATAATGCTGGAACTGGTAAACTCGCGCTCCCGGAAGAGCCGCAAATCCACTACCGGGTCTTTGGTCCGTAATTCGTAGATTACGAAAGCGAGCAACAGCGCCACGCCTGCCCCTACCCAGGCCCAGACTACCCAGTAACCCCAGCCGTAAATATCGCCGGTCGGGTTGGTGGCCGTTACCGAATCAGGATTGCGCTGGCTGACTACCGTAAAGCCGTAGACCACCGCCACGATGCCGAGCATCGAGAGCACCAGGCCCGTAAAATCGAAACGGCTTTGTCCTACGGGCCGGTTCTCGGTTTCCGGCCTGTAAATGCGCCACATCAGGTAGATGGCAACCATCCCTACCGGTACATTGATGAAGAAGATCCACTGCCAGCCCACGCTATCAATCAACAGACCGCCGATGGTCGGGCCAAAGGAGGGAGCCATCAGCACCGGGATCGCCACGATAGCCGAAGAACTGGCTCTCTCAGCGGGCGGGAAGGCGCTGAAGGCAATCGCCGTAGCCAGCGGGAAGAGCGCTCCGCCGCCAATCCCCTGTAGCACCCGGAAGAAAACCAGCAGGGCGATATAGGGATGTCCTGTGCCATCCTGTACGATATCGCTCAAACCGCAAAAGAGCGAGCCAATCGTAAAGAAGGCCAGGCAGACGATAAAGACGTTTTTGATGCCGAGCCGGGTCGAGAGATAACCGGCGGCGGGAATAACGGCTGCTTGCGCCAGGAAATAAGCTGTAATAACCCATTGTACTGCGTTCAGGTCCGTATTGAAGGCCCTGGCCATGGGCGTCAGGGCAACATTTACAATGGTGTTGTCCAGAACGGCCATAAACAGGCCCAGCGAGGCTGTCAGAGCCACCGCGTATTTATAGGGTATTTTCATGAGGAAGGTTTCCCCCTGTAAGACAGCTCTAAAAATGCAAAGCCAACGAGGCTTAGCTTTGCCCTCATATCCTCTTTATCAGGTCTACTCAACCTGTTGACCACAAAGTAAATTACATGACTCGCCAGGCCGTCAGGTAATCTTTAAGTGCCCGCTCCAGCAAGGCCTGCGCCCGTTCGCGCCCGCCCTCCAGGCGGTTCGCCATTGTTACTGAAACCAAACCTATCAGGGTCGCTCTCATAAGCTGCACCATATCATCCAGTTCTTGAGGAGTCAGATGCTTTTCCGGAAAGATTTGTTTCAAGCTTTTGGCCATCAACCCTTTAAGCTCGTAAATTTCGTCCGGTTTGTAGCCATCTCCGAAAGGCACACCATCCAGGCCATGCATGGCTTTATAGATGCGCGGGCAGCGCTCGGCAAACTCCCAGTAAGCTCGCCCCAGGGCCAGCAGGCGCGCTTCGGGCTCCATTTCGTACTGTTCCGCCTCTCGCAGCGCTTCCAGCAACCGCTGAAAACCATCCCGCACCAGCTCATTCAAAATGGCTTCTTTATTTTCAAAAAGGGCGTAAATAGCAGGCGCGCCGTACTCGATTGCCCCCGAAATGCGCCGGATAGTGACGGCCTCCCAACCTTCGCTGGAAGCGATCTCGCGGGCGGTATCCAGAATGGCCCGGCGTAATTCCTGCCTCTCTCGCTCTCTTCTGCTTAACGAATGACAGTGCTCCATCAATCCTCCACCCCTTACTTCATTGTAAGGCGCTTGACCTGGTTCAGTTTCGCTGAATGATTGTAACAATGTTTCAACTTGTAACACTGTTATATGTTGTAACACCGTTATTTAAGCCTGTCAATAAGACTAAAGGTCAGGTTTGTAACAGTTCAATAAACATCCTTAAGAACAGGATAAAGTTTAGCAGGAGATTATTACAGCAACATGACTTAAAGTGGATTTGCCTTTTGAGGTTCAATTTGTTATAATATGCCTCCGTGTAAAGGAATAGATCAAATTGTTTTTAACTCAGGAGGTTACTTCGGTTGGCTAATGTAAAGTCTGCCATCAAGTCCATTCGACAGGACGTTCGTAAAACTGCCCGCAACCGTCCGGTGCGCAGTTCGCTCAAAACTTACGTGAAAAGCGCCGTCAGCACTATCGGCACCCACGACCAGGAAAACTCGGTTGAAGCCGTGCGCATGGCTGTCAGCAAGCTCGACAAAGCCGCGCAGAAGGGCATTATTCACAAGAATCAGGCGGCCCGCCGCAAGTCGCGCCTGATGAAGAAGTTGAACAACGCTTTCGCTTCTACCGAAGCTGAGTAGTCCAACTTTTCTCTAAAAGAAATACGGCACGACTGAGGGAATAGCCTGCGCTATCGCCCTCTTTTCGTGTTTTAAAACCTCTTCTAGCAGAAGAACCGGATAACTTTGATGACAACAGAGCTTTTTAGAGTGGGGACGGTAGTTCGAGCGCCTCATCAGTTGCATAATGGGCGTATCGGACTGGTGGTGCGGAGAGTAGCGCCGGGTAAAGTGGAATTAAGACTGCCTGAACCGGGTTATGGCCTGGAAGCGGTGGTCTACAATACCCCGCTCCCGGCAAGCGAACTGGAACCGCTCGGTTTCATAGAAGTGTTGCAGCCCGGTACGCGCTCCTACAACCAGGCCCGCGAATTCTTGGAACTACCCGGCGGTCGCCGTAGCCCTCGCCTGGTCCTTTTTGAACTTTATTTCGATAGCCTGCCCGGGGATGAGGAAGCCGAAATTATGGCCTCTTCGGCCCTGAGCGATATTTTCGCCTGTTTGCGAGCGGACCAGCGTTGGGAAGGTTTTCGTATCTGGCTGGACGAGTACGACCGGCGCTCTCCGGGCCAGCTCAGCGAGGCCGAGCGCATGTTCTCAGCCGAGCAACCGGTTTCGATAAACGAGTACAAGAGCGCTGCCGGGGGTAAAAATTTCGTGGTACGGCGGCCTCACTATCAGGGCAACAACAGTAACAATATAATTATCCGGCCCCACCGCTACGTTGAAGGCCACTCGCACACGCTTTAGCCATAAGCTGACCGGCATTATTGAAGTAGTCCCGGAAGGTTTACTTCAGTATTGCCGGTGGGAATGACTGATTCTACTCTATTACAAATTCAACCCTGCTTCGCCTGTGGTTTGATTGGAAGCGACCTGATACCGTATGTCCGGTCGCTTGCCGTTTATAGCGGCTTCAGGCGCGAGTGGGCGCGTTTTTCAAAAGGGTGGTAACCAGTTCGGCCCACTCCTCTTCCAGGCTTCCGGCATAGACCGGACTACCTACCCGGCGATACCAGTACCCGGCGTTAGCCAGGTCGCCTTCTTTGCGGTGCAGATAGGCATGTACCTGGTTACAGTCGCGTTGATCTTCGTGTTGCTGAACCAGGTTATGCGCCGCATCCCAATCTCCTCGGCCGTCCTGCCACAATGCCTCCACGCTTACCGGCAAGCCTGCCGGTGGATTCGAAGCACTCAGACTGGCCCTCAATTCTTCCAGGTTCATCTTTTATTCCTTTCTATTTTAATTTCTGTCCATCACTCATTTTGTCCGTTTCTTAAAGCTAAAGCTGATTTTTCACAGAAACCTCGGTTTATTGTAGCACGGAATTTCTACATCTGAAGACTTTTTTGTTCACCTATAATCTTCTTCTCCTACTATTTTTATCCGGCCTTTTTGATTATAATAAGAAAATCCACCTCTATCTACGCAAATTTACAATTAAACATCACCAGAAAGGATCACGGTATGCTGCATCGCGCCGCGTCTTACTACCCTCTGGCTTTAACGGTACTCTTTGGCCTCGTTTTGAGCCTTATTCCAACTGGTCCGGTACTTGGCGATAATATTGGAGCCTGCCAGGGCAACACCGCCTCTTCCACTAAACTTACTCTGGGAGGGCGAGTGATTACGCCCAGCCAGATTTTGCTGGCTAGCGGCACTCAAACCTGCGCTACCGGCGAAACTTCCCTGAACCTTGTTTCCCTCTCGCATACTATTATTGTTAGTCCTGACGGCACACCTACGGAGAACGGTACGGCCCTGTTGACTGCTATGACTACCATCTCGAACTCTAACCCTTCCGCTTCGAACCCCTGGTTGCTCAAGCTTGAACCCGGCAGCTACGACCTGGGTAGCCAATCCCTGACCTTGAAGTCGTATGTAGACCTCGAAGGTAGCGGAGAGGATACGACTACCATCTCCTCGACTGTTGCCAGCGGGGCCTTTCCTCCGACTGCCGCTACGCTGATGGCCGCTTCCAACAGCGAGATTCGGAATCTGAAAGTAACCAACACCAGCAACGCGGCGGTCTTGCTGCCTGCCCAGGCTATTAACGTGAAACTGACTCATCTGACTACCAGCGCCACCAACTCCGGGAGCGGTGATACCTTTGGCCTTGTTGCCATCAATGGCTCTACCTTCACAGTCAAAGATAGCACTCTCTCCGGTTCCGCTGGCTCTCCTGATAATATTGGCATGTTAAGTTATGGTGGTACGGGTACGGTGCAAAACAGTACCATGACTGGAAACGGCGGTTCCATCAGCATCGGGCTCTATATCCTCAATAGTGGCGTGGTGACGGTGCAAAACAGTACTATGACCGCTTCTAATGCCACCAACGCCTATGGCGCTACTAACGGCGGCACGCTGACTGTTCAGAATAGCTTCCTGACTTCTTCCGGCAGCGTCTCAAGCTACGGTCTCGCCGGTGCCGGCACGAGTCGAATCAGCGGCTCCGAGCTAGCCGGTTCGACCGGAACTTTGAATGGTAACAATGCCACCTGTGTCGCTTCCTACAATGCTTCTTTTACCACTCTTGGCTCTAATTGCCAGTAACCTTTTAGCCTGACCCCGTAACCGGCCAGGGCCCGGTCAATTGCTCGACCGGGCTTTGGCCGGAATTTGCCGTTTCTTATCCCCTCTGGCTCAAATCTCAAATTTATCTGGCTGGAAGGAGGCGGTTGCCAGAGGTGCGGGGAGGCTGACTCAAATCTGTTATAATCGGGCTGTCTACATCTTCACAAAGGGGAAAGGAACCGCAAAAATGGGTGAAAGCGAGCGAATCAATGGCTGATTTGAGCGGCCAGGAGTATAACTGGCGGGTAGTGTTGAACGCCGGGGAGGCGGAAGCTTCTGAGGTACTCAGTCGGGACCGGGTCTGGAACTGTTTCGCCCTGGCCGACCTTGCCCCGCCTTTTGGGCAGTATACAGAAGTTGCGGTTGCTTACCATGCCGAACGCCCCCCGGCAGCTTGCCTGCTCTTACGCCATCCCGCTTTTACGGTGCTTTCTCCTGCCGGAGATTCAGCCGGGGTCGAAGCCATTCTGGCTCGCCTGGATTTGCCCGCTCGTACAGCCATTCAAGCCCAGGCCCTTCACCTGGCGGCCCTTGATAAATACTACCGCCCGGTAGAGCCATCCCAGGAACTGATCCGCATGTATGTCCGGCCTGCTACTTTCCGGCCCGTTTCACCTGCCGGTTCTATACGCCGCCTTACTCCGTCCGACCTGGAAGCAGTGCTGGAACTTTACCGGCTATTTCCTGAAAACGTCTTCCGGCCTGATGAACTGGAACACGGTCTGTATTACGGTCTGTACGATGGGCAACAACTGGCCGCTATTGGCGGGACGCACGTCCTGGCCCCGGCCTATCGAATCAGTGTGCTGGGCGGCATCTTCACTCACCCGGACCACCGCCGGCGCGGCTACAGCCAGCAGCTAACCGGCCAACTGGTTAGCGACCTGCTGGCTCTCGGCTGTGATGAGGTGGTGCTGAACGTCTTCGCTGCTAACACTCCGGCTATTCAGCTCTACCAGAAACTGGGTTTTCAGAGTCACTGCCACTACTGGAATATAGAAGCCGAGCTTTCTATAGCTGGCAAAGCTTGAAGTAGCCTGCCGGACGCGCAGGCTACTGCTCTGCCTTTAGCCTGGCGGCTTCTGCCTGAAGCGGCAGGGTAAAGCAAAAAGATGAACCGGCTCCCGGGCGGCTGTCCACCCAGATTCTCCCGTTGTGCGCTTCCACCAGAGTGCGAGTGACATAAAGACCTAGCCCCAGACCGGCCTGGTTTGCGGTGGCGCTTTTCGTGCGGTAGTAGCGCGTAAACAATCTTTCCTGTTCTTCCGGCGCGATACCCTGGCCCTGGTCAGTCACAGTTATCACCACTTCTCGCTCGTCGCAGGCAAAAGTTATATTGATCGGAGAGCCGGGCGGGGAATATTTCAGAGCGTTACTGAGCAGATTGGTAAAAATGCGTTCCAGAAAGCTGCGGTCGGCGGACACTGCTGGCAGGTTCTCGCCCTGGACTACCCGAATTCTGCCTGCCTGCTGGCCTTGCTCCAGTAGCGTGCTGATTTCAAAGGCAAAAGGAACAAGTTGAACCATTTCAAGCTGTAGCTGCAAAAGTCCCGTCTCTTTTTTGAGACTTACTGCCAGTTCCTCCAGCATAATATTGACGCGATTACTGAGCCTGATAACGGTTTGAGCCAGGGCGGCTTCCTTTTCTAAATCCTGTTGAGCGAGCTTTTTGGCGAGTTGCTGGGCAAAACCGGTTATGCCGGTTAAGGGATTACGGAGGTCATGTGAAATGGCCCTGAAGTAATCTTCACGGGCTAATTTCATCTCCTGTAAGGCCTGGTTTTGTTGTTGTAGCTGGGTGACCAGCGCCTCGCGTTCTACTCTACGCGCATCCAGGGCGCTGGCCATCGTTTCGACCGCAGCGCTCAGGTTTTCCAGCTCTGTAGTTCCTTGTTGTGCCAGGCTGACCTCGCGTTCTCCCGCCGCTATCCGGTTCACTCCCTGTGTCAGGCGGGTGAGCGAGCCGGTCAGCAGACCGGCCAGCCACCAGCCCGCTACCCCGGCTACCAGTCCTATAACAAGGGTTACTCCGAAAGCAAGCTGGCGGGCAAAAACCTGGTCCCCCGGATGTTGCTTCAAAACATCCAGCACCAGGGGCAGGGCGACCAGGACCGGTACCAGCGCGACCGTGACCAGTGAGAGGGCCACTCTTGGCCGGAAAGCCCGGCTATCAAAGCGATCAATTAGTGCGCCCCACCACGGCAAGAACAGCGTAGCGATACCTCGCAGCATTACGGCTACCCCCAGCACATAATACTCCGGCGCGACTCTCGCTGAAATCGTTATCCAGAGCCCTAAAATGGTCAGACCTCCTGCCAGGTGTACAATCCTTTTCAGGGCCGGGTAGCTGCGGGGGAACCATTGAGTAAGGACCACACCAGACCCGCTGGCCAGAAAGAGCAGACCAAACCCTGCCGAGGAAAGGACCGAGCCAGGCGGTATATAAGCGGCAGCCTCCTGGTGAAATAAAAAATCGAGGCCCTGTACGATTAAAGTTACTCCCAGGATCAGGCCCAGCAGATCCGCCCGCTTCGTTCCCGGCTTAGCCGTTGTCCCGGCAAACGAGACGTAAAGTAGGCCGAGGGTGAAGAAAGCGAGGGTAGCAGACGGCGAAAATGACCCGGATAGCAGATATAACACTGCAACATAGAAGAGCGGCACTGCCAGGAGAATACCGAGAGTAGTATTCAGGCGCTGAGGGATGTTTAGCACTCCACTCCATAGAAGGACAAATCCGGTCAGGATCATAAAAAGACCGGCCAGCCATTTTTCGCCTAACCACGTATCCAGGCTACCATAAGGCAGCAGCAGCAAAGAGATTCCCAGGATCAGGAAATAGAGGCCACCTACCCAGCGGAAAGTCGTAACAGCAAGCCCCTCTCCCGAGAACTTTTGGAAGCTTTTGGGGCTACCTGACAACTCTAACCATCTGGCAGGATCACTTTGCTGTGAAACTTCCTCTTGAAGAGTTTCACTACGTAACAGGGTAGGTAGACTATGGGTGAGATCTACCTCTCTGGTCCCTTCAGACTCTCCTTTCAAGTTGAGTTTACTACTCTTTATCACTCTGTCGTTCCTTTTTATCACAGATCTGTTCAGGGCCACTGCCTGGTTGAAATGGTCTCTACAGTCAAGCCAAAAATTTGAAACTTAAATCCGTTCTATTCAGTCGCTCGCCGCTTCATTATGTAGCCGGGTGAATCTTTCTACTCGCTCCAGAAGTTCATCCAGTTCAAAAGGCTTGGGTAAATAGTCTACTATTGCGCCTTCTACTTCCTCCGCTAGTTTCTGGCGGCTCGCCGTCATCAATATTACCGGGATACCTGGCTTATCCTCTCGCAGTTTTAACCTCTTCAGAAATTCCTGCCCATTCATTACCGGCATGGTTAAATCTAGCAGTATCAGGACCGGCTGTTCCTCAGTTTGTGCCAGATAGTCGAGAGCTTCCTGTCCGTTCCTGGTAATTTTTACCCTGTAGCCATCTTCGATAAGGATTATTTCGAGGAGAGAATGAATAGACTCGTCATCTTCAACTACCAGCACTAAACCCATTTTGGTTATTTCAGATGGCTTCTCACTGTTACTCTCTCGCAATAAAGTGACTTCTTTCCAGTTATGCAGATAAATCTAAAAGCCATACAGCCTATCTATATTCTTGAGATAAAGAAAAAGGAGAGCTATTATGGCCTTCTGACTTAAGTTCATGCAAATGAGCGTTTTGATTTGTGACTATATTATACCAGTGAATATAAAGAAAGTACCACCAGACTGAACAGCAAAAAATGTGCCGGAAAGCATATCTTATTAAAGCAGAGCCTGCTTGCAAGCTACTTGCAATCAATCTGCAAGGTATTTCTCAAATTTGTCTGTTAAGCTTTTTGCAGCATGTGGACGCTGAATCCTTTAAAAGTTTGCAGGACTACATGCCACAGCGCGTTCATACTCCTGAGTTACGGCTGCGCTTAAACCCTCGCGCACCCGAACAAACAAAGCCCCGGTCAATTGCTCGACCGGGGCTTTTATGATCGAGTTGCTTATAAACTGCTACTGGCAGCCACTGTTTAGAGGCTGGAAAGTAGTTCCGTTGTAAGAAGACGGGCAAAGGGTCAGACCGGAGGAAGCGCCGGTGCTGCCTGATAACTGGGAAGCGCCTGCCCGGACAAGTCCAGGCCCGGCTAGATTATAGACGGCATAGGTGGGAGTTCCCCCGGAGGCGGATACCGTACTATTTTGAATTGTTACTGAACTTGTATTGTTTGTACCGTACACAACCAAGCCGTAGCTACTATTGGAAACACCTGAAGCTGTAAGGTTACTGTTCTGCACAGTGACCGTGCCATCATCATTTTCAATCCCGTTACTGGTAGTGCTGCCGTTAGTAGTGATAGTACTGTCCTGAATAAACAGGTTTGCTGGGCTGCCACTGTTAAATATACCTCCGCTATACATACTGGAGAGTACAGAAATAGTATTGTTCTGGAGGATTGTAGCGCCGTAGTTTACAAGTGCATAGCTGGTGCCATTATGAGGTTCGGGATTACTGACAGTAATCGTGACGTGAGTTAAGTGTACGTTACTGTAGCCACTCGGAACGACTACACCTATCTGTCTCTTATTTACAACAGCCCCGGAGTCGATTATTTTCAAAAACCGGGTTTCTGTGTTGGAGGCGACAACGAGAGCGCCGTTATCCGGCAAATCACTGTAAGTACCAGCCGTAGAGGAAATGACGGTATTATCTTCTCCACTGCCTTCCAGGTCAACAAAGGGTTGCAAGATCAGAGATTTGTTGCCCAGGTTGTAATTACCGGGTTCTAGCTTTAGCAACCAGGGATTATCAACGGAAGGTACTGCCTTCGAAATAGTAGCCATAGCTGTTAATAGTGCCGTGCCATTCTGGGCGGGTGTACCATTCGGACTAACTACAATTGTATGCGACATGGAAACGAGATTTAGAGCACTATCGGTGTCAGAGCAGAGTTGATTGCCACTGGCGAGCAAAACCTGGGAGGGAGTAATCACTCTCCCTCCTAGCTTGACAGTAGCAGCGCCAGTTACCGTACCCTGGCAGACTCCAATATTATCACCGAGGGCTGGACTGGTAGGGAATAAACTTAAAACCAGGCCAAAGAGCAAAGTTAAGGCTAAAGGGTAGTAAGACGCAACGCGGCGTAACATGTTGTGATCCTTTCAGGTGCAAATCAGTGAAAAAATGTTGCAACAACTAATGAGGCAATACTGCCTATTATAATGCAGAAAAGTGCCTCTGAAAAGAATGATTATAGCTGCCAACACAGCGCAAAAATTGCGGTGATAATTCTCCACAGGTATGGAGCGACTCGCCTTTACGCCCTATTTTCTCAGTTTAAGCGCTGGTAAAACTCTACCCGGAGATTTTTTAAGCAGGAGATAAGTAAAGGGGGCTCCCAAAAAAGGAACCTCCTTTCACACTCCCTGTACGATCACTGAAATTGATCAATCCATCTGACCGGCTTTGCTGGCCGGTTCTTCAACGTTAGCCGGTGCGGGCGGTTTTGGAAGCCGGGTGATTGTGAGGGCGGCGGCTAACGAGATGAGCGCCAGCAGCCAGAACAGGGGAGGATAGCTGCCCGTTATATCAAAAGCTACTCCTACTCCTACCGGGCCTAGTCCCCTGGCTGTAGTTACCAGTAAACCCATTACGCTATTAATCCGGCCGTAATAGGAGGGGCCAAACAATCCTACTACCAGCCCGGCTCTAAGGGGAGTGATTGCTCCAAACCCGGCTCCAAAGAGAGCCACAAAAACAAAAACACCGGTTACATTCTGGAAGGTCAGTAACACCACCAGCGAAAGGGATTGGAGCAAAAAAATCAAAGCGGTTAAGAAGGTACGCGGCAGATGTTCCGCCAGCAAATTAAAGACCAGTCTGCCGGGTAGAGCCAGCAGCCCGATTAACCCGGCCATAGAGGCGGCAAACCCGGAGCTATAGCCGTGATCGGTGAGATAAGGTACGAGGTGGACCATTACCGCCACCTGCCCCAGGGTGTTGAGGGTGAAAGAAACGGTCAACCACCAGAAAGCGGGGCTGTGAAGGGCCTCCCTTAAGCTGTAACTCTCTTCCGGAATAGTTTCACTGCTGGTGGAGGAAGTTTTTGTAACGGTTCGGTCATTTTGGGCACTTTCAGCGGCAGGGATAAATCCATCCGGCAGGAGACCTAAATCGGCCGGTTTCCGCCTTAAAACCAGAGAGTGCAGGGGAATGGTAATCAACCCTAAAATGACAGCGAGGGTCTGAAGCGCTCCCCGCCAGCCCTGTAACTGCACCAGCCATTCAGCCAGCGGAATAAAAATGACGCTGGCGAACCCGGCCACAAATGTAAGCACGGTAAGCGCTCGACCTCTGCGCCGCCTGAACCAGGTAGCCACTACCACAAAGGCCGGGTCGTAAAGGACAGCCGCCATAGTCAGGCCGATACCCATCCAGGTAAGGTAGAAAAGCGGCAGGCTATTCACCCGGGACCAGGCCAGCACCAGCAGGGTAGCCAGGACCGACCCGGTGGTCATCAACGCTCTTGTGCCGTGCCCGTCTAACCAGCGCCCTACCGGAACACCTGCCAGCCCGGAAAGGAGCAGGGCCAGCGAAAAGGCCACCGTCAACTCTCCCCTGGACCAGCCCAGTTCCTTTTGCATCGGCTGGATAAAGACCGTGAAAGTGTAATATAAGATGCCCCAGGAGACTGTTTCCGTAACCGAAAGGGAAAAGAGCATTATCCAGCCGTAATATAGCTTCTGCCGAGCGCCCAGGAATTTTCGCATAGCATCCTTCATCCCTGACTGTGAGGCACGGGAATATTTGTAATAGCCAGCTAATTTTATACCCTTATAAGCGCTGCTACTTTGTCTGGCAACTCTATTTTACAAAGAATTGTCCGGCAAAGTAGCAGCGACAATGCTCTTTTTAGTGTTTTTACTTGTATTTGCCAGCTTTAAGCCAGCTCAAGGGACTATGCCAGGCCGAGAAAAGCAATTTAGCCGTAATATAGACCGGGCAGGCTAAAACAAATATGCCCCGCTCTCATCAGAGGGGGCATATTGCTCAATTGTTTCGGGTAGTGCCAGGAAAATGCGCTTATCTCTCTAGCCGCTGCTCGTGGCCTGAAGAGTCGTCAGGCCGGCGAAGTGGCTGCCCTGCTAGGACATCCGGCGAGTATTGGTGAAAACTTCGCGGCTGCTCGGATTAGGCCGGAGCAGGACGTTCAGCAGTTTCACAATACCCCAGGCAATCAGGGCATAGATGGCCATCGCAATCAGGGTGGAGAATTCCACTACACTACCCCTGGTCACGGCCTGGTCGTTAAAGATGCCATTAAACGGCGCTACGAATGGGGCCGTCAGGTTGTAGATGAAGTTCACAAACCCGTTAGCGGTATTGGAATTTATAATCCGGAAGACAAACCGCAGCGCCAGCAAGATTTCCAGCAAGCCCAGCAGGAAGTAAATAACCTGGGTAGTCCGGTCCAGGGTATTCAGGCGCCGGG